>JABFGJ010000001.1 GCA_013112545.1 Bacteroidota bacterium
CTTAACAAGCTTGCGTCTTACTAATACTTCCCCAACGTTACTCGGGGCGTATAAGGGACTTACACCCTTTGGATTAAATTCAATATTTAAAAGAACTTATTTATATTTACCATTCAAGGCACACACATTATATAAAAATCATAGGGCGTCAGCAGGTTACGAGATTTTTGTGTTTATCTGAAACTCCACAAAATCGCTTTGGCGATTTTTGAAATAAGAATAAGTTAAAAAATACCAAAGCGATTTTGTTAATTAGTAAACCGCAAATTGTATCTTTACTTATCGCCCTACGCTTCTTATATGGGCGTTGGCAGTAATGCAAAAATGCACAAGAAACATTGACGGAAAATTTGAAACATAGAAGACCTGACCTCCTAAAACCAACTCTGATTTTTTCAGCGGTTGGACTTTTTATACCAGGGTTTACAGCGATTGGAATTCTCAGTTTTCAGATGTTACTTTCTTATTTTGGACTTGAGTGCCATAATGCTTGGTCGGTTCTTTGGTCAATTACAATTATTGGTGGACTGATTCTACCGATACTTTTCTACCGACACTTAAAGACTTTCACAGAAAATAAGCGTGAGAATTTAAAAACTCGACTGACCTTCTTTAATCTAATTGAATACATATTCATTCAAGCCAGTTTAGCTCTGTTCTTCACGAGTGGACAAACTCTTTGCTATGTTTCGGACGGACAAAATGGACTTGAATTAGCATTTACAGCTTGGATAGCACTACCAATACTAATTGGACTTAGCGCCTTATTCAATTGGACTTTGAAATCTCAAAATGAAAAAAAATAAAAGCACATACTGCCAATCGAGTAGATGGCTCCGACTAATCCTGCGGGATTAGTCGGAGTTCACCTCTCACACCACCGTACGTACGGGTCTCGTATACGGCGGTTTGTAACCCATCTTTCTAATCGCTCTTTACACCGACTAAAACTATTCTCTATTTTATGATAAGGCTACAGATTTTCTAGGGAATCGGTCACCCAATAATGAAAATCAATGCTCCTAATCTAATTTCAAGAAGGGTTACATTCAGTCCTTCCCTAATCGTGAGACCTCCACGCTTTGGCGTGGCTCATTTCCATAGGTACTATGACCTCGGCTGACTTCTCTGTTCTGCTACACGTAGCTACAGAGATCTCCCTCGGTAAGATAAATATCCTTTAAACTATGTCTGCTGGATCTACTATTTCGATTATCTCTGCTTTCACAGTTTAGGACTTCGCAATGATGTGCTTACTCATCCAATCTAATAGCCTCATATCCAATTCCTGTTCGTCAGTACAGTTTACGCAGTCTGGCTTACTTCAGTCTAAACCTCACGGTTAGCAACCTTGCCACTTGCTTTGCTTCGGAGCGTTACCACCGCGCATTCGGGACTTTCACCCTTTGGGACATTCATGTAAAAGAACTATATTTACCATTCAAGGCACACACAAAACCTATACGCAATGCGGGTTGACGAGATAAACGAAAGGTCGGTGCTTTTAGCCCGCCAAAGCTCCGCTTTGACGTTTAAGTTGTT
The DNA here is from genome assembly GCA_013112545.1 of Bacteroidota bacterium. Classification (GTDB taxonomy): domain Bacteria; phylum Bacteroidota; class Bacteroidia; order Flavobacteriales_E; family Vicingaceae; genus BCD18. The sequence continues at coordinate 1,543 of JABFGJ010000001.1, forward strand.
TAAATTTATAAACGCAAAACGCAGCTTTGGCTACCGTTGGTGGCGGTGGACAAGTACGATGTTCCAAAATCCGCACTGCGCATAGCCGGAACGTTGTAGAACACAGTTAACATGCCAATAAAGCAAAATATCCCAAATTGGGAAATATTGATTGGTTTTTGTATATTTGCATAATGAGAATTATTGCTTTTAGAACTTTAAGAGAGTTTTTTGAAAAACCAGAATTCTCAGATTCTGAGGTTTCATTGAGAGCTTGGTATCACGATGCAATAATAGCGGATTGGAAAAATTCCAATGAACTAAAAAGACAATATAAAAACGCAAGTATTGTTGGTGAAGGAAGAGTAGTTTTTAATATTAAAGGCAATGATTACAGATTAGTAGTTGCCATAGATTATGAATTCCAGGTGATTTTCATAAGATTTATTGGAACACATAAACAATATGATAAAATTGATGCAAAAACGATTTGATTATGGAGATACGACCAATTAAAACAGAACAAGATTATAATTCAGCCATGAGCAGGATTGAAGAATTGTGGGGAGCAAAAAAAGATACCCCAGATGGTGACGAGCTTGATTTATTGGTGACCTTAGTTGAGTCATACGAAATGAAACATTATCCTATAGCTCCTCCAGACCCAATTGATGCGATTAAATTTCGCATGGAGCAGATGGGTATGACAAATTCGGATATGGTAAAATATTTGGGCAGTCAAAGTAGAGTGAGTGAGATTCTTAATAAAAAAAGAAAACTGACATTAGGAATGATTAAATCACTTTACAAAGGATTAAAAATACCTGCTGAAATATTATTAACCTGATTGACAAAAAATCAACGTGCTACAATCGAGTAAACGGCTCCGCCCCTTAATAGGGACGGAGTTCGCCTCTCACACCATCCTGCCTTCTGCGGGACGATTCAATAACCATCAAAAGAGGTCAGGCAACCTTTTAGATTAAATTCAATATTTAAAAGAACTTATTTTGTATTTACCATATTCAAGGCACACACAACATGTATGTGACATGTGCTTCACTGCTTATCTGAAAGAATGTGCGTCTTACCGCGCTTTTTTTGTTTTGTATTTCTTGGATGGATTGGTCGTGCTTGCCAGAAGTTATTTCACCAGACTCGCGCAGGCTCGGCTTCTTCTATTGCGTTAAGTTCTTTGCTAAGCTTTACCGGAACTTGAAGGAAACAAAAAAGCGCTATTTTAGTAGTGACAAATGAAAGGTGGCACACGACCACATATATTGGAGTTAGCATTAATTAGAATGAACTTAAAATTTCAAATATTTATTCCTAAGAAACATAGACCTATCCCAATTACAAACATCGTATTGGTTTCTATTATCGGATTGGCAGTACTGACTTATCTTTTTGACTATTTCTCTGTTGGCTTTGTTTCTACTAAAACTATTGCGATAGTTATGTTTGTTGGCCTTTTTTTATTCTTTCTTCGAGCTGCGATAGTCAGAGGAAAAATTAGACCTTATCACGGGAGACTCGAAGGTTGGATATATTTTAACGATAATGGATTAAAAATTAATAATGAAGAAATTGATTTAAAGGATTTGACAAAACTCGATTTTGAATTTGGATCATACTATTCTGAATTTATTCATCATAATACTCCAATAATTGAACCTTGGAGAGAAAATGGGACAAATAATTTCTTAAAATTAAATTACATAGATGGTACCACAAGAAGCATCCAGTTTCAAAGGATGTATGAAGATCAACAGAAATATCTAAAGCCATTTTTAGAGTATTCATTTAATATGAACCTTATGTCATTTTTACGATTGACTGATCTCCTTGGTATCACCAAATATGAGGAAATACAAGACTATAAAAAGAAAATAGAAAACTAATGCTAATAACTAAGTTTCCCTCCACGGCGGGCAAGCTGTTTTGCCGATAGGCTAAAAATGAATATTGTGCCTGACCGCCGGCAAGAGGTTTGACGAAGTAAATACCTTGGGATAAAACGATTTTCAAAGATTGCCTTCTTGGAATCAAAAGATGATTCGGGTTTTAATAATTAATCCCTTAAGTTTTTGAAAACAAGAAGAGTTGAGATGCTTATTTATTTTACCAGTCCATTTCCAGAAAAAAAATTGATTTTGATTGCGATACAGACATGAAGGTTCAAGTCGTAACCTAAAACAGAGCCCTTCGGTGGGGCTTCAAATTTTAGGTTTAATAACAATATCTTTAAAGGAAAAACAAGAAGGTTTATAAAACAAAAGAAATGGTATTGGGGATAGTATTATAGTAGCGTATTTTTAGGATTCGTTGACGAGAAAACAAGTAAAGAGAATGAAACATCAATTAAAGTTTATCAAATATTAGTGTAACTCATGTATCTTTAACTTTGTAACGCATGTATCTTAACGAACATTAAAATGACAAGACTCTTACTCTTTTTACTTATTTCGATTATACCTTTTGGAGGATTCTGTCAAGACCTTGATTATTCATTAGACGGCAGGGAATTAGACGAAAATGACTCTTTGTATTTAACAGCCATAGACAAATTCACTATTGGAATTGATTCTTTCTACAATAAATATGGTGACAAGGATTTTAAAGATGTTTTGTACATAAGATACAATGATTACCTGAGCAGTCTTCCTGACTCAATTAACGGTTATAAAATCATATTCTTAGGACTAGCAAATCGGAAAAAGCATTTTAAAATAAACAAAAATAAATTGATGTTTATTGAAATATCTCCACTTTCGATTGAGAATGATAAATTTAAAATCACTTTGACACCATACCATGCGGAGCTGAAGAAAAGAAAACACCTTCATCTTGGATTAAGCGATTGGACAACGATTTATTTTAAATATGTAAATGGTAGAATGATTTATGAATCCACTAAAAATGGAGGGATTTAATGAAAAAAAACTGTACAACATTGGTATCCGTTGCACAAGTCCAAATCTTGATAAAAATGACCTTATTTAAGCCATTTTAAAGGCCGCATTAATTCAGTTCTAGGCTGTTGTTTGTGATATTTGGCATCCTTATAATTGACTTTACAAACTCTGCTCAAACTGACATGGAACAAATGGTTTAAATTTGAACTAATAAATTAAAAAATCAACAATACTACAAATAGATGAGGCTCATTGTTATATTACTTATTTTCTTCACCTTAACAGCTATATATAGCTGTAATTCTAATAATTGGAATAAGGATTATAAAATAAAAAGCGCTGCTATTAAAGAAGTAAAACGGAGGCATTGGGGCAAAGGATATTTCATTGAAACAATGATTTTCGAATATTCTATAAATGGTCAATCATATCAAAATGAATTTGAGTCTAATAAAAAGGAACAAAACTACACCAGCTCATATTCAGTAGGTGACAGTTTAATTTTTAAATATCGACCAGATAATCCAACTGAAATTAAAGTGATTAAAAGCAAACGAATTAAAAAATAAATAACCGGTCGCTATGCTTAGCAAATACTAATCAAGCACAAATTCCTAAAAAATTCTCCCAGCTATTTTATCCAGCAAAACTAAATACTAAGGATAGAAAACAATAAAATACCAAAACCCAAAATAAAGCTTAAACCAATGGGTGCCAATATCAATAGGTTCATGTTATTCGTTTTGCCAAGTCGATTTCGGATGTATAAAATCGACAGCCCAAATAGCGGGTAAACAATCAATGCCGCTCCAATTAGTAACCAATTCATCTTTATTTATTTTTATGTTTATACTCCATACAGCTCATTCAAAGGTTCATTTATAGTCGAGCGCAGCTTTGCTAACAATGAATCTGTATCGTCTTTTGTTTTTCCAAGGGTGCTAATTGCAGGATGTATGATAACAGTTGAAATCCCTGGCCCTGCTTTTCCTTTAAACATCCCTTTTCGTTGTAGTCTTTTCCAATTGCTTGTAAAAGTAATCGCTTGTATCGGAATTTGGTTTTTTATGGCTAAAGATACGGCTCCAGTTTTAAAATCTGTCAGCTTTGGCGCTTCTTTAGAAACCGTTCCTTCTGGAAAGATCGCAATTGGATACCCTTTTTCAACAACTTCCATCATACGCTTAAATCCTTTTAATATTCCTTGTCTGTTGTTTCTATCAACCAATATATTCATTCCAGAAGTATAAAAAATGTGGAATAAAGGCCATTTCTCAATTTCTTGTTTTCCAGTAAAAACAAAGTACTCGTCGAATAAAGAATACAAACAAGCAGGGTCGATAAAAGAACTATGATTGGAGCAAATAATAAATGCCTGATTTTTAATTATATTTTCTTTGCCCTTTACCTTCATAAAAATACCACTGAAGAATAACCATAGTTTAGCATAAATTCTTATCAGTTTAAAGGCTGTGGGAAATCGTTCTTTTTTGCTTAAAAAAAACTTAAAAAACGGGAAAAAACATACTAAGGAAACTATAAAATAGCTTGCAAAATAGATTTTATATAAAAACCGAAATGGGTATAATAAAAAGTTCATTAAAAAATTTGAAATTTATAGCTCTTAACAGGCATTTATACTAATTTAAATCATGCCTCTCTATGTGTTTAATCCTAATTAAATCAACGAATAGCACAGTAAATTTACTTATAATTTTTCCCTTGCCAAAGGTCTTTTTCCATCATGGCTTTATCTATTTTTGATACCAATTCAAAGTTTTTTAAGCCGCCCCATTTAGGCGCAATTAATAAATGCGAAGGGGATTCACTGATAAATCGTTCTATGATAATATCTGAACGTAAGCAGGATACAAAATCGCTAATGAGATCGACATAATCTTCCACAGAAAACAATTGAAACATGGAAGGATTTTCTTTCAACTGCAAGGCCATCTTTGTGTGTTTCACCACCTGAAGTTGATGTAATTTAAGCGAATCTATCGGCAATAAAGAAACTGCTTTTGCATGATTTAGTATCTCTTCTCTACTTTCTCCTGGCAAACCAATAATTAAGTGTCCTCCCAAATGAATTCCTTTGTTTTTAGCCAAATCATAGGCGGCTTGAGTTTCTTCAAATGTGTGACATCGGTTCACTAATTCTAAGCTGCGATTTAAGGTGCTCTCAATTCCAAACTCAAGAGAAATATAATAATCCTTAGCCAATTCTGCTAAAAAATCGACAAGGTTTTCCTGAATGCAATCTGGCCTTGTGCCAATCACCAAGCCTATCACTTCAGGATGATTTATAGCCTCAAGATATAATTCTTTTACTAAGTCTATTTCAGCATAAGTATTGGTATATGCTTGAAAATAAGCTAAGTACTTCTGAGTTTTATACTTTTTGGAAAAGAATTGTATCCCCTCATTCAATTGCGCAGTAATGCTTTTACTTGGCTTGCAATAATATGGATTGAAGGTATTGTTGTTGCAATAGGTGCAACCTCCTACTCCTTTCGAACCATCCCTGTTTGGACAAGTAAAACCAGTGTCTAAAGAAATTTTCTGAACGCGTTCAGAAAATTTCTTTTTGATAAACGAGGAGTAATCCTTGTATCTTTTGGATTTAGTAAACGGCATACTTTAAAAAGCTATTTAATTTATGACAAATCACCTAATTAAGATTAACTCGATCTGCCGCTATTTCTTTTTTGGCTCTTTCTATATCCAATAATTCATAAGGCATCGTAAGATAATAAGGGAGCTCTGTTGGTTCTTCTGTTAGCACAATTAGCCTGCTATCTGCCATTCGTTGAACAACAGATAATATGGTTTCAGCTAAGTTATGAGGTGGTGCTCCCTTATACTGTGTAGTCATAAATTGTATTAGCTGATCTATGTTGTGTTGTCCATCAGCCAATTGTAGTACAATGCCAAACCAAGGATCAAACTCCTCTCTTGCCTTGTTTGGGTTGTGGATATCTATTGCCGAAATCGTTTGACCCTGTTTGGAAAAAATGATGTTTCTATAAAAATATTTCTTTGTGTCCAATCGTCTAAGTTTAATCCCAGTCAAGCAAACGCTGCTGACCTTCTAGTTTTTGAATATCCGTTACATCTTGCGACATTTCTATAACTCCACGATAGTTTTTTTCTTTATCCCTTATCGCAAAATAGCGGATATGTATCATTCTACCTTTAAAATTTATCCAAAACTCCGCCACATCTTTTGTTCCTGCTCTAAATTCGTCCACAATTCGCAATACCATGTGAACACTTTTTGGAGGATGGCAGAATTTAACCTCTCTGCCAATAATGCCTTTACTTCTTGGGAAAACTCGATCTTCTCCGCGATTATAAAAAATTACTTTATCGTTTTCATCCACATAGGTAAGGTCCACAGGTAAAAACCGAAGCAATAAATTGACTTGCTCGGGTGTCATGTAGCCCTCATCATAATGGAACGTATCTTCTAAAGAAAATGATAGTTTACGTTCTGTTTTGTCTTTACTCGGGTGTATGTATTCCTCCTCTTCAATTTCGGGATAAGGCTTAGGTTTTTCTTTAAGCATCCAGCCTATTTCTTCATCTCCTTCATAAAACTCCTTCCAATCATCTTCGCTTAACAATTGCATGGCATTGGGAAACAAGCGCATGTCCTCAACTCCCATTAAACGCTCAATCCCTTCTATTATTAAAAAAGTGATGTTTTTCTCTATTCTGTCAAAATCTTTAGCTTCATTTTGAGTATTTATTAATCGGATAACATCTCTTAAATTATCATGAAAAGACCACATTCCTTGACTTGGGCCATCCCAACCATGCTTTTCTAGATAAGGGAACAATTGGTTTTCTTTTCTTGCAAACCGTTTTTCTATCGTGGTTAATTCATTAAATAAATTAAAATACTTCTGAAATTCATTTCTAACGCTAACCGTTTTAAGCTCGTCGAGTATTTCTTGAATGAGTGCTGCTTCTTCATAATAAACTTTTACAGGATGCCCTGTAGGTAGTTCATCAACCTCTTGTATAAAAGTTTTCATCAATCTATTGATTCTTTATAATAATTTTTAATTGTTATGATTTAATTATCTGTTTTTAGTGCTTATTAGGAGCTTCATTAAGCCGCATTTTTAGAATTACACGATGCATCCATACGATGCAAATGAGTGAGAAAAGAAAGATGAAAATCCAACTAGATGTCCACAAACCTGTATATTCTAATAAATATCCAAAAACGATAGGGCCTAAAAATCCGCCAAAGCCACCAATTAGTCCAACCATACCTCCAACAACTCCAACTTCGCTTGGAAAATATTCTGGTATGTGTTTAAAAACAGCCGCTTTGCCTATGCCCCAAATGCTACCTAAAATGATTGCTAAAATGGCAAAAATCCAAACATTTGCTTGAAACAAAATATGTGTTTCGCCTTTTGCTAAAAGTTGTTTCTTTTCAATTTTCTCTCCTACTGTAACAACAGGAGTTTGCCATGCTTTTTTTACAGGAAAAATATGAAACTCCTCTTGATCATACTTGATGTCTTTTACCTCTTTAACCTCAACAACTACAGGGTATTCCATATCATTTACAATGATTAAAGAATCAGAAACAAATTTTACTGTTCCAGCTTTTGTTGCCATAATACCATTTCCTGGAGTTGTAATGTCCATTTTTGGGACACTCATCATTAAGCTAAAAATAACCGAAGTGCTTAATACCCAATACATCACTTTTCTAGCTCCCCATTTATCAGACATCCAACCTCCTAAAACACGAATAACACCAGATGGAAAACTGAACATTGCTGCGAAAATACCCGCTGTTACTAATGGTAAGTAATACACATTTACAAAATAGGGAATTAGCCATTGTGAAAAAGAGACAAACATTCCAAAAACTAAGGCATAGTAAATTCCAAATCGCCAAACTCTAACCTTTTTTAAAGGAGCAAACAATTCACTAATTTTTCTTTCATTAGCAACAGGCTTTTTATTCTTTACTAATACAAAGAATATTATTGCTGTTAAAACAAGCACTCCGGCATAAATTTGAGGTAATACCCTCCATGAATCGATTACTTTTCCGCCATCTGTTAAATCGTTTAAGATAGTTGGTGCTAGCATGGTAGTAATAGCTGCACCGGCGTTTCCCGCACCAAAAATTCCCATGGCCAAACCTTGGCGTTCTTTTGGATACCAATACGAAGTAAAGGCATTGCCAACTGCAAATCCAGCACCGGTAATACCAAACCCAAAGCTGCAAAGTGCAAAGCCCATAAAACTATCTACTTTAGACAATAAAAACATTGGAATAGCCGCTAAAAGCAGCAACAAGGTATAAATTGGACGTCCGCCGTATTTATCTGTTAGAAGTCCAAAAGGCAATCTAAAAATAGCTCCTGTTAATACTGGAATCCCCATTAACCAACCCACTTTGACTGGACTCCAGTCAAACACTTGATTATCTACCAGATAAGTTACTAATACTCCGTTTAGCATCCAACATGCAAAACAGATGGTAAATGCAAATGTATTTACAGCAAGCACGAGGTGTGCCCTTTTGTCAATCACTGTATTCATCGATTGTTTTAAGTTTTTATTTTAAACCTTGTATTAGTTTCTCTAATTCCGTTTTTCTTTCTTCACCCAATTCCATGTCAATATCTTTGAACTTAAAGTAAATGGTTTCTAAATCTGATTCATCGAGTAAAGATTCTGCAAGAACAAACAATTCTTCATTCTCAGCAGCGATGTGATCGAGTAAATCTTGCAAATAGCTATTTAATTCTTTGTATGATTCTTCAAATTCTTCTTCAGCCATTGCATCTTCTATCACTTTCGAGTATTCTCTAAAATCTTCATGATGGGTTTCAAATTCTTCCACCATTTCTTGCAACACAAAATCGGGATGATCATTAATTGCGGGAAATAACACCTCTTCTTCTTTATTGTGGTGATAACCATCGGCATACTCTCTAAAGAAAGTAAGCAAAGTACTTACTGTTGATTTATATTTTTCTGGTTCTTCTTCCCAAGACTTATCAAGTCCTTCTATTATTGCTTCTGTGCTACAAATTACATCATGCTCGTGAAGCATTACATCTATTGGGTTATTTTTCATAATATATTTAATTTATTAAAACTTCTATTTAAAAAAACACTTATCATCTCCCTTCTATATTTGCGAGAATACATGTCGTTATCTACTGCTCTTGAACCTTTTACAGCTTGTTTAATCAATTCCGCTTTATCGCTTTCAACTGTTCCTTCCACCACAATAGCTTTGGGGTCAACTCCTGATAAAGCAATTTTTAGTTTTCCATTTTTATCAACCGCTACAGCGCTTGTAAGTGAGGTAAACTCTAGGCTCTCTCGTTCTCGTAACTTATGAAAACTGCCTCTAAAGGCTCGGTTTAAAGGCAATATAATGGCTGTTAAAATGGCTGTATCTGTTAAGTTTCTTGGATAAACACCGTCTCCAGAATAAATATCTTCAACTTTAATCCTTGTTATTCCATCTACGTCAATCAGTTCTACCTGAGCATCCATTGCTATTAAAGCTGGTGCAGTATCGGAAACCAATTCCGAAAAACAAGCATTTTTACCTTGTGTGGCAATACAAATATCACCTTCGCATTTTAAGCAATACCCTACAGATTCTCTCCACCACTCCGATTGATTGTAAAACAAACAACGATTTTCGCATAACAGGTTTCCTCCAAGTGTGGCTGTTTTTCTTAATAATGGTGAGCCAACTGCTAAGGCGGCTTCAATCAATAATGGAAATTCTTCTTTAATAAAGGTATTTAGTTTTAAGTCTTCCAATATTTCTAAGGCTCCAATTCTAAGAGTTTCCCCTTCTTTACTGATTCCTTTTAAGCTTTCTATTTTTGTTAGGTCTATCAGACAAGATGACTCTTCATTCCCCTGAAATCGATTGACCATCACATCTGTACCTCCAGCCAAATACTTAAATGTATCTTTATTTATCCTTGCCATTTCTATGGCTTCACCTACTGAATTTGGAATTAAATATGCTTTATCAGCTATCATAATCGTTTATTTTACGGGCTCGTTTTTTTTATTTTTTTCCTTGATTGCTTTCAACACTTCTTCCGAAGTAATAGGCAATGAGGTAATTCTAACCCCTACAGCATCGTAAATTGCATTGGCAAGAGATGGAATAATGGGATGAATTGCACCTTCTCCACATTCCTTGGCTCCAAAAGGCCCTTCTGGGTCTATGGTTTCTATGATGTCGGTATGTATTGGCGGTGTATCTTTAGCTGTTGGAATTTTATAATCTACCAGATTGGCATTCAACAACAAACCGTCTCTATATTTCATTTGCTCACTCATAGCTTGACCCAAGCCCATGTGCCATGAGCCTTCTAATTGGCCTTCAACAGCCAAAGGATTTAATGCTTTGCCAGCATCGTGAGCACCCCATATATTTACCACTTTCACATGCCCAGTTTCTTGATCTACCTTGACTTCTGTAATTACTGCCCCAAAGCTATAGGAAGGACTTAGTCCTGCTCCAGACCCTTTAAAGTCTCCACCCAATTTGGGTGAATTATATGCACCTGAAGTATTGAGTGCCCCAACCTTACGAGTTGCATTTTCAACTGCTTCTACCCAGCTTAAATCTAGCCTGTTATCATTGGTAAATATTCGTTCGTTTTGAATGTTTAACTCAGATTGATCTACCTTATTTATTTTCGCGACAGCTGAAAGTATTAGCTCTCTGAGCTTTTCTGCAGCCTGTTTAGCGGCATTTCCTGCCATAAAAGTTACACGGCTAGAATAGCTCCCCAAATCTATTGGGGTTAGCGTTGTGTCTGCTGCAACTACAAAAATATTATTCATGCTTAAGCCCAACACCTCAGCCACAATTATAGCCAACATGGTGTCGCTACCTTGCCCAATATCACTTGCTCCAGAAGTAATGAGTACTCTGCCATCTAAATCTACCTTTAAGTGCACTACCGACTGAGGATATTCATTCCAGTGAATGGGTAATGCACTACCCGAAATAAAAAATCCACAAGCAACTCCCACTCCATGGCCTTCGGGTAATTTTCCAAATTTTTTACTCCATTCAGATCGTTCCATCACCGCTTTAAGCGATTCAACACTGCCATTGGAAGTAATCCGATATTGTCCAACAGTGGTTGATTTTTCATCCAAAAAGTTTTTAAGTCTCAACTGGCATGGATCCATATTAATCTTTTCTGCCAATCGGTCAATAATGGTTTCTACTGCATAGCGAGAATTCACCGCTCCATGTCCTCGCATTGCCCCACATTGCGGTTTGTTTGTATAAACCCTTCTAGTTCTAAATCCAAAATTGTCAATTTTGTAAGGTGCTTGCAGCAATACCCCATTGTAGTAAGTAGTCACAACTCCAAAACTGCCATAAGCTCCACCTTCAATTAGAATATCTGCATCCAATACTTCGAATGTTCCATCTTTACTAATTCCCATTTCCATGCTCATGCTTGTTGGATGACGCCCATGGTTGGTTAAGAAAACTTCTTCTCTATTGAATCGAACTTTTACAGGTTGCCCCAACATTCTTGATAAGTGAGAAATGATAATCTCATGTGGAAATGGATCTGACTTTCCTCCAAAACCTCCGCCTACGGTTGGTTTAATTACCCTTACTCGATTCATGGGTACTTCCAATACTTTTGCCAAGTAGCGATGCAAGTAATGAGGCACTTGTGTTGCTGTGATAATGCTAAGTCCATTTTCATCCCACCAAGCAGTAGCTGCGTGTGGTTCTGTAAAACCATGATTAATTCCTTGAAAATCAAAATCTACTTTTACGGTATGGTCAGCCTTAGCCAAACCCTCTTGCTGGTCGCCAAACCTTAATTCTGCTTTTTTATGGATGTTGTTATTGAATTTGCAATGTGAATGTATCTTTTCGTCCTCTCCCACGTCTTCGCAAGCTTCTTTCATGTCGAAAAAAGGGCGCATCGCTTCATAACTTACTTCAACCAATTGACACGCTGCTGTAGCAATTTCAGCAATGTCGGCAGCTATAGCCACCACAATTTCTCCAATGTATCTAGTTTTCTCAATTGCCATTGCGGTTTCATCTTGAGAAATGGGTAATACTCCAAATTTTACCGGCAATTCCTTTCCTGTAATTACCGCCCTAACTCCTGCCAAAGCCTTCGCTTTTGAGGTATTAATTGCTTTAATTTTTGCATGTGCATGAGTGCTTCTTACAAACTTGCAATAAAGGGCATTCTTAATCTGTATATCGTCTGCATAGTCTGCCAAGCCCTGAACTTTTTTGCTGGCCTCAAGGTAGGGTCGAGCGTGCCCCACCATTTTAAACATGTCCTCTTTCTCTTTTTTTAATTTGATTGCTGAGGAATTGACAATATTCTTTTCAGCAACATAGGATTCTACAGCTTCAATTATTTTTTTATAGCCAGTGCAACGGCATAAATTCCCTGATAAAGCTTCCTTAATTTCTTCTGTTGTTGGGTTTTGATTTTCTTCTAAAAAGTCTAGTGAAGTCATGATCATACCCGGAGTACAATAACCACATTGCACAGCGCCCTTTTCAACAAACTTTTCTTGTAATTTGTGCAATTTATTTTGATCGGCTATTCCTTCTATGGTTGTAATTACACTTCCATCTACCCTCATTGCTGGAGTGATGCAGCTTTGCACAGCCTTACCATCTACAAAAACAGTACATGCGCCACAGCTCGCTTGTTCGCAGCCCAACTTAGTGCCAGTTAATTGCACTTTTTCCCTCAAGATTTTTGCTAAACTATCGTGTGATTCTACGATTAATTTATGCTCTTTTCCGTTTACTATAAGTGTAATTATTTTCATAATTATATCCTGTCTTTAAATTCCCGCCCCTATACTTTTTCCGCCATCTACATAAATGGTTTGCCCAGTTATGAATTGAGTTTTTTCATCACATAAAAAAGCCACTACATTGGCGATATCCTCTGGCTTCCCCATGCTTTTTGTAGGTTGAGCTTCTATTAGTTTTTCTAGCACATTTTGAGGTAATTTTTGAGTTAAATCTGTCAATATTAAACCTGGGGCAACCGCATTTACCAAAACGCCATATTTCCCTAATTCCAAAGCTAAAACTCTAGTTAATCCCACCACTCCTGCTTTCGAGGCGGCATAATTTGACTGTCCTCTATTGCCCAGCCAGGCTCTTGAAGTAATGTTTATGATTCTTCCACTACTTTGCTTCCGCATAATTTCACCAGCCATTTTACACATTAACCAAGTGCCTTTTAAATTTACATCAAGCACTTTGTCAAAGTCTTCCACTGGCATTTTCCAAATCACATTGTCTCGAATAATCCCAGCATTATTGACCAATACATCTATTTTTCCATATTCGTGAAGTAGCTCTTCAAACAACAGATTTACCTCTTTCTCACTGCTGATATCGCAATTAAAAAACTTGGCTGAACCTTCAAACTCTTTGGTCAACTCTTTCCCATTCTCTTGATCTACATCAATTAAAATGCAGAAAAACCCTTCCTTCTTCAATCGCTTTGCAATGGCTTTTCCTATGCCTTTTGCAGCTCCTGTTATGATTGCATTTGGTTTATCCATTTTTTACTTGAATTAGTTTAGCCATTATGCTTATGGCGATTTCTTCTGGTCCTTCGGCATTAATATCAATTCCCATGGGCATATCCACTTTCTCTAGTTCTTCATTACTTGATATTTTCCCCTCAATAAACATCTTTTTAGTCAATTGCACCTTGCGCTCACTGCCAATCATACCAATGTATGCATGCGGTTTATTAATGCAATAAGCCAGTATTTCTCTATCGTAAGCATGCTCATAAGTCATAATCAAGATGTATGTATTCTCATCAAATGGCAAGGTTTCTAAAACATCGTTATAAGCCATATTCATTTTGTTGACTCCAGCAAGCTCAAAACTGTTTATATACTCCGCTCTATCATCTATAACAAAAATGTCAAAGTCTAAATTTCTAGCTACTCTCGCTAAAGCGTTAGCTGTATGTCCTGCGCCAAATAGATAAAGTTTATTCATTGCTTTAATGGGTTCAATATAAATTTCAACAGTCCCTCCACAGCACATGTTATGCTGTTGTAATAAGTCGTGTCGAAATAGTTTAGCCTCCTTTTTCTTAATTTGTTGTAAGGCATTTTCAATCACTTTTTTTTCCAAGTTTCCTCCGCCAATGCTTCCTAAGATACTAGCATCTGCTTTGACTATCATTTTAGCGCCCACCTTTCTAGGTGTTGATCCTTTGGTTTGCACCACAATACATAAAGCAGCCTTTTCTCTTGCGATTTTCAAGGCCTCTAATTCATTCCACAACTTCATAATTAAAAAGCGCTAAATCTTGTGGAGTGTTGATGTTTTGTAATACTGATGCGTTTTCTACTGCTACATACTTTTTAGGAAAGCAAGCAAAAACATCTCTAAGAGTTTCATAGGATTCATACCTGTTGATAATCTCATTTTTAACAGCATTTGATATCAAAACAGGATGCCCTCCTTTGCCTTTAAATGATGGTATTGTCACTCCATTTTCTTCAACTTGATTGAGTATTTTATCAATCACTACACTTGGTGTAAAAGGGCTATCGACATTATGAATAAATACAAACTTTGAGGGGCAAAACCTTAATCCCAACTGCAAGGAGTATAATCTTCCTTTAGTTGGATAACTATTCTTGACCAATATGGCTGATGATTTTATTTCTAAAAGCTCATTCTCCCATTGTTCTCGGGTGAACTTTTCATTTAGAACAACCACCACATTTAACACTCCAGCATTTTTATATAAACGTACAATGTTGTTTAAAAAAGTAATCCCTTCAGAAGTCTTTTTCCAGGTCTTTGGAAAAGCCATCCTAGAGGAGTGACCTCCCGCTAAAATAAGGGCTGTACACTGATTAGCAGATTTTTCCTCTTTTAAAAACATTCTCATAAAATAAGGCAGTTTTAATGCTATTTTCTATGATTTAAGTCATACTATAAATTTGTAATTTGACCATAGATTTCTTTAATAACTGGATGATAAATTAGAAATTCTTTATGCAGAATGTGTCGATTGTTTAGACTATGAGAATAGTATCTATTTCTAAAACCTAACTAGAAAAATTTTTTGTTATTAAAAAATAGTCATAAGGTGTTTGATGTATTTTATTCGATTATGTTGCATTTTTTCTTTAATTATTGATATATTTATCACATTATGAGATTATTGTTAGCCTTAACCTCACTTTTCCTTATTTTCAGTTGTACCGGGTTTAGTCAAAGTAAAACCTTTACGTTTAAAGGACAGGTTCATTCTTATGGAGAAAATCTGAAAGGAGCAAAAATTGAAGTTTTGGAAGCGGGGAATTTAATCTATGAAACAACCACTAGTGGTTCAGGAAAATTTAGTATTGACCTTCAATCGGAACGAGAATACACCGTTGAAATTTCAAAGGAAGAATTGCAAACAAAAATTATCTGGATAAAGACTAAACATACCGAGGAGCTTGAATTTAAAGTGCCGGTATTTGATTTTGATGTTTACCTTAAAAAAGAAAAGAACACTCCCTATGATGAATTATTAGAAATTCCTGTAACACTAATAAAATACAACCCCGAGAAAAAAGCATTTTATATGGACAAAACCTATGAAGATGCTATCGCAAATAAGGAACAAAGGATTAAAGACAATACTCTTCAGATTCGAAGGTGAGTATTGAGAAATGTTGTTTTATTAACTTAATAGTAACCTTTGGCAGATTACATTTAGCAAATTTTGAATAAATAGAATAATAATTAAAGTGGGCAAATGATATAAAATACAAGCCTTTGGCCTCACTTTGGTACTTGATGATAAACTTTATGCGAAGGAGATTTTTGTGATAAAAAAAATGCCCAGAATTTATTCTAGGCATTTTGTATATTTATATTTTAGATTCTAAATACTATAGTCTTCCTTGTACCAATTTCACCAAATTGCCTACATTCTCTTGAGGTGTTCCAGGTAATATACCATGACCCAAGTTAAAAATAAATCCTGGTCTGTTGTTTACAGATTCCAATAGTGTTTTTGCACGCTTCTCAATCAATGACCAATCGCCAAACAATAAAGTAGGATCTAAGTTACCTTGCACCGCTACTTCATGGTTCATGTCTGCCCAAGCAGCTGCTAAATCCGTTTTCCAATCGATACCAATTACATCAACACCAGTTGCTTTCATGTCTTGCAATAAATGAGAAGAATTTGTTCCAAACATAATTACTGGCACATCAGTTTTGGCTTTAATTGCGGCAAACATCTCTTTCATGTGTGGAAAAACATACTCTAAATAATCTGCTCGGCTTAAAGAGCCTACCCAAGAATCAAAAATCTGAACAGCCATAGCTCCTGATTCCACTTGAAAGTATAAATACTCCGCCATGTTAGTCGCTAATTTCTTCATTAAGGCATGCCAAGCTTCAGTTTCTTGATACATAAAAGATTTCATCTTAATGTAGTTTTTTGAAGGCCCTCCTTCTAGCATATAACTCGCTAAGGTAAAAGGTGCTCCAACAAAACCAATACAAGGAACATTCAACTCTCTTCTCAAAATTTTCATTCCCTCGCCAGTGTATAACAAGTCTTTTCCAAAATCCAAATCCTTAAGCTTTTCAACATCTGCCTTCGATTTGATGGGATTGTGTATAACTGGACCAACTCCTGGCTTGTATTCAAAATCGATTCCCATAGGCTCTAAAGGAATCATGATGTCTGAAAAAATAATAGCCGAATCAAAGCCAAATTGCTGAATAGGTAGTAAGGTTACCTCAGCACAGACTTCTGGAATTTTACATATATCCACTAAGCTATGTTTCTTGCGAATTGCCCTGTATTCATCTTGGTATCTTCCTGCTTGACGCATAAACCATACTGGTGGTCTATCGGTTTGTTCTTGTCTGCAAGCTTTTAAAAATCTATCGTTAAATGCTGTCATGTTTTTCTTTTGTTACGTTTTGTATTCATTTCGACTATCACTCTATGTGACAAAACATAGTGCTATTTTCTGTCAGGCAGAGCGGTGTCGAAGTCTAAGACAAATCAATTTATCCTATCGCCTCAAAGGCTTTTACAATTCTAGTTTTTACTTTATTCAATTCTTGATCAGTCATGTTAATTGGTAAAAACCAAGATTCAAACTGAGAAGGCGGAATGTATAAACCATTTTCGGCCATCGCCCAGAAGAATTTTGAGAATAATTCCGTGTCTGATTTTGAAGCAGTTTCGAAATTAGTAACTGGCTCTTTTGTGAAAAAAGGATTTACCATAAGCCCAAATTGATTTACAGTAACTTCAATACCATATTTAACAGCTGCTTCTTCAAGGCAGGTTTTAATTTCTTTACCCATCCAATCTGCACGCTCGTAATCTTGCTTTTGCAGCTCTTTTAAAGTAGCTAGACCACAAGCCATCGCAATTGGA
Organism: Bacteroidota bacterium; assembly: GCA_013112545.1. Taxonomy (GTDB): domain Bacteria; phylum Bacteroidota; class Bacteroidia; order Flavobacteriales_E; family Vicingaceae; genus BCD18. Next base: position 18,911 of record JABFGJ010000001.1, read on the forward strand.
TTTCCCGATAAAGTTCCAGCTTGATAAACACCCCCCAATGGAGAAACCAAATCCATTATTTCTGCTCGAGCACCGTAAGCCCCTACTGGCATACCGCCACCAATTACTTTGCCCATGCAAGTAATATCGGCTTCAATTCCAAAATAATCTTGTGCTCCGCCAAACTTGCTTCTAAAGCCAGTCATAACTTCATCAATGACTAATAATATCCCATGCTCTTTTGTAATGGCTCTCAATTGCGTCATAAATGCTTGCTCAGGTACAACAACCCCCATGTTTCCAGCAACTGGTTCTATAAAAATTGCAGCGATTTCCTTGCCATATTTTTCGATAATTGCCTTAACACTTTCTATATCATTATAGTTCGCAATTAGTGTATCTTTTACTGCATCAGCAGGAACTCCTTTACTTCCAGGAATTCCCAATGTCATTAAACCAGAACCGGCTGCAACAAGTAAAGCATCCGAATGGCCATGATAACAACCTGCAAATTTCACAATCTTATTTCTTCCGGTATATGCTCTAGCCAATCGTATGGCAGAAAGCACAGCTTCTGTACCTGAATTTACAAAGCGAACTTTATCCATGTGTGGAAAAGCTACTTTTACCAATTCAGACAATTCAATTTCGCCCAAAGTTGATGCGCCATAAGTAAAACTTTTCTCAACTGCAGCTTTAACAGCTTTGCTTACTTCAGGATGTGCATGGCCTAAAATTAATGGCCCATAAGAACCGATTAAGTCGATGTACTCATTTCCATCGACATCAGTAATGTAAATGCCTTCCCCTTTATCAATAAAAAGTGGGCTTCCGCCAACTGAATTAAAAGCTCGAACGGGACTATTAACACCGCCAACCATCGACTTTTTAGCTCTTTCAAATAAACGCTTAGATTGCTCTAATTTCATCTTCTAAATTTTGCTGCAAAAGTACGGCTTGAAAGCGGATTTAACAGCAGATTTCAGCAAAAAGTTTTTAGGCCTTGCCTTTATTCCAAGGCATTGATTTAAGGACATAAAATCTTTGAAATTCTAAAATTTAAAGAGGAATTTATTGAATGTTGTTTTTATACAAACACACCAATTGCTATCCATATCAAAAGGATGATAACTATTAAATTTCTCCTGCTACAGCCTCAGAAACATTTATGATATGATCGCCAACTTTTTCTAATGAAGAAAATACATTGGAATAAATTAAAGCACCTTGCATGTTCACCTCTCCAGACTCTAAGTCTTTTAAGTGTTTTTTCCTTAATTTATTTCTCAATTTATTTATTCGATGCTCTATATCGATAGCACTTTGCATAGAGATACTTCTATTTTCTGCTTCTAAATTTTTATTCATAATTGTAAAAGCTTCCCTAACCAATTCGAGCATTTCGTTTAAACCTTCCCTTTGCTCTGGAGTAAAATAAATTTTCTCATCTTCTTTTTTCTCTAAAGACTTGCTTATTTGATAAAAGATATCGCCTACTCGCTCTAGGTCATTTGTAATACTCAGCATTCCACGCATTTTAATAGAAGCCAAATCACTCATTTCCAATCGTGAAACTTTCGCTAAATAATCTGCGATTTCCACCTCAACTCGATCTGTAATTTCTTCATATTTCTGAAGTTTAGAAAACAGCTTTGCCTTTTTCTTCTTACTAGAATTATTGATAGCATTATAAACAAACTCATTCATTCGAGCAGTTACTTCACCAAATTTTGAAACCTCTTTTTGAGCTTCTAAAATACATAACTCAGCTGTAGAGCCAATAGGGCCTCCAATAAAATCCAACTTAAATTCTTCATCAGAATCTCCTTTTGATTTTACTGTTCTTTCTGCTAGAGTAACTAATTGTGGAACAAACCAAACCATTAACACAACATTTGCAAGGTTGAAAAAGGTGTGAAAAACAGCAATTCCTGTTGCAGCCATATCTGGATTGGCAAGGTCAAATTCTTCTCCGCTAGTTATGCCAACTAATGCACCGACTATATCTAAGAAATATGGAAAAATCAAGAGCATCCAACCAACTCCAATGAGATTAAACAAGGAGTGAATTCTAGCAGAACGCTTTGCATGTACATTCGCAATTAGAGAAGCTAATTCCGCGGTAATTGTTGTCCCAATATTTTCTCCCAAAACCATAGCACAGGCAACTTCAAAAGGAATTGCCCCTTTGGCAACCATGGCTAAGGTAAGTGCCATAGCCGCTGAAGATGATTGAATAACCACAGTTACAAATGCACCTAAAAGCACAAACATAACTGGGCCATACCAAACTCCTTTAAAGTCGATAAAGAACTGAATGATAGCAGAATCTCGATCTAAAGAAGGCACTGCATCTTTTAATTCGCCAAGTCCTATAAATAAAATACAAAACCCAACAATTGTTGTTGCCCAAGCTTTGGATTTTCCGCTTTTTATAAATAATAAAGGGAAAGCAAAGGCAATTAACATATAAGCGTAACTACCTACGTTTACCTTAAATCCTATAATAAGTATAACCCATGCTGTAATGGTAGTACCGATGTTAGCACCCATCATAACACCTGCAGATTGCCTTAATGTCATCAAACCGGCATTCACAAAACTAACCGTCATAACGGTTGTTACGGATGATGACTGCACCAAAGAAGTAATTCCAAATCCTGTAAGCACTCCTTTTAGTCGATTCGAAGTCATTGAGCCAAGCATAGACCTAAGCATGCTTCCAGAAGCTTGTTGCAAGCCCTCGCTCATTAACTTCATACCATAAATAAAGAAACCTAAAGATCCAATTAAAATCAACAGCTTAGCTACACCCCAACCTCGATCTGTTTTTTCCTTAATAGTGTCAGACCAAACCATTTCAGCATTGTTTTCTTGATTTGCTAAAATATCTCCCGAAGGTGAAAACCCAATTTTAAAATGGTACTTTTCATTGCCTATTAGACCATCTAGTTTGAACTTATTATCAAGTATTGGAAAAGGCTTTGATAGTATCCAATCATTGCCCTCCATTCCACTTTTATTTCTCTTATCGCCAATTTCAGTGTTGTATTTTATTACCGCATTGATGTTATTTTTAGCTAAATACTCAGAAACATGGTAATTAATGCTCCAAGTTATTTCAAATCCTTCTTCAATTGGGTGTACAACTATGTTTTCAAAAACATGCTTGCCAAATGTTGGAAAAGCCATGGTGCTTGTCCATGCATTACCATAACCAATTGACCAATTTAAGATTCGATTTTCCTCTATGTTTTCAAGATTAATAGATAAAGACTCGGCTTGCACATCTTGGCTGTAATTCCATGTTGTATCTCCTGCATAGTTGTAGCGCACTTTTATAGGTCCGTTAACCGATATTGCAGTCCAAGTTATTTCAACAGAACCTAAAGAAATTAAATCGTTTTCTTCGTTTTTATAATTCTTAAACGCTGCTACATTCAGGTTTTCAGCGGTAATTCCATTTTCAGAATCTATTTGTTGCTGAAGATTGATCTCTTGAGTTTGTCCCACCGTTACAAATGGGAACAACATCATTAAGACAGTAATTATTGAGAATATTTTTTTCATCAGTATGAATTTAATCTGGCGCAAAAATAAAACTCTGATTCAATTGTTAATGAAGTCTATTGTTAAGGTAATATTAACTTTCACTTTTAAGTGTTATGTATTGCTTGATTTAAATCCTGAAAACCTTATTTATGTTTAACTTCAACAAGTTATTATATTAATTTAAAGTTAAGTTTGAATAAAATAATTGTCCATTCCCAAAAATCGAAACAATTTTGCGATAGAAATTTATTTTGATTAATTCCATGAAAAAAATAGCATCATCCCTATTATTATTCTCAATTGCTTATTTAACTATAGGCCAAACACCTGTAAATCAAAAATTTGGTGACGGCATTTTTAATGTAATTGCTGTAGATTCCAGCTGGAGCATGAAATTTGGCGCAAGATTCCAAACGCTTTTTGTAGGAGATTTTCAAGTTAGCGAAAAAGAAGGCATTCAAGAGGCAAATTCGAATTTTCAAGTTAGAAGAGCCAGGCTTAAGTTTAATGGTTTTGCTTATTCTCCCAAATTAGAGTATAAGATAGAGTTGGGGCTTTCTAGTGGAGATTTATCAGGAGCAAGCATAGAATCGAGCCATTCTTCTAGAATGGTCTATGATGCCGTATTGAAATGGAATTTTCATTCTAACTTTTATTTGTGGGCTGGACAAACTAAACTTCCAGGAAATAGAGAGCGAGTTGTATCTTCAGGCAATCTTCAGTTTGTTGATCGTTCATTATTGAATAAGAATTATAACATTGATCGTGACATTGGAATTCAATTGAGACATCACTTTACACTTGGAGAGCAGTTTTTAGTTAGAGAAATTCTAGCTATTTCGCAAGGAGACGGCCGCAACGTTAACGTTGGAAACTTAGGTGGATACGAATACACCGGAAGAATTGAATTCTTGCCTTTCGGTAATTTTTCTAGTAAAGGAGATTATGTAGGCTCTGACATTAAACGAGAGCAAAAACCAAAACTAGCCATCGGCATCTCTTATGATATAAACAATCGCGCAGTTAGAGAACGCGGTAATATGGGCTCATTTATGAGAAACGATGTTGGCTATCATGAAGCAGATATAGAAACTCTTTTTGCTGATTTAATGTTTAAATACAAAGGATTTTCAATTATGGCCGAATATGCAGACAAACAAACTGACATTCATTTTGCCAGCCATAGTGATGGCAGCCTAACCGGTGATCATGTAAATGCCGGAACAGGACTAAACCTTCAAGCTGGTTATTTATTCATGAGCAATTGGGAATTAGCTGCTCGCTATACAAGCATAGAACCAGCTAAAGAAATAAATCAGAGCATCGTGAATCAATATACCTTGGGAACTTCGAAGTACATTGTTGGACATAAACTAAAAGTTCAAGCAGATATAAGCTATACGACCCAAGATCGGATTGACGACCATTATCAATATCGATTACAATTTGATATTCATTTTTAAAACGCTAGTATGATTCGTTTTTAGATGTATTTTTACTTAACAGATAAATTCATTTTATATCCATTTTGATAAATAAAGAAACCATATTGCTCGTTGATGATGAACCAGACATCATAGAAATTATTCAATATAATTTAGAAAAAGAGGGATATAAGGTGATAACCGCAAACAATGGCAAAAAGGCTATAGAAATCGCAGAAAATAAAAACCCAGACCTCATTATTTTAGATGTAATGATGCCCGAAATGGATGGTATAGAAACCTGCATGCTATTGAGAGAAATACCTACAATTCAAAACACCCTCATCACATTTTTATCAGCAAGAGGAGAAGATTATTCTCAAATTGCGGGTTTTGAAGCAGGAGCTGATGACTACATCACTAAACCTATCAAACCCAAAGTGCTAATCAGTAAAATAAAAGCCATATTAAGAAGGAAAGACTCCAACACTGTTTCCACAGAAAAAATTGAACATGATGGAATCATATTAGATAAAGTTAGCTACCTTGTCACTAAAGACAATACAGCATTCACTTTGCCAAAAAAAGAATTTGAATTGCTCCATTTATTAATGAGCAATCCAGGCAATGTGTTTACTCGTGAGGTTATTATGAATGAAATATGGGGAAATGATGTAGTGGTTGGCGAAAGAACGATTGATGTTCATATTCGAAAACTAAGGGAAAAATTTGGCGACAATCACATTCAAACAATTAAAGGAGTTGGGTATAAATTCAAAACTAAGGAGGATTAAAAATGACTGGTTTAACACCTAGAGCTTTATCTTTCCGATTAGCTATTGCTATTTCACTAGCCTGTGGAATAGTCTCAACTTTTGTTTGGTTGTATTATAATGAATTCAACTTTTTTTATACAACTTCTATAATAATTATCATATTCATAGTTAGTTACGGCTTATTAATATGGGGAATCAAGGTCTTTTTAGAAAACAAATTTCGTTTGATTTTCAAAACCATTCACAGCCTGAAAGTAGGTTTAAAAAAAGAAGCCTATAAAGTTGACACGAAAGAAGATGTTTTCGGCAAGATAAGAGAAGAAGTAATCGAATGGGATAGTAGCAACAGGGCAGAGATTGAACGACTAACAGGACAAGAAAAGTTCAGAAAAGAGTTTATCGGAAATTTTTCGCATGAATTAAAAACCCCCCTCTTTAGTATTCAAGGTTACATTTTAACCCTACTCGAAGGAGGCTTAGAAGATCGAAAAATCAATCGTACTTTTTTATTAAAAGCAGAAAAAAGCATTAATCGAATGATTGATATGGTAGAAGACTTAGATGATATTTCGAAACTAGAATCCAATCGAATTCAATTAAAAATTGAACGTTTTAATCTCGTAAAACTAGCCCACGATGTTTTAGAATCGCTTGAATACAAAGCCGAAGAAAAAGGAATTAAGTTAAAAATTGATTTCAAAGACGAAGCAATTTATGTAAAAGCAGATGCTAGCAAAATCGCACAAGTATTTACTAATCTTATCGCCAATTCTATCCATTATGGCTCAAAAGAAGGGAAAACAAGCATTAAGTTTTTTGATTTAGATGAACACATCCTAATCGAAGTTAAGGATACGGGTAAAGGGATAGAGCAAGAACATTTGCCACGTTTATTCGAGCGGTTTTATCGAGTTGATAAAGGCCGATCAAGAGCCGATGGTGGTTCGGGCCTGGGGCTTGCCATTGTGAAACATATTTTAGAAGCCCATAACCAAAGCATAGATGTTAGAAGTACACCCGGAAAAGGAAGTGTTTTCTCATTTACATTAGCTAAAGCATAAGGGTATAATTATTTTTGTTTTATTAACAAATGGGATGCAACCTTAAACAAGCAAATTGCATCTTTAAAGGGAATTAATCTTGACAATACAGCAAGCAAATTGATGAGCGAAGATGAAATGCTGGAGGGCTGCAAAGCAAATCAAGAGGCCGCACAAAAGCATCTTTTTGATAGATATGCTCGAGTGATGACTGGGGTATGCATGCGATATGCAGATCGATTTGAGGAAGCTCAAGATATAGTTCAAGATGGATTTGTTAAAGTTTTTAATAAAATTGAAACTTATTCAGGTTCTGGTTCTTTGGAAGGTTGGATTAGGAGAATAATGGTAAATACAGCTCTGGATTATTTGCGAAAAATAAAACATGAGCGTTTTAATTTATCTATAGATGATGTTGAATATTCCTTAAAAGATTCGCAAGTAATTGAGTCAAATATGCAAGCGGATGATCTTTTGAAAATAATAAAAACATTGCCCCTTGGATATAGAACGGTATTTAACATGTATGCCATAGAAGGATTTTCGCATAAAGAAATTGCTGATGAATTAGGAATATCTGAAAACACTTCGAAATCACAATACTCTAGGGCTCGCACCCTACTTCAAAAGAAATTAGTACAAATTGAAATAGAAAACGATACGCTTTGAAAAAGCTTGATAACATAGAAGAATTATTTAGAGAGACATTTAAAGGTTTTGAAGCTGACCCTGGTGCAAAGGCATGGTCAAGTATTCAATCTCAACTAAATGCTCCAATTGCAAATGCGAGTGTTTCTGCTGGTTCAAATTCTGGCATCCTTGCTACTGCTGGATCAAAAATAATAACTGCAATCATTGCAGCTAGTATTTTGGGAATTAGTGTTGGCGCTTATTTCTATTTTAACCCCAAAGCAGAAAATCAAAAAACAGAACAAGTAAAAATCGAAGCTAAAACAGTAATAGAACAAGAACCTACAACTGAAACGAAAGTCACTCCTGTAATTCAAGAGCTATCTGAAGAATCTATTGAAACGACTACGAAAGCCGAAAATAAAAAAGTACAAATTAACACGGCACATAAAGAAGAAGCTAAACCCACAGAAACAATAAAAAAAGTTGAAGAAATCACTTCAAGCATAATTGCTGATGAAGTGAATGAAGCAACTAAAAACACAGAAAAAACAGAAGGTTTAAACAAAAAGGACAATCAGGCAAATTCCGATATTAAACCAGAGCAAGCCTCTAAATCAATCAATACTAATCCAGAAAAACAAGAGCCTAATATAGTCGAAAGTAATCCTAGTAATAGAGGTTCGCATGAAGACACCAAGCCTGTTGAAAATATAGATAAAGTAAGCTTTATTGTTCCCAATATCTTTACACCCAATCAAGACGGTGTAAATGATGTATTCAACATTGAAGACGATGCTGTTGAGAATCTAAGAGTTCAAATTTTCACTAAATCAGGCAAATTAATACATGAATGGTCGGGAAATTATGGATTCTGGGATGGAACACTACCCAATGGTTCTATTGCACCAAACGATGTCTATGTCTATCAAATTTCTGGCATCAAATCAGGCCAAGAAATAAATAAAAGAGGCTTGGTAACTTTGACAAGGTAGTTGATATCTACCCTTCGATTTCTATAGATTATTCTTTTAGCTTAACCCTTCCAAAGTTTGAAACTTTGGAAAGCTTGGTAAAATAAGCTTGCAAACGCTCTAATTATACTGTACATTTATAACCAACTAGGTCAAATAACCATCCATGAAAAAAAGAAAACACCTCCTATTTTTACTCTTGGGTTTTTCTATCCTTTTTTTTAGCCAATGTGATCCCGATAAACCCATACTACCCGGAACGGGCGGAGGAGTTAGCGATTTACCGCCACCGACCGATACATTTTATGTTGACCAAGAATTAAAAAGCTATTACTTTTTTCCACAAGGCTCTTGGTGGGTTTATAAAATGTTAGATACCAATGTGCTTATTTATGATACAGCCTTAGTTACAGCAGGTGGTAGCAGGCTTATGTATGATAGATTTTTTCCCTTTGCGTGGGAAGCTGTTGGTCTTGTAATAGAACATTCTCACTACCCTTCTCCCCCAGGATTTGTAAGCCCACATTTAAGTGTTTCTATTGGTAATAGTGATGCCTCTTTAGACAGAATTAGTATGACTTCGCAAGGGAAATTGTTTCCGAATCTACGTTACTTTTTTTCCGTCCCCATCGACTCAACTTCAATGGCTAATAAAACTCCCGGACTTATAAAAACGACTTTAATAGATACAAATGCTTTCCATTTTAATAACAATACAATAAATAATGTGGTTCACTTGAGGTTTGGTAGTCCAGATTTTGAAGATGAAATATGGATGGCCAAAAACATTGGATTATTAAAGTATTTCAATGCAGAAGATCAAACTACATGGGAATTAATAAACTATCATATCAATTAAAAATCAAAATCATGAACAAACTAAAACAAATTACACTTTTACTCTTATTATTCATTTCTGTAAATACATACTCAACTGAATGCTGTAAATCTTCGTTAGCACTAGAAGTGCAAACGAAAACAATAGCACAAGGAAATGGCAACTTAACCCTGCAATTTAATTTAGAATACCTAGTTGGGCAAGATTCTTTATTTATTGACTCTGTATGGTACAATGTTGTGAATAATGAAGGAATCAATATTGGCGAAACAGTTATCCCAACTGGATTAATTACAGGAGAATCGCCACAATTGCATCAATTAGACTTAAGTTATAATACAGAAATCCCTCCTTTTTACTTGCAAGAGTTTCAAGTTTATATGCGGATTAATAAATGAACCCTTCCAAAGTTTAAAACTTTGGAAGGGTTGGGCTAATAGCATTAGTAGTGCAAACTTATATTTATTACCAATCTGACAGCCTTGTAATTACAAATTTTTTTAACTAAAGTTAACACCATTATTAAAACCCTAAACCCATGAACAAAACAACAATAAGCCTCCTTTTTTCATTTGCTTTCTTAATGCTATTTTTTAGCCAATGCGACCCTGATGAACCCATATTTCCCGGCACAGGAACAAATGGTGGCAATGATTTACCGCCACCGACCGATACTTTTTATGTTGACCAAGAACTAAAAAGCTATTACTTTTTTCCACAAGGCTCTTGGTGGGTTTATAAAATGCTAGATACCAATGTGCTTATTTATGATACAGCGATTATTGCCTACGTTGATAATGAATTAAAATACAGTAGAATTTTACCATTTGCTTGGGAAGCAGCTGGTGTAGTTATAGAACATTCTCATTACCCTTCTCCACCTGGTTTTGTAAGCCCTCATTTAAGTGTTGGAATAGGAAATAGTGATGCCACTTTAGACAGAATTAGTATGACTTCGCAAGGGAAATTGTTGCAAAGTTTATATAATTTCTTATCGGTTCCCATTGACTCAACTTCTATGGCAGAAAAGAGTGCAGGAACCATAAAAACAGAATTGTTAGATACAAATTCAATTCAGCTCACCAATCAAGTATTTCATCAAGTGGTACATTTAAAACATGGAATACCATCGTTTAAGTATGAAATCTGGATTGCTAAGAATATTGGTCTATTAAAATACTTTAATGCAGATGACAGTACTACTTGGGAATTAATAAACTATCATATCAATTAAAAATCAAAATCAAGCCTTCCAAAGTTTGAAACTTTGGAAGGCTTGGTTAGAATAACATCATTAATAATTCAAGCTAGGTCTTAACCATCGCTCAGTTTCTTCTATCGATTGTCCTTTTCGTTTAGCATAATCCTCAATTTGGTCTTTTTGTATTTTCCCTAAACCAAAGTACTTAGAATTTTCGTTGGCGAAATACAAACCACTCACTGCAGCAGTTGGCAACATCGCGAAACTTTCGGTTAAAGTAATTCCTATTTCTTCTCCTTTCAATAATTCAAAAATCGTTGCTTTTTCTGTATGGTCAGGACAAGCCGGGTAACCAGCTGCGGGTCTAATTCCCTTGTACTTTTCTTTTATTAATGCTTCTGCATCTAAGTCTTCTGTTGGTTCATAAGCCCAAAATTCCTTTCTGACTCGTTCATGCAGTCTTTCTGCAAATGCTTCGGCCAAACGGTCGGCTAAGGCTTTTAATAAAATGCTATTGTAATCATCATAATCAGCTGCAAAACGAGCCAAATGCTCTTCAATTCCAATGCCTGCAGTTACTGCAAAAGCACCCACATAATCCGCTTTACCAGATTCTTTTGGTGCAACAAAATCAGCTAAAGCGAAATTGGGCAAAGTTCCCGCTTTTTTACCTTGTTGTCTAAGCGTATATAATGTTTCAAATGATTCATTTCTAGCATCATCTTGGTATAATTTAATATCATCCCCAACTGAATTGGCAGGCCAAAAGCCAAAAACTCCTTTGGCAGTTAACCAGTTCTCAGCAATTATTTGATCCAACATCTTGTTGGCATCTTCAAACAGTTTTTTCGCTGCATCTCCAACCAATTTATCTTCAAAAATATTGGGGTATTTACCTATCAATTCCCAGGTGCTAAAAAAGGGTGTCCAATCGATATAAGCTCTTAATTCTTTAATCGAATAATTTTCTAATACTTTTCTACCAATAAAACTTGGCTTTGTAATTTTTTGAGAATTCCAATCTAGATTAAATTTATTGTTTTGGGCTTCTTTTAAGCTTATCATTTTCTTAAAATCTCTCTTCTTATTGAATTGATCTCTTAAGTTTTCATACTCTTGGTTTATGTTATCTAAAAATTCGGTATTGGCTTTCACATCTTTTGTCAACAAACTGCCTGCCACTGGAACACTTCTGGAAGCATCTAATACGTGAACAACTGGAGATTTATAGTTTGGAGCAATTTTTACAGCAGTGTGTGCTTTAGAAGTTGTAGCTCCACCAATTAACAGTGGAATCGTAAATTTTTGTCGTTGCATTTCACTAGCAACATGTGCCATTTCGTCTAAAGAAGGGGTAATCAAACCACTCAAGCCAATCATATCAACATCTTGCTCAATGGCTACCTTTAGTATTTTTTCTGCTGGCACCATCACGCCCATATCAATCACTTCGTAATTATTACATGCAAGCACAACTCCTACAATATTTTTCCCAATATCATGCACATCTCCTTTCACAGTTGCCATCAATATCTTACCTGCATTTTTAGCCGTATTTCCCGATTTCTTTTTTTCGTCTTCTATATAAGGCAATAAAATGGCAACAGCTTTTTTCATCACTCTAGCGCTTTTTACCACTTGTGGCAAAAACATTTTCCCCGCGCCAAACAAGTCTCCAACTACATTCATCCCATCCATCAATGGGCCTTCAATTACCTCAAGAGGCTTGTCGTATAGCAACCTCGCTTCTTCAGTATCTGCATCTATAAATTCAGTAATTCCCTTAACCAAGGAATGGCTCAAACGCTCTTGAACAGTTCCATTTCGCCAGGCTTCGTCTTTCACATTTACTTTTCCAGCAGATTTTACATTTTCAGCAAAGTCTGTTAAACGCTCTGTAGCATCTGGTCTTCGATTTAATAAAACATCTTCAACATGTTCTAACAAGTCTTTAGGAATATCATCGTAAACTTCAATCATGCCTGCATTGACAATGCCCATGTCCATCCCATTTTTAATCGCATGAAATAAGAAAGCAGAGTTCATTGCTTCTCTTACAGTATTATTCCCTCTAAAGGAAAAGGAAACATTACTCACTCCACCACTTACTAAAGCTCCAGGAAGGTTTTCTTTAATCCATTTTGTCGCTTTTATAAAATCAACTGCATAATTATTATGTTCATCTATTCCAGTGCCTATGGTCAATATATTGGGATCAAAAATGATGTCTTCGGCAGGGAAGCCAACCACTTCAGTCAATATTTTATAAGCTCTTTCACAAATCTCGATTCTTCGCTCGTAATTATCAGCTTGTCCTTTTTCATCAAAAGCCATTATAATTACTGCTGCTCCATAATTACGAACTGCTTTTGCTTGTTTTATAAAGACTTCTTCACCCTCTTTTAAGCTGATGGAATTTACGATTGACTTTCCCTGAACGCATTTCAATCCTTCTTCAATTACTGTCCATTTAGAAGAATCAATCATAATTGGAACCTTTGAAATATCAGGTTCAGAGCCAATTAGGTTTAAAAATGTTTTCATAGCAAGTTCAGAATCTAACATGCCTTCATCCATGTTTACATCTATAATCTGAGCTCCGTCTTCCACTTGCTGCAAAGCCACAGAAAGTGCTTCTTCATAATTACCTTCTTTGATTAGTCTTTTAAATTTAGCGGAACCAGTAACATTGGTTCGCTCTCCAACATTAACAAAATTGCTTTCTTTAAAAATGGTAAGCGGTTCTAAACCACTAAATTTAGGAAGTTTATCAATTATGGGTTTCTTTCTTGGTTTATGCTTTTGAGCAATCTTTGCTATTTCTGCAATGTGTTCTGGTGTAGTTCCACAGCAACCTCCTATTATGTTTACAAAGCCACTTTGAATAAATTCTTCAATAAAGCCACCCATTTGTTCAGCAGTTTGATCATATTCACCAAAGGCATTTGGCAAGCCGGCATTTGGATGAGCACTAACAAAAAACTCAGTTTTATTGGAAACTATTTCCAAGTAAGGTCTCAATTCCTTAGCGCCTAGAGCGCAGTTGAAACCAACACTTAAAAGCGGAAGATGTGAAATAGAAATTAAAAAAGCTTCAGCAGTTTGACCAGAAAGTGTTCTACCACTTGCATCTGTAATTGTACCTGAAACCATAATCGGTACTTCTTTTCCCGACTCTTCAAAATACTGCGAAATTGCAAACAACGCGGCTTTGCAGTTCAAGGTATCAAACACGGTTTCCACCAAAAGTAAATCTGATCCACCTTCTACCAAGCCTTTAACTTGAAGTAGATATGCTTCTTTTAATTCATCAAAACTGGTGTTTCGGAATTCAGGTCGATTAACATCTGGCGACATGGATGCGGTACGATTTGTAGGCCCAATAGAACCTGCAACAAATCTTGGCTTATCTGGATTCTTTAAGGTGAATTCGTCGGCTACTTCTTTAGCAATCTTAGCCGAATCGTAGTTTATTTGATAAACAGCCTCTTGCAATCCATAATCTGCTTGAGCAATGGTCGTTCCCGAAAAGGTATTGGTTTCAACGATATCAGCACCAGCATTAAAATAGGCTGCATGAATCTCTTTTATTATATCAGGGCGGGTAATAGACAACAAGTCATTATTTCCTTTTAAAGCCATATGATGATCTTTAAACTGCTCTCCCCTAAAATCTTCCTCTGTCAGTTTATGCCTTTGAATCATAGTACCCATAGCCCCATCTAAGACTAAAATTCGATTCTCTAATATTTTTTTAATATCCATAGCTACATTATAAAAAAAGCTCTAATCTTCTGAATTAAGTTCAGAGCGATTAGAGCTAATTATTTCTTTGAACTTATCTTCGCTCCGAATACATCGGAGCCAGGAATTGGCACCTTTTCCATTTCTGAAAAGGTTGCCAAGGCTTCACAGGGCCTGTCCCTCTGCCTTTCTTGATAAAATTAATTTAATGAACGATCTTTATTCTTAATATGATGTTTGTATAAAAAATACCCAACAGTTGCCATTAGAATATAAGGAACAAACATAATATAAATAATGCCAGAGTTTATTCCTTTTCCAACTGCATCTTCTCCATTTTGCATATTTGATTCTAAAACAGCTTTACACATGGAGCATTGAGCTTCAACATCAAGCGAGAGCACAATAAAAAACGCAACAATAATAAAAGGAATTAACTTTTTCACGCGATAAAATTAAGCAGTATAATCGTGTTAAACAATTAATAGTAGGGCGATATCATTAAATAAACCAGAACTCCCGTAATGGTAACATAAAGCCAAAGTGGCAAGGTGATGCGAGCTATTTTACGATGTTTGTCAAATCGCTGAGTTAGCGCTCTTGAAAAAGTAATTAAAACAAGTGGAACGATAACAATTGCCAGTAAAATGTGACTGATTAAAATAATATAATATATCGTTTTCATCAGCCCTACTCCACCATATACCGTTGACTCGGCTATAGAGTGATAAGTCAGATAAGAAATTGAAAAAAGCACTGAAAGTATTAATGCAGTTAACATAAATCGCTTATGTAGCTCTACATTCTTATTTTTTATCGCAATAAAACCTAAAATGAGCATTAAACTCGCAAAAGAATTTATAATTGCATTTATTTTAGGTAATAGCATCACTTCAGCTATTACTGTTTCACTTTTGGGAAGGAAATACAACATAGCAACCACTACTGGAAAAGCAATGGAAACTACAACAATTAGTAGTCTTAAAGAACTATTTGATTTCATTTAACTTACTTTAAAGGCGCAAATTCTTCTTTATAAAGAATCTCTATCGCATCAAACAAACTATTCACTTCAGTTGTGCTAGTGCCATCAAAATAGCCTCTAATGTGGCCTTTCTTATCAACTAAAATTAAAAATTGGGAATGCAAAAAGCCCCCAGGAGCAATTTCGTCAGGTAGTGCATTTACAAAATATCCTTTAAACGCGATATCATAAAGTTCTTCTTTGGGTCCAGTTACAAAACTCCAGATATCATCGTTGGCGTGAACTTTCTCTGAATATGCTTTTAAAACTGCTACAGTATCATGTTCGGGATTAACCGTGTGCGATAAAAGCGCAAAATCTTTACGGTCGTAAAAGTGTTTTTGAACCTCTAACATGTGGGTTGCCATTTGTGGGCAAATGGTAGGACAGGTAGCAAAGAAAAAGTCGGCTACATATATTTTCCCTCTATAGTCATCTTGAGTTACTGTGTCTCCGTTTTGATTTACAAATTTAAAATCAGGAATCTTATGATAAATCGTATCCGAATTATTTAACTCAGAAACTACTTTAGGGCCGTAGAACTGCGGTCTTTTAAAGTTATTTTCTCCAGTATATAAAAGGAGATATAATAAGGAAGGGAGCAATAGTATTGAAACTAATATTACTCCCTTCTTAATTGTTTTTTGTGACATGAATACTTACAAAAACTTATCCACTTCGTTTATATAAATAGCTTCGATTAAAACCATAATCACTAAATATATTGCCAAGACAATATAAGGAGCCAAGGCCATGTATATAAAGCTTTTAAACTCGTGTTTTAAGTGCATATAATAGGCTACAATATAATAAGCCTTAATGAGGGTTAACAAAATAAATGTCCACTTAACAAAAGACCAAGCAATTCCAAAGTCTTTCCAATACAAGCCAAGAGTTACCTCAAGACCCGTAATTCCTAAAAGCAACCAAAAGACTACCCAAATTGTTTTTCTTTGTTTTTTTCCCTCCTCTTCGGTGTGGTGTTGAACATATTCTGCAGTTCTATCAAAATCTGACATGATCGTATCTTTTTAAAATATTAAATTAAGTAAAAGAAGGTAAATACAAATACCCAAACTAAATCTACAAAGTGCCAATAAAGTCCTACTTTTTCGACCATTTCGTAGTGACCTCTTTTCTCGTAAGTTCCTTTTAATACATTAACAAACACAATGAAATTAATTAATACTCCTGAGAAAACGTGAGTTCCGTGAAATCCAGTTATAAAAAAGAAAAAGTCAGCAAATAAAGGCACACCATATTCGTTCACCGTTAGGTTTGCTCCTTGAATGTGAGTAGCTGTTTCCATTGCTGCAGCTAAGTCAGCGCCCATTAATTCAGTTCCATTGGGCAGTTTTAAAGCAGTCATCGCTTCATTAGCCCATTGTGCTATTGTTCCATCAGCTAACTGATAGGCTCCTGCCTCTGTGCCATGAATAAAGTGATACCACTCCCAAGCTTGTGAACCTAGAAAGATTAAACCACCAACAATGGTTAAAGCCATCCATAAAATCACCCCTTTTCGGTTCATTCTGTGCCCTGATTCAACGGCTAATACCATTGTTACAGAACTCATAATCAAAATGAATGTCATTAAAGCGACATACAGCAATGGATGATCTCCATGCAAAAATGGAAAATGTGTAAAAACTTCTTCGGCAACTGGCCAAGCTTCTTCAAAACGATGCCTCATGAAACCATAAGCAACCAAAAATCCAGAAAAAGTAAGTGCATCTGAAACTAGGAAAAACCACATCATCATTTTTCCGTAACTCACTCCAAGAGGAGATGTTCCGCCACCCCAAAGGGTCTTTCTATCAATAGAAGGAGAATGTCCTGCCATAACGTGTTAGTTAAATAATTGTTTTAAAAAAAAGGTATAAATAAATCCACATAGCACCTAAAAAATGCCAATATGTGGAACACACTTGCAAACCTAATAATTTTTTTGAGTTGTATCGTTCTTTAAAAGCATTAAAAACAACATAACTTAATGCAACAAGTCCACCCACTAAATGTAGAATATGAACCCAAGCAATTACATATAAAAAAGAACCTGAAGCATTATGCCCTTCTCCAGACATGTATATTCCGTTTGAAACAAGCTGACCAAAGCCTTCAAACTGCGTGAAAATAAACGCTATTCCCAAAATTAAAGTAGCCAAAACGCTGTATTTTACAAGGGCTAAATTATTTTTTTTGGCTGCTTGAGTTGCAGAAAACATAAATAGACTACTGATAGCAATTATAATGGTGCTATACAAAAACATAGAAGGAATGTCATAATGAAACCAATTGCCATCTCCTTTTCTAACAATAACTGCGCTAGTGAGGCCGGCAAAAAACATGATTATGCTAATAATGCCAATCCACAATAGGGGTTTTGCAACTTTTTCTCTTTTCGCTTCCTGAAAATCTTTTTCAGACAAAGCATATTGATTTTCCATACTTATTTTTTATTAAATTTTATCGAAATACCAAGCCACTAAAACAATTGGCACATATATAAATGAAGCAAACATCACTTTAGTAGCTGCCTTATCTGATTTATCTTTGAATAGTTTTATTGAAGGAATTAACATTAAAAGCCCTCCTAATAAGAAAAAGACACTGGAGATTGGACCTGTTAGTCTAAACGCCATAGGCAACAAACTTACCATAATCATAAATAAAGTGTAAATTAATATTAAGAAAGCAGAGCTTTTATCTTTTCCACCTTTTGAGGGCAACAAATAAAATCCAGCCTTTTTATAATCCTGATCAACTTTCCAGGCGATAGCCCAAAAATGCGGAAACTGCCACATGAATTGTAGGGCAAATAACAAGCCCGCTTCTAAACCAAACTTGCCTGTATATGCTATATATCCTAACATTGGTGGAATTGCTCCAGGAAAAGCCCCAACAAAAACTGCCCAAGGTGTAATTCTTTTTAATGGAGTATAAAGTAAAACATACATGAACAGCGCAAACAATCCTAAAATACCTGAAAGTGGATTTAGAAAAAACCAAAGTATAGCAACTCCAACAATTGCAGACAAGGTAGCTACAATAAATGCTTCCGGCTTGGACATTTTCTTGGTAACTAATGGTCTCTTTTTCGTTCGATCCATCAATTTATCCAAATCAACTTCTATCATTTGATTGTATCCATTTGAAGCACCAGTAACAAGAAAACCTCCAATAGAAAGCCATATAAAGCTTTGCCAATCAATAGTATCGGCGGCAATTAAATAACCAAAAGCAGCAGAAAAAACAACTAGAGATGCTAAACGCAACTTAAAAAAAGCCGCATAACTTCGAAGTTTATCAGTGATAAGACCAGTTATGCTAAGCTCATTTTCTTGTATTAAGTCCACGAATTATTTTCAAATTTTGTGCAACAAAAGTAATTAATTTCTTTAGGGAGAAAAATCTAATAATCAAAATATCGATTGAAAAGATTTGTTTTAACATTTAAATAAATAAATTGATTGGTAGTTGATGATGTTTCAATGGTCGATTTTCTGTAGCTTGCCCCTAGTGAAACTGTTGCATTCCACTTTTCTTGAAAGCAATAAGCGATTGAAGCATCTGCAAAAATTGTTTGCTGGAAAAGCCCTTGCTTGGTATAGTTTTCATACTCTTTTGTCCTGCTGACGTTAGAAAGTTGGATGTTTTCGCCATAATTGGTGCCGGGTAAAGAAAGGCCATTTTCGGCATAATTGATATGAATTCTTCCAAACCATTTATTACGAGAATAATTAGCAACAAATAAGATCTCTTCAAAATTGGCTCCTAATGGATGTGCCAGCGAGATATTATAGTTAGAATATGATTGTGTTGAACTAGAATGTGCATAGGTGTATGGTCTAACGAAATTGTATTCTAAGCGAGTATCTAAACCTTTTATTTTAAATAAATCAAATTTCTTCCACCCCATTTGAATTCCATACTTATTAGCCCACCAACCAGACTTAATGTCCTGATCCGGATTTTGCCATTGTCTGAAATCAGCCTGAAGCTCAGACAATAAGAATTCGTCTAAAACAACTTGAAAATAAAAAATATGCTCTTTTGGCAAGGTGAATTTAATATTTGTACCAACTAAAGCGTTATCTGAAGAACCTACTGAAAACTCTATAGGTCTATAAAAAATAATAGGATTTAAATAATTTGGATCAAAACCTCTTTTGAATGTACCTTCTTGGTCTTGCCAAACGATCGTTTCAAAAAGGCCAAGACTTAGCCACTTTGTAATTTGCCAATCTAAAAAATGACTTGCGGTATATTTTCGTTGATAAAGCTCTGGCTTGCCTTCCACATTAAAAATATTTTGGTGACTTGCGAATAAGTTGGTGTATTTAATCTTCCAAACTTTTGTGGTTATTTTAAAATATGGTGAAGCGTTAGTTGCATCAGATAACAACAAAGACCTATATCCATCTCCAATAAATTGCCTACCATACCCCAATTCGAAATTGAAGTATTTCTTTGATTCATAGTTAATGAATCCTGACAAATAATTTGAAGAAAAAATATCAACGCCATGTTGTACTCCGACACCAGGACTAACCCTATTATTTACAATAAAATTCCGTTGGTAGTCTATATACTTACTTCGATAATTCAAAAAAGTAAACCCTAAATTCAACCTTTCTTTAATTTCACCTCTAAAATTAATTCCCAATCCAACTCCGGGAACAAAATCATCTTCAGTATTTTGTAGTGCGGAACTAAATTCAAAAGCTGGATTTAGAATAAAATAATAAGGGGCTTTAGTTGAGTCTTTTGAGCCTGCTATTGTAATCAGATTCGATTCTAAAAAATTAGACCCAGCCTTTTCCTTTTTTAATTTGATAAAGGTAGGTTTGAAAGCCGTGTGGGTGAACTTACTACTGTAAAGCGATTGCTCATAGGGTGCGTTAATTCCACCTTTTAGTAATGGGTTTTGCTGTGAATTTCCAACAAAAACTACAAATACAAATCCAAGCAGAAGTCCTAATCGAATCAAGTTTGTTTTTTTTGTTTGACGGGTATTAAAAACAAGCCTCCCATCGCTATAAAAACAATTGCTGCAAGTATTATAAAGGTATAACTTGTATTAAGCCCTTTGACTAAAATGGAATATGCGATTAAAGAAACATTGAATAGATAAATTACACCTACCGTTTGTGCATGAGATAAGCCTAAGAAAATTAAGCGATGGTGAATGTGGTTTTTATCTGCAGTAAATGGAGAAGTTCCCTTTAACATTCTATATACAAATATTCTAAGCGTGTCTAACAAAGGATATGAAAGAACAGCCATAGCAAATATTGGTTTTGAAATAAATTTCATTTCAACTGGCATAACATCTGGTCTAAATTCTATAACTCGAATTGCTAAAACACATATTATTAAACCAACAGTTAAAGAGCCAGAGTCGCCCATAAAAATATTAGCAGGGTGAAAGTTAAATCTTAAAAAACCTAGGAGCGAGCCAGCTAATGAAAATGCAATAATTGCATCAACCATACTACCTAATAATAAAAACCAAATTCCGAAAGAAGTTGCAGCTATACAACCAACACCTGCAGCTAAGCCATCAACTCCGTCAATAAGGTTAAAGGCATTAATAATCACCACATATGTAAATATTGAAAGCGAGATACTAGCCCAATCTGGTAATTCTCTAACTTCAAAAATTCCGTATAAGCTTGTAATTTTTACTTCAGCCATTAGCACCATAATAAATGCAACTAACAAATGACCGAGTAGTTTTTTTACAGGAGCAGTACCTATAATATCATCTTTAATTCCAATAAAAAACAGCACTAGAATGCTTGGTACTAAAAATTTAATGTAGCCGATATCTTCACTGGGAAAACAAATAAAAAAAGAGAATAAAGTGCCTGCAAAAATCATGATACCACCCATGGAAGGAATTCTTGTTTTATGTAGTTTTCTTTGATCGCCTGGCTCGTCAAACAAGTTTTTTAGCTCTGCTACCTTTATAAAAGAAGGAGTTGCGAATAAAACGATGAAAAACGAAATCATTATTGCTGCTGCTATTGCCATAAATCCTATTCTTTTCGCAAATATAGAGTTATTAATAATTAAAATATAAATTTTGAAGGTTGGTGCTTAAACCGAAGTAGATGAATTCCATTTCTGTTTTTGATAAAACTTCAAGTCGGTATTTGATTCCCCCTTTTATGGCTAAGTTACTCGCCTGATTAATTATAAATGATTGCTGAAAATCAACATAATTTACTTCAGTTTTATATTGATTATCCATGATTCTGTTTCCCTCTATTTTAGTCAGCCACCTTTTTTTATGAAATACGATTGAGGTGTATAATTCGTCTGTATTTTGACCATAAGGCACCGTTAAAGACTCGTTATAATGCGTGAAAAGTGTTGGCAACTTATTTTTAGCTATTGAATTGTACTCCACTTGTAGGCGAATTGGTTGCTGCTTAAAATAATATTTTGACCCAATTTGTAAAGAAGGTTTTTCTGAACTTAAGCCATAGCTAGCAAGTTGACCATAAATTTGCAGACTTTTAAAAAGTTTGACGTTGTAGTTTATACCGACTAGGCTATTGTTTGTGTTTTTATCCTTTTCAACAATGGAGTTGACAAACATAATGGGTACCCAATAATTAACTGGAATTGAAACATTGCCGCTGGTATCTACACTCGGGAAAATAACACTTTCAAAAATGCCAAAGTTGACATTTTGGTGTATAGCATAATCCAAGTTATGAGTTGCAGCTTGTTTTCGTTCAAGTAAACCTTCACTTTCTGCATTTGTTTGTAACCTCACCAAATTTTGATAAATGGAGTAAGTATTTTGATATTGAAGTCGCTCGTTAAACCAAGTACTGTTGAGTTTCAAGTAGGGATAATTAAAACTTAAATCTGACAACAATAGCGATCGATGGCCATAGCCGACAAACAATTTGCCATGTCCTGCCTGAATATTAAAGCGTTGGGAAGGAGAGTAACTAAGAACTGAAGATGCCATAGCATAGTCAAATCCATCCTTATTAAAGGCTTTCACTCTACCTTGTCCGTAGGCCGATCTCGTTTTCCTTGTCCTCAGATGAAGGTATGTCGGCATAATTGATTGGTTTTCTCTAAATGTAGATTCAACTGAAATTTTCTTTCCTAAATTTAGTCTAAATAGAAAACCTCTCATATTTACATAGTGATTTACATCTCTTGCACTTTCACCACGATCTTCGGCAAACTCGAAATTAAACAAGGGGTCTAATGACATTGAAATATCTCCAGAATCATAAAGTATTAAGTGCTCATGAAACAATTTCCTTGACAGTCTAGATTTCTCATCTAGTTTATTAAACTTTAAATTTTCTGGTGGATTTGACTTGACTCTGCTTTGCAAAATTGGCTGAAATCCAATGTGTTGAAAATTCGAATCAGCTATCAATGCTTTCTCAAATTTTATTTGAAAAGAGTTTTGGAGTGAAATGTTTTGCTGCTGAGAAAAACCTTTTGTTCCTATAAAAATTAGGAGAACCAAACATAAAAGGGCATGTGTTTTATGCCTTTTCAAAACTCATTTGTTTTACTTCTTCATACACCCTTCGAATACCATCTTCTATAGAAATTTTGTGTTTCCATCCGAATTCATGCAATTTAGAAACGTCCATTAATTTTCTAGGTGTACCATCAGGCTTTGATGTATCAAACACTAATTCTCCATGAAAACCTACAATTTCTTTAATTAATAAAGCAAGGTCTTTAATAGAGATGTCTTCTCCGGTTCCAACATTAAACCAATCGTCACCATTGTAATTAAGCATAAGCTCAAAACAAGCACTTGCCAAATCGTCAACATGCAGAAACTCTCTTTTAGGACTACCTGAACCCCACACCTCTACTTTAGGGCTATTTTCCAATTTTGCAGTATGAAACTTTCGTAATAAAGCGGGTAAAACATGTGAATTATTTAAATCATAATTATCATTGGGTCCAAACAAATTGGTTGGCATAGCAGAGATAAAGTTACACCCATATTGCTTTTTATAATTTTCACATAACTTAATACCGGCAATCTTCGCAATTGCATAAGGCTCATTTGTATATTCCAATTCATCGGTTAATAAATACTCCTCTTTTAATGGCTGTGGAGCCAATTTAGGGTAAATACATGAAGAACCAAGAAACAATAGTTTGTTTACCTTATTTACATAAGAAGCATGGATAACGTTGGCCTCAATCATTAAGTTATCATAAAGGAAATCAGCGCGATAAACATTATTGGCATGAATACCTCCAACTTTAGCTGCAGCTAAAAAAACAAAGTTTGGCTTTTCTTTTTCAAAAAACGCATTGACTTCTGCCTGATTTCTAAGATCTAATTCTTTAGAGGTACGAAGAACTAAGTTTTTGTAACCCTCCTCAATTAGTTTCCTAACAATAGCAGAGCCCACCATTCCTCGGTGACCTGCAACATAAATTTTACTGTCTTTATTCATAAGTATCATAAACTTGATGTCCGCCCTCTAATAAGTATTTATCTCTTTTAAAGAGCTCTAAATCAGCTTTAACCATATCTTTCACCAAGTCTTCTACTGTAAAAGTTGGTTCCCAACCTAATTCCTTTTTAGCTTTACTTGCATCGCCAATTAATAAATCAACTTCCGTAGGTCTGAAATATTCTGGGTCAACTCTCACTAGTACCTGACCATTGGCTTTATTTGTACCAATTTCATCAACACCTTTTCCACTCCACTCTACTTCTATATTCAACTCTTTAAAAGCTAAATTTATAAATTCTCTAACTTCTGTAGTTCTATTCGTTGCTAAAACATAGTCATCGGCTTTTTCAGCCTGCAACATTCTCCACATTCCCTCTACATAATCTTTAGCATGTCCCCAGTCTCTTTTTGCATCTAAATTTCCCAAATACATTGTATCTTGCATTCCAAGTTTAATTTTTGCTGCAGCTCTTGTTATCTTTCTCGTAACAAATGTCTCTCCCCTCAATGGACTTTCGTGATTAAATAAAATTCCATTACAAGCAAACATATTGTATGCTTCTCGATAATTTTTCACAATCCAGAAACCATATAGTTTTGCAACTCCATAAGGGCTTCTTGGGTAAAATGGTGTTTTTTCGGTTTGAGGCACTTCTTGAACTTTGCCGTAAAGCTCAGAAGTAGATGCTTGATAAAATCTTGTTTTTTCAGTTAAACCTAAGATACGGATGGCCTCTAAAATTCGCAAAGTACCCATTGCGTCAGAATTGGCAGTATATTCAGGAGTTTCAAACGAAACCTTTACATGCGATTGTGCCGCTAGATTATAAATCTCATCTGGCTGAACTTCTTGAATAATTCGAGTTAAATTAGATGAGTCTGTCAAATCTCCAAAATGTAATTTAAATTTCACATTACTCTCATGCGGATCTTGATATAAATGATCAATTCTACCAGTATTAAAGAGTGAGCTTCTTCTTTTAATTCCATGAACCTCATAGCCTTTTTTTAGTAATAATTCTGCTAAATAGGCTCCATCTTGGCCTGTTACTCCTGTAATTAATGCAACTTTACTCATATTCGTGTTTTAAAAACTTACAATATTAACCTTTTCATTTGGTGACTAAAAACCAATCGTTCAACAAATTTTCCCGATTATAAAGCATGGTTTCTTTCGTTTTCCAATTTATAACACTACCACCCATGCTTTCTACTATAGCCTGTCCGGCTGCAGTATCCCACTCCATTGTAGGAGCAAATCGCGGATATGCATCTGCTTTCCCTTCTGCAACCATACATAACTTCAATGAGCTTCCCACTGAAATCATTTCAATATCTCCAACTTCTTTACGTTTTTCTGCAATGTATTCTTCAGTTTCTGCTGACATATGTGAACGACTTCCAACAATGGTGTATTTACGATCCATTTTAAAGGGCAATTTGTTGACTGAAGACATCCATTCTTTTATACCTTCAGACTCAACCTTCTTATAGTTAGACACTTTAAAAGAACCAACTCCCTCTGCGCCAAAATACATTTCATCTTTAACTGGAACATATATGACGCCTAAAACTGCTTTTCCATTTCGAACTAAAGCGATGTTAACTGTAAACTCTCCGTTTCGTTTTACAAACTCTTTTGTTCCATCTAGAGGATCAACAATCCACAAGTACTCCCAATCTTTTCGCTCCTGAAATGCAATCCCTCTTCCCTCTTCACTCAACACTGGAAAATCTGTCATTTTTAATGCTCGATCAATAACTTCATGCGACTTTCTATCTGCCTCCGTCAAAGGTGATTTATCATCTTTTTGGTCAACTGAAAATTCTGAATCATACACTGTTAATATGGCATCCCCTGCCTGTTTTGAAATTTTGCAAATCTCTTCTAATAAGCTTGTTTTGTTCTCTATAGTCATTATGATTAAATATTAATCTGGTAAATATATGTTAATATATATGCACTAACTAGCATGTATATCAAAGTTAAGGGCAATCCTATTTTCATGTAATCTTTGAAGGAATACCCTCCAGGACCATACACCATCAAGTTAGTTTGATAGCCAATTGGTGTTATAAAATTTGCTGCTGCACCAAAGGATACAATTAAGATAAAAGGTACAGGATTTAAATTGAGTTCTGCTGCAATTGCGACAGAAATAGGAAATAATATTGCTACAGCTGCCTTGTTAGTAATGTAGGCTGCTAATACATTTGTTACAATAAATATGAGCATTAAATAACTCAAGGGGTTTAATATGTTGTTTAACGATAAAAAGATATCGGCTAAAAAAATTGAAGCACCAGAATTTACCATGGCTTTTCCAAATGCCAATCCAAAAGCAATTAGTAAAATCAACTCGAAATCTAAGCCTTTACGAATCTCATTAAGCGGAACAATTCTCATGAAAATGGCAATCAACAAAACAACTGCAAGACTAGTTAGTAGAGAAATGGAAGTAAGTGCTGATAAAAACACAGCACTGATTAAGGCTGTAAATAATACATAAACTTTAACAACATTAATGTCCTCAGGTTTTTCGGTATGAGTTAACACATAAAATGCTTGGTTATTTTTAGTTCGGCTTAAAAAATCGACCCCACTAAAAACCAATAAAACATCTCCTGCTCTTAATTCTATTTCTCCAATTTTTCCTTTTAGTTTTTCTCCATTTCGATGAATGGCAACAATGGCTGCATCAAATCGAGCTCTAAAGTCAGTCTCTTTTACCATTTTCCCAATCAAGGAAGAATTAAAAGAAACAACTATTTCATTCATGCTTTTTCTTTTCTCTATCATCCTTTTGACAGATTGTGGTAAACTCAGTCCTAAATTTTTACTTGTAATTTCTTCAACAGCAGCAATCTCACCTGCAAAAATCAAAGTGTCATTTTCATGAATTAACTCTTCAGGAGAAATTGGAGATATACTGTGTTTATCTCTAACTATTTCTACAATATAAACCCCTTTTAAATTTCTAAAGCCTGCATTTGCAATGCTTTTTCCAATTAATAATGAATTGGGGCTCACTTTTGTTTCTACCAAAAATTCTCTGTTCTTTTGAATTTCTGTTTTATCTTTATTACCATTATTTGGCAGTAATTTGTTCCCAAAAAGTACGATATAAGCAATTCCAATTACAAGCATTGGAAGGCCAACAGCTGTAAAATCAAAAATCCCTAAAGGTTGGAAACCTGCATTTACAGCTAATCCATCCACGATTAAGTTGGTACTTGTGCCAATTAAGGTAACGCATCCTCCTAGAATTGCTGCATAAGAAAGCGGAATTAGCAGTTTAGCTGGTGAAATTTTTCTACTTTTTGACCACTTATTCACATAAGGCATCATCATGGCTACTAAAGGGGTATTGTTGAAAAAAGCAGAAAAAGCAGCAACAACAGTCATCATTGTTAACTTAAATGAGCTCAATTTTTCTTGACGCCCAAAAAGTTTGTTAAAAATTACATCTATAACTGATGACTTTCTGAAAATATCACTTATTATCAGCAGAAGAATTATTACTGCTAGCTGCTCATTGGCAAAACCTTCTAGAGCTTCTTTAGGAGTTAAATTCCCTGCAATTACCAAAGCCAATATGGCAATAAAAAAAGTAACCGTTGGTCTAAACCATTCGAGGTATAATGCGGTTAATAAAAATACAATGATAGCAAGTATTGCTATGATAGAAGGTGTAAGCATAATTAATAACCTGAGCTAGCTCCACCAATTTGTTCAATTGGATGCCATGTTGTTTTAACTTCTAAAAATTCTTTAATCGAATAAGGGCTTTCAAATTCTGAGGATAGTATGGATTTGTTATCCCATACACGTACTCTTTTTAAATTTTCAGCTGATTTATTTTTTATAGATTCAATCACCTTTTTATCAGAGCCTAGGTATAATATTGAGTTCACATCCATGTGTGTGGCAAAATGCTCTTCTAATTCTGGTAATTTGCCTGTTAAGATATTGATTACACCACCAGGTACATCAGAGTTATTTATAATTTCTGCAAATGTAATGGCGGTCAATGGCGTATTTTCACCTGCCATGATAACCATAGTATTTCCTCCAACTATCACACTTGAGATAGCGCTTACTAATGCTAAAAAATTCGAATCTGAATCGGAAAGACATGCTACAACCCCAGTTGATTCTAACATGGAAAAATTAAAGTGACTGCTTGAAACAGGATTTACACCGCTAAAAATTTGTTGAAATTTATCACTCCAGCCAGCATAATAAATCAGTCGATCTATCGCCTGATTTACTTGTTCTTTTGCTTTTGCAGATGAAACACCCTCTTCTTGCATCAATAAGGTTACGAATTGTGCTTTTGCACCCTCTAGATTTTCTGCAATCCGGTAAATTATTTGTCCGATGTTATAAGCAGATCTTCCTGCCCAATCTCCTTGAGCTTTTCTAGCAGCAACTACTGCATTTCTAAAATCTTTTCTAGAGCTTAAACAAATGTTACCCAAAACTTCCCCATTTGAATTCGTTGGCTTATAATATCTCCCAGATTCCGTTCTGGGAAATTTTCCGCCAATATATATTTTATAAGTCTTCAAAACTTCAATCCTGTTTTCCATCTTTTATTATTTAATCGATAAATAAGCTTCCAAACCGTGCATTCCGCCTTCTCTACCAAAACCACTTTCTTTAAATCCACCAAATGGAGAAGCTGGGTCAAACTTATTAAATGTATTAGCCCAAACCACTCCAGCTTTTAATTGTGAGCTCAAGTTAAATGCTTTTGAACCTTTATCAGTCCACACACCTGCCGATAAACCATAAGGTGTATTGTTTGCTTTTTCAATTACTTCGTCAACTGTTCTAAAAGTTTGAATGGCCAAGACTGGACCAAAAATTTCTTCTTTTGAAAGTCTGCTGGATTGAGACACATCAAAAAATAAAGTCGGTTTGCAGTAATAACCTTTTTTAGGCAAACTGTAGCTAGGCTGAAAAGATGTTAGACCCTCTTGTTTGCCAATTTCCAAATAGGCTTCAATGGTTTCTAGCTGACCTTTAGAATTTATCGCTCCAATATCTGTGTTTTTGTCAAGTGGGTCGCCAATTCTCAGAGTCTCCAATCGCATTTTAAGTTTCTTTTCTACCTCGTCTTTAATTGATTCTTGAATAAAAAGTCGTGAACCTGCACAACATACATGCCCTTGGTTAAAAAATATTCCGTTTATTACCCCTTCAACAGCTTGGTCGATTGGAGCGTCTTCAAAAATAATATTTGCCGCTTTTCCTCCAAGCTCTAATGTTGCTTTCTTGTTTGTTCCAGCAATAGCTCTTTGTATAATTTTACCAACTTCGGTAGAGCCAGTAAAAGCTATTTTATCAATATCCGGATGATTAACGATAGCTGCACCAGTTTTTCCAGCTCCAGTTACTATATTCACTACGCCTTCAGGCAAATCAGAATCAGCAATCAATTCTGCTAATTTTAGAGCTGTTAAAGAAGTTGTTTCTGCTGGTTTTAAAACTACAGTATTACCACAAGCTAAGGCTGGAGCAATTTTCCAAGCGGCCATTAACAATGGAAAATTCCAAGGAATAATTTGACCAGCAACTCCTAAAGGTTTTATTTTTCGGTTTGGAAAAGCATATTCTAATTTATCGGCCCAACCTGCATAATAGAAAAAATGTGCTGCAGCTAAGGGAATGTCTATGTCTCTAGACTCCTTTATAGGCTTACCTCCATCTAATGATTCGATTACAGCAAATTCTCTTGCCCGCTCTTGAATTAATCGAGCGATTCTAAAAATGTATTTTGCTCGTTCACTTGCTGGCAATTCCGACCAAGGCTTAAATGCTTTTCTAGCGGATTTTACAGCAGAATCAACATCTTTTTCATTTGCTTCGGCAACTTTAGCCAACGATTTTTCTGTAGCAGGGTTTATTGTGTCGAAATACTTGCCTGATTTTGGTTTTACAAATTTGCCTCCGATAAATAAATCATATTTTTCTTTAATCTCAACATGACTTGTACTTTCTGGTGCTGGAGAATAATTCCAATCTGTGTCAAAATTGAGGGAAAATGAATTCTGTTTTTTAGCCATTTTAAATTTCTCTGATTATATATATATCCTTAATCTTTTGAGATATAATCTCCAGATTGATAAATTCCTTTTTCTTGTTTTAACAACTGCAATATAATGTCATTTGCTAGCCTGCTCGCTCCAAAGCGAAACCATTGATTGCTCATCCATTCTTTGCCTAATGTTTCTTGCAGCATAACTAAATAATGCAAAGCTGTTTTAGAATCTGAAATCCCCCCTGCTGGCTTCATGCCTATCATTTTACCTGTTTTTAGGTAATAATCTCTTATGGCCTCCAGCATCAAAAGTGTGACTGGCATAGTTGCCGCTGGCGAAATTTTACCAGTTGAAGTTTTAATAAAATCTGCTCCGGCATAAATGGCAATATCACTCGCTTTTCTAACTTGGTCTGCTGTTCCCAACTCTCCGGTCTCTAAAATCACTTTTAATCTGGCTTTGCCACATGCCTCTTTAATACTCGCAATCTCATCATATACATAATTATACTCCCCTTGGTGAAATTTTCCTCTAGAAATAACCATGTCTATTTCATCTGCGCCGGCATCAATTGCCATTTTAGTATCTTCTAATTTAACTTTCAGGTTAGACATCCCACTTGGAAAAGCTGTTGCAACTGAAGCAATTTTAACTCCAGAATCTCTTAAAGTTTCTTTGGCAACAGCAACCATATTTGGATAAACACAAACTGCAGCAACAGTTGGCAAATTCATTCCCTCGTGTGGATTCATTGCCTTATAGCACATTTGTCTAACTTTCCCTACAGTGTCTTTCCCTTCTAGGGTTGTTAAATCTATCATGTTTAAAGCTAGTTTCAAACCTTGAATTTTAGCTTCTTTTTTAATGCTTCTAGTTCTAAACTTAGCTGCCCTTTCAATTAGTCCAAGCTGATCGATAGTGGGGGTATTTTTAATATTAAATGGAATCTCTTTCAATTCTTTACTTTTTAAAAAATCAAAGATAGAATAATTGTAGTAATGCACCTTTATTTATAAAAGAGAATAGTGGAGTAACAGCTATTTAATGCAATTTAAATTATTAAATTTGCGGCCTTTATGAAAAACGAAGGAAGAAATATCTATTCAGTTTTTGACGAAATGTTACCAAAATCGGCAAAAGAAAACCTGCTTCAGCAACATGCAAAGGTACTTTGGATGACCGGTTTAAGCGGTTCTGGCAAAACAACCATTGCAAAACAGTTGGAAAAAATACTGCATGAAAAAGGCTATTTGACTCAACTTCTTGATGGAGATAATATTCGCGCAGGTATAAACAACAACCTAGGATTTTCAGATGCAGATCGAATAGAGAACATTCGCAGAATTGCAGAAATTTCTAAGCTTTTTTTAAATTGTGGCATCATTACCATCAATTGTTTTGTAAGTCCAACCGAAGAAATTAGAAGGCAAGCAAAAGAAATAATTGGCGAAGAAAATTTCATAGAAGTGTTTATCAATACACCACTTTCGGTGTGTGAAACTAGAGATGTAAAAGGACTATATAAAAAAGCTAGAGCAGGAGAAATAAAAGATTTCACCGGAATCTCTGCTCCATTTGAAGCTCCTATTTCTCCTGAAATAAGCGTAAAAACAGAAAATAAATCAGTAGAAGAATCTACTGAAGAAATAATAAATTATTTAATTCCACTTATAAATTATAAAGCATAATGCAAGCATATAATTTAACACATTTAAAAGAATTAGAATCAGAAGCCATTTACGTTATACGTGAAGTAGCTTCTCAATTTGAAAACCCTGTATTGTTGTTTTCTGGAGGAAAAGATTCTATCGTTTGTGCTCACCTCGCAAAAAAGGCATTTTTCCCTGCAAAAATTCCTTTCTCATTAATGCATGTTGACACAGGCCACAATTTCCCTGAGACCATCGAATTTCGTGATAAATTTGTAAAAGAACTAGGTGTAAACCTAATAGTCGCTTCGGTTCAAGATTCGATAGACCAAGGAAAAGTTGCAGAAGAAAAAGGCTATAGTGCCAGCAGAAATGGACTTCAGACAGTAACCTTATTGGAAGGTATTGAGACCAATAAATTTGATGCCGCCATGGGTGGAGCAAGACGAGATGAAGAAAAGGCCAGA
Source organism: Bacteroidota bacterium (assembly GCA_013112545.1). GTDB lineage: Bacteria > Bacteroidota > Bacteroidia > Flavobacteriales_E > Vicingaceae > BCD18. The sequence continues at coordinate 50,725 of JABFGJ010000001.1, forward strand.
GCTAAAGAAAGGTTTTTTTCTCACCGTGATGAATTCGGCCAATGGGATCCAAAAAACCAAAGACCTGAGCTGTGGAACATTTTTAACGGCATGAAAAATTATGGTGAAAACTTTAGAGTTTTCCCAATTAGCAATTGGACAGAGATGGATGTTTGGCAATATATTTTAGCTGAAAAAATTGAACTTCCTTCATTATACTTTTCTCATCAAAGAGATTGCTTTATCAGAGATGGGGTAGTCATGTATGCAACAGATGTAATCGAAAGAAGAGATTCTGAAAAAGTTGAAAAAATGCAAGTCCGATTTAGAACAATTGGTGACATGACCTGCACGGGAGCAGTCTTTTCTGATGCAGACAGTTTAGAAAAAATTATAGAAGAGGTTGCTGCAACTCGAACTACTGAAAGAGGAACTCGGTCAGACGATAAACGCTCTGAAGCAGCAATGGAAGACAGAAAAAAACAAGGATATTTTTAATCAATTAAACAATCTTATAATTTTTAATTGAGCATTTAACATATACAATGGAGACAAACTCATATTTAGACATGGAGCTTTTAAGATTTTCTACAGCTGGTAGCGTAGATGATGGAAAAAGCACATTAATAGGCCGATTATTATACGATTCAAAATCTATTTTTGAAGACCAATATGAAGCCATAGAAGCAACAAGCAAAAAGAAAGGAGACGAACACGTTAATTTAGCATTGTTAACTGATGGCTTGCGCTCTGAAAGAGAACAAGGAATTACGATTGATGTTGCTTACCGATATTTTGCTACACCAAAGCGAAAGTTTATTATTGCAGATACCCCAGGTCATATTCAGTACACCAGAAACATGGTTACTGGAGCATCTACTTCTAACCTTTCTATCATTTTGATAGATGCCAGAAAAGGAATTATAGAACAAACTCATAGGCATACTTTTATTGCTTCTTTGCTTGGAATTCCGCATGTTGTATTCTGCATCAACAAAATGGATTTGGTTGACTATAGCGAAGAGGTTTTTAGTAAAATTAAAAAAGAGGTTGAGTCATTCGCTACTAAGTTGGATGTAAAAGACATACACTTTATTCCAATTAGCGCACTTAAAGGCGACAATGTTGTGAATAAATCTGACAATATGGACTGGTATAGAGGTGGTACATTGATGTATTTACTCGAAAATATCCACATTGGAAGTGATTACAATTTAATAGATTGTAGGTTTCCAGTGCAATATGTAATTCGACCACAGTCTGACAAATATCATGATTATAGAGGTTATGCAGGTAGAATTGCCGGTGGTATTTTTAAACCAGGAGATGAGGTAGCTGTTTTACCTTCAGGCTTTACTTCTAAAATTAAAAGCATCGACACCCTTGATGGTCCTTTGGAAAAAGCATTCGCTCCCATGTCGGTTACGATGACTCTTGAAGATGAGATTGATATCAGCCGCGGAGACATGATTGTTCGTGTAAACAACCAGCCTAAAGTATCTCAAGACATCGAATTGATGATTTGTTGGATGAATGAAAAAGACCTACAATTGAATGGAAAATATGCTTTAAAACACACTTCAAGCGATGCACGTTGTGTGATTAAAGAAATAAGATACAAGGTTGACATCCGAACATTGCATCGAATTGAAGATGACAAGCAAATAAGAATGAATGAGATTGCTCGAATTTCTATTCGGACAACGAAACCTTTATTCTTTGATAATTACAAAAGAAATAGATCTACAGGTAGTTTAATTTTAATTGATGAAGCAACCAATGAAACAGTTGGTGCAGGAATGATTATAGATTAAGCCATTGTTAGTTATTCAATAGCAATTGATTTTTTGATATAAATAAAAGCCCAAGGAGTATAAACTCCTTGGGCTTTTTTGTTTAAAGTTTTTAGGTTGGCTGATTTTCAGAAGACCTCCAAGGTTTTCCTCCAAAAGCGGACAAGTGATAACCTCTTGGAGGTCTGGCTAACTGATAAAATTAAGGCAAACAGACTATAACTGAATTAAAATGGCCTTTAAAACGGCTTAAATTTTCTCGTTTTTATCAAGATTTGGGCTTGTGCTACGATTAAGATTGTTGTGGTGTCGTTTTTTTATTTCAATTTATCTGGGTTTTTTCCAAGCTTTTTTGGTTCAGAAGTTACACGCCTTTCTAATTTTTTAATATCCTCTTCAGCGGGTAGTTCTTCTGGTTTAATTCCTCTTTTTAATAAAATGTCTCTAACTCCTCTATTGTTGGTTATGTGTTCTGCAGAAATTTGTCTTTCAGAACGCAAGCCTTTTTCTTTTGTATTAAATACAGTTATCTCTGTGGCAAAATCTTTTGCTTTTATTGTAATTGTTGGTAAAAAGTCAGCTAGAGCCCTGCCTTTTGGGACTCCTAGTAAATTTTTCATTTGCTGGGTAGATTTCCCAAATAGAGCTTGGTCGCCTTTACTCCTTATCAGTCCAAAATTTTTATCATTTCCCGTTTTTTCATAAATCAATTCGGAGAGTTCCTTTTCTGACAATGTCAGTTTTTGTCTTGCTTGAAGCCTTTCCCAATCTTTTATTCTCTGTTCAATAACTTCAAGCTTCCTTGTCTGAACAGCAAAATAATTCTGTGCAAATGCTATTGGCTCCTTTCTTGGGTCTCCATTTTGAGCAATTAGATAACAAGCGTATCTTGTCAACATAATATCCTCAATCTCCCTTTCACTTCCGGAACCAAGTTTGACCATTTTGTTGACGTCAACAAAATGGTCCGATATATAATTATCAGTCGCTTCACAAGAAGTCTTGGCTTTTACAATTACTTTTTGGAAATTACGCCATTCAGAATATCCCAATAAATGCTGAATGTCTCTTGCAAACCAAAACTCAATTCCGTTTTCAGTCGTTTGTGAATGGTCTTCGAATGTGTTGGATAGTGATTTAATTATATCTGATTTCATGTCTTAAAATTAAGCTGTTTTTAAGGAATTTAATAATTCCAAAAATTTTTGTTCTAGAATTATTGGTGGATAAACATGCAATGTTCCAACTGCCACTATAACCTGTCTGGTTCCATGTATGTTAAATGTAACAAAATAGATTGAATTATAGCAGAAGACCTCCAAGGTTTTCCTCCAAAGGCGGACAAGTGAAAACCTTGGAGGTCTGGCCAATTGCACTATCCATATTAGACCTAACAGGTTTCTAAAACCTGTTAGGTCTCAAACACAATCTGTCCGCCGTCAGTTGAATTACAAACAAAGAACTGCAACTCAATGGTTCTGCTTTTTCATTTAAAGATGGGAATACTTCCTAAAAAAAGTCACAAAAAAGCTATCTGAAAGCGAACGTTATCTATTAAATCCCCATAGCAAAAAAAAGTAGGCAGACCGAAGGGTGTTATCCTGAGCTGCGCCGAAGGTGATACCCTAAGCTGCGCCGAAGGGGCTGAGCTCAACACAGGCCCTATTGATTACGTCCTTCTTGTCCCGTTTTTCGGGAAACGCAAACTGCATTAGAGCCTAATTGTTGGCAGTAGTACTTTATTATTCAATCTGATTTTCATCATTCATTTTAGTCGGATTTTGTCGTGTGTCAAAGACATCATTAATTATAATTTCATTATCTACAATTCTGTAAATAAGTTTATAATGTCCACTTATTAAGTATCGGTGATTTTTATTTAGAATTGTTAAATTAAGTTCTACTGGACCAGAATTCGGGTTTTTTATTAATTGTTTCGAGGATTTAAGTATTTGTTTTCTGATTTTATGAGCAAGTTTTTTATTTACTTCAATTGAATAATAATCAAAAATGTCTTTTAAATTTCTGATAGCAAAATCAGTCCAAACTATTTTCATTGTTACCAATTTGCTGATATTCTCTCTAAATCTTCTTGGCTTTTTACATTCCCATTATTGAAATCCAATTCAGATTTTTCAATTCGATTAACTAATTCCTCGACAGTGAATGGTTTTAATTCAGGATTGTGTTCAATCTCTCTTTTTAGGATATAATTTTCCAATTTTTCAAAAAATATCTCGTCCTTAATTTGGGCTAGATAAGTTATTAAATTGAGTTTTCGAGTTTGTAAATCCATAATTCGCGTATTTAATCAAAAATACAGTTTTTTACTAAATGTTTATTTGAAAAACAATTTTCTGTATGTTCATTAAGATACATGCGTTACAAAGTTAAAGGTAGATAAAATTAACACTTTCAATTTACTAAATAACAAAAGCCGTGCAGCGGCTTTGTATATTTCTCATTTTTTACAAAACTGCAAACGGATTTTGTGGGATTGCAAATAGGGAAGAAGCCAACCAAACTGCCTTACCCACAATGAACTATACAGCGTGTTATGGGCAGTTATTTTTTATTAGCCTTGTTCTCAGTCCGTCAATTGGGTGTCAGATTATCAGTCCATACGTTAAGTAATTGAAGCAAATACGTTGCCAACTTGAAAATCTATAATCGGCTGATTTTGTTTGTTCAAAATCGAAATTGATGAAGTCAATTTAGTCAAATAGTTAAGTAAGTTTTGAGTTTAATTATCAGTCGAAGTGTTAAAGCGAAGTTGAAAGGTTGGATGTTTTGCAGAAAACTTAAATGAACAACTGTTTGGAAATTTTCATGAGATATTAAAAGATGGCAAGTGACTTAAAGTGATTATACCCCATTTTTCCCTTTATTGAAAATAGTTCTTAATTCGTTTGCCTTCATATAAATCATAGATTCAGAGTTCAAATTTTTCTCTAATTCATTTAAAGTTTCTTCAAAAGTCTTATTTTCAGAATTATTTTTTAGGTACCCATCTAATTTGTTAAAGTTGGCTTGGTTGAGATGTTTAAATGCTCTCAAAACATTATTTAAAATTGGGACTATTCTGTCAGTTCTGTCACACTGTTTAAGGAGTAGAGCAGATTTAAGACTACTACCAATACTACCCATAAAATTCTTTTCGATAAATAGAGCCCTGCCTTGCAAATAGTAGGTATTTGCATCTAATTCAACTAATGCTTTTTCGTTTTTATTTTCTAGTCTCTCAATCCTATCCTCGTATTTCTGAATCAACAAATCAACTTTTAAATCATTGGTCTCTTTTAAATTATTAAGTTTAGAATCAAACTTATCTTTAATACCATCTGTTAATTCTTTTAGGTCTTTCCTTTGAAAATATTGAACGACTATTGGAACTATTATTCCGAGTAAGGTGATAACAAAAATGAGCTTTAACCAGGCAGAATCGTAAAATGAATTTACTTCAGATATGATGGTATTTTGATTCTCAATTTTATATATAAGTTTATCTAGTTGATTTTGAATTTGTAATGAGTCAATCGCTTGAGTCAGAATTTTGTTTTTTTGATTTAGTATGTCTATTGTACTGTCTTGTTTCATGTTTTTAATATGTATTAAAACCCACATTGGAGTTTATTTGCTATTTATGATTAATAGAATTACCAAATTTTATCAATTGCCCATAACACCCGAATAAAGCGAAAAGTACGTTTATTCGCCCTATATGATGCTATTGTTTTTTTCAAATATAAGGTATCTATCGGATTTTTAATGCTTCATACCAAAATGAACAAATTTGCAGCCCAATTTCGGCTAGCCCCTCATTGTATTATTAATTGGTATAAATGTGATAAAACTTGTCTGATTCCATGTATGCTAAATGTAGCAAAATAGATTAAAATATAGCAAAGGACCTCTAAGGTTTTCCTCCAGAGGTGGACATGTGAAAACCTTGGAGGGCTAGCCTATTAATCTATCCACATCAAATTCAGCATCCTATTTCTTAAATTATTTCACCAATTTATGAAACTGCTCAATTTTGCTTTGATTTCCTTGTATATAAAGAATATCGCCTTGTTTAATGATTTCATCGGGCTGCACACTTTCTAGCATTTCCTCTTTTCGCTTTATGCCCAAAATGTTTATGCCATAATCAGCTCGTAGGTTCAATTCATTTAATGGTTTTCCAAGAAATTGATTGCTGTCTGCAAGCATCCGCAAACAAGTGATGTTAAAATCAACTAAGTCGCTTGGTCGATAGGTTGTAGGACGTTTAAAATCGCCTTTGAATAATTGATAATTATCTGCCCTAACTTTTTCTATTAAGTCCTCTATATCGTCTTCTGGAACAAGGAAATTTTGAAGCACTCGGGTAAAAATTTGTAAAGAGGTTTCAAACTCTTCTGGAATTACCTCATCGGCACCTAATGCAATCAATTCGGAAGTTTCCTTAACGTATCGAGTTCTTACCACCAAATAAAGGGAATCAGAATGTGAACGAATATTTTTAATTATGCTTCTGGTGGCATAATTGTCAGAAATAGCGATAACCGCAGCTCTTGCATTAGAAAGACTTACCGTTTCAAGTATATGATCTTGAGTAGCATCACCAAAAATTATAGGTACTCCTTTTGCTTTTTCTAACTTTACTGTTTCCGCGTTCATCTCAATTACGACATACGGAATATTACTTGCCGCAGCTGCTCTAGCTAAGTTATTTCCATTGATTCCATAACCTATAATTACTAAATGATTTTCCAAGTCATGATTGACTATTTCTGCTTTATCTTTTTTGGAAACCAATGTGCTGTCGAGCCCTAGTTTCTTTGTCACTCCAATAAACCGATCTGCAATATGCTCTGAAAAAATGATGACAAAAGGTGTTAAAATCATAGAAACGATAGAAACAGACAAGAAATATTGATTGGTTTCGGCGGTTAATAATTCGTATTCTATCCCAACTTTTGAAAGTATAAATGCAAATTCTCCAATTTGAAACAGTGAGAAACCTGTCAACAATACCGTTCGAGTGGGATACTTTAAAATGGCCACTGCCGCCGCTGCTATTGCAGATTTTACAACAAACACAACCAAAAGCAAAAGTGAAATAACAGGTATATTATCTATAAAGAAACTCAAATCGAGCAACATGCCCACTGAAACGAAAAAGAAACTAGTAAAAAGCTCGCGAAAAGGTAGAATAATACTTGTAGCCTGATGACTATATTCTGACTCAGAAACAATTAACCCTGCAATAAAAGCCCCCAATGCTAATGACAAGCCTGCTTCGGAAGTCAAAAATGCAATTGCAAAACAAAGGGTAATGGTTACCAATAAAAAAAGCTCTTTACTATTTGTTTTTGCTACGGCATGCATTAAACGCGGCACGATATACCTTGCACTTACAAAGGTGATGGCTAGCACTATAACCGTTTTAACAATTAAAGACAAAATACTCATTCCAAGATTGTTAGATTCCCCTGCTATCATTGGTGTAATGAGCATCATCGGCACTACAATAATGTCTTGAAAAATTAAAATTGCCAAAGCATTTCTGGCATGTGGTGCGGAAATCTCTTGTCTATCTTGTAAGGTTTTTAAAACGATAGCAGTGCTTGACAATGAAAATAGAAACCCAACAAACACTGCCTCACTCCATGAATATCCCATGAGGTAATAGGTCAATGCTGAAACTGCTACTGTTACTCCAACTTGGAATGCCCCTCCAACAAATACTGTCTTGCGTATAGAAATTAATTGCTTTATAGACATCTCCATACCAATGACAAAAAGCAGTAAAATCACCCCAATTTCTGATAAGATCTCAACTTGTTCTACTTCATTTATAAGACTAAGCCCATAAGGGCCGATAATAACTCCAGTTAGAAGAAAACCAATAATAGAAGGAAGTTTGAGTTTTTGCAGCACAAAAACGATTACAACTGAAAAACCTAAAAGGATGAGTATGTCTTGTAATAATGGTAAATGCATTCGCTTATTTAGTGTTTTAAAATTTATTGTTCATCTTGATTATCCCTATTATTCAACGCTTAGTACAAAGGTTAAAGCGCTTTATACTTCATTTAAACAAAATCATGAAACAAATCAAAAATGTAATTTTGCAAATATAATTGGGTTCTATTGCAAATTCAATCTAATTTTTATCTGTTTGTTGCTAAGTATAAAGTTTAGGTCTTTTTAATTGAAGCTTAAATTCGAGTCGAAAGATAATGATTTGATTTCCTTTTTACCGGAATAATAATAGATAGTTCAAATCGTAAAACCAGTTTGTATTATTTTAGTTTAACTAGTGGATGATTTAAGCCATTAACCTCATTTTTTATAATGGTGTATTTTCCCAAGCTTTCAAAAAGCTGTGTCAGTGTCTTAAATCCGTAGGTTCTTGAATCAAAACTCGGGTCAATTTTTCGAAGTGATAAACCAACTTTTGCGATGTATGCTTCTTCTTCTTCATTATTGATTGAAATTTCAAAAGCTTTGTCTATAATGCTAATATCAAGCTTGGGCTTTTTGGGTTTTCTTTCAGTTTTCTCATTCGCAATCGCGCTTGTTTTCTTTACACTAGTTTTTTCATTTGAGTCTATATTTGTATCCGTATTATCCTCTGTAAGCTCAAGATCGGGCAATAAATTTTCGCTAAATGTAAAAATCTCACAAGAATTCACAAATGCAACTGGGGTCATTTTTCTACCGATTCCCATTACAAAAAGTCCTTCTTCTCGTATTCTTTTGGCAAGCCCTGTATAGTCACTATCGCTTGAAACTATGCAAAAGCCATCAACACTCTTGCTGTGCAGAATGTCCATTGCGTCAATAATTAATGCGCTATCAGTAGAGTTTTTGCCAGTTGTGTAAGAAAATTTTTGAATTGGATTAATGGAATGCTGATTGATAACTTCTTTCCAACTATTCATTTGCGGAATGGTCCAATCTCCATAAATTCTTCTTATCGTAGCTTTCCCATATTTAGAAACTTCCGCTAAAAGCTCCTTAATTAATTTTGCCTGAGCATTATCACCGTCAATTAAAACTGCAATGTTAAACTTTGAATCATTCATTGTATTCTGATTTTTTAAATTACAGCATTACTCACTGCGTTTTTAGCAAGAAAATCAGTTTTAAATCAACCGACTTATTTGATTGTGAATCGTTTTAATACCTAAAAGCAATTATTTCTGTTTTAGAAAGTCCCTTAAGATATACTGTAAAATTCCACCGTTTTTATAATAAACGACTTCAATTTCAGAATCTAACCTTGCTTTTGCATTAAATGCTATTTTATCACCTGAAGAATTTTTAGCCATTACCTTTATTATAGAACCTGGTTGAATATCTTCAATACCAATAAAACTAAAACTTTCATCTCCTTTTATACCAAGGCTTTCAGCATTTTCTCCATTCATAAACTCTAATGGCAATACACCCATTTGCATGAGGTTACTGCGGTGAATTCGTTCAAAACTTTCTGTTAACACTACTTTTACTCCCAACAAAGAAGTTCCTTTCGCTGCCCAATCTCTGGAAGAACCACTGCCGTATTCTTTTCCTGCAATGACAATTAAAGGAGTTTCATCTTGCTGGTATTTCATTGCTGTTTCAAACACACTAAGTGTTTCATTCTTGGGGAAATAAGTAGAAAATCCACCTTCTTTTTCGGTAATCTTGTTTTTAATCCGAACATTGGCAAAAGTTCCACGCATCATCACTTCGTGGTTTCCTCTTCTAGATCCGTAAGAGTTGAAACTTCCTTTTTTCACTCCTTTGTCAATTAAGTATTTTCCTGGAGCGGAATCTTCACTAAATGCACCAGCTGGTGAAATGTGATCTGTGGTTACAGAGTCGCCAAGATAAAGCAAAACTCTAGCATCGTGTATGTCTTTTAAAGCTTCAGGCTTTTCACTCAAATCTTTAAAAAATGGCGCTTCTTTGATGTAAGTTGAATCATCGCCCCAAGCATAATCTGTGCCTTCAGCAATTTGCAATTTTTGCCATTGCTCTTCTCCATCAAAAATAGTTTTATAAACTTCTTTGAAATCTTCAACCGTCATGCAATCTTCTATGGTTTTATTGATTTCTTCTTGGCTTGGCCAAATGTCTTTCAAATACACGGGCAATCCATTAGGATCAAAACCCAATGGGTCGTTTATAATGTCTATGTCAACTCTTCCCACCAATGCATAAGCAACCACAAGCATAGGCGACATCAAGAAGTTCATCTTCACCTGAGAATGTACTCTGGCTTCAAAGTTTCGATTACCAGAAAGCACAGACGCAACCACCAAATCATTATCAACTACTGCATCTGCTATATGTGGTGGCAATGGTCCACTGTTTCCTATACATGAAGTACATCCATAACCTACGGTATGAAAACGCAAGGCATCTAAATCTTCTGAAAGGCCTGAGCGATTTAAGTAATTTGTAACTACTTTAGAGCCAGGCGCCAAACTTGTTTTCACCCAGCTTTTTGTTCTTAAACCCCTTGCTAGTGCTTTACGAGCCACTAAGCCCGCTCCTACCATTACAGTTGGATTTGAAGTATTGGTGCAAGATGTAATTGCGGCAATCACAATGCTTCCATCACTTAAGCGGTATTCTGAATTCTTTAATTTAATGTTGACCGTTCTTAAGCCATTTTTAGTTTCAACGGAAACTCCTGGTGAGTTACGTGTATCTACTTTAACATATTGGGTTCCTGAACCACCTTCTTCCATCCAACGATTTACATATCGTTTTTCTATCGATACATATTCTCTACTGAACTCTTTTTTTAATAGTTCTGCAAACTTTTTATCTAAATCTTCTGCAAATATTTTATCTTGAGGTCTTTTTGGTCCTGAAACGGTAGGTCTTAAAGAGTTTAAATCCAGTTCTACCACCTCAGAATATTCAATTTCTTCTTTACCAGTTCGCCACAATAAATTCTCTTCACAATATGTTTTCACCATATTTCGATGAGCTTCCGATCGATTGGTTTTTTTCATATAGTCCAATGTTTGCTCGTCAATTGGAAAATAAGTTACCGTGCAACCAAATTCTGGTGACATGTTGGAAATAGTGGCACGATCGGTAACAGTTAAATGATTAAGTGCATCGCCAAATACTTCAACAAATTTTCCTACCACTCCAACATTGCGCAGTAATTGAGTGATGGTTAACACCATATCTGTAGCCGTACATCCTTTTGGTATTTTACCACTAAGTTTTAACCCTACAACCTCTGGACAGGCAAAATAAATGGGTTGACCCAACATGGCTGCCTCAGCTTCAATACCACCTACGCCCCAGCCTACAACACCAATTCCATTAACCATTGGAGTGTGAGAATCTAATCCTACTAAACTGTCAGGAAATATCCAGCCATCTCTTTCAATTACTCCTTTCGCTAAGTATTCTAAGTTAACTTGATGGCAAATGCCCATGCCTGGAGGAACTACGGTGAAATTATCTAATCCTTTTTGCCCCCATTTTAGTAAATTATAGCGTTCACTATTTCGTTCATACTCCTTTTCAACATTTTTTTGAAGTGAATAATCTGTTCCGTAATAATCTACTTGAACCGAATGATCTATAATTAAATCTACTGGGATTTTTGGGTTTATCTTACTCCCATCTCCTCCCTTTCGAACAACTTCGGAACGTAAAGAAGCTATGTCAACTACAGATGGAACTCCTGTAAAATCTTGCATCAAAATTCGAGCGGGCTTAAAAGGAATTTCTTTGTTTTGTCCTTTAGATTTCCAATGCTTTAACGTGTTTAGATGCTCTTCAGTTATCGCAAAATCATCTTGATTGCGCAAAACGTTTTCTAATAATATTCGAATAGAAAAAGGTAAACGATGAATATTTACACCTTCTTGCTCTAATTTTCTAAGTGATGCTATTTTTTGATTCATGATGTATTTTTTACTGGATTTGATAAAGATAACCTTAGTATCTAAGATAAAGTACAGATTAAGAAAGTTTTTATACCTCTTACTTATCTATTGCCTTTCTTAATTTTTTAATTAACAGCTTGGAATCATAGACCTTCATTTCATCAAGCTCAAAAACTTTGTATGCTAAATCAGCATTCAAGTCATAAATAAAGTATTCGAAAACAATTAACACATCTTCATCAGGATGCTTTTTAAGGTAGTTGTTTTTATACACTTCGCTAATTAAGGCATATTTATAACCAGCTTTAGCTAAGCTTTTATAAGTTGATTGAGTAGCAAGAGCATACTGATAAGGATACTTCATTGCCTCAACAGTTAATTTCTTATTTGACTCTTTAATGACTTTATTGTGATTGTTTTGCCGGTGAAAGATGTATTTGTCTTCCTTGCTATTTTTAGGGTCAACTGTAATTTTAACTGGCTCATGTTTTAAAATAATGAGTTTATTGCTCTCAAGATTTTCAGGTGCTCCTTTCAGATAAACTGTTTGAGAAAATGCTGTAGTAGTAAAAAGAGATAATGCGATTAGTAAAATTTTCATTGTTATAATTTTTATTTTTTATTCGTCAGAGAAGTCTTGTAACACTTTGCGATAAGCATTAAAAAGTTTTGATTTAGAAACAAATCCTATGTATTGTCCTTGATCAATTACAGGTAAGTTCCAAGCACCAGTTTTATTAAATTTTTGCATCACCATATCCATAGAATCATCTGAAGAAATACTAGCTGGAAAACTACTCATTAGTTCTGAAACCAACACTTTATCATATTGTTTAGGTTCAAACATAATTTGACGGATGTCGTCTAGCAAAACAATGCCCTGTAATTCATTATTAGAGTTAGTTACAGGAAAAATATTTCTGTTCGATTTTGAAACAACTTTCACTAGTTCTCTTAATGAATCCTCGGGCTGTATGCACAAAAAGTCATTTTCAACTTCGGTTTTAAGGCTCATTAAAGTAAGTACTGCCTTATCTTTATTGTGCGTAATTAATTCACCTTTTCTTGCCAACAACATGGTATAAAGCGAATGTTTTATAAAAAATTTAGATGTCATAAACGAAATAGCAGCTGTAATCATCAGCGGCATTATCAATTCGTAACCACCTGTTATTTCTGCGATTAAAAAAAGTGCCGTAAGTGGAGCGTGAATCACTCCGGCAATTACACCTGCCATACCTACAAGTGTAAAATTGCGCTCAGACAAACCAACAAACTCAAATACATTCATGGCTTTTGCAAAAACAAATCCTACCGTAGAGCCAATAAACAAGGAAGGTGCAAAGACACCACCAACTCCACCTGCTCCGAAAGTTACAGAAGTAGCGATGGCTTTCATAAAAATCATGGCCGCCAAAAGGCCTAAAATGATAAAAGTTGACTCTCTGTATTCATAAAAGAAGCTTCCTTCTAATAGCGAAACTTCATTGCCATTTAACAAGCTTTTTATGGTGGCAAATCCTTCTCCATACAATGGAGGAATAAAGAAAATGATAACACCAAGCATAATTGAGCCCACTAAAGCTCTTGTATAAATGCTTTTTACTTCTTCGAACTTATCTTCAATAAACCAAAAGACTTTTGAAAAATAGACTGAAACCAAGCCCGTTAAAACTCCAAGTAAAATATAGAAAGGAATGTCTCCAAAAGTAAATGCTTCCACTACTTTGATATCAAACAAAACCTCGTCACCTAAAATAAAAGTAGATGTTAGTGCTGCAGATACTGAAGCTAATAATAGTGGAATTAGCGAGGCAGCTGTTAAGTCTAACATTATTACTTCTAAAGCAAAAACGATAGCGGCAATTGGAGCATTAAATACTCCTGCCATAGCCCCAGAAGCTCCACAGCCAAGCATTAGAGTTGTTAGTTTGTAATTTACTCTTCCAAGGCGGGCTATATTTGAACCAATTGCACTACTTGTTCCAACTGTTGGGCCTTCTAACCCAACCGAACCACCAAACCCAACTGTAATCATACTCGTTATAATTGAGCTATACATACTTCGTTTTGGCATTTTGGAGCGCTTTTTTGATATGGCAAACAAGGTTGCTGGAATTCCGTGTCCAACTCGATGCTTAATAACAAACTTTACTATAAGCACAGTTAAAAACAAGCCCACTCCAGGATAGACAAAGTATAAATAGTTCTCGTAATCTTTAACAAAGTCAGACTTCAACAAGTGTTGAATAAAATGAACCATGTTTTTTAAGGTAACTACTACCAAGCCTGACATAAAACCAACGAGTATGCTTAAAAGCAAAACAAACTGCCGCTCGCTCATGTGTTTATGGCGCCACAATAAAAAACGACGAAGATTATTGCGTAGTCGCAATTTAATTGCTTTAGAACTGAACATGTGACTCAATTGCATCTTGCTAATCGTTTATTGGAAAATCTTTTGATTTAAAATGTAAATCTCGTTGAGGGAAAGGAATGGAAATGTTGTTTTCTCTAAATTTTCTGTCAATTGAGAACCTTAATTCACTCTTGGAGTTTTCTATCCTCCATACTTCTTCTGTCCAAAAATAAATTTCAAAATCTAAAGACGATTCACCAAAATCTATGAAGCGTACAAAGGGTTTTATTTGTTCGGAAACTGTGTCCAACTCTTCGGCTGATTCTAATAGTAATTTTTTAACTAATTCGACATCTGAGCCATAAGCCACACCAACTTTAACATTAAACCGCGTTAATTTATTGCTGTTGCTCCAATTAATAACCCTATCGTTAATCAACTGAGAATTAGGCACTATCATCGTTATTCCATCTCTTGTTCTTAACATAGATGTTCTCAAGTTTATTTTTTTCACAACTCCCACAATGCCATTATCCATTTCTATAACGTCTCCGATTAAAACATCTCCTTCAAACAATAAAATTATTCCGGAAATTAAATCCCTAAAAGCTTCTTGCAAGCCAAACCCAAGCCCAACAAACAAAGCTGAAGAACTAATTATTAAAGTGGTTGTATTAAACCCAAATGCCTCTATCGCTAATACAAATCCAATAACATAAATGATGTATTTGCCAATCTGAACTATTGCATGGGCTTTGCCATTATCAGTTAAAGAATTTTCTGAAATCTTATGCCTTACTATTTTTTCGAAAGACTTCACTAAAATTTTTAAAACGATGAAAAGGCATAAAACAACAACTACATTATACATCGAAATCGAATGCCCTCCTATATCGATTAGTTTAAATTCTAACCCAGTGCGGATGTTATCCCAAATACTTGTCGCTTCTTCCATATTAATTTAAAACTATTCTACCTAATTCTAATGCCAGTGCTTTTTTTGCTTCTAATAATCTATTTATTTCTAGCAATATCGTCTCATATTCCTCGGGATTCTCTTTTAATTTTATCTGCCTTTCTTCTATCATTAACTGAACCTTATTTAGCCGCCAAGAGCAAATCCCTTTATGTATGCTTTTATCTAAAATATCTTCTTCATGAATGGTCAGAATGTTGTGCTTTTCAACCCAATTCACACTTAGTGAATATTTTTCCATTAAAGATTCTATCACAAACTCACTAATTTGCTTGTCTGTATGAGAAATCAATCCTCTTTCTTCTACAACCTGCTCTTTCTCTACTGCAACTTTAAATATATCATAAATTTTTTGCATCAAAGCTAATGTAAAGTCTAAACCGTCTTTTTCTACCTCATGTACAATGTATTCGGCAATTTGCACTTCGAGGAATTCCTGCTGTTCTTTTGGTAAAGTATCGTCAACTGTGATGGTTATTGTATGATTTCCGAATTTTATTAAAGTGCGAATTATGTCTTTTTCTTGAAACTCAGTTGGCGAAAACTTTTGCTTATTAATTTTATTCTCTTCCTCTTCAATAGGGGCAAACTCCTCTGAAGGCAAAGGAATTTCTGAATGAAAATTAGACTTTTGAGCTTTTTTAGAAAGCTTGTCTCTTCTTACCTTATTCAGCTCGCTTAATAAGGCTTGCTCGTCAATTTTCAATAAATTACTACACTCTTGCAAATAAACCGAACGAGCTATGGGGTCGGGAATTAAAGCAATGCTTCCAACAATTTCTTTTATTAACCCTGCTCTTTTTATGGGATCGTCGCCAGTTTCTTCTAGTAGCAAATTGGTCTTAAAGCGAATAAAATCAAAAGCATTTGAACTTAAAAACTCTATTAATTCTGATGTGCTGTGCTTTTTTGCATAAGAATCTGGGTCTTCTCCGTCAGGAAAAGCTAAAACTTTTACATTCATCCCTTCTTCTAAAATCATATCTATCCCTCTGAATGCTGCTTTTATACCTGCAGCATCTCCATCAAAAAGAATAGTAATGTTTTGGCTGTATCGTTTAATTAATCTTATTTGCTCAACTGTAAGTGAGGTTCCTGAAGAAGACACTACATTTTCAACTCCACTTTGGTGAAATGAAATAACATCTGTGTATCCTTCAACCAAGAAACACACATCTTGCTCTATAATTCTCTTCTTTGCATGATTTAAACCATAAAGTACATTGCTTTTATGGTAGATTTCAGATTCTGGTGAGTTTAAATATTTAGCCGTTTTTTTATCAGCCAATAATGTTCTACCACCAAAACCAATAACTCGCCCAGAAATATTTTGAATGGGAAAAATCACCCGACCCTTAAATCGGTCAAAATGC
This sequence comes from Bacteroidota bacterium, assembly GCA_013112545.1. GTDB lineage: Bacteria > Bacteroidota > Bacteroidia > Flavobacteriales_E > Vicingaceae > BCD18. The sequence goes on from JABFGJ010000001.1 coordinate 67,101, forward strand.
TTTTCACCTTTTACAATGCTTAGTCCTGTCTTTTCTAAATAATCTAATCTATATCCTTTAGCTAAGGCAGTTTTTGTAAAAGCATCCCACTCATCTGGACTATATCCCAACTTAAATTTTTCAATGATATCTTCCCGAAAACCTCTTTCTTTAAAATAACTTAAGCCTATTGCTTTTCCTTGGTCGGTATTTATTAATTGATCTTGAAAAAATTCACTGGCAAATTGCGAAATAATAAACAAGCTTTCCTTTTCATTGGCTTGCTGTATTTGATCTGCGGTTAACTCTTCCTCTTCTAATTCAATATTGTATTTATTAGCTAAAAACTTGAGCGCCTCAGGATAAGTAAAGTGTTCATGATCCATGATAAAATTAACAGAACCCCCAGCTTTTCCGCAACCAAAACACTTGTAAATTCCCTTTGCGGGTGATACAGTAAAAGAAGGTGTTTTTTCATTGTGAAAAGGACATAAACCCAATAAGTTTGCTCCTCGTTTCTTCAAATTCACATAATCTCCAACAACCTCTTCAACACGAGCTGTTTCAATTATCTGATCTACTGTTTCCTTTGGAATCAATTGCTAATTATTTATTACGAAAATACAAAGAAATCATTGGGAAATATAGCCCGAAATATTGCATTTATTTTGCTTCAAGCCTTAAAGAATCTGATGCGTTAATTGGATTATCCATGTCGATCTCTTGTACTAAAGTTCCATCATCTTCCCAAACTTTCCAAATTCCTACTTTTTTATCTTGATCATAAAGGCCTTCTAGCTTCTTTTTCCCATTTTCATAATACACTATGCCTAGCCCCACTCGTAATCCTTTGTTAAAATTACCCTCACTCCATTTCATTCCATTCTCATAATAAGCGAACCATTTTCCATGCCTTTGCCCATTAAGTAATTCCCCTTCCATCTTTTTAAGCCCATTGTCGTAATATTCTACAACCTGCTCAATATTTCTTTCAGGTAATTGATTTTCAACAGTTTGTTCTTTTGACTGACATGAAAAAAGAACAAAAATTATTATACTTAATAAATATTTCATCATTCTACTTTTTTCTTTCTGTAGTAAACAAAACTAAATCTCTTAACGAATTTCTGGCTTCATTTTCAGGAAATTTTTCTAAAATTTTTAAAGCTTGATCTCTGTATTGATACATTTTTTCTGTGGCATAGGTTATACCTCCATTTTGTACCACAAAATCAATTACTTCCTGAACTTGCTTATTGCTAATCTTATCTGTTTTCACTAACCTTATAACTCTTTTTCTTTCTTTTTTTGAGGTTTTTGATAGGGCATGAATCAAAGGAAGCGTCATCTTTTTTTCTTTAATGTCAATTCCCGCAGGTTTGCCAATATCATCTCCACTACCGTAATCAAATAAATCATCTTTAATTTGAAAGCAAACTCCAACCGTTTCGCCGAAGGCTCTCATTTGCTCCACAATTTCTTTGGGTTGTTTGGCCGACTCAGCTCCTGTAGCACAACAAGAAGCTATAAGTGTTGCCGTTTTTTTAGTTATTATATCGAAATAAACAGCTTCCTCGATGTCTAGTTTTCTTGCTTTTTCTATTTGCAACAATTCTCCTTCGCTCATCAACTTTACTGACTGGCTAACAATTCTAAGCAACTCAAATTCATTGTTTTCTACCGACAGCAACAAGCCTCTAGAAAGCAAATAATCTCCAACTAATACAGCAATCTTATTTTTCCATAAGGCATTTATGCTAAAAAAACCTCTTCGCTTATATGCTTCATCAACAACATCATCATGCACAAGAGTAGCGGTGTGCAATAATTCTATTAAGGAAGCTGCGGTGTAAGTTGACTCCGTTGTTTCTCCAAACATTTTAGAAGAAAGAAAAACAAACATCGGACGCATTTGCTTTCCTTTTCGCTTTACAATATAATGCATGATTTTGTTTAACAATGGCACAGAACTCTCCATTGAAGATCTAAAATGCTTTTCAAAAGCTTGCATTTCAACTTTTATTGGAGACTGTATTTGTTTTAACGTAATCTGCATGTGGTTGACAAATTTAACTTAAAATTATGCGATAGTCTGTTTTTTGTAATTGAACAATTTACAATGATAAAGCTAATTTTTGAGCATTAAAATTCTAATTGAAAAAAGACTAATCGGCCAAAATTGCTCCATTTTTATTGGCTAATTGTCCACAGGCAGCATCTATATCTTTTCCTCGGCTTCTGCGAATATTAACCACCAGATTTTTACTTTCTAAATAAGCTGCAAAATCATCTACTTTAAGAACATCTGCTTGCTGAAACTCTCCATTATCAATTGGATTGTACTCAATGATGTTTATTTTGCATGGCACGTTTTTACAAAATTCAGCTAACTCTCTAGCGTCTTCAATTTGATCGTTGAAATCTTTAAAAATAATGTATTCAAATGTAACCCGACTTCCAGTTTTCTCATAAAAATAACGCAATGCCTCAGCCAAAATCTCTAAATTATTTTGATCGTTAATCGGCATGATTTTACTTCGTTTCTCATCATTAGCCGCATGAAGTGAAAGCGCAAGATTAAACTTCACCTCATCGTCGCCTAGCTTTTTAATCATTTTAGCAATGCCAGCCGTAGAAACCGTTATCCTTTTTGGTGACATGCCCAAGCCATCTTCTCCACAAATCATTTCTATGGATTTTAAAACCTGACTGTAATTCAACAAGGGTTCACCCATTCCCATATAAACTATATTCGACAAGGGTCTTTGATAATACTTTTCTGCTTGTTCTTTAATGATGGCAACTTGATCATATATTTCATCAAATTTGATATTTCGCATAAGCTTCAAGCGCCCAGTTCCACAAAATTTACAGGTTAAACTACAACCCACTTGCGAGGAAATACAAGCCGTCATTCGCTTTGTTGAAGGAATGAGCACCCCCTCTGTTATTCTACCATCTGCTAATTTAAAAGCATTTTTAATTGTCTTATCCTCGCTGATTTGTTCTTCAGCTATGGACACGGCGGGCAATTCAAAATGACTGTTTAAAAATTCTCTAGTTTGAATCGATAAATTGGTCATTACGTCAAAACTCCTAGCTGATTTTTTCCAAAGCCATTCATATAACTGCTTGGCACGAAATGCTTTTTCGCCATGCTCAACAAAAATGACTTTCAATTCTTCTAAGCTAAAATCTCGAATATTTTTTTTGACTACATTTTCCATTGACACAAAATTAACCTTTATACCCTTAGTTCTAGAGTAGTTTTAATTTTGATTTTTAAGCCTTGGACAACTTTAGGTTTATCTATATAAAATGTTCGACCCATTCGGGGTCGCAGATATACGCTAGGCTTATTCCATTTATAAATGTTTGATACCTTCGGTATCGGTTTGGTTCGCTGTTTAAGTAATTTGTGTTTTACAACTAAGATTTTATTCTAATATTAAGCAAACCATTAATCTCGAAGAGATTTCAGATTTATAATTATATGCAAACTAGCAGTGTTCGACCCCTTCAGGGTCGCAGATATACGCTAGGCTTATTCCATTTATAAATGTTTGATACCTTCGGTATCGCTTTGGTTCGCTGTTTAAGTAATTTGTGTTTTACAACTAGCTTTTACTCTAAAAAAAAGTAAATCATTAATCTCGAAGAGATTTCAGATTTACAATTATATGTAAACTAGCAGTGTTCGACCCCTTCGGGGTCGCAGTTGTATTCTAGGCTTATTCCGTTTATATATGTTGATACCTTCGGTATCGGTTTGATTCGCTGTTTAAGTAATTTGTGTTTTACAACAAAGCTTTTATTCTAATATTAAGCAAACCATTAATCTCGGAGAGATTTCAGATTTATAATTATATGTAAACTAGCAGTGTTCGACCCCATTCGGGGTCGCAGATATACGCTAGGCTTATTCCATTTATAAATGTTGATACCTTCGGTGTCGGTTTGATTCGCTGTTTAAGTAATTTGTGTTTTACAACAAAGCTTTTATTCTAATATTAAGCAAACCATTAATCTCGGAGAGATTTCAGATTTATAATTATATGCAAACTAGCAGTGTTCGACCCCTTTCGGGGTCGCAGATATAATCAAGGCTTATTCCGTTTATAAATGTTTGATACCTTCGGTGTCGGTTTTTAAAATTGAGAAGCTGATTTTGAGTTCAAGCACATTCCACATTAAGCTTTAGTCATTTTTATAAATTCTTCTTCTGAAATAATCTGAACCCCAAGTTTCTCAGCTTTTTCCTTTTTGGCAGGCCCCATCTTGTCGCCCGCTATCAAATAATTTGTTTTACTAGAAATAGAACCCACATTTTTACCCCCATTATCTTCAATTGCCTTTTTTAATTCATCACGAGAAAATAGTGTAAAAACTCCAGAAACAACAAAAGTTTTACCTTCTAGCACATTTGATATAGAAGTATCTTCCATTTCCTCCATTTCCATTTTCAACCCAGATTCCTTCAACTCCTCAATCAATTTTAGATTGCGTTCTTCTTCAAAAAAGAGAATAATACTTTCGGCTATCTTATCCCCAATTTCATCTACGGCAATAAGTTCTTCGAATGTTGCTTGCATTATAGCTTCTATATTTTTAAAATGCTTGGCCAATTTTTTAGCCACTGTCTCACCAACATAGCGTATTCCTATTCCGAATAGCAAACGTTGAAAAGGGACTTGTTTAGACTTTTCTAGTCCTTCCAGCAAATTAGTAACAGACTTTTCGGCCATTCGATCTAATAGTAACAATTCATCTTTTTTAAGTCGATATAAATCGCTTACATTTTTCACTAAGCCTGCATCAAATAATTGCTCAATGGTTTCTTCACCCAAACCGTCAATATCCATTGCTTTTCGAGAGATAAAATGCGCCATTCTAGCTTTTATTTGTGGAGGACAAGCCCATACGTTAGGGCAGTAATGTTGCGCCTCGCCTTCTATTCGAACCAACTCAGTTTCACATTCTGGGCAAGTGGTTCTGTAAATCGTCGGCGTCGAGTCTGCGGGCCTTTCCGCTAAATTTACGCCAACAACTTTGGGGATTATTTCACCTCCTTTTTCTACTTGTACCAAATCCCCTTCTCGAATGTCGAGTTTTTCAATTTGATCAGCATTATGTAAGGAAGCCCTTTTTACAGTAGTGCCAGCCAACAATACAGGTTCAAGGTTTGCTACTGGAGTAATCGCTCCTGTTCTTCCTACTTGATAGCTAATCTCATTTAACCTCGTTTCTGCTTGCTCGGTTTGGTATTTATAGGCAATTGCCCAACGCGGGCTTTTGGCCGTAAAGCCTAATTCTTCTTGCGCATCATAATCGTTTACTTTGATTACGATTCCATCTATTTCAAAATCAAGCTCATGCCTATGCACCTCCCAATAATCTATAAATTCGAAAATCTGATCAATATTTTTGCATTTTCGAATTAGATTTTTCTGAACTGTAGGTGCTTTAAACCCCCATTTTAAAGATTCTTGAACATTCTCTAAATGACCTTTATAAGGGAGATTTTCTCCTAAAACATAGTATAAATAACAGTCGAGCTTACGTTCTGCAACTACAGCAGAATCTTGCATTTTTAATGTACCAGAAGCGGCATTTCTCGGATTTGCTAAGGCAGCTTCTCCCGACTCAAGCCTTGCTTCATTCAATTTTTTAAAAACAGATAAAGGGTAGAATATCTCACCTCGAATTTCAAATTCGTCGGGGTAATTGCCATTTAATACTAAAGGAATTGAGCGTATAGTTTTAACATTCGTTGTTATGTCATCACCTTTACTTCCATCTCCACGAGTTAAAGCTCTTTCAATTTTTCCATTTTTATATGAGATTCCAATCGCTACTCCATCATATTTTAACTCGCAAGTATAGTCAACTGCTTTTCCTAATAATTTCTGAACTCGTTCATCAAACTCCGTCAATTCTGTACGGTTATAACTATTCGATAAAGAAAGCATCGGATATTTATGCTCTATGGTTTCAAATTTCTTCGTGATTTCTCCTCCTACCCTTTTACTTGGAGAATTTTCATCTGCAAATTCAGGAAATTTCTCCTCCAGTTCTTGCAATTCTTTCATTAACATATCAAATTCGAAATCGCTAATTGTTGGCGCATCCTCATTGTAATAGAGGTAATTATGCTTCCTCAATGCTTCTATCAACTCAGCTATGCGTTTCTTTACTTCCATTTTCTATCTCTATATTTATGAATTGTTTAAAATTATAAATTCACAAGCATTTCAACTATTTTTATTCCTAGAAATATCCACAATGAAATTCGCAGATAAGTACGCTAAAATTTTTCAGTTTTTATTGCCTACCCCTTTTACTATAGCGGTCATATTAACCTTTATCACTTTTGTAATTGCATTCTTTTTTACAGGCAACGCTGAACTTTCAAATGCAGCTTATGCTATAAAACTTGTTGGGTATTGGGAAGAGGGACTATGGAACAATGGTTTAATGGTTTTCGCAATGCAAATGATGTTGATTTTAGTTTTAGGTCATGTGCTGGCATTAAGCCCACTGGTAGAAAAGGGAATTAGCAAAATAACTCAATATGCGAACAACACTGCAAAAGCCGCCTTATTTGTAAGTTTTTTCACCATAATCGTTGCATTTTTTAACTGGGGATTAGGATTAATTTTTGGTGCCATATTCGCCAGAAAAATTGCAGAACATGCTGTTAAACAAAATTTAAAAATTAATTATCCCCTCATTGGCGCAGCCGGATATATCGGGCTTATGGTTTGGCATGGTGGAATAAGTGGCTCTTCCTTAACCAAGGTAGCTGAAAGTGGTCATTTGTCAAACATGATGCAAGGTATTCTAAGCCTTGAGCAAATTTCTAAACTACCTGTTCAAATTTCATTTTCAGAAACTGTATTCTCGCCTATGAATTTATTCAGTTCTATTGCAGTTTTAATTATTTTACCTTGCTTTTTATACCTCCTCGGAAAAAATGAGTCTAACACAAAAGTTCCAACGATACAAATAAACAGCAAGCAAGAAGAAAAAGCGTCAACCAAACATAGCGGAGCAGAAAAATTAGATTATTCAAAATTCATGGCTTACGGCTTTGCAGCAATTATTCTAGCTTTTGCTTTTTATAAAATTACTTTAGAAAAAGAACCCAGTAAGCTAGGGTTTATCACACCCAATTATCTCAATTTTTTATTATTTGGTTTGGGAATCTTATTACATCAAAATTTTCATTCTTTTCTAAAAGCTATTGATCAAGCAATTTCGGGTGCGGCAGGCATTCTAATCCAATTCCCGCTGTATTTTGGAATTATGGGAATCATGAAAAGTTCAGGATTAGTTGATGAGCTATCTACATTTTTTGTTAGTATATCTAATGATGCTACCTTTCCAGTTTTTACCATGATTAGTGCTGGTCTTGTAAATATTTTTGTGCCGAGCGGTGGCGGGCAATGGGCAGTTCAAGGGCCTATTATTGTTCAAGCTTCACAGGTTTTAGGCATTTCTTTGCCTAAATCTATTTTAGCCCTAGCCTATGGAGATCAACTCACCAACATGTTACAGCCGTTTTGGGCTTTGCCACTACTGGGAATCACAGGACTGAAAGCAAAAGAGATTCTACCTTATACCTTATTGATGATGTTAGTTGGGGGTGCTATTTATTTAACAGCACTTTTGATTTTTTGAGAAACCTCAAGGGCCTACAACTGCTTAATACATCATCCCAAACAACCAAAGTGGTATTCTTTTTCCTGAAGAAAACTCCACGTCATCTGAAACAACATAAGCATTTTATTAAGACTTGGACTTGCTTAAACTTTTTATCTTTCCCACCAATTTCAAACATATTTTTTCAGGTTTATTCAATTGACTTATTCCTTTAGTGCTACTATACAACAATTGAATTAAGCACACTTTATCTATATACCTTAGGTAGCGCTTGACCCGTTTTTAATAGCAAATACTCTCTAAAATAAAGCCCATTCATTTCAAAAAAATTGCTCGCCTACTTAAATTACCCTCTTATTCTAGAATTTCTGTGATAGAAGAACCCGAAACACTATGCTTTAATTCAGGTAAATTACCATATGTGTTTTTAACCTCTATAGACCAATTAGGATATTTTTGAACCTCATCTATATGAAGGTATTTACCGCCATTCGAAAAAAAAGTTTCTGCAAAATCGACTAAGGTCTTTGAGCTAAAATACAAGTTATCTAAACTAACGTAAGCCGCTTCGTTAACTGGCAAGTTTAGCAACTTTAAATGCTGAATAAAAAACGTAATTATCTAACGTTGCGACGATCAAAAAATTGATTCCATCTTTTGATTTTGACAAACCAAAGTCACAGCTATTCTTATTAATGACAATTACAAATTGCATTTTATATGTATTTAGTCTATTCTATCTTACACAATCGCCACTTATAATCATAATTTACTTACTATCAGTTTGTTAATTGCTATATATAAACGATATTCGAAACGTATCCCTTTTTCTAACTAACTTTGTGTGATGAAAATTCGAGATTTTATTTTCTTTATTATCGTAGCTATCTTTCTTTCGGCCTGTGCTAGTGGTGCATCTGGTTATAAAAAACCAAGAAAAAAGAAAAAGAAGAATTGCGATTGTCCCTCATGGAGTTTTCAAAACCAAACAAATAACAATACAAGTAACTATCTCTATGTTTAATTAGATAGTTTGCTCCTAATTCATACAAATTCTCGTATTTTTGCTATTTAGATTAATTCTAAATAATGAGTTTAACCACATTAGCTACATGTACCACTGGAGAAAGTGCCAAATTACAAGGCATAGATGATGAACAATTGTCTATTCAGTTATTTTGTATGGGTTGCATTCCAGGAGAAATCATTACCATAGAACGAATCGCTCCATTTGGAGATCCGATAATGATAAGTGTTGAAGATAGTTTTATCAGTATTCGCAAAGTTGATGCTGAGAAAATGAGGATAGAAAAAATATAAACTCTTGCAAGTAGCTGAAAAATTTAAAATTGAAGATAAAGTTCGCATCGTTTTGGTGGGAAATCCAAACTCTGGAAAGTCATCTCTTTTCAATGCATTAACAGGTTTAAACCAACGAGTTGGAAATTTCCCTGGGGTAACAGTTGAGAAAAAAATTGGCCATTTCAAGGTTAATGACAAAATCAAAGCAGAAATTATAGACTTGCCAGGTACTTATAGCTTAAGTCCGCGCTCGGAAGACGAGCAAGTCACTTTTGATTATTTAAACGATAGTAATAGGACTGATATTCCAGAAATAATTGTTGTCATTGCTGATGCTTCAAACTTAAAAAGAAATCTTTTACTTGCTTCACAACTTATAGATCTAGAAAAGCCAACCATCTTAGCTTTAAACATGATGGACATTGTTGAGCGAAACAAACAAACGATTGACATTGACTTAATGGCAAAGGAATTTGGAATTCCAGTAGTTCCTATAAATGCTAGATTAGGAAAAGGCACAGAGCAGTTAAAAGACATTATTAGTTCATACAAAGTACCTCCTTTCAAAAAGTTTGTTGACAATCACGAAACTAAAGATGCTTTAGACAACACCTTAGTTCGTTACGAAAAAATCAAGCGCATCATAAATGCCTGTTTAACTAGCAATGGCGAAACGAAAACAGCTCTACTTACCAAAAAAATAGACAAGGTTTTAACCCATAAAGTCTTTGGGTACCTCATCTTTCTATTCACTTTATTCATCATATTTCAAGCTATTTTTTCATGGTCCAGTATTCCAATGGATTTAATAGAAAATGGCTTTTTAGTCTTTGGAAATTGGCTTGGAGACGTTTTACCACAAGGTATTTTAAATGATTTGCTAGTCAATGGAGTTTTAGCTGGTCTTGGAGGAATTGTAATTTTTATTCCTCAAATTGCTTTATTGTTCACCTTTATAGCCATCTTAGAAGACACAGGATATTTATCGCGTGTTAGCTTTTTAATGGATGCACTACTAAAACGCTTTGGATTAAGTGGCAGGTCAATTATTCCATTGTTAGGTGGTGCCGCTTGTGCCGTGCCAGCCATCATGAGTGCGAGAACCATTAGCAATAAAAAAGAACGACTATTAACCATTTTTATCACTCCGCTAATTAGTTGTTCTGCAAGAATTCCAGTTTATACACTTATAATCGCTTTAATAATTCCTGCTGACCAGCAATTGTGGTCCTTCAATTTACAGGGCATTGTTATGATGGTGCTATACTTGCTCGGATTTATAGCCGCTATTGCTACATCTTGGGTCATGAAGCGCCTCGTAAAATCAGATGAACGAAGCCACTTTATCATGGAGCTACCTATATATAGGTCACCAAGATGGAGTAATGTTGGAATTACCATAGTAAATAAAGTAAAGGTGTTCTTATTTGAAGCAGGTAAAATCATTATAGCAGTTTCCATTATTTTATGGGTTTTATCAAGCTATGGGCCTGGTGAAGAAATGGCTAGAATTGATGAAAAATATCAAGAGATGATAAGCAATCCTGATGCTGACAAAAGCCATATTAGCGAACAAATGGCAAGTGAAAAGTTAGAAGTTTCTTATGCTGGCCACATTGGAAAGTTTATTGAACCTGCCATTAAACCACTTGGTTTTGATTGGAAAATTGGAATTTCTATCATTACTTCTTTTGCAGCAAGAGAGGTATTTGTTGGCACGATGGCTACCTTGTATAGTGTAGGAGATGAAGAAAACACCGCTTCTATTAAAGAAAAAATGGCAAGAGCAACTAACCCAAAAACTGGTGAAAAAGTGTATTCCAGAGCAACTGGTTTTTCTTTGCTCATTTTTTATGCTTTTGCCTTGCAGTGTATGGCTACTGTAGCAATCGTTGTGAAAGAAACTGGTGGTTGGAAATGGCCAATCATACAGCTATTATATATGGGAGCACTGGCTTATTTTTCGAGTTTAATAGTATATCAAGTATTTTCCTAATGTCAGCCATTCTTGAAAAGTATGTTCCTAAAGAGGCAATCTCTTTAATGATCAAATGGCTAAATGAGAATAGAATTCATCTAAGAATTAGCCAATCAAGAAAAACAAAACTGGGTGATTTTAGACCTGGGCTTAATAACAAAACCCATCGTATTTCGGTAAATGGCGACCTTAACCCTTTTCATTTTTTAATCACTTTTACACATGAAGTTGCGCATGCAGTAATTTGGGACAAGTACCAACGGAAGGTGAACCCTCATGGACAAGAATGGAAAAATTGCTATAGCGAAATGTTAGAAATTATGATGCAACAAGTAAATTTCCCACATGAATTAATTGAAGAACTCGAGATTCATATAAATGCTCCAAAAGCTTCTAGTTGTAGTGATCCAAGGCTATATAAAGCCCTTAAAAAATATGATAAATATTCTAAAGGTGTGTTCTTAGAAGATTTACAAGAAGGGGATTTGTTTGTTTTAAATGAAAATCGAGTATTCAAAAAAGGGAAAAAAAGAAGAACCCGATACGAATGTATCGATTTAGATAAAAAGCGCCTATACTTAGTTAGTGGTCATGCTGAAGTTAGACTTGTAACAGCTTAAAATAAAGACTAATCTGGCTTAACATATTTTAATAATTTCAAAAATGGAAAGGATTTATATTCAGTAAATTCGCAAATCCAATAAGAGACAAAATGAATAAAGAAAATAATTACTGCGTTATCATGGCAGGTGGGATTGGCAGTAGATTCTGGCCAATGAGCAGGACTGAATTCCCAAAGCAGTTCATCGATATATTAGGCACAGGTCAAACTTTGCTACAACAAACTTTTAGCAGATTAGAAAACTTAGCTCCTAAGAAAAACATCTTTATTGTCACTAATGAAATGTATAGGACCTTAGTGATAGATCAATTAGGTATAGCAGCAGATCAAGTGTTATGCGAACCAAGCAGAAAAAACACAGCTCCATGTATAGCTTTTGCAAATTATAAAATACTAAAGAGAAATCCAAAAGCTAACATTATAGTTGCACCCGCCGACCACCTAATTTTAAAAGAGCAAAAGTTTATTGAGGTCATGGAGAAAGCCTTAGAGTTTACTGCAAATAATGATGCTTTGGTAACTTTAGGAATTAGCCCAAGCAGACCCGATACTGGGTATGGCTATATTCAATTTGACGATAGCTCTAATGATGAAATTAAAAAAGTTAAAACATTTACAGAAAAACCTAATCTAGAGTTGGCAAAACAATTTATCGCTAGTGGTGAATTTAGTTGGAATTCAGGTATGTTTATATGGAGCTTAGCAAGTATCAATAAAGCTTTTTCAAAGCTTTTACCTGAATTGAATTCGCTTTTTCAAGATCAAAAAGAGCAATTTGACACCCCTGAAGAAAATGAGGCGATAAACAGTATTTATGCCGTTTGTAAAAGCATCAGCATCGATTATGGTATCATGGAAAAAGCAGATAACGTTTTTGTTATAAGCGCTGATATTGGTTGGTCAGACTTGGGAACTTGGGGTTCTATTTACACACACATTAAACAAGACAAGCAAAAAAATGCATTAATTGGAAAAAACATCATGATGTATGATTCTGAAGATTGCATTGTAAGTATGCCAAAAGACAAATTAGTTGTACTACAAGGACTTAAAGGTTATATTGTAGTTGAATCAAACGACACCTTATTGGTATGCAAAAAAGAAGATGAGCAAAAGATAAAACAGTTTGTTACCGACATTAAAATCGAAAAAGGCGAAAAGTACATTTAGATTTATATAAAAATGTTCAATCAAAAAAGCCAGCTCAAGTTAACTTGAGCTGGCTTTTTCATTTCAATATATTTATCTTAGTTTAAGGTAAATCTAACTGGTACAGTGTATTGAACTCTCACTGGTTTTCCTCTTTGTTTTCCAGGCTTCATTCTTGGTATGCTGTTAATCACTCGAACAGCTTCTTTATCTAGTGATGAACCACCGGCAACTCCTCTAATTACTTCTACATTACTGACTTTGCCATTTTCATCAATCAGGTATCTTACAAAAACAGTCCCATCAATTCCGGCATCTCTTGCCATAGCTGGATAGTTTGTATTCTTACCAATGAAGTTATAAATTTCTGCGTTAGTGCAATTTTGAATTTCTTCTTTGCTTCCTGCTCCTTCACAACCGGGGAAAATTGGCATATCTTCAACAATCGTAAAAATTTCCGCTTCTTCAATCACCTCTTCTGGTTGTTCAAAAATCTCAGTTTCCATGTCAGCTTCACTATCCTGAATCTCTACCTCATTTTCAATCTCTTTGTCATCCTCAACAATTTCAAGAATTTCTTGTGGTGGTGGCGGTGGCGGTGGCGGTGGTGGCGGTGGCTGATTTTGTTGAGTTATAGGAATAATTTCCTCCTCAATATCATCAACTTGTAAATTTCCTAAGGAATTAGGCCCAGACTCAAACGACTTCCATTCAAATGCAACTAAAACGATAAATAAGACAAGCACTAAGCCTATCATAAAGAAGACCCCTTTTTTGTCTTCTAAATCTGCTTTAGGATTTTTCTTTACTTCCATTGTTTTTTAATTTTCTTCAAGTGCTAAAGTAATAAATTTAATAATTAAAATGTATGATTAAATTTAAACGGTATTAATTTGTTTTTATTCTTTTTCGAATCAAAAGATAAGCTATTGACAAACCTATTAAATTCGCTATAAAATCCCCAAACTCTCCAGTTCTGTTTTTTATAAAAAACTCTTGAATTAATTCCGTTGAAAGTGAAAACAAAACAACAAATAATGTTGCTATTTTAAAGCGAGTTAAATTTTCTTTTAAGGGCAATATTAAAAGCAGTTCCAATATAAAATACATCCCAATATGGGCGATCTTATCTGCCATTAAAAATTGTGGCGACTTAAAATTTTCTAAAGAACTAAAACTAAGAAAACATATAATTGCTACCCATACCAATAAAGGCAGCCACAAAAAATGCTTCTTATCCAATTTCAGCTTGGTAAGCTTCTGCGCTCAATAATTCATCTAATTGAGAAGCATCGCTAATTTTTACTTTAATCATCCACCCATCAGTATAAGGAGCAGTATTTACAGATTCTGGATTAGATTCGATACCAGTGTTTATTTCAATCACCTCTCCAGTTACTGGCATAAACAAATCTGAAACTGTCTTTACAGCTTCTACGGTTCCAAAAACTTCGCCTTTATTTAAGGTTTCGCCTTCTGTTTCTATTTCAACATACACAATATCACCCAATTCGCTTTGTGCAAAATCTGTAATACCTATCGTTACTACATCACCGTCTATTTTAATCCATTCGTGATCTGAGGTGTATTTTAATTCTGATGGAATATTCATTTTGTATTTTTTTATTTTGGTAAAATTAATATTTAAGCAACTATTGTGAAAGCGTAAATCGTAAACTTATTCCAGCATTTGTATTTGCTGTTGGAAACGTTGAAGATATTAATGGTGTATTAGCAACTCTATCATAGAACAACCTTAAATTCAACTTATTGCTAAACTTATAATCTGCAGTAAACTTAATTGAAAATATACGCTGTCCCGCTGTCAATTCATTACGATTTTCTACAACTCTTCTGATTATAGTTCTGTTGTCTCTTATCGATAAATCAGCTCTTAAATCTAAATCACTTGCCCTTTCAATCTTTCCAACTTTGAAAGGTAACTTTAAGTTTGATATCCGATACCCCAATCCTATAATATATTCTTTTCCTTTAATTTCAGTAACTTGATTGTTTGAAAAACTCATAGAAACATTTCGATCTCGTCTTAATTCTAATCTCGTAAGCAAGCTGTTATTCCAGGTCATATCAACATTGATTAAAGGACTAAAACTTTCTACTATACTTGCCGTGGTTAACTGCCTTGACACAATAAAATTATTATTGATATCGCGCACACTAGGCGCACCATTTTCTTCTTGGTAGTTCTGATTTCTGGTAAATGAACCTACACTAAAAGTAGAACGATAACGATGATTTAAGGTTACGGTTTTAAAATACCTTTTAAAGAAAGGAATTTTGGATAATCCATCGTAGGTTACATTCCAGTTAGGCATTGGAATCAATTTTGTAAAGTCGCCAATACCTACTCCTCCAGGGTCTTGGTCAGCATAGGCCGAAACAAAAGAATAGAGTAATACCTCTTGAGAAGATGCGCCATAACCATCTGCATAGCCATCAATTGTCCCTTCTGAGTTTGCATTGTTCTCTCCTAAGCGATGTGAAACGATTGCTCTATTTTCCCTTAATTTTTCAAAAGTAGCATTGCTAAATGTTTTTTCGTCATCATTAATAAAAGTAGTTCCAAAGCTTAAAAAAGACATGCTGTAACTACCAGTTACTATTTTAGGGGCTTCAAAATTATAGCGATCAAAATAATTTGTACTAGCTAAAGAATCATCGTAAAAAAAATACTGATTTACATTTTCAGTTACACTTTTACTTGCTTCTAACTGTATCCTCAAGCCTTCAAATGGTCTCAAAGTAGCTCTGATATTATATTGCTTTGCCGAGGTTCTTGAAAAATCTCCACTTACAAATACTCCGTCAACTAGCCATTGATTTTCGTATGCTCGCTGCAGAAAAGCATCTCCATTTTCTTGCATTCCCGACACAAATCCTATTCCTGGTGCTTTCCATCCAGGTGCCATTCCTAACAAATACGTTTCTTGGTTATAGTTGGGTAAAATTGTCCCATTAGTTTCATTATAGTTTACCGAAATCGTTTTCAAACTCATAATAGTATGCAGCGAATAATCCAATAAGTATTTCTGAAGTATATTTTTTTCATTTTCTAAGGTGTCGGGCTCTTCTTTTTTAGGTTTCTTAGGGTCTGCTTTTTTTGCAGTTGTGTCAACAGGCATTACACCACCATTTTTCTTCAACTCTTTAGCCAGTTTTTTTGCTTCTTTCTTTTCTTCTCTTTTCTTCTTTTTATTCTCTTGTAATAATATTTTTTTGCTAATGTTTGGGTTGTTTAACTGCCTGATGTATTCAAATTTATTATACAAAGTCTCCATGTTCAAGTTACCTTGAATGGTTTTAGTGTTCGAGTTTCTAATGGTGCTTCCTAATCGCACTGTGTCGTCGGGATTTCCCACAATATCCCAGGCATAAGTGCCAGAGTATCTAGCACTTGCTGTCATGAAATCTAATCCGGGGATTTTATTTAATGGAATGGCGTAATTCAAATCAAAGTTTTGATTGTAGTTAGTGTTATCTCCTAGGTTTTTAATGTTATTCCACACTTCTGTTTTAAATCGATCATATTGCTCTCGGTTATTTCGATCAACTTGGCCAGGTGGTTCTCCAATTAAGGATTGGGTTGAGGCATTAAAATTAAATGTTAATGATTTGGTGAAATTATGTCTTAGGGTATATATTCTAGACCAATTAAAAGATTTCTGATAAAAAGTTGGTGACTCAAAGATAAAAGCAGATGTAGAAGAAGTAGTGATATTTCTAGCTTTTCGTTCTTGATAAGATCGGTCAAATAGAGATTGCACACTAATTTGACTAGGCATAAAATTGAAATTTATATCTTGAATAAATTTTAATCCTTTGCGCTTCTTCAAAAACTCACTTTTCTTAAACGGCTCTACTTCTAAAGGTTTACCCGAAAAATTGTAATTAATAGCTCCGCGATATGTTTTTTGCCGGTTAAATGTAGTATTGATATCTCGCTTGTTTATTTCTGTGTAAGCATATGTAAATGAGAAATTTTCTACATCATATAAATGAGATTTTGTTTTATTGGGGCCTGGCATTTTTTTCACATTAGTGAAATTTATACTTCGCCTTTGGGTATAGTCGTCTGTTATTTTTCGAATAGAATCTTTATAGGCCTTTGTAAACTCATCGGATTTTAAAATCTCTTGTAGTTTTACATCGGGATCCAAGGGGTTGTATTCTGGCCTGATGACACTTTCAGAAATTGAATAATACATAGGTACCGTTACATTGGTTCCTTCTGGAAGAAATTTAGCTAAATCAACACTAGCAGATAAATCATATTGCTGCCTTGTTTCACGCTGCCTTTCATTAAGCTTTTGTTCTAAGCTTCCCCAGCCAGGCGTACTCATACTTCCAGATAAATTAACAGTTCCTAAGTCGGCAATTTGTGCGTTTATTCTTGCCTGTGCAGCCCATCCTCCTTTATTGTTAAAGTCCGACAATCTCAGTTCATTTACCCAAACCTCAGCACATTTTGACAATCCATCATCATTTAAATTGTTTTGTCCAATTTTTGGATTTTTCACCCCTATCATAATCACGCGGACTTCTGCTAAATTTGGATTCCCTTTTACACGTATGGTGTTTTTCCCATCTTGAACTTCAAATGTGCTGCTAACACTAACGCCACTTCCTCCAAAGACTTGTCTATTTCTATTCTGTTTTGCACTGATCAATTTATCAAATTGAATTTCTACATTATTGGCCTGAGGCCATATTTCATCAGGTGTGTTTTGACCAGGTAGCGTAACTTGCAATGGCACCTCATACTCGTAATAGTTGTTTTCAAAATCTGTTCCTAATCGAAGTACAACAGAAACTTCATTATTTCCTAGAGCTTGTGCTAAATCACCAGCTTCAGCATGTGAAAACATTTTCAATCGTTCATACTGTCTTATGTCTAGGTCTAAATATCGAAACGCAAACTTGGTATAACCATCTTGCAAGTCACAAACATCTAAAACCAATGATTGCTCATTCAATTGTCTCAAATTTGAAGTTCCAAAATCAATTTCTCGAGTTATATCAGATGGAATCGCGTAATTAATCGGAACTCTATTCGAGTTTTCTTCAACATTTACCGCCCCAATATTAAAGGTTGTTGTTCCCGGTTCGTTTCCATGAGTATCGCCTGGAGGAATCTCTTCTCGATTATAAGCTCGCCACTCTCCTCGAACTAAACCTAATCTTGCAAACCGTATAACTACATCTTCATCAAACCCTTTTAAAAACATCCTCATAAATCGAATGGATTTAAAGTCTCTAATGTCTCCTACTACCTTTTCAGGTCTTCTTATTGGAATTTTAAATTGATACCAGTTGACTTCTTTGGTTTGTCCATTTACGCTTTTGGTGGCTCTAACTACATCAGTTATGTAATTATTCCCAACATTGTTTGTTCTTAATAATTCAGGTGTAAGTTCAACTTTATATTGATAATAAGATTCAGTTCTGTCTAAGTTAAAGTTTCGGTTTACATCTTCTGCATCGGGCAGTGTTGTTGCTGCCGTTGGATAAGACTCTGGCGACTGTTCTGCCGTTGGAGAATTACCTTCATGTCCATTATATTTCTTATACCTTTCCAAAATTGATAATTGCTGGTTATCAAAATCAGTCCCTCGATAATAATGGAAATTATCTTTAGAAGGGTCATTATAAAAAGCACTAAAAACAGAAGGGTCTAAAATATTTTGCAGGGAATCTAAATACTGTACAAAAAAGTTGCGCTCTTGCTCATCTGATAGTCCATCTAAACCAATATCTTGAAACTTTCTAGAAGTTGGATTATAGTCAAAAGCATTTACAACCGATTGTATCGTTGGGATTCTTCCCCAAACTGTAAAGTCAGTATTGTTATTTGATTCGTCTATTGGATATCCATTTTCAAAACTTTTTCGTGAGTCTTTCAAGATATCCTCAGAAACAGATCCAATATTAAAATACAAGTTACCTCCATTGTGATTTGGATTTCCATCTTGTTCGTTAAATGGATCCATGATCCAAAATTGAATAAATTCTACATTAGATGCTTCAAAATCACTAGATTGTATTTCGCGCATTATTCCTCCCCACCTTGTTTGTGGTGCATTTAAAGTACCATCTCTATTTAAACCAGCAGAATAAAATGATGGTCCAGTTTCATAGTTATATGGTCCTGCCTCTTTTGGATAAAAAGCTAAATCTAGGGTAGGTAAATTATTGATTAATCCCGGGTCAGGATCCTTGTTCGGAAAGACTTCGGTTTCTATAATTTCACGAGAAAAGTTGTTGGCTTGACTTTTAGAATTCTGTATATGCCCAGGAGTTCTAGAGTCATTTCTAAAAAATAAAGGGTCAATGGTGTACCAAGCTAACTTAGCTCGATTAAAGCCATAAGATTTGCTGTTATTTACATCTCCTTCTGGAAACAAATCCTCTTGTCCTTGAGGTGTACTTGCTAAAAACCAACTGTTGGCCGAGCGAATGTCAATAACCGTTTGACTGCCTTCAAAATCGTCAATATAGGCTATTCCATTTTTTGAAATAGCTTTAGAATTCCCTGGAAAAAGTTTCGCTGCTTCACCTGTTATTGTTAAAATAGACTTTTCTTTTGTTGAATAAAAAGGTAATAAATCAGCTGCTTTGGTTAGAAACGGAGCTTCTGTACGAAATGATCCATCAATCCCAACTACTGTATTAGAAATTGGTTCGTCGCCAATATTAATTTTTTGAGTTAATGGTCTTTCTGTTAAATTTAAAACAGTGGCTCCTATGTTTATATCTTCAGAAACTCGATAGTCAAATCGAGAACCAATTAAAGTTTTAGTTTGAATGTTGAACAATGAATTACTACCTAAAGAAACTTTAATCGGTTGCCCAGAAGCTAAAATTCCTTCGTTTAATATTTTCACTCTTCCCAAATTATAATCAACTGTGTAATCTACATTTTCTGTTAGTTGGGCTCCACCAGCTGAAACAGTAACAGATCCCTGAGGAATATTAAATGCGTTCAACGATATTTCTGAGCCTGAACTAGACTGATATCTTCCTCGAAATGAATATCTATTGTGATCAACATCTTGCTGCGCTAATACTCGAGTTGTTGTGTAAAGCGAATCATAGGCGTATTTTTTGCCTAAACTAGGGTCGTTGAACCTCGATTTTAAAAAAGCTCCAAAGGGTTCTAGTACAGGAAAATAAATTCTACCATTTTGGGGATTAATTGTAACCCCTTGAATAAAGTCAAATAAACCATCTGGCTGTGCATCGTTAACTACCGAAATTCGATCTAAACCCAAGGTGTTGATTAAGGGCTTTCCCTCTGGTTTTCCTTCTGGGAAATAAGGAATTTCTACTCCAGTTTCTTGGTTCAAATACCAAATTTCTAGGTTAAAGTTTTCAGGGCTTATGTTAAATGCATCAAGAGAATATACGTTTTTCATCATTAAATCCCAGTTCGGAAGGGTTGGATTAATAATTGTGCCTTTTAACAATTTTAAATACAAAGCTTGCTGCCCATCGATACCATCAGTTGACAAATCTCCAACTTGGTAAACTTGCCCATTGTAAGTATATCGATAAGAAACAGCTAACACATCTTGAGGATTTAGTGTTCTATTCAAAGAAATATATCCTAACTCTGGATTAAGTGTATATTCATTTGGTGAAAGTAAAACTGCATTTTCTAATCTTTCATAATCAGACCCACTCGTTAAACCTTGTAATTGTAATACTTCATCTGCGCTATTGAAATTTCGAATATCGCTCGCTCTGGCATAACCGCCAGTTAAATTAGCATATAAATTATTGCTTGAGTTGTCAGCATACCCCTTGCTAGGATCTCGTTGTACAACGGAATTGTTGTGTATTCTTCGGTCAGAGCCTAAATCAGTAAACGCTAAAATATTTCGCGTATTATTAAAGTTTCCTTGTGTGTTTGTGATATAAACTTCAACAGCTGTAATGTTTATCCTAGAAGTAATTCTTGGTGGCTTCGATAAGTTAGACTCATAACTCTCTCTAAACAAGTGAGATAAAAAATAGTGTTTGTTTTCTTCATATTCTGAAGCAGACTTCTCAAACTCTTGAACTTGAGCTCCTCCGCTAATGTTAATTTCTTTCTTTTCTCCTTTTTCTTGCGAAAAAATGGTTGTTACTCTAAGCCTTCCAAACTGCAATTCTGTTTTAATTCCAAAAAGAGTTTGGCTACCTGTAATCAATGAACTTTGCAAAGGAAGTGAGACATTACCAGCTTCTATTTTTTTTATAATTTCATCTTCATAGCCAGTATATTCTAGTTTCATTTGATTTTCGAAATCAAATGTTGCTTCGGTATTATAACTTGTCTGAATTTTAAGTTTCTCTCCAATGTTTCCAATTACATTCAATTGAATTTTCTGATTAAAATCGAATGTGCTTGTTCTTCGTTGTCTTTCGGGAAGTATTGGGTTGTCTCGTTTAGAAATGTTAACACCAAAAGACAATTCTGCTGAACCCTGTGGTCTAATATCAATCACATTCCCGCCAAAAATCCTATCAAACAATTCGCCTTTTACATTCAATTTTGGACGAAATCCTTGAGACTCATTTAATGTTTCAGCAGCAGATTTTTGTCTCCAAAAGTCTTTTTGGCTTTTAGCCATGTCATATTCCAAATACTCTTCCAAAGTCATTTGGTTTGGTGCTCTATAATCGTCCTTTCCAAGTTTCTGAAAGTAGTTGTATTGCCCAGTTACTGGATCATATTCAAACTCCTTTTTAATATTATTGGGGTCTTTTAAAAACAATGGACTTTCATTGTTTTCATAGCCTTCATTGCTTTTATCGTCAAAAGGATAAATTAAATCTACATCATTAGAATCCGTTTCAGTTGAATCAATTAAAGTTGCTAAATACTTTAAGCGCTCTTCAGGGAAAGACGCTAAAGGTGTAAAAGCAAGTAAGGAACCCATAAAGGTTCCTACAAGGCCAATAGGTAGTATTAGCCTACTAATATTGATTTTGGAGATCTTCAAATTAATTATTCCTAACGAGCTTTTAGTGCATGTTTTATTAGATCCTCAACTCCAAACTCTGAATTTGATTTTAGGATTTTAGTTATTGTTTTTTCAGCCTGTGAACGATTAAAGCCAAGCATTACCAATGCAGATAACGCTTCATCTTTTATAGTATTGTCTATTCTTGAAATATTTTCAGACCCTATATTTTCTTTTGCAATTTTATCTTTTAAATCTATAATTATGCGTTGAGCTGATTTTGGCCCAATTCCTTTAACTGAATTAAACCAAGCCACATCTCCAGAGAGTATTGCGTCTCTGATTTCTTCTGCATCTCCTGATGAAAGTACCATCATAGCTGTAGAAGGCCCTATTCCTGAAACAGAAACTAACAATTGAAATAGTCTTTTTTCACTTTCATTTATAAAGCCATATAATAATTGAGCATCTTCTCTAACAACGAACTGAGAAAACAACTTACAATTTTCGTCATTAGACAGTTTTGAAAATGTATTTAACGATATATTCAATTGATAACCCACTCCATTGCATTCAATTATAACGTATGTCGGGGTTTTCTCAACTAATTTTCCATTTATATGAGCTATCATTTATTTCCTATTTTGCGCATCAACTGATGCAATGGTAACCATGTTTACTATTTCTCTTACACTACTTCCTAATTGCAATATATGAACAGGTTTGTTTAAGCCCAATAAAATTGGCCCTATAGCTTCTTGCTCTCCTAACTCCTGCACTAACTTATAGGCAATATTACCAGAAGAAAGATTCGGAAAGATAAGAACATTAACATTTTTATTTGCCAATTTTGAAAAAGGAAATTTTTCTTTCATGGCTTCTTTATTCATGGCAAAATTTGCTTGCAGTTCTCCATCAACAATTATTTCAGGATGGTTTTTATGCAATATTTTTACTGCCTCAGCTACTTTTTTAGATTCTTCGTACTCCGAAGATCCAAAATTTGAAAAAGAAAGCATGGCTACTTTTGGTTTAATTT
Source organism: Bacteroidota bacterium (assembly GCA_013112545.1). Taxonomy (GTDB): domain Bacteria; phylum Bacteroidota; class Bacteroidia; order Flavobacteriales_E; family Vicingaceae; genus BCD18. The sequence goes on from JABFGJ010000001.1 coordinate 89,798, forward strand.
TTAACCGTTCAACAGATTTAGCAGTTAAATAGGTTATATCAACTAAGTCTTGCGCTGTAGGATTAATATTAATTGTAGTGTCAGCAAAAAAGATTGGCCCATTCTTAGTAATTAAAATATACATCCCAGCTATTTTTTTAACCCCTTTTTCCGTTCCAATTACTTGCAAGGCTGGACGTATCGTTTCTGGGTAATTCCTGGTTATGCCACTAATAAATGCGTCTGCATCTCCCAATTCAACCATCATGGCGCCAAAATGATTTCGATCTCGCATTTTATGTCTTGCTTCATACAAGGTTACACCGCGTCTTTGTCTTTTCTTAAAAAAAACATCGCCATATTTATTCCTAGTATTTACCAGCTTTTCATCTTTTGGGTCAATTATTCTAACTCCTTCCAGTCCCAAATTATTCTCTACTATCAAGGCATTAATTCGCTCTATGTTTCCCAATAAAATTGGAATGGCAATGTTTTCATCTTTAACAATCTGAGCTGCCTTCAAAACCTTATAATTATCTGCTTCTGCAAATACTACTCGTTGTGGTTTTCGTTGAGCTCTTTCAGTCATATTTTTAATCAACTTATTATCCAGCCCTAACCTTTTACTAAGCTCTAGCTTATAATCACCCCAGTCAGTAATTTGTTTTTGTGCTACACCAGAGTCAATTGCCGCTTTGGCAACAGCTGGCGCAACCGCTATCAACAACCTTGGATCCATAGGCTTTGGAATAATAAAATCTCTTCCAAAAGACAAGTTTCTTGAATCATAGGCTTCGTTCACTTCTTCTGGCACTGGCTCTTTTGCAATTTTAGCAATCGCTTTCACCGCAGCCAATTTCATCTCTTCATTTATAACAGTTGCCCTTACATCTAAAGCTCCTCTAAAAATAAATGGGAATCCCAATACATTATTTACTTGATTAGGGTGATCAGATCTGCCAGTTGCCATAATAATGTCTTTGCGAGAAGACATAGCTTCTTTATAAGAAATTTCTGGTGTTGGGTTAGCTAAAGCAAAAACGATGGGATTTTCAGCCATTGTTTTTACCATTTCCTTATTTAAAACATTCCCTTTAGATAAACCTAAAAAAACATCTGCGCCTACTAATGCTTCTTCTAAAGTATTTAAATCAATATTTGTTGCGAATTCTTTCTTGTATTTCGTCAAATCTTTAGCATCTTTTCGAATTACTCCTTTGCTATCAAGCATAATGATGTTTTGCTTTTTAGCACCTAATGCTTTATAAAGCTTAACACAAGCCATAGCAGAAGCACCAGCACCATTAACCACAATTTTTACATCTTGAATTTTTTTCTCGGCTATTTCTAGAGCATTTAATAAAGCTGCTGAAGATATAATTGCAGTGCCATGCTGGTCATCATGCATTACCGGTATGTTCAACTCTTCTTTTAATCGGGCTTCAATCTCAAAGCATTCAGGAGCTTTAATGTCCTCTAAATTTATTCCGCCAAATGTTGGAGAAATTGCCTTAACCGTATTAACAAAACTGTCCACATCTTTACAATCAACTTCTATATCAAACACATCGATATCAGCAAAAATTTTAAACAATAAACCCTTCCCTTCCATCACAGGTTTAGATGCTAGTGGGCCAATATCACCTAAGCCAAGCACTGCTGTACCATTAGAAATTACTGCTACTAAATTGCCTTTAGCAGTGTATTTATAAGCATCTTCTGGATCATCGGCAATTTTTAAACAAGGCTCTGCAACACCTGGTGAATAAGCTAATGCTAAATCTCGCTGAGAGCTATAAGGCTTAGTAGGCCTAACTTCTATCTTGCCTGGCTTGCCTTCTGAGTGATATTCCAGCGCCTCAATTTTTCTTCTTTGCTCCGACATAATATACTTTTTTTGGGTTGATAAAATTAAGCATTAAGCTATCTAAAACATTACTTTTATAGATGAATTAGAACAAAACTTAAAAGATGAAAAAACAAAGACTGGTTGTGTTTTCTGGAGCAGGAATAAGTGCTGAAAGTGGACTTAAAACTTTTAGAGGAAATGATGGACTTTGGGAAAACCACAACATTTATGAAGTGGCCACTCCAGAAGCATGGAAAAGCAATCCTGAGTTGGTTCTTAGATTTTACAATGAAAGAAGAAAGCAATTAAAAGATGCTAAGCCAAACAATGCCCACAAACTGCTTTCTAAGCTTGAAGCCTTTTTTGAAGTAATTATTATAACACAAAACATTGATGATTTGCATGAAAGAGCAGGAAGTACAAATGTCATTCATTTACATGGTGAGTTGACAAAAGCGAAGAGTGAAAGTTACCCGAACGATATTATTAAATTGGATAAAGAAAGAATTGAGCTTGGCGATTTATGCCAAAAAGGGCATCAATTAAGACCACATGTTGTGTGGTTTGGAGAAGAAGTTCCATTAATGGAAATGGCTCTACAAACAGCTTTTACAGCAGATATTTTTATCGTGATAGGCACTTCGTTGAATGTTTATCCAGCAGCAAACATCATTAATTACTTAAACAAAAAATGCTTGCGATATTTAATTGACCCAGAAGTTCCAACAGCACTAAATAATAATGGTTGGATTATAATTAAAGACAATGCTGTAAATGGAATGGAAATTCTATTTAAAAAATTGACAAAAAAAGAGCCGCTAAATAGCGGCTCAAAATAATCAAGTTTAAACTTTTACTCTATAATTATTTTTTTAGTGTCAACTTGTACTCCTTCAGCAATCAACCTGACAAAGTAAACACCTGACGAAATATCTTTAGTGTTTAACTCATAATTCAACGTTCCAAATGGAATCTTTGCATATTCAATTACTTTACCAGTAATATCAAGCACTTCGATGTATTGCTCTCTAAAGTTTAAAGCAGATTTAAAATTAATGTTTGCAAGATCATGTGCAGGATTAGGATAAATACTAAATCCATACTGTGAAATCTCTTGATCAGACAATCCAGACAAATAGCTTAATGAAAAATTTATGGTTATAGAAGCACTTTTATTTCGATCGTTGATGTCAACAAAATCATATCGGTAATATGCTTCTCCAATATTGTCATTGTGAACAAAATAAACAGCCAATGGAATGTCCCCAGCTGCAGTATCTTGTGGATTTGTTTTAACTGGATCATTTACTTGCCAAATAGTAATGCCACCACTGGGCTCTAAATAACACAATGTTCCCCAGCAAAGTTGATCGGAAGTTCCAGGAATGTGTTGCAATTTCTCTCTAATTACATCAATAAACAAAGTGTCATTGGTATTGTTAAATGCGTTTACAAAGTCATAATGATCAAATGTTGAAGGTGAGTTATTTACATCAACTGCATGCCAAAACACTAAAGTATCACCATTAATTAAATTTCCATGTTTGCCAAATAGCTTAATATCTTGCGAGTGAGCGCTTAAAGTTGCGGCAATTATAATAAAACAAGTAATTATTTTTTTCATATTTTATCTTTTTTTGAACACTCAAAAGTACGAAGAATTTTAGTTTTTATACAATATGTATTATAAGTATTAGTTGGTATCAATTTTGTAATTTAGCTTTTCTCATTTTTAAACATACTATTTATGAAATTTTTTACTACTCTATTCTTGGGATTCTTCTTTTTAACACTACAAGCGCAGGATAACAACATTGTTCCAAATGTCAAAGTTCAACAACTAGATGGCAATACTTTTAACACAGGAGACTTTAAAAACGATGGAAAACCAATCATTATTAATTTTTGGGCAACCTGGTGTAGCCCTTGCAAAAGGGAATTAAACAACATTGCAGAAATGTATGATGAGTGGGTTGAGGAAACTGGTGTTAAATTAGTTGCAATTTCTATTGACGATACCCGAAACATGTCAAAAGTTGCACCTTATGTAAATGGAAAAGGCTGGGAATATGATGTTTATATTGACCCTAATGGAGATTTCAAAAGAGCTTTAGGTGTAAACAATATACCACATACCTTTTTAGTTGACGGGAATGGCAAGATTGTTTGGCAGCACAACTCCTACTCTGAAGGAGATGAGTACGAGTTATATGAATTAGTTAAGAAACTTGCTGCAGGAAAATCCATAACAGATTAAAGTACTACAAAACACTACTATGAAATTAAAAACACTACTTGCAATTTGCCTTGCATTTTTTGGTTTTTCTAAACTATCAGCTCAAAACTTTGAGGAAACGATGTCAAATGGCCAAATTCGAGGAAATTTTCAGTTTGACATGCAGTACTATCAAGAAGATAGTGCAATTGGAGCTCAACAACCTTCAGAAGAAATTTTATCTAATGGGTTCTTAAACTTAATTTATACAAATGGTAATTTTTCTACTGGTATTCGATACGAAAGCTATCAAAATGCTTTGTTAGGTTTTCCTAATGGCTACAAAGGAAATGGATTAACCTATCGATTCGCTACATTTAAAAAAGATAAATTAACGGTAACTGCAGGTAATTTTTATGAGCAATTTGGAAATGGTTTGGCATTTCGTAGTTATGAAGAACGAGGCTTAGGTTACGATAATGCTATGGATGGAATTCGTATTAAATATGAATTAATGGAAGGTATTAATCTAACTGGTTTGACAGGAAAACAACGAATCTTTTTTGAATATGGCGAAGGCATTGTTAGAGGCTTTGATGCTGACATTAGCCTTAACTCTGTTTTTAAATCATTAAAAGAAAACAAAACTAAGATAAGAGTTGGAGGTAGTGCAGTTAGTAAATATCAAGCCGACCAAGACTCTCGATATGTATTACCAGAAAACGTTGCGACTTTTGCAGGTAGAGTCAACATTAACCGCGGAAAAATAAATTTTAATGGGGAGTATGCTTATAAAAGCAATGACCCATCAGGTGATAATGGATTTATTTACAAACCTGGAGAAGCTATCTTTCTTCAATCTTCCTATTCGCAAAAAGGGTTAGGTTTGGTTTTGTCTGCTAAAAGAAATGACAACATGAGTTTTAGATCAAACAGAACAGAATCTCAGCAAAATTTATTAATTAATTATTTACCAGCATTAACTAAACAACACACCTATAACTTATTAGCGACTCTTTATCCTTATGCAACGCAGTTAAATGGTGAAGTTGCTTTTCAAGCAGATTTAATTTATAAGTTCAAAAAAGGGACGATGATAGGCGGTGAAAATGGAATGGATATACAAATCAATTACTCTACTGCCAACAATATAGATACCACGCAACTTAACGATGAAAACACTTTAAGAAAAGGTTACAAATCTGATTATTTCAAAATTGGTGAAGTGTTTTTTAAGGACTTTAACTTTCAAATTGATAAAAAGTTTTCTAATAAAATTAAAGGCCGTTTTACCTATGCTAACCTAGTTTATAACCAAGAAGTTATTGCAGGAAAACCTGGAAACCCAACAGTTTATGCCAATGTGGGCATTGCAGATGTAACCTATAAGTTTACCATGCGCAACTCTTTAAGAACAGAGGCTCAAGTTTTGCTTACAGAGCAAGATCACGGTGATTGGGCCACTCTACTTTTGGAGTACTCGTATTCTCCACACTGGTTTGTTGCTATTTTAGATCAGTATAATTATGGCAATGCAATAAGCAAACAAAGAGTACATTATTACAATGCTTCTGTGGGATACAACAACAAAGGAAATCGAATTACCATGAGTTATGGTCGCCAAAGAGCTGGAATTTTCTGTGTGGGTGGAGTTTGTAGGGTTGTTCCAGCATCTAATGGTTTATACTTATCTATAACAAGTAGTTTTTAAATAATACAACATGAAAATAATAAAACTATTACCCCTATTATTTGTAATTTCATTTGCCTCTTGCGACAAAGTGGATGATCCTTTTCCAAGTGAATTAGGTAAGTCTATCTTTTTAAATAAAACAGAATACATTGTTGATAAAGATTTCAATGTTGGAAATACTAATGAACTAAACACTTTTATTAATAACAACACCTGGACGAAAGTAGAGGCGCCAGATAACTCTACTAGAAGATTTATTACCCTAGAGGAATTTACAGGTCATAAATGTACCTTCTGCCCTGATGGCACTAGAGAGATTATTCGTTTAAGTGGTGTATATAATGAACAATTAATACCGGTTGGTATTCATGCGGGTGGCTTTGCTGAACCTAAACCAACAGCCAATAAGTTTTATACTGACTTCAGAGCTAAAGGAGGCCATGGTGAAATTTACATGACAACTTTTAAAGTAGCTGGATTTCCAACTGGCGTTGTTAGCAGACTTGGAGACGCCAATGGAAAAAATGACTGGGAACAAGATATCATTTCCATTAAAGATGACGCTCCTTCAGCTATTCTTAAAATGACTAATCATTATGCAGCTAGCATAAATGCAGTGAGGTCTAACATAGAAATTACTTGGCTTGAAAGCAGACCAGAAGATTTTAATCTGCAACTATATGTAACAGAAGATCATATTATAGACTGGCAATTAGACAAAGGCTTTGAAAATCCAAATTACGACCACAGGCATGTGCTTCGAAAAGTAGTAAATGATACTTATGGAAAAGCATTGATAAAATCAGAAATTAACAAGACTGAAAAAATCGAATACATCTTTACTGTAGAGCCTGGCTGGAAGGCTCAAGACATGGAAGTCGTTGCTTTTATCTTTAATTCAGATCAAACTTCATACGAAGTGATACAAGCAAATGCGGCTCACGTAAAATAATTGAACTAAATTTACTTCAAATTGTCTATTTGAGGATGAGATTTTTCTTACTGTTTGTTTTATTTGCTTTGCTTTCTCAAAAGCCTTATGCCCAATCATTTAATATAGGAGCCTTGGCTGGCATCAATGCTTCTCAAATAAGTGGCGATAATTATTCTGGATTCAATAAAGCTGGAATCTTACTTGGTATGTATTCTAATACAGATGTTTCTGAAAAAATCAATCTTCAGTTTGAAATTAATTATTCACAGAAAGGCAGTAGAAAAAACCCTGACACTGAAAATGGAGATACTGAATTTTTCTTACTGCGCTTAAATTATATGGAAGTCCCCATAATGATACGCTGGAAGTTAAATCGATTGAAACTTGAAGCAGGTGTCTATTATAGTCGCTTAATCAGCGAACACATAGAAGATGAAATTGGAGTTTTTTCAATTCCAGAAAACCTCAATCAATTTAAAAACAATGACCTTGGAGGCTTAGTTGGTTTAAACTATCATTTAAGCGACCATATTATTATGAATTGGAGATACAGCAATTCTTTTATTCCTGTTAGAGATTTTGACAGTGGTGCAAGTTTTAGGTTTAATAGTGGCATGTTTCACAGTTATTTAAGCTTTAATATTCGATACGAATTTATTGGGAAAAATGGAGAATAAAATTGTAGTTGCTATAACTGGAGCCTCGGGTTCAATTTATGCCAAATTATTTTTAGACGAACTTTTAAAACTTAATTCTCAAATTAAGGAAGTTGGTGTCATCATGTCAGACAATGCAAAAGTTGTTTGGAAATATGAATTAGGCGATGATAGCTACTTGAATTATCCTTTTCGTTTTTACAATAAAAACGATTTTATGGCTCCCTTTGCATCTGGTTCGGCTCAATATAATCACATGGTAATTATACCCTGCTCTATGGGTACATTAGGAAGAATAGCAAGTGGCATTTCGAATGATTTAACAAGCCGTGCAGCAGACGTAATATTGAAAGAAAGAAGAAAACTTATTCTTGTTGCAAGAGAGACTCCTCTAAATTTGATTCACTTAGATAACATGAAAACAATTAGCCAAGCTGGTGGTATCATTTGCCCTGCTGTCCCTTCATTTTATAGTAAACCAAAAACTATTGAAGATTTGGCCTACACTGTAGTCAATAGAGTAATCGACTTATTAAATTTAGACCACCAATCTTACCGATGGGGTAATTAACAATTGACTAACATATCAAAGTTCATAATAAGCGTTAAAAATAATTGCCAATTGTACAAAATTGCCTAAATTCATCTTTCAATCTAAAAAGCCAATTTATGTTTGAATTAAGCAAAAAAGTACTTACTCGTGTGAGTTTCGATCGGAAATTATTCCGAAAAGAATTGTATAAGTCTATAAAGTGGTTAAAACCTAAAGAATCATTAATGTTAAAAGCTTGGTGTTTGGCAACATTTGGTCATTTATACAAAGACGTTATCAACGAAGTCTATAAATCCATTACTTAAGAAATTCAATATTTCGTTTCAAGCCGTTAAACTTTGTTCTCTTAACTGCTGACTTTTTAAATATTTTTTGAAATTTCTCTTGAGTTAACTCATTCCATTCCTCTTTGCTTAACTCTAATAATCCGGGATTTGGATTAAATTTCATTTCTTGATGTTGCTTGCTAAACCGATTCCAAGGACACACATCCTGACAGATATCACAACCAAACATCCAATTTTCCATTTTCCCTTTTAAATCATTTGGTAAAACTTCGTCTTTTAGTTCTATCGTTAAATATGAAATGCACTTTTGGGCGTTTAAAACTTTATGAGGTAAAATAGCTTCTGTTGGACAGTTGTCTATACAAGCAGTGCAAGAGCCGCAATAATCTTTAATTGGCCCATCATAGTCTAATTCTAAGTCAATGATTAGTTCTGAAATAAAAAAATTAGACCCCTGAGCCTTATTTATTAAAAGACTGTGCTTCCCAATCCATCCAAGACCACTATTTCTTGCTAAGGCTCGTTCTAAAACAGGTGCAGAATCAACAAAAACTCGGCCTTCAACTTGCCCTATTTTTTCTTGTATGTATTCCAAAAAAATTTTTAGCTTCTCTTTAACTACAAAATGATAATCCTCACCATAAGCATAAGTCGAGATTCTAGGTGCATCTTTATCTTTTGGCCGTAATGCTGTATGATAGTTATACAATAGTGAAACGACAGACTTTGCACCTTCGACCAACTTACTTGGATCGCATCTTTTTTCAAAATGGTTTTCCATATAAGACATCTTACCGTGATATCCTTTGTTTAGCCATTTTTCAAGATGATTTGCATCTTCTTCTAGAAATTCTGCTTTAGTTATTCCAACAAAATCAAATCCTAATTCAAATGCTTTCTGCTTAATTAGTAAAGTATATTTTTGTTTGTCTGGCATTATTCAAAGAGTGTCCCCGCATTGCGATGATTTGTTCTTCCCAAATGCTTATAAGCTCGTTCTGTTACTTCTCTACCTCTAGGAGTTCTGGTTATAAAGCCCTCTTTGATTAGAAAAGGCTCATACACTTCTTCTATGGTTCCCGCTTGTTCTCCAACAGCTGTAGCAATCGTTGTTAATCCAACAGGCCCACCTTTAAATTTATCGATAATGGTAATCAAAACACGATTATCCATTTCATCTAAACCATACTTATCTACATTTAAGGCGTCTAAAGCAAACAAGGCGATTTTTATGTTTATAATCCCATTGCCTTTTATTTGTGCAAAATCTCGAACCCTTCTAAGTAAAGAGTTTACTATTCTTGGGGTTCCTCTACTTCTACCGGCAATCTCAATGGCTGCTTCATCAATAATCTCTATTCTTAAAATGCCTGCCGATCGTTTTACAATGGTAGTCAGCAGTTCTTTATCATAATACTCTAAGCGAGAATTAATTCCAAAACGAGCTCTTAAAGGCGCTGTTAAAAGACCTGCTCGGGTTGTTGCTCCAATTAAAGTAAATGGGTTTAGTTTAATTTGCACACTACGGGCATTGGGTCCAGAATCAATCATGATGTCGATTTTATAATCCTCCATGGCTGAATACAAGTACTCTTCAACTACAGGACTTAATCGGTGTATTTCATCAATAAATAATACATCGCCTTCATCTAGATTGGTCAGCAAACCTGCAAGGTCAGCAGGTTTTTCTAAAACAGGGCCTGATGTTACTCTAAAGCCGACATTCATTTCATTGGCTATAATATTAGCTAAGGTAGTTTTTCCTAAACCAGGAGGGCCGTGCAATAAAACATGATCAAGAGCTTCTCCCCTTAAAGTCGCAGCTTCAACAAATATTTTTAAATTGTCCACAATTTTAGCTTGACCAGTAAAATCGCTAAAGTTTAAGGGCCTTAAAACCTTTTCAATTTCATTTTCTTCAGGGTTGTTTGCAAATGACTCTGGATTAAGGTTTTCGTTCATGGATATAAAGTAAATTTTAAAACTATGAAATTATCTATTCCTTAGCTTATTATATAATTCTTGGAAATAAATTTTTGTTTTAAATATATATACTGGTGAAGTAAAGCGTTCTTCGATATCACGATTTGGCAAAATCATGAGTCGATAGCCAACTCCCATACCTAAGCCAAAATATTTTAAAACCCGATATTCAAATGCAATTGCAGGTTCGTAACTTATCACAAATGCTTTGTTTAATTGGTTTGGTCCTTCGGGTTCTAAGTTTTTATAAAAAGAATGTCCAAATCCAAATTGTATAGGAATTGAAAGTTCCCAACGTGCATCTCTATAAAAAGTATATTCTAGGTAGGGCGACAAATAATTAAACTTTAATTCGCCTTTAAAAAATTGGGATTTAAACTCAACATTTGTTTTGTGAATGGTTGACCACAATTGATTATACCCTAGTCCTACACTCAGTTTTTTGTCAAACTGCACTCCTATTTTTATACCAGCAATTCTAACTCCTGAAGTACTGATGAAAGAATTTCGAGAATCAAACCTAAATTCTAGTTTTGGTTTTTTTTTGATGGCTTCCTTTAGTTCCTTTTCAAATTCTTGAGCTGAAAGATTTAAAAAGAAGAACATAAAAAAGAAAAGGAATAAGCTTTTTTTCATAAAAAATACGAATCAAATAAAACAGCTTTAACATAAGAACTAATAGAAACATATTAATTCCTATTTAGTTGTATTAATTGATCACAATTACCATGTACTTCGATGCTTTCCAGAACTCCTCGGCATTAGTAATTACTAGGCTATCTATTTTTCCTTCTGAACTTTTAAATTCATAAGAACTCGTAGGATGCTTTGTTATCAATTCTGCTTTTTTAGCATAGATTAAAAAAGATTTTTGTTTTGTGATATCTATTTTGCTGAAGTAGTCTTTATTGAAATTGTCATTTAAAGTTTCGCTTTTGCCTAAACCCAAAAAGCCTCCTTCTTTTGAAATAACGTTTTTCTCTTTCAGTTCTTTAAAAGTCCCATAAGCATAATAACCTTCATTAATCTTATCAATTTTACTTTGTATTTGACTGTCTTTCTGTCTATTGCTGTATTGCAAGGAGTCGATAGAAAAGTATAGGTTATTTATTTTTATGTTTTTAGCTTCCAGAGCATCGTTCAATTTGGCAATTTCTAGATTTTTCTCAGCAATTTGATTATTTAAGCCTTGAATAAGCTTTCGAAATTCAGCCATTTTAATGTTAGAGCTTTTTAATTTGGCATTTAAATCCTGAATTAATGCCTCGTTTTTCTTCATTAATTCACTGATTAACTCAATGTCTTTATTAATTTCATTAGCTCCACCATTGGTATCAAAATCATCGTTGTTGGCATTGATAGAAATAAAACCTTCGCGTTCTTTAATCGCATTCAAATTTGCTTGAATCGTATTAAAACTAGCTAACATCTCATTAATTACAGAATCTTGATTTTCTTTAACCTCATTTAATGTTTGATTTTGATTTGACAATTCATCAATTTTATCTTGATTACAAGCTATTGTAAAAGATATGGTAAGAAGTATAAATGCTAATTTTTTCATGGGTGTTAATTTTATGCAAATATCTAATTTTTAAGTGTCACTTTAAACTTCATTCTAAATTACATATTAAAACTAAAAATATTCATCTTCAATAACTTAAATTTGCAAAAAAAAGATGAAAATGAATAAACTATTACTTTTAAGTATTTTACTTCTGAGTGTATTTGGACTGAAATCTCAAAACAATACTTGGAAAGAAGCGGTAGAGTCAAAAAATGCAGTGTTAGATGTAATTTTTTATGAGAATGAACCCTTTTCTTATTTTGATAAAGACAAGCAATTGACAGGTATAGAAATTGACATCCTGAATTCTTTTAAAAAATGGATGTATCAAAACAAAGGGGTAGCATTAAACTACAATTATATCAAATCAACAAGTTTTCAAAATACGCTGACAACAATAGCAAATGGAAAAACCAATTCAATTGGTGCAAGCACTGTGTCAAAAACGGATCAGAGAGCTAGAGATTATAACTTTTCAGCACCTTATTTAAAGAATATTTCAGTTTTAATTTCTCATGGCGATGTGCCAACTTTAGTTTCAACCAATCATTTTGAAACTACTTTTTCAGGTTTAATACCAATTACAATCCAAGGCTCTATACACGAAACCCTTTTGAAAGAAGTAGTAAAAGCATGCAAAAGTGAGCGAACTCCTGAGTTTGCAGATTCTCCCATGAAAATTTTAGAACTTATAAGTGATAACCCAAGATATTACGGTTATGTTGATATATTAACCTATTGGAAATACATTAAAAACCATCCAAGTAATATTAAAATGCACAAAAAGGCAACGATAGGAAATGAATTTTTAGGATTTATCTTTCCTCAAAACTCAGATTGGAATATACCAATGAATGAATTTTTTGAAAGTGGCTTTGGGTTTACCTCAACTAAAGCTTATCGAGAAATTTTAGAAAAGCACTTGGGTTATGAAGTGATTGATTTTGTAGAGTTGGATTAATAAAGATCTAACTAACATAACACAAAGCCCTCAATTTGACTGTTGTTAAATTGGGGGCTTTGTCGTTTTATTGGTGTTTTGAAAACTTAACTAAAATGACACGAAAATTCTTTTTTTAATTAAAAGCTGCTGGCATTGTAAATTTCGCTACCTTTAACATCATGTTAACTAAACCATTAGTTATAATATCACCAAAAAAAGAAGTGAAAATTCACCTCATTAAAATTGCAAGCTATTTCATTTTATGTTTCTTTATTTTAGTTTGGTCAACTACAGCTGCCCAATCATTTCAAACAATACAAAATTTAGGTTACGAAGATGAAGCGATTGAAGTAATTGAACTTTCCAATAATCGATATCTGATTGCTGGAGCAATTTCTAGCAGTTCAGATAATTGGTTTCCTTATTATGATAATGCTTTTGTTGCCATTGCTGATTCTATGGGAGCTATCATCTCAACTAAACCAATCCCTAATTTTTATCCAAGAGGGATGTTTTTGCTTTCAGACACTATAATTATTGCTGGATATCAAATGATGACTCCAAGCGGTTATTTTGGCATTGCAATTCATCAATTAGACACAGCTTTGAATGTTTTACGTTCAAGTGTTTATGCGCCGAATAATTTTGCAGCTTTTTCTGGAGTTCCCTGTATAGATTATAATAAAAAAGCAATGAAATATGCCATTTATAAAATTAATGTCAACACAAACAGATTAAGTTCAGTTTTGTTTAATTATAATATAATTCAGAATACATACACCAGTTTGGTTTATGATTCTACCTTATATGGATTACCAATAACAAATTTTATTTCTCAAAATAAAACGCTAGTATATCAATTCATAAGCTCCGGGCAAGGTTCATATCCTGGTTTGGTGACAATTAATAATTCAGGACAAGTCTTGTCATCCAAACGTGTTAATACAGGAATTCGTAATTATTTTATGCAACCTGATACAATCTTTCTTGGTATTTCTGTAGAAATATTAAAGTACCAAAATTATTTTTTTCTACAGGGTGAAGTGAGGAATCCGAATGCAAATACAGTTTTACTAAGTGGTAGTCAAGATGAAGATTATGCACTTATTGTTCTAGATTCTAATCTAAACCGCATAGGGGTGAGCATTATCGGTTCGCCAGATTCTGCAGATGCCCCTGCGTATAATGGCATGGTGTTTAAAAACAATCGCTTGTTTATTGGCGGCACTAAAAATTGGTGGTTTGATGATTACTACAAACCAGAGGCTAGTTTTATTCGCATTAGCGAACACAATCTAAATGGTAGTTTTATTCAAGAACGTTTTTATAGTACGGGTAAATTTTTAAAACTCAACACCATAAAAGGCACTAAAGATGGCGGTTTTATTTTAGTAGGCTCTAGTTATGATTCGTTGGGAGCGCATCAAAATGGCCTAGATTTATTTATTATGAAACTAGATTCCTTGGGCAACTTAACAGGTATAAATGGCAAAAAAGCAAGCAAATTGAGTGCTTTAAATTTTGCAGTTTATCCAAACCCTGCAAGTGAGTTTGTAACATTCCAAAAGATCAATCAATTTCAAGAATATCACTTACAAGTAGTAAATCTGCTAGGTTATGAAATTTACAACAGTTTTTGGCAAAATGACAAATTGAATATAGACCTCAGTCAATACAAAGCAGGTTTATACCTTTATCGAATTACTGATAAAACAGGTGCTGTTTTTCAAGGGAAGTTTATAAAAAAATAAGCGTTCAATAATATTTTATTCTGTTTAGGATTTTATTCCCCTCCATAAAATCAAGAAGCCTTCGCCATTTGGCGAAGGCTTCTTGATTTTGTTAATAATCTACCGTACTATATTTTGTATTGCTTTTTACTACCACTTTTATATTTTTTTCTGGAGCGGCATTTTTTCTAAAGTTTTCAATAATCTCATATACATCATAGTCAACTTTTATCGAATCTGTCAGGTCTATCACGATTTCTGAATTAAAAGGTAGCCGATTTAGCTCTTTTAAGATTGCTCCTTTATTTAAGAAACTCACTTCTTCCGACAAGGTCATTTCTACTAAATGTGTGGTATTGTTTTTTTCTTTAATATGCATGAAATGAGAGTTTTTGTAATTGTCTCGAACAATAAAAAAGATAGAAACTGCAAGCCCAATGGCTATACCGCTTAATAAATCTGTAAAAACAATACCCAAAATTGTAATGATAAATGGGACAAATTGTTTGTATCCCAATTGATACATGTGTTTAAACAAACTGGGTTTTGCCAATTTAAATCCAACTACAAAAAGGATGCTAGCTAAAACACCTAATGGTATGTAATTTATAAGTTGCGGAATCACAATCACACTTATTAATAAGAGAAAACCGTGAATAATACCCGACAGTTTTGTTTTTGCTCCTGATTGAATATTTGCAGAACTTCTAACGATAACCTGAGTTATAGGAAGCCCTCCAATAAGCCCTGAGATTACGTTGCCAGCCCCCTGAGCTATCAACTCTCTATTGGTTGGGGTCACTCTTTTAATTGGGTCTAATTTATCTGTTGCTTCTACACTTAATAATGTTTCTAAACTTGCTACTACAGCTAAAGTAAATGCAATTACATATACGTTGTAATTTCCAATTAATGAAAAATCAGGAAAACTAAATTGACTTAAAAATGAATTGAAGTCCCCAGCAACTGGAACATTTACAAGATGTTCTCTTGTAATAGCACAAGATGGAAAATAGTTAAGGCATAAATACTCATAGATAATTCCAAATGCAACAGCTACAATTGGGCCTTGTACTATAGAAAAGAACTTGGCCTTTTTACTTAAATAATTGTCCCAAAACAATATAATAAATAGTGATGTAGCCGAAACTACAATAACAGGCAATGATATGTAATCTAACATTTTAACAATTTCAGATAATGTATTTCCACCATCTGCGTGCTTGAATTTCATGTCCATCTCGTAGCCAGAATCATATCCAAATGCATGAGGGATTTGCTTTAAAATAATAATGAATCCTATTCCAGATAACATTCCTTTGATAACAGAGGAAGGGAAAAAATATCCAACAAATCCCGCTTTTAAAAGTCCCAATATCAATTGGATAATTCCTGCAAATACCACAGCAAGCAAGAATGCTTCAAATGAGCCGAGTTCTTGAATTGAGCTTAAAACAATAACTGCTAATCCAGCAGCAGGCCCACTAACCCCTAATGAAGAACCACTAATAGACCCAACGACAATGCCTCCTACAATACCGGCAATTAAACCAGAAAATAACGGAGCGCCACTGGCTAATGCAATTCCTAAACATAAAGGGAGTGCAACAAAAAACACAATAACACTCGAAGGCAAATCATGCTTGATTTCTTTAAAAAATTTCATAAAAAATTTAATTAGAATATACCCTATTGCTTTATCGAACTATGGGTATATCAGTTATATAATAATTTTATCGCCTTCAAAATCAACTTGAAGGGTAGTTTTATTATATAGCCTCTGGAGGGGGGGTTGTCACTTTAAGATGACCTTTAGATAGTTTTAATGAATTACTTTTAAAGGCAATTGCATTTGTTTGATTGTAACCTGATATTGCTAGTGAGTTTAAAACTGAAGCTACTTTGCTTTTAACTTCTTTTACTTCACTACTTTGGGTTTCATTCTCCTCTTCTTGAGTTGTGATATTAATTGTGATTTTAATATCCCCAAAATAATCAGTAAAGTATGAGATGTTTTGTAGTGCCGATAAACCAAAAAAGGTAAACGCCGACACAATAAGCATGAAATATGTTTTCTTTATAATCAAATCTGAAAAAATACTTTTAAGGTTTACAAAACTAAAGCTATTCTATTGTAAAATTCAGCTTATGACATTAAATTTATGTTAATCTTGTTTTTGATTATTCATAATTTCAATTAAAAATACATTTCCATCTTTAGTTCCAGCATAAGCTTTGGAAGAATTTGGGGCAAATTGCAAAGTGTTTACGTTTTCAGAAGTTATACTATTCCATGTTTCACCACTGTCAGTTGACAAGTCAATTCCGTTTGTACCGCCAGCAAGCCAACAATTCTCTTTTTCAGAAAAATCTATAACCGATCGAAAGCCATTGACTGGTTCTAAGGTTTTTTTCCAGTTCATTCCATCAGTAGAAGAAATCGGAATTCGAGTTGAGTCGGGCTCTAAATAATCTCCACCTACCGCAATTAATTGCCCTTTGCCAAAAGCAATTGAGTATGCTCCTATGCTAGCATCACCAGCATACATGGGCGTTTTACTAGCTGTCCATAAATCGCCATCTTTTGAGTGAAATACTCGAACCTCTTCTCCTCCTAGGGCAATAAAATAATTTCCGTTATCATCAATTGCGATGCAAGAACCGCTAGCAGCAAAACCATTTTCAATTTCCAATGGCTTTGGAAGCTTTTCGGCTGGAATTCTTTCCCACGTTTCTCCTCCATTTTTAGTTATAAGTATCAAATGACTACCTCCTAAAACATCGCCAAATACGATTCCTTCTTGTTTATTTTTAAAAGCAATAGAATTCATAAATGCAGCTGAATCATAATTTTCATGCACCAATTTCCAATGAGCTCCAGCATCATACGTTTTGTAAATTCTAGATGGAAAACCTGCACTAATTACTATGGCCTCATCAGAAGAAAAAGCTTCTACATCTCTAAAATCTAAAGAATCTTGATCGGGTGAGGGTAAAAGTTCCCAATGTGCTCCTGCATCCTTTGTTCTTATTATGCTTCCTTTGGCTCCGCTTAACCAAGCAAGCTCTTCGCTAAGTACAGAAATTCCGCGAAGGCTAGAATGTGTAGGAGAAACTTGTTTGTTAATCAATATTTCAATTTCTTGACTTACCTTTTCAGCTGTTGAATGTTGTTGACAAGATGCGAAAACAACTATTAAAGACAATAAAAAGAAAACCCTCATAGCTATCGATTTTGAAAATGAAAAAGCCGATTTGCAATTGCAAATCGGCTCTAAATATAGTCAATGATATTGTTATTTCATGGAGCCAATCATCTTTGATGGGTCAACCCATAAATCAAACTCCTCACTGCTTAGATATCCCAAATTAATTGCTTCTTCTTTTAAAGTTGTGCCATTTTCATGAGCTGTTTTTGCAATTTTAGAGGCCTTATCGTAGCCAATATGTGTATTTAATGCGGTTACAAGCATCAATGAGTTGTTTAAGTTCTGTTTGATGTTCGCTAAATTGGGTTCAATTCCAATAGCGCAATTATCGTTGAACGAAACACAAGCATCACCAATTAATCTTGCAGATTCTAATACATTTTGAGCCATCATAGGCTTAAATACATTTAATTCAAAATGTCCGTTCATTCCACCAGCTGCAACAGCTACATCATTTCCAATAACTTGGGCGCAAACCATGGTTAAGGCTTCTGCCTGTGTTGGGTTTACCTTGCCAGGCATGATAGAAGATCCTGGTTCATTGGCTGGAATATTTAATTCTCCAATTCCACATCTAGGCCCTGAAGCTAGTAATCGAATGTCGTTTCCTATTTTCATTAAGCTAACTGCAAGTTGTTTCAATGCCCCATGAGTTTCTACCAGCGCATCATGAGCAGCTAATGCTTCAAATTTATTTTCAGCAGTTACAAAAGGTAAGCCTGAGAATTCTGCAATTTTTTTAGCAACCAATTCAGAATATCCTTCAGGTGTGTTTATTCCAGTTCCAACTGCTGTACCTCCTAAAGCTAATTCGGAAAGGTGGCTCAAAGTGTTTTCTAAGGCTTTTATTCCATGATTTAATTGAGAAACATATCCGGAAAACTCTTGCCCAACTGTAAGTGGTGTTGCATCCATCAAATGTGTTCTACCGATTTTTACAACATGCATGTATTCTTTCGCTTTAGTTTGCAGTGTATCTCTTAGTTTTTTAATACCAGGAATGGTAGTTTCCACAACCATCTTGTAACAAGCAATGTGCATACCGGTTGGAAAAGTATCATTGGATGATTGTGATTTATTGACATCATCGTTTGGGTGTATGAATCGGGTGCCTTCACCTAATTTATTCCCTGCAAGTACATGAGCTCGATTAGAAATAACTTCATTCGTATTCATATTTGATTGTGTTCCAGAACCTGTTTGCCAAATAACCAAAGGAAATTGATCGTCTAGCTGACCCGCTAATATTTCATCACACACTTGTCCTATTAAATCTCTTTTTTCACTCGCTAAAACTCCTAATTCACAATTTGTATAAGCAGCAGCCTTCTTCAAGTAGGCAAAACCGTATATAATCTCCAAAGGCATCTGCTGTTTTGAACCTCCGATTTTGAAATTATTTCTAGATCGTTCTGTTTGTGCTCCCCAATATTTATCGGCTGGCACTTTAACTTCACCCATGGTGTCTTTCTCTATTCTGTATTCCATCTTGTTATTTGTTTTAATATTGCATTTCTATTATAATGATTCAGCAATTTTCCGTAAAATTGCAAAGTATTTTATTTAACTATTATGACTGCAGGTTTTTTATTATTCTTAGCTATATTCACTTTGGCATTTTGGGTTTTAATTTTTCTTTCAGCTTTTGCTTTGCCTTATGCACTTACAGTGTATATGATAGACAAATTTAGAAGCAAGAAAAACACAGTGCAAGAAGAAGCTTAAAAGAATTCCTCAACACTTTCTGGTGGACGCCCTAAGACAGCCTTATTGTTTTTAACAACAATGGGTCTTTCTATTAATTTGGGGTTTTCTATCATGATTTGAATCCACTCTTCTTCACCAAACGACTTGCCTTTTAAATTCTCTTTGTAATAAGGTTCTCCTTTTCGAATTATTTCTTCTGCTTTCAAATTTAGCTTCATCAAGATGTCTTTTAATTCAGCAGTAGTAGGTACTTCTTTTAAATATTCAACAATTTCTGGTTCTACTCCGTGATTTCGAATCAATTGAAGCGTTTCCCTACTTTTTGAACACCTTGGATTGTGATATATTTTCATAGTATTATTTATTAATTTCTTTGTCCAAATTCCATTAAATAAGCTTTAATAAAACCATCTATTTCTCCATTCATTACGGCATCTACATTAGAGGTTTCATAACTTGTTCTAACGTCTTTTACCATTTTATAAGGCTGCATCACATAGTTTCTAATTTGTGAACCCCACTCAATTTTCTTTTTATCGGCCTCTATAGCTGCTCGTTTTTCAAGCTTTTTGCGCATTTCGATTTCAAATAATTGAGATTTCAATAATTGCAAAGCTTTTTCTTTATTTCCAAGCTGAGAACGCGATTCTGTATTGTCGATAATGATTCCCGAAGGCTTATGGTGCAACCTAACTCCAGTCTCCACTTTGTTTACATTCTGTCCTCCTGCTCCTCCAGAACGAAAAGTATCCCAAACTATATCTGCAGGGTTAATTTCAATCTCAATGGTATCATCAACCAAGGGATAAACATAAACCGAAACAAAAGATGTGTGTCGTTTAGCATTTGAGTCAAAGGGCGAAATCCGAACCAAGCGGTGCACTCCATTTTCACCTTTTAAATAACCAAAAGCAAACTCCCCATCTATTTCAAGAGTAACCGTTTTAACTCCAGCTACATCGCCATATTGCAGGTCAAGTTCTTTTACTTTCATGTCATTTTTCTCAGCCCACATCATGTACATGCGCATCAACATAGAAGCCCAATCGCAACTTTCTGTACCTCCTGCACCTGCAGTAATTTGAAGAACAGCACTCAAAGAATCTTCTTCGGCGCTAAGCATGTTCTTAAATTCTAAATCTTCGACTATTTCAAGCGCCTTTTTATACATGGTCATGACTTCAGATTCACTTGCGCCACCTTCCTTATAAAACTCATAGATAACTTCCAAGTCTTCAACAGCCATTTTAGAGGCATGATAACCATCAGTCCAAATTTTCTTATTTCGAATTTGTTTCAAAAGTATTTCAGCAGCCTTAGGATCATCCCAAAACTCTGGCAACTGGCTTCTTTGTTCCTCTTCGGAGATTTCAATTAATTTATCATCGACATTCAAATATCCCCTTAATTCTTCTACCCTATTTTCTAAGTCTTTAATCTGATCAAGTGTAATCATAAATGCGTTAAATTTCGTGGTTCAAAAGTAAACTTTAGAAGTGAAATCTATTCATAAGAATTGAAGGTTTTTAAATCAATTCATTTTCTCAATGCTTATATTTATAGCTGAATGTCAGAAACCAAAAAAATACATGAAATATTAGCTAAATACTGGGGCTATGACTCATTCCGAGACAAGCAAGAGGATATTATTCAAGCTGTTTTATCGGGCAAAGACACTTTAGCCTTGTTGCCAACGGGCGGTGGAAAATCCATATGTTTTCAAGTTCCAGCCTTAGCCAAGGATGGACTTTGTTTGGTGGTATCTCCATTAATCGCATTAATGCAAGACCAAGTTTCTAATTTAAAAAAAAGAAATATTAAGGCATTATCCATCACTTCGGGCATGACCAAAAGAGAAATTGACATCGCCTTGGACAATGCGGCATATGGCAATTATAAGTTTCTTTATGTTTCTCCCGAGCGTTTAGAAACAGAGCTTTTTAAAGCACGATTAGCAAAAATGAATGTCAACCTAGTTGCCATTGACGAGGCACATTGTATTTCGCAATGGGGCTATGATTTTAGGCCGTCTTACCTCAATATTGTTCAGCTTAGAGAGCAATTGCCAAATGTTCCTTTTTTGGCTTTAACAGCAACTGCTACAATTCAAGTGGTTGAAGATATTCAGGAAAAACTAGCTTTTAAAAAAAAGCATGTCATTCAGAAAAGTTTTGAAAGAAGCAACCTCGCCTACGTGGTCTTGCATGAAGAAAATCAATTTGAAAAAATGATGCGCATTATAGATGGCGTAAAAGGCTCGGGAATTATTTATGTCAATAGCAGAAGACGCACAAAAGAAGTAGCGCAAGTACTTTTGAATCATACAATTGCTGCAGATTATTATCATGCAGGTTTATCACATGAGGAACGCAAGCAAAAACAACATAATTGGGTTAATAATCAATGCCGGATTATTGTAGCAACCAATGCATTTGGTATGGGAATCGACAAACCTGATGTTCGCTTTGTTATACATATTGATGTTCCAAATTCATTAGAAGCCTATTTTCAAGAAGCCGGAAGAGCAGGAAGGGATGAGCGGAAAGCCTATGCCGTATTACTGGCAAGTCCCACCCTGGCGGAGGATTTAAAAGCAAGAGTAAAGCAAAGTTTCCCAGCTTTAGAAAAAATAAAGGCTACTTATTTGGCCTTATCAAACTACTTGCAAATTCCAATTGATGGTGGAGAAAACCAAAACTACGAATTAGACCTAGCTGATTTTTCTAAACGTTATCAATTTGATTTATTTGAGACTTATCATTGTCTGCATTTTCTAGAAAAGGAAAATTACATCGTACTGTCTGAAAACTTCGCGATGCCCTCAAGATTGCACATTTTGTTAAACAATGAGGATTTATATAAATTTCAAGTCCAGCATAAAAATTACGATGTGTTTATAAAAACGCTTCTTAGAACTTACGGTGGCTTATTTGATGATTTTGTAAAAATAAACGAGCAACAGATTGCAGATAATACAAAGATGCCAGTTGCGAAGGTAAAAGAATATTTATTGCGCTTGCAAGAGTTGGAAATATTGAATTATGAGCCCAAAAGCCACCTACCAAAGGTCACTTATACAAAACCGCGTTTAGACCAAAAATCCTTGCGTATTTCTAAATCTACCTATCACGATCGAAAAAAAATTGCTGAAGAAAAAGTAGCCGCAGTAATTGACTATGTCGAAACAAAAACAAGATGCAGAAGCCAAGTTTTATTAGCCTATTTTGGCGAAACCACGGCTTCAAATTGTGGTGTTTGTGATACCTGTTTGGATCGCAAAAAACACGATTTAAGTCCAGCAGACTTTAAAGCAATTGAAACAAGCCTAATGCATTTAATACCTGATGAGGGAATTCTATTAATCAAGCTTGTTGCAAAAATCAAAGGCTTTAAAAAGGATTCCATTGTAAAAGTAATTGACTATTTAGCAGATCATGAGAAGTTGTATATAAGCTCGGGTAAGATTTCGAAACCAAAAAGTTAATTCAATCCATATCTACATACAAACTTCTCGATTCTTTACTTTTACATCTATGAGTCATAAAGCTTTTCAAGCCGATTTTATCTATCTTGGAAATCAAGAAAAAATTTCAAATGGGATTATTGAACTTAATGCAAACAGCGAAATAACTCACCTTGGAGAAAACACATCTAGCTCTGACATTAAAACCAAAAAACTAAATGGGTTTTTATGCCCTGGTTTTATAAACACCCACTGTCACATAGAATTATCACATCTTCAACATAAAGTTTCAGAAGGAACTAAATTGCATGGTTTTGTACAGGATTTGCAAAAAGTTAGAAAAGCTGATGAAGCAACCATAAGCCAAGCAATAGCATCTGCAGAATTAAGCATGAGAAACAATGGAATTGTTGCTGTTGGTGATATTTCTAATGGAGAAGATTCCTTTCAGACTAAATCACAATCGCCCATCTTTTTTCACACTTTTGTAGAACTTTTTGGTTTTGATAAACTGCAGGCTGATAGAATATATACTAGGGGATTAGAATTAAAACATATAGCTCAAAATAGAAACT
The DNA here is from genome assembly GCA_013112545.1 of Bacteroidota bacterium. GTDB lineage: Bacteria > Bacteroidota > Bacteroidia > Flavobacteriales_E > Vicingaceae > BCD18. The sequence goes on from JABFGJ010000001.1 coordinate 113,141, forward strand.
TAAATGCTTCAGTTGTTCCACACAGCTCTTATTCGGTATCGAATGAATTGATGAAGCTAATTGGGAAAACACAAAAAAACGCTCCAATTACAATACACAATCAAGAAACTGAAGCTGAGAATAGTTTATTTCAAAAAGGAGAAGGAGAAATTAAAGAAATGCTAAAACGTTTTGGTTTAGATTTAAGCACATTTAAACCAATTGGTAAATCTTCCATTTTTAATTATTTAGCCTTTTTAAATACTGAGGTGAATACCTTATTGGTTCACAATACGTTTACTAAACCTGAAGACATAGAGTGGGCAGAACAAAATCATGCTCATTTATATTGGTGTTTTTGCCCAAATGCTAATCAATACATCGAAAAACGATTGCCAAACATTCCTCAATTTATAGATGCAGGAGTCAGCTGCACTTTAGGAACAGACAGCTTGGCTTCAAACTGGCAACTATCTATTTGGGCAGAAATAGAAACGATACAAAAGCATTATCCTCAAATAAAAACTGAGCTACTAATTGAAATGGCTTGCCAAAATGGAGCTAAATTCTTAGGTATTGATAATCAATTTGGAAAACTAGAAATTGGAAAGAAACCTGGTTTAAATTGGGTGAATCAGGGCGCTGTGAATAAGCTAGCTTAAAAAGCTAGCAGCAATTTTTAAATCTTCAGGACTTGTAATTTTAATGTTTTCGTTATTTCCTTCAACTAAATGAATTCTATTCCCTGCTTCTTCATAAACTGAAGCGTCATCAGTAAAATTCCCTTTATTTGGTTTCTCATAGGCAGCCTTAATTCTAGCTGCATTAAAACATTGAGGTGTTTGCACCAGCCGAAACTTAGTTCTATCCTTAGCTCTAGAGGTTCCAGTAAAAACTCGGCGTATCGAGTCTTTTAATTCCACAACAGGAATGGCAGAACCTTTTTCTTCGGCCATTTTAAAACAAGATGCTATTGTATTTTGAGAAACAAATGGCCTAACGGCATCGTGTATTCCAACAAGTGCATCTTTGTCTATTAGCTTTAAGCCCGACTTAACTGAGTCGTACCTTGTGGCTCCGCCTAGTGCACACTTTAAGTTTTCGAACTTAGTGCCAGAAGAAAGTGCTACCCAACGATCTATTTCAGATTCAGGTAGCACTAGTATTATGTTTTCTATTTCAATTTCTTCAGCAATACGTTCTAAGGTATGCAAAAGAATGGCTTTTCCATTTAACAAAATGAATTGCTTTGGAATTTCTGTTCCCATTCGGATACCAGAACCTCCTGCAACAACAATCATTTGCTTTTTCATGCCGTTTTAGATAATTAGCATGGCATCGCCATAGCTATAAAATCTATATTTTTCTTTAATTGCAGTTTCGTATGCTTCCATGATTAAGTCATAACCACCAAAAGCTGCAGTCATCATCAGCAATGTAGATTCAGGCATGTGAAAATTTGTAACCATCATATCAGCAATGCTAAAATCATAAGGAGGAAAAATAAATTTATTTGTCCAGCCACTATATGGTTTTAAAAATCCATCAGTAGAAACAGAAGTTTCAACAACACGCATTGAAGTAGTTCCTACAGCAAGAATTTTATTTTTTCTTTTTTTAGCATTGTTTACGATTTCAACTGTTTCTTCAGGAATATGAATTTCTTCAGAATCCATTTTGTGCTTAGTCAAATCTTCAACCTCTACTGACCTAAACGTGCCTAATCCAACATGCAAAGTAAGTGGGGCAAATTCAATTCCATTTATCTCAAGACGCTTCAATAGATTTTTGCTAAAATGCAATCCAGCCGTAGGCGCTGCTACTGCTCCTTCATTTTTAGCATATACCGTTTGGTAACGTTCTTCATCTTCAGGTTCTACTGCTCTTTTAATGTATTTAGGAATTGGAGTCTCTCCTAAAGTTTCTATTATTTTCTTAAACTCATCATGAGTCCCATCAAATAAAAACCTTAAAGTTCTTCCTCTAGAAGTTGTATTATCAATTACTTCAGCAACTAAATCATCATCGCCAAAGTACAGTTTATTCCCAATTCTAATTTTTCTTGCAGGGTCCACCAAAACATCCCATAATAGGTTTTCAGCATTTAGCTCTCTCAACAAGAAAACCTCAATTTTTGCACCTGTTTTTTCTTTATTTCCATAAAGTCGTGCAGGAAAAACTTTAGTGTCATTCATCAACATAACATCACCTTTGTTCAGGTAACCGACTATGTCTTTAAACATTTTATGTTCTATGGTTCCATCCTTTCGATTGACAACCATAAGTCTTGATTCATCTCTGTTTTCAGCTGGCCTTTCAGCAAGTAGCTCATCAGGCAATTCAAATTTGAATTTGGATAATTTCATATTACAATTCTTTTATTACGGTAAAAAAACGGAGTGCAAATTTAATGAAAATTGGGTCACAAAAAGCTAGTAATTTTCTTCAGGTAAATTTTGAATCTCTTCAATGATTTTTTCTACAGTATATGCTTCAGAAACAGCATATTCTCCAATTTTTGTTCTTCTTAACTCCTTTAAGTATGCACCAGTTTTTAATAATTCACCCAAGTCGTTGGCTAAGGTGCGTATATAAGTTCCTTTAGAACAAGTCACTCTAAAATGTACTTCTGGTAATTCTAAATTTGTAATCTCAAAATCATAAACTTCTACCTCCACAATTCGCATTTCAGGAGTTTTGCCCTTTCTAGCAAGGTCATAGGCTCTTTTTCCATCTATTTTTTTAGCTGAAAAAATCGGTGGGGTTTGATTGATTTTACCAGTTAGTTTTTTGGCAGCACTTATAATATCAGATAAATCAACCTTATCCGTTGCTTTAAAATTTTCTGGTTCAGTTTCTAAATCAAAGGAAGGTGTTGTCGCTCCAAGAGTTATTACTCCGGTATATTCTTTAACTTGAGCCTGAATTTCAGTTATTGCTTTAGTTTTTTTACCAGTGCAAACTATTAATAAGCCAGAAGCTAATGGATCTAGGGTTCCAGCATGACCAACCTTAATCTTTTTTAGGTTTAACTTTCGTTTTAGTGAATACTTAATTTTATTCACCACATCAAAGGAAGTCCAAGTTAGGGGCTTATCAACGAGAATAATCTCGCCTACAATAAAATTGGGCATAGAGAAATTTAATTAATCGTCTTTTGGTCTTTTGACTATGGCATAAAATGCCAGACCAAATCCAATTAATATAAGTATGGGGGCTACCGTTATTCTAATTGGAGAAAACAACCCGTCATAATTAAAGTGAGCAGGGTCATCAGAACCTCCACCTACCATAAGTAGATATCCAACTAATACAATCGCTGCTGCAATTGCAAACATTCTGTAGTTTTCTTTACCAAAGGCTAACTCATCTTTATCTTTATTGCTCATAATAGTTTAATATAAATCTCCACTTTGCATTCTTAAAAATTTTCGAACTGCAAGGGATGTTGATATCCACGAAATTAAGATTCCCAATACAATTACTGAAGAAAATAGAATTAGATAAACGTTAATATTTTGTAATTCCATTAATTCGGGAATATTTTTACTTACCCAATACAGCACTCCTACTAGTAATAGTATGGCAATTAATCCGCTGATTATTCCATTTAATACTCCACGTCCAACAAATGGCCTTCTGATAAAACCACTTGTTGCACCAACCAACTGCATGGTTTTTATTAAAAACCGTTTAGAATAAATAGCCAAACGTATCGTATTGTTGATAAGCGCTATGACTACTATTAATAGCAATACACTAAACCCCAGCAAGACCAAACCAATTTTTTGAATGTTGTCATTTACTTCTGAAATCAAATCTGGTTGATATGAAACCTCTTTTACTTTTTTGAACTTTTTAAGTTCTGCAGAAATTTGATTCATGCTTTCTGTTTCAGCAAAATCGGCATTCAAATACACATCAATACTGCCTGCAAGAGGGTTATAACCTAAAAACTCTACAAAATCTTCACCCAAATCTTCTTTCAACATGGTTGCAGCTGCTTCTTTATCGATGTATTCTATTCGATTGGTGTATGGCTTTGCTAGTAATTTTTCTTGTAAAGATTTTAATTCTGCTGGGCTAATTTCATCTTGCAAGTAAATTGAAAAACCAATGTTTTGTTTTACATGATCAGATATTTGTTTGGCATTAAGTACAATTAAGCCCAACAAGCCTAACATAAACAGAACTAAAGAAATACTAATGATGGTAGAGACATAATTTGTCTTTACTCTCATGCTTGATTTTGCTTTTTCTACTTTTGTCATTTGAGCTATAATCTATCGTGGCTAAATTAATTTAACGAACTTGTATTCACAAGCCCTAAATATCATTTTAAAACACCCATTTTAATTGCTATACTTTTGCCAAATTCTCTGATTTCATTGGCTATACCTTGTTCCCCTGTTGACCTTTCAAACGAATCGGCCATGGTGATAATGTTTTGGCAAGTGAATTTTTTCATCTCATCCACCATCATTTCTTTAGTCCACAAGTCAATTCTCAAGGTATTGTTTTCATCTTGATCCCACAAAGCTAACATTATTGCTTTGCTTAAGTTTTCACCGTCTTTTTCAGAACCTTCTGCGCTCCAATCTATCTTAATTGGCACTGCATTTTCATCTAATTCTATATTAAATTTTATTTCAGATTTTTTATTCATTACCTACTCGGTTTATATTTTGATTTCAATAAAATTTGATTTGCATCCTTTTCATTCATTAATTCGGCTAAGCTAACCGAAGAGTTACTATTCATATAAGATGCAACTATTCGATAACCTATCCACTTCCCAACTCTTGCACTTGAGCCTTCAGGAAAACCAGGAATAAATGGTGCATCATCTAAGTATTTCCTAATTTTTTCGCTTTCTCCAGTGTAAAGTAAATCCATATCAACTAGATGAAACCACACTTCTGACTCGAAATCTTCGCACCAAGTTAATTCTTCTATATTATAATTAAACAATACATGTTCTTCTGTCTTCGGCAAAAATGCTTTTTGCAAATAGGCTATCTTCCCATAAAAAATCATTTGTTCCAACAAGTTCTTCCCTCCACCTTCATCAAACTCTGAGATTAAATATGCCTTAACTGCATCGCTGACCATAAATTTTCTATCAAAGTTTTTGAATTTATATTTTGGAATGTTCGTTGAAGGATAATACTTAAAATCGCCTCCCAAATACATTTCTAAACTAATGGCAAGCAAGCTATCGTCAACAACTATATTGTATCCAAACAATGATATAATGGTATATAGTGCTGGTAGCTTACTCTCAGGAAAATAGCTTTTATATAATTTTAATGCTTCTTTAATTTCTAGCTCTTCGCTTGTTAAAGAGCCTAAAGGATATGCTTTTTCCACTTCATGAAACAAATCCAGAATGTCTTTATTGTTGACAAATTGATCAAATTCAAATGTTGCAGTTGGTGAATTAACTTGAGGTAATTTTAAAATTGCTTGGGTATATAGCTCAAACAATTGAGGGTACTTATTATTTAATTGTTTTAAAGTTGTTTCATTAATTCCAGATTCATTCAGTTTAAACAAATCAACTTCGAAGCGTTGAATTTTAGAATCGTAAGAAATAGAAGTAACATCTCTTTTCCAACGATTTGATTCACAGGAATTAAAAGCAACAGCAAGTAAAAATAAAAGAAAGATACTAATAGCTTGTTTCATATTTATAAAAACAACTTAGTTTTGCATTTACAAAAAGACAACAAAACTATGAAAAAGATAGCAGCATTATTAAGCTTCATTTTTGTGATTTCTATCACAGCTAAAGCGCAAACAGACTTCCAGTTGGGTCTTAATTTTTCTCCTAACATTAGCTGGTTTAAAGCTAAAACTGATAATGTTACCAATGAAAAAACAAGCCTTGGTTTTAACTTTGGAATAATTGGTGATTTTAATATTGCAGATAATTATGCTTTCTCAACTGGTCTTAATATCGTAACCATTGGCGGAGAAATCTCTTATCCTTTTGTTCAAGAAGTTGACCAAATTGGAAGTCTAAGTGGACGAAAGACCGCTGACATTACCTTAAAGTATGTTGAAATACCTTTAACTTTAAAGCTAAAAACTAACGAAATCGGATACTTAACCTATTATGGGCAATTTGGTTTTGGATTAGGAGTAAATTATGATGCAAAAGCAGATGTTAGTTTTGCATACCCATCAACAACAGGAGGAAGTGTTTCTGCTAAAGATGTAGATTACAAAGACGATATTAATCTTTTAAGAGCTAGTTTAATTGTTGGGCTTGGAGCCGAGTATAACTTATCTGGAAATACCTCTTTCATTATGGGCATTACATTTAACAATGGATTTACCAATGTTTTAAGCGAAGATGGCTATGCCGATGACAACAATGACGGTTTAGGCGATGTTGATGCTTCTGGAAAAGGGTCAAGAAATAAAGATTTTAAAGCAATCAATAATTATATTTTATTGAATTTGGGTATTATTTTCTAATCCCACCTTATTGATGAAAATAGCTTTAGCGCAATTGAATTACCACATTGGCAATTTTGAAGCCAATGAAAAGAAAATAATTGAAGCCATTCAAGAAGCTAAAAATCAAAAGGCTGAACTTGTCGTTTTTTCAGAGTTAGCCATTTGTGGCTATCCTCCAAGAGATTTTCTAGAATTTGACGATTTTATTCTTCAGTGTGAAAAAGCTATTGCTAGAATTGCATCTACTTGCAAAGGAATACATGCCATCATTGGTTCACCAATCAAAACTAATAGTCTTAAAGGGAAAAAGCTTTACAATGCTGCTTTACTTTTAAACGAGGGCAAAATTTTAAGTACCTATCATAAATCTCTTCTGCCGACCTACGATATTTTTGATGAAAATCGTTATTTCGAAAAAGGGGAACATGCAACTTGCATCGTGGTAAATGGTGTTAAAATCGCATTGACCATCTGTGAAGATTTATGGAATATTGACGGCAGTTTTCTTTATCAGAATTCTCCTATGGATTCTCTTATTAAAGAAAATCCTGAGCTAATGATCAATATCGCTGCTTCTCCATTTTCTTATAATCAACAAGAACATCGAAGAAAAGTATTTAATCATAACATCAATCAATTTCAATTACCTCTATTATACGTAAACCACATAGGTGCACAAACTGAGTTAATCTTTGATGGAAATTCATGTGCAATTAATAACAAGGGAGAATATCACAAGCAATTAAAGGCATTTGAAGAAGAATTGAGTTATGTAGAAACGAATGATATATTTAAGTCTGAACCATATATTTCAAGAACAAAGTTTCAAAAAATTGAATCAGCCTTAGTTTTAGGAATTCAAGATTATTTTAAAAAGTTAAATTTCACAAAGGCAACCTTAGGCCTTTCAGGTGGAATTGACTCTGCCTTAACTTTAGTTTTAGCAGTAAAAGCATTGGGGGCAAAAAACATTACACCTATTTTAATGCCTTCTCAATTTTCTTCAGATCATTCGATTGATGACTCTATTGAACTGTGCAAATCCCTTGGATGCAATTATTTCTCTATCAATATAGAAACCATATACAATGAGTTTCAAAAACAGTTAAATCCTTTGTTTGCAGGAACATCATTTGACATTACGGAAGAAAACATACAATCAAGAATTCGTGGGACTTTATTGATGGCATACACGAATAAATTTAATGCAATCCTTTTAAACACATCAAATAAAAGTGAATTAGCTGTTGGCTATGGCACTTTATATGGAGATATGAGTGGAGGGATTTCAGTATTAGGCGACTTATACAAAACGGAAGTATTTGAACTTAGCAAACACATCAATAAAAAAAGTGAAGTAATTCCCTGGAACATCATCACTAAACCGCCATCAGCCGAACTAAGACCCAATCAGAAAGATTCAGATTCATTGCCAGAATATGAAGATTTAGATCGAATATTGAAATTATACATCGAAGGTAGTCTCAGCCCATCAAACATTATAGAACAAGGAAATAACGCAGAACTTGTTCAAAAAACCATTAAGATGGTTAACATCAATGAATATAAAAGGCATCAAGCGCCTCCAATTCTAAGAATCTCAGATAAGGCTTTTGGTATGGGTAGAAAAATGCCCATTGTTGGCAAATATCTTTCTTAGCCTACTTTCCACACATTATTGCCGCTTAACAATTTAGCTAAATCCCCTTTTCCTTTTATTTCAATTGCGCGTTCTATTTGTTGGCTAATTGCATCTTCATATCTAAATCGATCTTCTTGATAAAAAACACCAAAAGGTCTTGGTAGATGGCCTTCTACAGTTGGGTCGTCAAAAAATGAGGTTAATAACTGAGCTTTAAATCGATCTTTTTCATCATGAATCCACAGTTCATTTTTACTAACAGAAGAAAGTTCCACAACTCGAGGAGTCGAACCATCTAGTTTAATTCCAAATTCCGATTCTGCGCCAAACACTAATGGCTGACCAGATTCCATCATCAAAGTCTCTATCGGCTTTGATCCCTTATCGGTAAAAACCTCAAATGCTCCGTCATTAAATACATTACAGTTTTGGTAGATTTCAATTATCGAAGTACCAACATGCTTACTACCTTGCAATAAAACCTCTCGCTGATGCTTAGGGTCTCTGTCTAATGTTCTTGCGATAAAAGTTGCAGAAGCTCCTAAACACAATGCCATTGGGTTAAATGGATGATCGACTGAACCCATAGGCGTTGACTTGGTGACTTTCCCAGCTTTAGAAGTTGGCGAATATTGTCCCTTTGTTAAACCATATATTTCATTATTAAATAATAAAACATTCAAATCAAAATTCCGACGTATCATATGAATCAAGTGATTGCCACCAATTGATAGAGAGTCTCCATCGCCAGTAACGATCCATACGCTTAAATCAGGCCTTGAAATTTTCAATCCCGAAGCTATGGCTGTTGCACGACCGTGAATGCTATGCATGCCGTATGTGTTCATATAATAAGGGAACCTAGACGAACATCCAATCCCCGATATAAATACGATATCTTCTTTTTTTCTTCCAAGTTCAGGCATTATAGACTGCACTTGCTTTAATATAGAATAATCACCACAACCCGGACACCACTTCACATCTTGATCTGTGGCAAAATCTTTAGGGCTTAGTTTAATTTGCTCTAAAACTTCTAGTTCGCTCATACTTTTATTATTGAATCCTCAATTGCATCAATTATTTCTTGAGTTGAAAACGGAATACCTTTTATTTTATTTATTCCTTTTGCATCAACTAAATATTTGTCTCTAAGGATTTTTACTAATTGTCCATTATTCATTTCTGGTACAATTACATGGTCAAATTTTTGAATTAATTCTCCTAAATTTTTAGGAAGTGGGTTTAAATATCTCAGGTGTATATGCCCCACTTTTACACCTTCCTCAACTGCCTTTTTTACAGCTGTTTTAATAACTCCAAACGTTGAACCCCAACCAATGACTAAAACCTCACCTTCAGGCAAGCCATTATTTATCTCTTGCAAGGGAATGCTATTCACTACAGCATCTACTTTGGCCTGTCTAATTTTCACCATCTTTTCATGGTTTTCAGGATCATAAGAAACATCTCCAGTTTCATCTTGTTTTTCTAAGCCTCCAATCCGATGTTCTAAACCTTCTACTCCTGGTATAGCCCATCTTCTCACAAAATTTTGGTCTCTTCTATAAGGTAAGAATGGCTTTTCTACTTCTCCATTTATGAAAGGCGCTTTAATTTCTTTTAAGCTATCTGGGTTTGGAAATTTCCATGGTTCTGAACCATTAGCAATGTATCCATCTGATAAAAAGAAAACAGGTGTCATGTGTTCAATGGCTATTCTTACAGCTTCATATACCGTTTCAAAACAATCTGAAGGAGAAGACGCCGCAATAACTGGCATAGGGGCTTCACCATTTCGACCATAAATTGCTTGTAGTAAATCTGATTGTTCTGTTTTTGTTGGTAAACCAGTAGAAGGGCCACCACGTTGAACATTGCAAATTACCATAGGTAATTCTAACATTACACCTAAGCCAATTGCTTCACCTTTGAGTGCAATACCTGGCCCGGACGAAGCTGTAACTCCGAGCTTACCGCCAAAGGCAGCACCTATAACCGAACAGATGGCAGCAATTTCATCTTCAGCCTGAAATGTTTTAACCCCAAAGTTCTTGTGTTTTGCCAATTCATGTAAAATATCGGATGCTGGAGTTATTGGGTAAGTGCCATAAAACAAATCTAACCCTGCTTTTTGAGAAGCAGCAACTAAACCAATAGCAGTAGCCTGATTACCCATGATGCTTCTATATTCACCTTTCGGTAGTTCAGCGGCTTTAACATTATACCTTGAAGTAAAAATCTCACTTGTGTCTGCATAATTATAACCAGCATTTAACACTTTAAGGTTCGCATCAATCAGTTCTGGTTTTTTAGCAAATTTTTCTTTGATAAATTTTTCTGTATTCTCCAGCTTTCGACTATACATATAATAAAGGAAACCCAAAACAAACATATTTCGCGAACGGTCAATTTCTTTTTTGCCCATTCCAGAATCAACCAAAGCAGCTTTTGTTAATTTACTTACATCAATTTGTATGGTTCTATAATCATCCAAGCTTTTATCTTCAAGCGGATTATTTTCATACTTAGCAAGTTTGATGTCTTTGGCGTTAAATCCATCCGTGTTTAAGATTATGGTGCCATTTTTACGCAATCTGGGTAAATTCACTTTTAATGCAGCAGCATTCATGGCTACCAAAACGTCGCAGATATCACCTGGCGTATATACCTCATTACTTCCAAACTTTAATTGAAACCCTGAAACTCCAGCAACAGTTCCTTGAGGAGCTCTAATTTCTGCAGGATAGTCTGGAAATGTGCTTATGTCATTTCCAAACAGTGCATTGGTTGTGGTAAACTGTGTTCCTGTCAATTGAATTCCATCTCCTGAATCTCCCGCAAACACTATAGTTACCTCATTTTTTTCTTCTACAATTTTCATTATTCTTATCCGAAATTTTCAGTGGGTAAAGTTAATTAGTTATTCTCTAAACAAAGCACATTAAGAAGAGTTGTATTTTCACAAAAAAAAATCTATTTTTAGCAGCTATTAAATTCAACTTTTATTATGAAAAAAATCATACTCCCTCTATTAGGATTACTCCCGCTCTTGACTTTTGCAGGTGGTTTTCAGGTTAACCTACAAGGCAACCAACAAACGGGCATGGGACACCTAGGAACAAGTTTCTATTTAGGAGCTTCTAGTGCCTATTTTAATCCAGCTATGTTAGGGCATGGCGAAAGTAAAATCAGTGTAGAAGCAGGTGCAAATGGTATTACTTCTTATGTAATATACCAGAACCAAGAAACTGGGGCTACTGCTGAAACAGACAACCCTATGGGGACACCTTTTCATTTATATGGCTCTTACCGCATCAATGATCAAATAACGGCTGGTTTGGCTGTTTACACTCCATTTGGGAGTTCAGTTGTTTGGGGAGATGATTGGGATGGAAAATATTTAATTCAAGACATTTCCTTAAGTGCTATCTTTATTCAACCTACTTTTTCTATAAAAGCAAGTGATAAAATTTCTGTTGGTTTAGGTTTAGTTTATGCGACAGGAGCATTCGAATTAAATCGTGCAATCGCATTTCAAAGTTCTCAAAGTGCTTATGGACAAACAAACTTGAAAGGGAATGCTAGTGGTTTTGGCTATAATTTTGGATTTCATTACAAACCAACTGAAAAATTAAATGTTGGTGTTACTTATCGTTCTGGTATAAAAATGGCTCTTAACGGTGGAGATGCAACTTTTACGGCACCTAAGTCAACAGCAACTAATTTGCCACCAACAAATAAATTTGACGCTGAGTTACCTTTACCAGGAACCACAACAATTGGTTTAAGTTATGATGTATCCGAAAAATTAACTGTTGCTATTGAATACAGTAGAGTTGCATGGGATGTTTACCAATCACTTGATTTTGATTTTGAAACAAATACCTCAGCTTTAAAAGACTCTAAAAATGCTAGAAAATATGAAGCATCTTCTATTTTCAGAGTTGGAGCTCAATACAAAGTGAATGAAAAAATAATTGCAAGAGCTGGTGCATATTACGATCAGTCTCCTGTGCAAGATGAATACTTCAATCCTGAGACACCAAACACAGACAACATTGGTTTGACTTGTGGTATTTCTTACGAAATTTCTGAGAAGCTATCAGTTGATGGTTCATTTTTATACATTGACGGACAAGAGAGAGAATCTTACTACACAGATCCAAATAATAAAAGTGCTTCAGCAGGTGGACAAAATTTTGGAGGAAAATATAAAGCAAGAAGCTTTATTCCAGGAATTGGATTACGCTATAATTTTTAAGACTTAAAAAATATTGAACATGAAAAATTTAAAAAATTTACTATATATCATTCCCTTAGGTCTTGCGGTTAGTTGTGCACCTGAGTTTGAAGATGAAATTACATTTACAAATGGACAAGCCGACTTCACTACTTATGTAGCAGTTGGTAATTCATTAACAGCGGGTTTTCAAAGTTCTGCCCTTAGAAAGGTAAGACAAGAAAATAGTTTCCCTGCAATTTTAGCTGCACAATTTGCAGAAGTTGGTGGTGGCGCTTTTAAGCAACCCTTATTAGCTGATGGAGTTGGGATTGGCTCTTCTTTAAATGCAGAGTTAAAATTAGCCTATACAACGGATTGTAAAGGAAAAACAAGCATTGGCCCTGTTCCTTCCGCTGCTGCTGGACAAGCTGACCAATTTAGCCCAACTACTTATATCGGAGCGAATGGACCTTATAATAATGTGGGTGTACCAGGTGCAAAAACATATCATTTAGTTGCATCAGGATATGGTAATCCTGCCAATATTGCAGCTGGACTTGCCAACCCATTTTATGCACGTTTTGCTAATCCTGCAAATTATGATGAATCTGTAGCTGCTGCTGTTGCAAGAACAAAACCGACATTCTTTACCATGTGGATTGGCGCTAACGATGTGTTAGGTTATGGCTTACAAGGTGGTGAAGAGGGGTCGGATGTAATTACCGCTACTGCGACTTTTAATGCTACTTATAACATGACTTTAGACTCACTATTAAAAAGTGGAGCAAAAGGTGTTTTAGCAAACATTCCAAACATTACTTCAGTTCCATATTTTAATGTAATTAGCAGAAATGGATTGGAGTTAGATGCTAATCAAGCAGCTCAATTAAATGCGGCTTACGCTCCTTATAATAGTGGAATAGATGCAGCTGTTGCAGGTTCTCTAATTACTCCTGAGCAAGGGAATCGAAGAAAAATATCTTTTACAGCTGGTGCTAATAGATGGGTAATTACCGATGACAAATTAAATAGCATTCCAGGGTTACCAAAGAGTCGTCAAATGAGACATAATGAACATTTAATCATGGTTACTCCTCAAGATTCTTTAAAATGTGCTGGATGGGGTTCATCCAAAGGTATCCCAAGTAATTATGTTTTAACATCTGATGAAGTCACTAAAATTAACACTGCTACGAATGAGTTTAATAATGTTATTAAAACTGCTGCAAGCAAACATAATTTAGGTTTCTTAGACGCTAATAAGTTAATGGCTGAAATGGAGTCAGGTTTAACTTATAATGGAGTTACTTACTCTGCCGATTTTGTTACTGGTGGCGCTTTCTCTTTAGATGGTTTTCACCCAAGCACTAGAGGTTATGCAATTATCGCCAATGAATTTATTGATGTAATCAATGATAAATATGGTGCAAAAGTTAGAAAGATAGATCCAAATTCTTATGAAGGAATTTTGTTTCCTAACTAAAACCTTATACAATTATATAACAATAAAAAAGGCGAGCAATGCTCGCCTTTTTTTGTGCAACGTTTTTATAATACACTCAGTTTCTTTCTATAACCTTAGGTACTTTTATAAAATCAGAATCTTTTTGAGGTGCGTTCTTAAGTGCTTCTTTCTGACTAATCTCTTGCTTTACAACGTCAGGTCGTAATGGAGTAGATTCATCCAACATATATACTAATGGTTCAACCCCATCAGTATTGACCTCACTCAGCTTGTCCACAAAATCAAGCATTTTGTTCATGTCGTTAGTAATCTCTTCTTTTTCTGCTTCATTAAACTCTAGTCGAGCTAATTCTGCAATTCGGTCCACTGTTTTTCTATCTACTCCCATCTAATAATTTGGATTGAATAATTTCTCTAGTTCTTTCGCGCAAAGTTATCAAATCTTGATAATCTTTTGAACTTGGCTCTATGGGTTTGTGAAAATGAATTTCTGCAAGGCCTGGCCCACATTTGGAATCTATAGTCCAAGTATCTTGTAGCAAAAGGTAATTACGAGGAAAACTTATAGGTAAGATTGGAATTTTATTTTCAATCGCCACTTTAAATGCGCCATTTTTAAAAGGTTTCATCACAGGAACTGTGTTTGAAATTGTTCCTTCTGGAAAAATAACCACACTACTGCCCTTTTCCATTTCTTGAATCGCCTTGTTTATAGCATTATGAGATGCTTTTGGATTTCCCCGATCGATTAAGATATTCATTCGTTTAAAATAAATATTAAATAAAGGAACACTGCCTAGTTCTTTCTTACCTAAAAAAACAAAATAACTTGAGATGCTAGCACTTAGCAATAAGATATCTAAATAAGAGCTGTGGTTAGAACAAATAATATAAGATCGGTTATCTTTGGGAAACTCACCAAATTCTATTCTTCGAATTCCAATAAGTAGCAATATAATTTTTGCTTGTAGGCGAACACATTTAAATCCAATGCTGAAATATTTCTCCTGCATTAAAACCACTAAAAAAATGGGATAAAATAAAATAATAGTAAATAAAACAATTAGAAAAAAGTAAGCTTTCCATATATAACCGAGTATTCCTTTTATCATTTTCATCGCTCCAAAAATAGGACAAATTTGTATTTTTGATGCATGGCAAGAATACTAACAGGAATACAAAGTTCGGGTAACAATGGAGAAGTTCATTTAGGTAATATTTTAGGTGCAATTCAACCTGGAATTGAATTATCTAAAAAAACTGAAAACGAAGCATTATTTTTTATTGCAGACTTGCATTCTTTAACTACAGTTAAAGATGCAAAAACAAGAGAGGCCAATGTTTATGCAGTTGCTGCTGCTTGGTTAGCTTTCGGATTTGATACGAATAAAAATGTTTTTTACCGTCAATCTGATGTACCTGAGGTTTGTGAGTTGGCTTGGTATTTAAGTTGCTTCACGCCTTATCCCATGTTGGCTAATGCCCATTCTTTTAAAGATAAAGCTGAGAATCTTTCCGATGTAAATGCAGGTTTGTTTAATTATCCAGTGCTTATGGCTTGCGATATTATTCTTTATGATGCTGAATTTGTTCCAGTAGGTAAAGATCAGAAACAGCATTTAGAAATAACCCGAGACATGGCCAGTTCATTTAACCATAAGTACGGAGAAACATTTGTGCTACCAGAACCTTTGATAGATGAACGAGTAATGGTGGTTCCTGGCACTGATGGAAGAAAAATGAGCAAATCTTATGACAATTACATCAACATTTTTTTGCCCGACAAGCAATTACGCAAAGTGGTAATGAAAATTGAGACGGACAGTACGCCTATAGAAGAGCCAAAAAATCCTGAAACTTGCAATGTATTTGCTTTATACAGTCTTATCGCAAATGAAACTCAACTTGCAGAAATGCGAAAAAATTACTTGGGTGGAAACTATGGTTATGGTCATGCTAAACAAAGCCTATTTGAATTAATAATATCAAAATACAAAGAAGAACGAGAACGGTATTGGGCTTTGATGGAAAACAAAGAAGAAATAGATAAACTATTGGCGAATGGTGCTGAAAAGGCTTCAAGAATAGCTCGCCCTGTATTAAATAAGGTTAGAGAGAAACTTGGATTCCGAATAAAATGAAACATTACCTCATCATCTTTTTAAGCTGTTTTTTCATTTCTTGTGATCCAGAAGAGAATGATTTAGGGCCAAATTTTATTGACCCAAATCCAAACGATGTAGAAATAAGAATTAAAAACAAAACGAGTTACCTTTTGGATAGCGTATATATTAATACTTCAGGTGGCGAGAGCTTATATGGAAATTTGAGTTTATTTGAAAGAAGCAGTTACAGCTCTTTTCGTTTTGCCTACCCTATTTTTAACATCAAGTTTAAAGTTGCTGAAAAGAAATTCAGCTATACTCCTGCTAGTTATGATGGAGAAGAAAAAATAGCTAATGGGAAATACACCCTTGAAATTAGCGAAATTGACACTTCTGCTATTTCTTTTTCTTATTTCTTAAACGAAGATTAGTTCTCGTATTTCTTAGAGTATTTACGATAAAGTTGCTTTTGTGGGTTATCTAAGTCTATTTTTTTCCCGTTTATAAAAGCAAAGATGATTTTGTTTGTACGCATGTCTAAAGCATCTCCTTCTGAAACAAATAAAGTAGCATTTTTGCCAACTTCTATGCTGCCAACCTGTTTGTCAACTCCAAGAATTTTAGCAGTATTCAAAGTTAACATAGCTATTGCTTTTTCGTACTCTAAACCATAAGCAACTGCAGTGCCTGCATAAAAAGGTAAATTTCGTGTACCCATAGCTTCCATGCTTCCTGAATTTTGCAAAGCAACTAACAGTCCCGCTTTTTCTAATATCATGGGCAACTTATAAGACAGATGTATATCATCATCTTCATTTTTTGGCAAACTGTGAACTCGAGTCAGTAAAACTGGAATTTTTCGATCTGATAATAATTCAGGAACCAGCCATGCCTCATAACCGCCCACTATTACAACATTTAATTTGTATTTATCTAAAAGATATATAGCATCAGTAATTTCGTTTGCATCGTCAACATGCACATAAATATTAGCTTCTTGATTAAAGACTGCTCTCATCGATTCATATCGAATGTTTTTTTCTAAGTGAAAATCTAATTTTTGATACGCTAAAGCTTCCTCTAAGAATTGGCTTAGGTTGCTAAGCTTCTCTTGGTAATTCTTTTTCAACTCTTCAATCTTTTTCTTATCTGTTTCTCTAGGGTTTAAGCTATTCGGCCAATTCAAATGAATACCATCATCTTCTTTTAAGATGGCATCTTCCCAATTCCAGGCATCCAAGTTTACAATAGAAGAACTTCCAGAAATCAAGCCTCCTTTTGGTGTGATTTGAGCGAGTAATACCCCATTAGTTCTTACAGTTGATGTAATCTTAGATTCTGCATTATATGCTGTTATGCTACGAACATGAGGATTGAATAAACCTACATCATCAAAATCTCGAGTGGCCCTAAGGGCATCAACTTCTACCAAGCCAAGTCTTGAGTTTGGCGCTATAAATCCAGGATAGATTTCTTTACCCTTTAAATGAATAATGGTGTCGTAAGCTGTTGAGTCCATACGAATATCAAAAGCATCTAATACCATCTTTATTTTACCATTTTCAATTCCAATAGCAGCTCTCGGAATTACGGTGCCATTACCAACATGCACCTTAGCATCAATTAATAAAATTGATTTATTTTGTTTGCTTGCAGGGGTTTGAGAAGTAATATTTTCACTCAAGACAAATAACATTAGTATTAAAAATATTCTCATAAGTCATTCAGCGTTTCACATTCATACAACAATTTTTCTTCTTTACTAATTTCTTGTTTGGGTTTGCCCTTCTTGTTTTCTAAAAGCATTAAATCGATGATTCGCTCTCGTTCTTTTAAATCTCTTACCTCTAGCTCTTTACTCTTTTGCAAATCAAAATAGAGTATTCCATCAATGTAAACTTGCTCAGCAATTGCATAAATAGACAATGGATTATGCGACCAAATCACAAGGTCTGCCACTTTACCTGCTTTTATACTTCCCAATCGATCATCTAAGTGAAGCATTTTTGCTGGGTTAAGTGTCACAAACTTCCAAGCTTCTACTTCGCTAACTCCACCGTATTTAACGGCTTTTGCAGCCTCTTGATTCAATCGACGACCCATTTCAGCGTCATCGGAGTTAAAGCCAGTTAAAACTCCTTGTTTATGCAGAATTGCGCCATTGTATGGTATAGCGTCATTCACTTCAAATTTATAAGCCCACCAATCTGAAAAGGTACTTGCTGCAACACCATGTTTTTTCATTTTATCTGCTACTTTATACCCCTCCAAAATATGTGTAAATGTATTGACCCTAAATTTCATAGAATCGGCAACATGCATAAGCATATTAATTTCCGATTGAATATAAGAGTGACAAGTGATAAACCGATTGCTGTCTAATATTTCAGCTAAAGTATTTAACTCTAAATCATATCGTGGTGCAATTGCTTTTTTCTTGTCTTTTGCACTTTTTGCATTATACAATTGCCAATCGGCTTTATATTCTTTTGCTCTGTAGAATGCATCGTAAAAAACTTGTTCAACCCCCATTCTTGTTTGTGGAAACCTAACAGTATTATGATCTCCCCAATTGGATTGTTTCACATTTTCGCCCAATGCAAATTTTATAAAACCATCAACTCCTGCCACTTTCATGTCTTCAGGTGATTTTCCCCACCTAAGTTTAATGATGGCAGATTGTCCACCAATTGGGTTTGCTGAACCATGCAACAATTGAGAAGTAGTTACA
Organism: Bacteroidota bacterium; assembly: GCA_013112545.1. GTDB lineage: Bacteria > Bacteroidota > Bacteroidia > Flavobacteriales_E > Vicingaceae > BCD18. The sequence goes on from JABFGJ010000001.1 coordinate 131,753, forward strand.
CCTCCAGCCAATTGCCTATATATGTTAATATCATCCGAATTGACAACATCGCCTATACTCACTTCAGCTGTAACAGCTTGCCCCGACTCGTTAACTCCTCTGCTAATAGCTATGTGAGAATGTTCGTCAATAATTCCTGAAGTTAGATGCTTACCTTTTAGATCAATTTCTTGAACTTTATTTGCCAATTTAGGAAACATCACTTCCATGTTGATTTTATAACCCAACATCAAAATTTTTCCTTCATTTATTAAAAGGTCATAGTTTTTTACAATTCCATCCTTTTCGTTGGTCCAAATGGTGGCATTTCGAAACAAAAGTGCTTTTCCAGCTTTCGGAAAACTATCCGTTCCATAAGCCATGTTGGGAAAATTAATCGTTGGCATTATTCGAGGTTCTTTCACTTTAGCACTGTCAGATTGTTTTTCGAAATCAAGCTTTTTACGAATTGCACCCCAACTCACCCATTCATTTTCAATCAGTGCTTTTCCAAACCAGATTCTGCTTTCGCGATCGTTTACAGAACCAATTAGTTCCATAGATTCATTCTTATCGTTTTGAAAATATAAATTAACCCGATTGCCTTGGAGCTTCACATTTAATTTTTTCTTTTCCGTTTCATTTTTTAATGCAATGGTCGATTTCAAATGATTTAGTTCTCCCTTAATTTCTATATCGTATTGCAATGTTTTATTAATGTTTAGGCTGTAAACACCACGTATGTCAATTTCGGGCAATTCATTTATTATATTCTGTTTTCCATCAACCCAATTTTCAAGTAATATACTTTTCGCAGTAAAAACTGTATCGGAAAAAATTAAAAAGTTTGCCAATTTGTTTTTTTCAAGCGAGCCTAATTCTTTTTCAATTCCTATAAAACTAGCCGGAATACTTGTTAAAGACTCAATGGCTTTTTTTCGGTTAAATCCATTTTCTATGGTTTTAGTTATATTGCTGTAAAAGTCTTTTTCCGATTCTAAATCTTGGCTTGTAATTGTAAACGGAATGTATGCCTGTGCTAATAAACGCAAGTTAAAGGCTGCCATCTCCCATTCTTTTAACTTCGATAAGGGCAATTGTCGATTTAAGAATGGATCGCTGACATCATAAGCTATCGGGAAATTAATCGGCACAATCAGTCGCACACCAGTTTTTTGGATTTCTTTTATTCGTTTATATTCCTCTCCATTTCCTTTTATAATGAATGGAATATTGAACTCTTTGCCAATCTTTGCAGCTCTTAGAATCGAGAGTTCCGATTCTACATCAAAAAATTGAGGTAGTCCTTTGTAGTCATTTATAGCTTTTAAACTGGCATTAAAATCTGTTTTCAATGGATTTTCTTCATACCATTTTGCATCGTATAAAGTTTGTTTGATTAATGCAATTATTCCCATCAAAGATGAAGGATAGCTTTGTTGGGATGAACCCTTATAAAAAGAATAATGAAAACTTGCTTTTTCTTTAATCACCCTGCCTTTTTCTTGATCATCAAGATTTAGCAAAGATGATGTACCACGAATAATTCCATCCTTCTGATGAGTTAAGATTGTTCCAAAACCCATTTTTCGATATTTCTCAGCCGCTTTTTGATCATATTGAAGTATTTCAAAGGCATTTACTTCCGGTTTTACCGCTTCATTCCAATAATAGGGTCCAATTTTACTGCTTTCTATCTGAGGTTTACTAGAACGAGATTCAGCCTTTACTTTTGGAATAGAAAAATCTGCATGTAATTCAATAAAAGAAGGATATATAAATTTACCTTGTAAGTCAACGACAATGGTGTTTTTTGGCGCTTCAATTGTTTTAGATATTGCCTCAATCTTATTCTTTCGAATCAATAATTGCCCATCTGACAAATAGGTGCCGTCAGCTTGGTAAATGTTTGCATTTTTAAATAAAGTATAATGGTTGCTGACATTTTTTGTTCCATTAACAGGCTTCCATTCTTGCGAATACAATGTTCCAAAACTAAACGCAATGAAATAAAGCAATAAGAGTTTCAATTTTCTCATAGAAAATCAAAAATACCAAAACAAGATATCCTTTTAACCAAAATGTAATTTTCTATATCGTGATTAACCTTATTAAGGTAAAAAGGTCAAAGTAAAAAAGCATCTCCAATTACATAAATTAGGGCTTAATCGCTTTCCTTTTTTATATCTTTACAAAAAAAAGATATGTTTACAGGATTACTACATTTACACAATTTGTTGCGCTATGCAATTGTTATTTTACTTGTGATAGCATTGATAAAATCGTTTGCAGGCTGGTTTGGCAAAAAAGAATACACAGCAGCGGACAATAAAATTAGTTTGTTTCTTTTAATCTCGGCTCACTTACAATTGTTGATTGGCTTAGGTTTGTATTTTATAAGCCCTGTTGTTAAGGAAGCCATGACTGATATGGGAGCAGCCATGAAAGATGCTGTCCTTAGATTTTGGGCAACGGAGCACCTTAGTGCTATGATTCTTGGTATTATTCTTATTACTTTGGGTAGAATAATGGGTAAAAAAGGAAAAAACGACACAGCAAAATTTAGAAGACAAGCCATTTACTTTTTATTGGCAACAGTTCTTATCTTTTCAGCTATTCCTTGGCCATGGGCCGAAATGGGAATTGCTAGACCTTGGTTTTAATAACGATTTACGATGCATCACAACCTATCAATAGATAGTAAAATAGAAAAAGCTGTGCTTGTTGGTCTGATTACACAAGACCAAGACGAGGAAAAAGTTAAAGAGTACTTAGATGAATTAGCATTTTTGGCTGAAACCGCTGGTGCTGAAACGGTAAAAAGATTTACTCAAAAAATAAGCACACCTAATCCAAAAACTTTTGTTGGAACAGGAAAACTACAAGAAATTATAGATTATGTTAACAAGCATGAAATCGGTATTGTAATTTTTGATGATGAACTAAGCCCTTCTCAAACAAGAAATATTGAGAATTCTTTTAAAGAAATAAAGGTCATCGATCGAAGCAACTTAATCCTAGACATTTTTGCAAAAAGGGCTCGGACTGCTGCTGCTAAAACTCAAGTTGAATTAGCTCAATACGAATATTTACTCCCTCGCTTAACGAGAATGTGGACTCACCTTTCTCGCCAAAAAGGGGGAATCGGAATGAGAGGTCCTGGGGAAACTGAGATTGAAACAGACAGACGAATAATTCGCGATAAAATTGCTTTGCTTAAAACAAAGCTCGCTAAAATTGACAAGCAAAAAGAAACACAACGCAAAGGTCGTCAGCAAATGATTCGAGCGGCATTGGTAGGATACACCAATGTTGGAAAATCAACCTTGATGAATTTGATTTCAAAATCGGATGTTTTTGCAGAGAATAAATTATTTGCCACCCTTGACACCACAGTAAGAAAGATTGTCGTTGGAAACTTGCCATTCTTATTAACTGATACAGTAGGATTTATCAGAAAACTCCCACATCATTTAGTCGATTCTTTTAAATCAACACTTGATGAGGTTAGAGAGGCTGACATCTTACTGCACGTTGTAGATATTGCGCATCCAAATTTTGAGGAACAAATAGAAACAGTAAATAACACTTTAATTGATATCGGCGCAAAAGACAAACCAACCATAATGGTTTTCAATAAAATTGACGCTTATACTTACATCAAAAAAGAGGAAGACGATTTAACTCCAGAAACAAAGAAGAATTTGAGCTTGAACGATTTAGAAAAAACATGGATGGCCAAAGAAAACTATCCTTGCATATTTATCTCGGCCGAAAAGAAAATCAATATCGATGAGTTTAAAGATTTGTTATATGATGAAATCAAAGGGCTTCATGTTCGAATTTATCCGCATCGGATGTTGTATTAAAAACATGAATATACTTAAGCAGAAACCGAATCCTAAGGGTACTCGGCTTTCAAAATTAGATAAAACCCACAATTTACGACTCCAAAGGAGTCGCACTTTATTATACGTTTAATGCAGGGAATAGGTCTGCCTTAACGAAACTCAACTTGCAAGAACCAAGTTAAAACAGAACCTTTTGCGAATACAATCGCAAAATGTTTAGTCTTTTTGCGAACACAATCGCAAAAAGTGTAGTCTTATTGCGATTTTATACTTATTTTTGGCTTATGATTAAGCGCATTCTCTATAAAAATATTCTCGAAAGGCTAAAAACAAAAAAAGCAATTATTCTACTTGGGCCTAGACAAGTTGGCAAAACCACCATGCTTAAAGGTTTCATAAAAAAGAAGGAAGATACCCTATGGCTTAATGCTGATCACCAAGACGTACGTGAGCTTTTCAACCAACCTAGTTCCATTGAATTTCAAAAAACATTTGCTAATTCGAAAACTGTAATCATTGATGAAGCACAACAAATTCCTAATATCGGTAGAAAACTTAAACTAATAACCGATGAATTACCAGATATACAATTAATCGTTACTGGTTCATCTGCATTTGAATTAGCCAATAAAGTAAACGAGCCACTGACTGGTAGAAAATGGGAGTTTCAGCTTTTCCCAATTTCTTTTCAAGAAATGATAAACCACCATGGAATCTTAGAAGAAAAACGACTTCTAAATCACAGATTAATTTACGGATACTACCCAGAAGTAGTAACCGCAAATGGCAACGAGAAGGAACTTTTAAAACAACTTTCTGACAGCTATTTGTATAAAGATATTTTAATATGGAATAAAATTAATAAAAGCGAGATGTTAACTAAATTGCTCCAATTGTTAGCGTTTCAAGTTGGGAGTCAAGTTTCATATAATGAGCTTGGAAAAACTTTAGGATTAGACAATGAAACCATCGAATCATACATCCAATTACTAGAGTATTCTTTTATTGTTTTTCGGTTAGGCTCGTTTAATAGAAATTTGAGAACTGAATTAAAAAAGAGCAGGAAAATTTACTTTTATGATAATGGAATCCGCAATGCTTTAATCGCCAATTTTCAACAAGCTAATTTAAGAAATGACATTGGGGCATTGTGGGAAAACTTTTTAGTTTCTGAAAGAATGAAATTTAATGCATACAACAATCGTTGGGTTAATCGATATTTTTGGAGAACTAAAGCACAACAAGAAGTTGATTATTTGGAAGAAACAGATGGACAATTACACGCCTTCGAGTTTAAATGGAATACGAGTAAAAATGTAAAAATCACCAAAGCATTCACCAATGCATATCCCAATGCTATCACCAAAATAATAAGCCCAAACAATTACGTGGAATTTGTTGCGCAATAGGTGCTAACCTGCTTATTTGCTTATGCGAAGGTCTGTAAGTCGGTCAACTTTTTATACACGCCATTTTGTGCAATTAAATCATCGTGGGTTCCGCGTTCAGCAATTTCACCTTCGTGCATTACAATAATTTCATCGGCATGCTGAATGGTAGATAAACGGTGTGCAATAACTACAGAAGTTCTATTTTGCATCAGCTTATACAAGGCATCTTGAACTAATTTTTCCGACTCTGTATCCAAAGCAGAAGTAGCTTCATCTAAAATCATAATCGGAGGGTTTTTCAAGACTGCTCTTGCAATACTAATTCTTTGCCTTTGTCCTCCTGAGAGTTTGCCACCGCCATCGCCAATATTGGTTTCATATCCCTCTGGCATCTTTTCGATAAATTCATGTGCGTTGGCAATTTTTGCCGCTGCCACAACATCTTCCATTTTTGGATTTTCAACCCCTAAAGCAATGTTGTTAAAAATAGTATCATTAAACAAAATCGATTGCTGAGAAACAATACCCATTAAGGAACGAATGTCTTTCACTTTATAATCTGTCAGTGGTTTTCCATCCAATAAAATAGCTCCTTCAACCGGATCATAGAATCGTGGCAATAAGTCAACCATAGTTGACTTTCCACCTCCTGATTGGCCGACCAAAGCAATGGTTTTCCCTTTTGGAATGCTCAGGTTTATATTTTTCAAAACAGTGGTTTCGCCATAAGCAAAACTAACATTTTGATAAGTCAACTCAGACTGAAAAGTTGCAAGTGGCGCTGCATTTTCTTTTTCAATAATGTTGTTTTTAGCTTCAATGATTTCAGAAATACGCTCAGTTGAAGCAGCTCCTTTTTGTATGTTGTAGTATGCTGTTGATAGCGATTTAGCAGGACTCAATAATTGAGAGAAAATAATAATATATCCGATGAATTCTCCACCACTGAAATTGGTATCTGCATCTATGACCATTTTACCACCATACCAAACTAGCGTAACCATTACTATAGATCCCAAAAACTCACTCATGGGAGATGCCAAATCTCTCTTGCGCATCATTCGAAGCATGGTTTTATTATAAGTTTCGTTCATGTGGTTAAACTTATTATCACTTGATCTCTCAGCATTAAAGGCTTTTATAATTCTCAAGCCAGTTAAGGTTTCTTCTACATTTGAAAGTAATTCACCCATTCTTATTTGTAGCTTAGAAGAGGTTCGTTTTAAACTCTTACCCACCCTACCGATAAGCAAACCACTAAGTGGTAGTAGAATAAAAGAAAACAAAGTTAGACCAGCATTCATATTTAACATCACAAAAAGCGAAAGCACAATCGAAATGGGATCGCGGAAAAGCATTTCTAAAGAATTCATAACCGACCATTCTACCTCTTGTACATCTCCAGTAATTCTGCTGATGATATCTCCCTTTTTCTCTTCAGAATAAAATGATAGTGGCAGAACTAAAATTCGTGCATAGATATCTCTTCGCAAATCTCGAACGACATTGCTTCTAATATAGGCCATAAAGAAACGAGCCAAATAACCAAATAAGTTTTTCAAGAAAAATAAAGCTGCAACTGAAATGCAGATAAAAAACAAAGCTCCTTCTTGCCCATTTTCTTGGATATAAGGAGACATTTTGTAATTGAATAGGCTTTCAAGGTAACTGACACTATAACTAAACTCGGGTTTCACAAGTATAGGCTCAGCATCTTCAAATAAGAGTTTCAAAAACGGAATAAAAATCAATAAAGAAAGTAAGTTAAAAATGATAGCGATAATGTTATTCCCTATGCTTAAAAAAGCATATAGTTTGTATGGTTTCACATATCTGATTACTGTTAGTAAACTTTTCATATTTTTAATAATCTAATAATTCCCAACTTTTAAAAGGGAAAAAGTGTTTTCCACCATTGAAGTTACGCTCCAAAAAAGAAACAAATCTATACTTTAACTTCTCATGTTTAAACAAAGGACGATTGGGTTTTTTATTCGTAGTATAGTTTAATTGATCGCCCCAATTAAAATCTTTCATTTTTTCTTCCATCACCTTGGGATGAGTTCCCTCAAAAATAGGTAAATGTTGCAATGGTCCATAATCAAATGTTTCGGCGAGGTTTTGATATATTTCAGCTACTTTTTCTTTTGATTTATAAGCAGAGTCCATGGCTTTTTTCTTGGATTGCATATACCAAGGTGGCCTAACCCAGCCATAATGATACATGCATGCATTTACGCTGGCTACTTTTATTGGAAAAACTGCTTTTGTTCGATAGTCTAAACCATCGAAATTTTCAATTCTTCTGAAACTTTGAGCATCTCCATGAGAGTGAAGATTTGGTCGGTTTTTTATAATTCTAACTTCATGTTGATACCATCCATGATGGTTAATGTAGTGATTATAGTCCGCGTAAAAATGTTTGTATTTAAACAAAAGCCCTTCTACTTCCTCAACATGATTTAACTCTTTACAACGATTTAAAACTACATCTAAGTATTTTTCATGCAATACTTCATCCGCTTGTATATAAAATAGCCAATCTCCTGTGCAATGAGATTTTGCAATGTCTGTTTGATGAGCGTATTCTGTGCCATTTGGATATTTTTCTAAATCCCACTCCGTTTCTATAATTTTTATTTTAGGCGATTGAATGCTTTCAATTAATGCTCTAGTTGTATCATCTTCATCCCCTTTACCCAATGCAATAATAAATTCATCACAAATGGGGAGAATCGACAAAATCGACTCCCGTATTGGATAATATAATTTAGTGACATTTCTAGTAAAAGTAAAACCGCTAATCTTCATTAAAAAAGAATTTAGGCGAAATTAGTTATTTTAAAAAGGCCTACACAATTACAAACACTACCCTAAGATGTTGTTTGATTAATGGATAAATTTGCATACTATGGAAACTATAAGACAACAAAAAGTAGCCAGGCTTCTACAGAAAGAAATAGGTGAAATTTTTAGTAAAAATGAAGTGTCAATTCCAGCTGGAATTATGCTTTCAATCACGCAAGTTAGAATGTCGCCAGATTTGGGTATTGCTAAAATATATGTCAGCTTATTCCCTGCTGAAAACAAAGCAGAGGCCTTAGAAAAAATCAAAAAGCAAGCAAAAGAAGTTCGATTTGTTCTAGGACAAAAGGTCAGAAGGCAATTGCGTCATATTCCTACATTAAACTTCTACCTTGATGATTCTTTTGATTATGCCGAAAAAATTGATCAATTGTTAAATTAATTGAATGTCTCTTTATACATAGCTAAAAGATACCTCATTTCTAAAAAGAAGAGAAATGCAATAAACATTATTTCTTGGATATCTGTGCTAAGTATTGGCATTGGAACTTTTGCTTTAGTTGTAGTACTTTCTGCTTTTAATGGCCTTGAAGGCCTTGTTGAATCACTCTTTGAATCCTTTGATTCCGATATTAGAATAGAAGCCAAAGAAGGAAAAACGTTTCAAGTAACAGAAGACCAACTTGCCAACATTAAAAATATAGAAGGAGTTGCAAATTACACACAAGTTTTGGAAGAGGTTTGTGGCGTTCGTTTCAAAAACCAGCAAACAATCGCAACAATTAAAGGTGTAGAAAATCAATTTATTGAAATGAGCAACCTAGATAGTTCATTAATAGAAGGAAGCTCAACATTAATAAGAAACAACATTAATTTTGCCATTTCGGGTTATGGAATTGCTGCAAGTTTGGGCATGTATTTAAATTCTTCACCAGATAACATGACTATTTATGCTCCCAAAAGAGGGAAAATTTTTAGTGCAAATCCGTTAGATGCTGTGACTAAAAAAATAATAGCACCTGGTGGTGTTTTTTACATCAGTCCCGATTATGACGAAAAATACATATTGGTTCCCTTGCGCTTTGCTCAGGATTTGTTAAACTATAGCAATGAAATAACCGCAATTGAAGTAAAAGCAGGGCCTAAAGTAGATTTAGATGATTTGAAGCAAGACCTTACTGAACTACTTGGAAATCAATTTAAAATTAGCACTCGTTACGAATTTAATGAACTTATTTACAAAACAAATAAAACTGAAAAGTGGGTTACTTTCCTCATTTTGGTTTTTATATTAATCATTGCAGCTTTTAATATTTTGAGCTCCTTAAGCATGTTGATTATTGATAAAAAGGACGATATAGAAACCCTAAAAAGCATAGGAGCCAATAATGCTTTAATTCGTCGTATTTTTTTTACTGAAGGCATTTTAATAAACCTAACAGGTGCGCTTAGTGGATTAATATTAGGTGTTATGGTTTGCCTGCTACAAGAACACGTCGGTTTACTACGCTTGGAAGGCGGAATTGTAGAATATTATCCAGTTAAACTGAACCCCGTTGAATTACTTTATATCCTTGCAACCGTAATAGTAATTGGGTTTCTATGCTCTTGGTATCCGGTTCGAAATTTAACAAAGGTCAAATTATAGCAGTTTTGCAACTTGGTTTTTGAGCCTTTAAGTATGCTATGCCATTTCCACAGAACTAAAATTAGCTCGTATTTCTTCAAATGTTTGAGCTAGCTCCTCAGCATTGTCTTGAGTTACCAATTTAATTCTATGCTCTTTAAAATGTGGAATCCCTTTAAAGTAATTGGTGTAATGTCTTCGCATTTCAACAATACCCAATTTTTCACCTTTCCATTTAATCGACATTTCCAAATGTCGTTTCGCTGCTGTCAAACGCTCTTCAAAAGTAGGTGGAGATAGGTGTTCTCCAGTAGCTAAAAAGTGTTTTATTTCTCTAAAAATCCAAGGATAACCGATGCTCGCTCTCCCAATCATTATCCCATCTAGTCCATAACGATCTTTGCGTTCTTTGGCTATTTCAGGTGTTGATACATCTCCATTTCCAAAAACTGGAATGTGCATTCTTGGGTTATGCTTAACATCACCGATTAAGGTCCAATCTGCTTCTCCTTTATACATCTGTTTCCTAGTTCTTCCATGGATGGAAATCGCTTGAATTCCGACATCTTGTAAGCGTTCGGCAACCTCTACAATGTATTTTGAGTTTTCATCCCAACCTAGCCTTGTTTTTACAGTTACAGGTAAATGCGTTGACTTGACAATCTCAGCAGTCATTTTTACCATTTTAGGAATGTCTTGTAAAATACCTGCGCCCGAACCTTTGCAGGCTACTTTTTTAACCGGACAACCATAATTAATGTCTATAATGTCTGGTTTAGCCGCTTGAGTAACTTCAGTTGCCATTTTCATGGATTCGATATCGTTTCCAAAAATTTGAATACCGATAGGTCGTTCATATTCAAAAATATCAAGCTTTTGAACACTTTTAGCTGCATCTCGAATTAAGCCTTCAGAAGAAATAAACTCTGTGTACATGAGATCTGCACCATTTTCTTTGCATAAAGCCCGAAAAGGAGGGTCACTAACATCCTCCATGGGTGCAAGCAATAACGAGAAGTCTTCAAGTTCTATATTTCCTATCTTTGGCAAAGCATTTATTTTTGACAAAATTACCAATTAATCATTCGCTTAAATTGATTCCACTCGAAAGCAAATCTTCAAAAATTCTCTCTTTAGTTGTCCTATGCCTTTTATCCGGAGGAATTTTCTCATTAATTGGAACAGGTTTAGCCAGTTTATTCTTCCATATTCCCTTTGAGGAGATGAGCAATGTTTTTCAAAACATGGAAGATGCTAACAATGTTGCAGTATTAAAATTTCTACAGTTTTTTAATACTCTCGGCTTGTTTATTATTCCTGGAATTATATTTAGCTATTTCAATTACACTAACAGACAAGAAGAATTGAAAATCAATAGAATCGGCAAGTTAAATGATTATAGCTTAATCATATTGCTTTTTATTTTGCTCATTCCAATAGTTAATTATACTGTTAAATTGAATGAATTAATTGTTTTGCCAGACTTCCTTAAATCTCTTGAAGATTGGATGAAAAATTCTGAAGAAAATGCCAAGCAGCTAACCACTGTCTTTCTCACTATGACAAGTATTCCTCAACTTTTATTTAACTTATTTCTTATTGCAGTACTTCCTGCAATTGGAGAAGAACTTATTTTCAGAGGAATCCTACAACAAACCATTAATCAAAATTTAAAAAACTATCACATTGGGATTTGGATTTCTGCTGCCCTATTTAGTGCTATACACTTTCAGTTTTATGGCTTCTTCCCAAGAATTTTACTGGGTGCATTCTTTGGCTATTTACTTGCTTGGTCAGGAAATTTATGGCTTCCTATCTTTGCTCATTTTATAAACAATGCTACTGGAGTTCTAACAGCTTACTTCATGGGGTCAGAAACCATTGAGTCAGAATTAGACCAAATAGGCACCCAAGAGGGTTCTGAGTACTTTACATTAATTGCTCTTTTGCTCTTTGCTGTGTTATTTAATCAATTCAAAAAGGCACAAAAAAATCCCGCACAAGGCGGGATTTCATTTTAAAGATTAATGTTCTAATCTACAATCTTATCTGTTTTACCAGTCGAATAATTTATTTTCAAAGCATTTGCTTTTCGAAGTTCTTGTTTCACATCGGTTACAATACCCATTTCAGCTGCTTTATCTACTTTCATAGAAAAAGTCATTAATGGTACCTCTACTGGGTTTGTTTGCTCTCGCTCTGATTCAACAAATGCAATTATATCCTTTTCGGTAGCAAAAGCATCATTCAATTGAATTCGATCAGCGGTTCCAAACTGGCTTTGTAATGATTTAATTGGAGCTCCTATGTAAATATAACTTACCAAAGATTTCCGTTCCAATTTATTAACTTCTGTTGCTTTTGGCGTTTTTACCTCAACTTTTAAAGTTACTTCTCTCATAACTGTTGTTACCATAAAAAAGAACAACAACATAAAAACAATATCTGGTAAAGAAGCTGTAGAGATGGCTGGTTGACCGCCACTTTTTTTCTTTTTAAATTTTGACATTTATTTTCCTCCTTTATCTTTTGGTTCTGCTTCTGAGATTCGTTGTGGGTAAACTGCTTTTACAGCTTCTAATTGCTCTTCTGCCTTTTTAGAAAGTTCAGCTTTCTTCTCCAATTCTTTCATGGTAGAGCCAAACTTTTCTTTAGCATATTCATCCCTCACTTCATTATAAGCAGCAACTAATTCATTCTGTACTTTAATATACATTTCATACGAAGTTCCTCTATCATTTTGTAGAGAAACAATTTGCTTAGAAACTGGTATTCTACCAAAAATTGGAACTTCTGTAATCTTAAACTCAGGCATAGATTCATCGCTTGCATCTCCGATGATAAACTTTTTTGCTTCTTCTCTAAGGTTACTTACCAACATCACTTCTCCTTCAACCAATAAATCATCATTAGCATTCACCAATACTTGAAAAACGTTTCTTTGTTTAACTTCTGGTGGTGGCTCATTGGTATCTTCAATTGGCGGTGGCAATTTTCTGGTCAATCCAGTATCCACGTCCATTGTAGTAGTAACCAAGAAGAAGATCAAGAGTAGAAAGGCGATGTCAGCCATCGACCCTGCATTAATTTCTGGTGCTTCTCTTCTTGCCATTTTATTTTATTTAAACATTTTACTTACTCCTGAATATACAGTAGCTACAATAGCCGCAACAGCTAGAATGTAAAAACTAATTAATCCTGTGCTTACACGTTTAGATGCTTCAGGCCCTGAAATGAATCCAGCGTATTTGTCAGACATTTCGTCTCCTGCAAGGGCATAAGAAATGCCAAACACAATTACCAAAGCTCCTACTCCAATCAAAGCAGATTTTGCTCCTTTTGGGTTCTTTGCCATTTGCAAAATTGGAAACACAATTGCAGCTATGGCTCCTAAGGCAAATAAAGCATAACACCAATAAATTAAAATTTCAGAGTCAACAGTGCCCGTATAAAACAGCACACCTAACAATGCACTAACACCCATAAGAGCATAAAGTACAATTGTCAACATTTTTGAAAGTCCTTCAGACATAATTCTTAAGCTTTTTTGTTAGCAACTTCATGCTTCACCAAAATATCAACTAAGCTGATAGAAGCATTTTCCATATCATTTACAATACTATCTACTTTTGCAACAATATAGTTGTAAAAAATTTGTAAGATAATTGCAACGATCAATCCGAATACAGTAGTTAAAAGAGCGACTTTAATACCACCTGCAACCAATGATGGAGAAATATCTCCTGCTGCTTCTATCGCATCAAAGGCTCCAATCATACCGATCACTGTTCCCATGAAACCAAGCATTGGCGCCAATGCAATAAACAATGAAATCCAAGAAATCCCTTTCTCTAATAATCCCATTTGTACGCTACCATATGAAATGACAGATTTCTCAACCATTTCAATACCTTCATCACTTCGGTCTAAACCTTGATAAAAGATACTTGCCACTGGCCCAGGAGTATTTCTACATACTTCTTTTGCAGATTCTACACCACCCGAATTTAAAGCATCTTCAACATTTGCTAATAATTTTTTAGTATTGGTAGTTGACATGTTTAAGTAGATAATTCTTTCGATTACAATTGCAAGACCTAAAATCAAACAAAGCAATACAATTCCCATAAATTCAGGACCACCTTCAATGAACTTTTCTTTTAAAATCTGGTGGAATGATTTTTCCACTTCTACAGTTTCTTGTACTGGCTCTTCAACTTCTTCTTCTATAACTGGCGTATCTTCTACTACTTCTTCAGTTACGGTTGAGTCAGCCATACTTGATGTTTCTTCTTGTGCAAATGAAGCATTACTAACTCCAAATGTGAAGAAAGCGGCAATTGCGAATAAAGTAAATAACTTTTTCATAATGTGTTTATTAATTATCTAGTTTAAGGATTAACTTGTTTATTTATTAAATTATTGTGTGGCGAATTTAACGCTCTTTTATTAAATCTTCTAATTATTTTAAAAAACTAATGTCAAATATATTTTTTTAATCTCAGAAAACATGAGGGCAGCCAAAAATAATTTATTTCTAATCATTTTAATTAGAAATATTTTCTAACCAAAGATATTAAAAGAACGACCTCTCATTATTTGCGGAGAGGAAGGGATTATTTCGCTTTGCTTCATTGTTCGACCCGCTATCGCGTGTCTCGGAACGAACCCGATTTGTTTATTTCGGGGCTTCTCATCCCTTCATAAATGCATAGTCTCAAATATCAATTTCTGCTTAAATTTTAAAAGAACGACCTCTCATTAATTGCGGAGAGGAAGGGATTCGAACCCCCGATGCGGTCACCCGCATACACGCTTTCCAAGCGTGCGCCTTCAGCCACTCGGCCACCTCTCCTATTTTTCTCCGTCTATGCTTGTAGTTTTACGGCACGCCAAATTACAAAAAAATACTTCCTTTAATTCATTCACCAGTTTAATTATTGCTCATTTCTCCACGTATATTCCGCTCCATGTATATTTTTCGTTCCTCAAACGACAATTCATCACATGCTAATAGATACATTAATTTCAAAATCGCTGCTTCAAAAGTAATATCCCTTCCACTTAATACTCCTGCTCGCTCTAAATGCACACCTGTTTCATATTTTCCTTGAGAAACAGCGCCTGTAGTACATTGTGTTACATTAACAACAATTACTTCTCGTTGGTTTAAGTGCATAATTTCTTCTGAAAGCCATGCATGCGTAGGGGTGTTACCTGAACCAAAAGTTTCTATTATCAATCCTTTTAATTGAGGCAATCGAGAAATTGCCTGAAAAACTTCTCGTTGCAAACCAGGGAATATGCGTATGCTTGCGACATGTGTACAAATTTTCTGACGGACAAAAAATGTGTGCTCTGTTACCTTATTAATTGCAAAACGATTATACTTAATGTGAACCCCAGCCTCAGCCAACAAAGGGTAATTGGGAGACTGAAATGCCTCAAAATTTTCTGAACTCACTTTGGTTGTTCTATTTCCTCGATATAGTGAATATTCAAAATAAATAGCCACTTCAGGAACAATAGGATGTCCATTTTCTTTTGCAGCTGCAATTTCTATAGCAGTTATCAAATTCTCTTTGCCATCAGTTCTTATTTTACCAATTGGCAATTGACTTCCTGTAAAAATAATAGGTTTGTTTACATGTTCTAATAAAAAACTCAAAGCTGATGCCGAATAAGCCATTGTGTCTGAACCGTGAAGTATGACAAAGCCATCAAATATTTCATAATATTCACCTATAATTGTTACTAATTGGAACCACGTATCAGGAGAAACGTTTGATGAGTCTATGGGGTGTTCAATCGATACAACGGTTAAGTCAACATCTAGTTTATTTAATTCAGGAATATGGTCTTGTAGGTGATCAAAGTCAAAAGGGTTTAAAGCTCCAGTAATTGGATCTTCAATCATTCCAATGGTTCCACCAGTATAAATGATTAAAATTTTCGATTTTTCCATTAGGCTATATTAAATATTTCTAAAGCATTCTGACTTGTTTTCTCCGCAATTTCTTCAATTGGCACTTGATATAAATCGGCTAATTTCTCTGCAATATGTATTAAGTAAGCACTTTCGTTGCGCTTGCCTCGATAAGGAATTGGAGCTAAGTAGGGCGAATCCGTTTCTAAAACCAAATCATTTAATTCTAATTGCTGTACTACTCGATCTAGCCCAGAATTTTTAAAAGTAACAACCCCTCCTATACCCAACTTAAATTTGCCGTAATCTAAAATGTGTTTTGCTTGTTCAATAGTTCCCGTAAAGCAATGAAAAACACCAAAAAGCTTGTCATCATTTACTTCATCTATTATACTTAATATTTCATCAAAAGCATCTCGGCAGTGAATTACAATTGGAAGTTCTCTCTCTTTTGCCCAATTAATTTGAGTCCTAAATGCAATTTCTTGTTGCGCTAAAAAAGTTTTATCCCAGTATAAATCAATACCAACTTCTCCAATTGCAATGTATTTATATTCAGCTAATTTAGATTCCATCAGGAGCAGTTCTTTTTCAAAGTTTTTATCGACCGAACAAGGGTGCAAACCCATCATCGGATAACAATGATTAGGAAATTCAGTTTGTAAAGCATGCATTCCTTCAATTGAACTAGAATCTATATTGGGTAAAAAGAATTTATCAAGTCCTAGCTCAATTGCTTTTTGAATAACCTTAGTCCGGTCTTCATTAAATTGCTCTGAATAAAGATGCGTATGTGTGTCTATAAATTGCATGTGGCAAAAATAGGCTTTCGAAGTTTCAACTTTAAATCGAATTTCAATATTTTTATTAATTCAGCTTTCATTAACTTTGACAAAGAATGATGACAATTCAAGCTAACAAACAACTTTTTGTTTTACAAAAACTAGGCTATACTATAACAGAATTACCCATCGAAGTGATTCAAAGCAAACAAAATATTTCAATTAAAATTTCTCCTGAACATGAGATTGAAATAATAACTAGATTTAATCCAAACAAAACTTTTGATGAAGCCTTTTCCGAGAGTAATATCATGCAAGTTAAAGGTATGTTGTTTAAAAAAATGAAAGTCAAAAGTCTGAACGACCAAATCACAAGCAAAGCTAAATCAAAAAATGACAAAAAATATGCTTGTTAATATTGAATTAAAACGAATTAACAAATGCTAGTTTCTTTAATTTGCCAACTGTGAAACACCAAGTAAAAGTTTTAATTATCCGTTTTAGTTCAATAGGTGATATTGTACTAACAACTCCTGTGATCCGTTGCCTCAAAAACCAATTAGAAGGAGATGTAGAAATACATTATGTCACCAAAAAAAGTTATGCCTCCTTGCTAACAAACAATCCTCATATCTCGAAAGTGCACACAATAGAAAAAAGCACAAATGAGATTATCAAGGAACTTCAAAGCGAAAATTTTGATTATATCGTTGATTTACATAAAAATTTGAGATCAGCTCGCCTAAAAAAGAAACTCCCTGCATTCTCCTTTTCTTTTGAGAAGTTAAATTGGGAAAAGTGGTTGTTGGTAAATCTTAAAATAAATAGATTGCCTGAAATTCACATCGTTGACCGGTATTTAAAAGCAGTAAAAGCCTTGGGTATAAAAAATGATGGCCTTGGTTTAGACTATTTCTTACCTGATGGAATAGAAAAAGAAATTACAATTCCTGAAACACATCAAAACGGGTTTATTGCTTTAGTATTAGGAGCAAATCATGCTACTAAAAGAATTCCAAAAGTCAAACTAATTGAACTCATCGAATCTTCCAATAAAGCCTTTATTTTAATTGGAGGCAAAGAAGATCAAGAATTGGGAGTAGCACTTGAAAAAATGTATCCCGATCAAATATATAATGCAGCAGGGGAAACAAATTTGAATCAATCTGCATATTTAATAAAACAAGCCCAGATAGTAATTAGTCCAGATACTGGAATGATGCACATTGCTGCTGCATTTCAAAAAGAAATAATATCTGTGTGGGGAAATACCGTGCCTGAATTTGGAATGTATCCCTATTACAAAAAAGGAAATGAGTTCAATTCAACCATCGTTGAGAACAAAAACATTAAATGTCGCCCATGTTCAAAAATTGGTTTTAATAAATGTCCAAAGGGTCATTTTAAATGTATGATGGAATTGGATTTAAAAATAGGTGCAAGATTATAAATACTTAAGAAGACTTAAAGCAAAAAAAAGTCTTTAACAATGTTAAAGACTTTTTAGTATCATTTAATGACCTTCGTCACGTTCATTTTCTCCCAATGGTACTGTTTGAGGAATAAAATCTGCTCCTCCTATATAATCACCATTTTCATCTACTTTACTGTAGTCATAAGGCCATCTATGTACCTCTGGAATTTCACCAGGCCAGTTTCCATGAATGTGCTCTACTGGGGTTGTCCATTCTAAGGTATTAGAATCCCATGGGTTTTGAGGAGCTTTAGGTCCTTTAAACATACTGTATAACACATTGAACAAGAACAATACTTGAGCAAATGCTGCTAAAATAGCAAACCATGTTACAATCTCATTTAAATCATATAAATTGTCAAACATTGGAAATTCAGTATTAGAATAATATCTTCTTGGCAAACCTGCTAACCCAAGGAAATGCATCGGAAAGAAAATTCCATAAGATGAAATTAGGGTTAACCAAAAATGAGCATATCCCATATTTTTATTAAGCATTCTACCATACATTTTAGGGAACCAGTGATAAATTCCACAGAACATACCAAAGGCACCAGAAAGACCCATAACAATATGGAAGTGACCTACCACAAAATATGTATCATGTACATTAATATCAAGAGTAGAATCTCCTAAAATAATTCCTGTTAAGCCACCTGTAATAAAAGTTGATACAAGACCGATAGCAAATAACATGGCAGGAGTAAACTTGATATTTCCTTTCCATAAAGTTGTCAGGTAGTTGAATACTTTAACAGCTGATGGTATTGCAACCAATAAAGTTGTAAAAGTAAAGACAGCACCCAAGAATGGGTTCATTCCTGTAACAAACATGTGGTGACCCCAAACTAAGAAGGATATAAAAGCAATGGCTAAGATTGAACCAATCATAGCTCTATAGCCAAAAATTGGTTTCCTAGAGCTTGTGGCTACAACTTCTGATGTTATTCCAAGTGAAGGCAATAAAATAATATATACTTCAGGGTGTCCTAAAAACCAGAATAAATGTTCAAATAGTATTGGGCTACCTCCATCAACTTCTAGTGCAGAACCTGCAATATATATATCAGATAAATAAAAACTAGTTCCTAAGCTTCTATCAAAAAACAACAATAAAACCGCCGCAAATAAAACAGGAAATGAAAGTACACCAATTACAGCAGTAGTTAAGAATGCCCAGATAGTCAAAGGCAATCTTGTCATTGACATCCCTTTAGTTCTAAGATTGAAGACAGTTACAATATAATTTAAACTACCTAACAATGAAGACACTATAAAAAGAGCCATTGATACTATCCACAAAGTCATTCCAAAACCTGAACCAGGTATTGCTTGTGGTAATGCGCTAAGTGGAGGATAAATTGTCCATCCACCAGAAGCAGGTCCTCCTTCAACAAAGATTGAAGCAATCATGATACAAGATGAAATAAAGAAGAACCAATATGACAACATATTTAAGAATCCAGAAGCCATATCTCTTGCTCCAATTTGAAGTGGAATCAATAAATTACTAAATGTACCACTTAATCCAGCAGTTAAAAGGAAGAAAACCATTATGGTTCCATGCATTGTAACTAAAGCTAGGTATTTATCAGGCGATAAAATACCATCGGGAGCCCAATTACCCATAAAACTTTCTAAGAATGGAAAACTTTCCCCAGGAAATCCAAGCTGCAACCTAAAAATAGTTGACATGAACATTCCTATAAGTCCCATAAAAGAACCTGTAATAAAAAATTGTTTAGAGATCATTTTATGATCAGTACTAAAAATGTACTTAAACAAAAAGTCGTTATCTTGATGATGATGTGCTGCTCCTGACATTATCCTATTATTTTGTTCTTAAATTATTAAAGTGCTGAATTTTTTGTTTCAGCTTCAGTTGATTTTGCTAATACTTCTTTATTGATATCATTCTTTTCATTTGAAAAGCTATATTTACCATACTCCATGAACTCTTTTTGTTCATTCATCCAATTATTGTAGTCTTCTTCGCTCTCAACGATTATTTCCATCTTCATATTATAATGAGCTGCTCCACAGACCTTATTACACAATAAATAATAGGCAAATTCAGGATTTCCTGTAATTTCTCTCATTTCTGCAGTTGTAATTGTTGGCTTAAAATTAAACTGAGTAATCATACCTGGTACACAGTTCATTTGGGCTCTAAAGTGAGGCATATATGCACTGTGAATTACATCCTGAGATCTGAAATAAAACTGTACTGATCTGTTTACAGGTATATGAAATTCCGCTTTCACATATTTATCGTCCCACGCATTTTCGTCTGTAGAATCAAGTCCTAGCATGTTAACACCCGCAATTAAACGAACATCTGATTTTCCAAATACACCATCTTCACCTGGGTATCTAGCAGTCCAATCAAATTGTCTTGAATATAATTCTATTTCAATTGGATCATCCTCTTCTGTTAATGGTGCCATAACATCTCCCCATACGCTTAAACCATAAAGAATTAGAATTAATAATACGAGTGCTGGAATAGATGTCCAAAGCATCTCCAATTTGCTATTATGAGCGTAAAATTGAGCTTTTCTATTTTTATCATAGGCATATTTCCATGCGAAGTAGAATAAGGCAATATGTGTTAAAATAAATACAGGAATGATAATCATCCACGTTATGTTCATCAATTGATCGATAACAACTCCGTGTTCAGATGCTGACACCGGTAACATTTCATCACCCCATTTAACTACTTGCCATATAATAAAGGCAAAATAAGAAATAAGAAACACAGGCATTAACCTTGCTTGAGTTCTATTATCCTTTTCAGAAACTATATATGAACTAGTTCCTTTAACATTATTCGCTAGTTCAAGAACTTGTATAACCTTTGCAATGGCTATAAGTCCTAAAATAACTGCTACTAAAATTAACAAATCAAACATTTTTCTTTCTTATTTTAGATATGTAAATGTTCACTTTCTTCTAAGAATGGGTGATTTTTCACCGTCATCGGAGCTTTAGTAAACGCATTAAATACAACATAAAGGAAAAGCCCTAAGAAGCCCAAGAACATTCCTATTTCAATAAATCCAAACTCTAAATGACCGAGTGAACCTGGAGTAATCATTAAGTAAACATCTAGCCAGTGACCAATGAAAATGATGACTCCAACAGTGATTAAATAACCTATTGATCGTTTAGTGTCTCTTGACATTAAAATTATCATAGGGAATAAGAAATTCACAAAGAAAACACCAAAGAACAAGCCTTTATAGTGTTCTATTCTAGTAATGTAATAAGTAACTTCTTCAGGAATATTAGAATACCATATTAACATAAACTGAGAAAACCATAAATAAGTCCACAAGAAACTAATGGCAAACATCCATTTTCCTACATCATGAATATGACTGTCATTTACACTTGGCAAATAGCCTTTGTTTTTTAGATATATAGTTATTAATACTAAAAATATCATTGCACTAACCCAAATTCCTGAGAATACATACCAACCAAACAATGTACTAAACCAGTGTGTATCAATAGACATAATCCAATCCCAAGATGCAGTTGAAGAAGTGAAGGCAAAGAATACTAAAAATATAGCTGCAGAAGTCATGTTTTTAAAATGAAGTTTAGTTCCACCTTGAGCATCTTCTAATAAAGACCTTTTTCTGAATAAATATGCAAAATAAGACCAAACTCCAAGATAAAGTATAGTTCTTATCCAGAAAAAAGGTTGATTTAAATAAGCTTGTTTGCCTGTAATTATTGAGTCATACAATGGATTTGCAGATCCATCTTCTAGAAATTCAATATATACCATAGGATCCATCCAATGATAGATATGGTGTAAATGAAAAGTTCCTGCTGCGAAGAAAACAATAAGTATTCCTGAGCCAATAAATATAAATTGAGTAATGCCCTCAATGACTCTTTTTAAGACAATCATATAACTTGCTTCCGTTGCATATTGAAGCGCTAAGAAGAACAATGCTCCAATGCTAATTGCAAAGAAGAAAAAACCATTAACAAAAATATTTGCCCACAATCGATTATGACCATGTTCGCCACCATTAAAAATACCATATATAATGGCTAGTACTCCAATTAGCATTAATGCTACGAAGGTAATTTTGGCTCTTTTACTGAAAATAAACTCCATTATCTCTTTTTTTACTTTCTAATTTCTATTTCAAACTATCAGCTTCTATAACTACGTCAGTAGCTTTAGCAACATTCATTGGGTCTTTCCCTTGCAAAATTTGCACATAGGCAACAATTTTCCACCTGTCCTGCTCTCTAATTTGGCTTGAATGAGGTCCCATTGCGTTAAGGCCATACATTATAGTATGATAAATATGTCCTTCATTTAAGTCAACCATTGCTCGATTTCCTCTTCTATTAGGAATTTTATCTAAATAAGAAGGAACTGAACCATAAATTGGATTTGTAATTGTGCCTTCACCTTTTCCTTTTTTACCGTGACAATGTGAACACATATTATTATATAATAGCTTCCCTTCTTCAATAGTTTTCTCAGTTAATTGAAGTGGGTTTTTTAAATTCTGACCAGCTAATTCAAACCCTTCAATTGTATTCTCATATGGATAAGGTGTGTAGCCTCTTGGAATAGAATTTTCAGGCGATTGCAATGTAGTTGCAGAATCTGGAAAATTATAATCCACATAAGGTTCGATTGCTGAAGATCGATACATATCTGGCATGAATTCAACCCCCGGGCTTTGCGAATCTGCACAAGACACCAACAATACTGAAAGTAATGTTCCTGTAAAAAGTGCAGTAATTGTATTTTTAATTGTTTTCATCTAAATAAATTCCGATTTATCTTTCTTCAATATTAATGGTTCCTGTTTCGCTTAAGTGCTGAGCTAATTCATCAGCCGTCATGTTATTGTCATGAGGGTGAATTTCCATTACAAAACGATCATCAGTTGTTTCAGGGTAAGGGTTTCTAGCTTGAATACCTGGTAAAGTCCAGTTTCTTATAAAATAAGTCAAAGCCATACCGTGTGCTGCTAATAAAACCGTGAATTCAAATGCAATTGGAACAAAAGCAGGTAAATTCTGATAAAAGAATTCATTTGGCTTTCCACCAATATTCATTGGCCAATCAACAATCATGAAATAATACATTCCATATAATGCTAACAAAAGTCCTATTAATCCATATATAAAAGCACAAATTGCTAATCTTGTTTGTTTTATCCCGATTACAGGGTCAATTCCGTGAATAGGGAATGGTGAAAATACATCTCTGATGTAAATTCCTTTAGACACAAGTTGTTTAGCTCCAGCTAATAAAACTTGATCGTCGTCGTACATTGCGTATATTACCTTATCTGCCATTTCAGAATATATTAATGCTCTTCAGCTTTAGATTTGTATTGCTCTCCTGATGATTTTAAAATAGTTTTCAATTCATTTAGTGGTAACACTGGGAAGAATCTTGCGAATAGTAAAAACAACACAAAGAAAATTCCTATCGTTCCAATAAAACATCCTATATCAATAAATGTAGGGTGGAACATCGTCCAACTTGATGGTAAATAATCTCTATGCAATGAGGTTACAATAATCACAAATCGTTCAAACCACATCCCAATATTTACTACTATAGACATAAAGAATGTAAAGCCAATGTTTGTTCTAAGTTTCTTAAACCAGAAAACTTGTGGTGAAATAACATTACATGTCATCATAGCCCAATATGCCCACCAATATGGCCCTGTTGCTCTATTAATAAAAGCATAAGATTCATATTCAACACCTGAATACCAAGAAATAAATAACTCGGTTAAATAAGCTACACCAACAATAGAACCTGTAACGATAATTACAATGTTCATGTATTCAATGTGTTTAATCGTGATATAACTCTCTAGGTTCATTACTTTACGCATGATAATCAAAAGTGTTAAAACCATAGCAAAACCAGAGAAAACAGCTCCAGAAACAAAGTAAGGAGGAAAAATTGTTGTATGCCAACCAGGAATAACTGAGGTTGCAAAATCCATGGATACAATAGAGTGAACAGAGAAAACCAGTGGAGTTGCTAATCCTGCAAGCACCAATGAAATTTCCTCAAATCTGTTCCATGCTTTTGCGTTTCCTGTCCAACCAAATGCTAGCAAACCATAAATTTGTTTTGGAACAGCCTTAGTCATTCGATCTCTAATGGTAGCAAAATCTGGAATTAATCCAATATACCAAAACACTAAAGAAACAGAGAAATAGGTGCTTATCGCAAAAACATCCCATAATAAAGGAGAGTTAAAGTTTACCCATAATGAACCAAAATGATTTGGTAAAGGGAATACAAAATAAGCCAACCAAATTCTACCCATGTGGATACCAGGCCAAACAGCTGCCATCATTACGGCAAATATGGTCATTGCTTCAGCAGAACGGTTAATTGCCATTCTCCATTTCTGTCTAAACAATAACAATACAGCTGAAATTAATGTACCAGCATGACCGATACCAACCCACCATACAAAGTTGGTAATATCCCACGCCCAACCTACGGTTTTATTTAATCCCCAAGTACCGATTCCAACTCCTATCAAATATAGGATACAACCGATTCCCCAAAGTGCCATTACGGAAGCTATTCCGAATGCAATCCACCATTGTTTGTTAGCTTTTCCTGTTACAGAGGCCAATACGTCATCAGTGATTTCTCCGTATGTCTTTTCGCCAAGTATTAATGGCTTTCTTATTGCTGCTTCTTGATGCATTCTATAATTATTTTAAGCAATATTAGTTTCTGTATTTCTAACTTTTACCTGATAATAAATATTAGGCTGTGTTCCAACTTCTTCAATAACTCGATATGATCTATTACTTTCAGAAGCTTTTCTTACTAAACTAGATTCATCATTTAAATCCCCAAAAGTGATAGCGTGAGTTGGACAAGCTGAAGCACATGCTGTTTCAATTTCTCCATCTATAACTTTTCTACCTTCTTTTTTAGCTTCCAGTTTACCAGTTTGTATGATTTGTACACAAAGGCTACACTTCTCCATCACCCCTCTAGCTCTAACGGTAACATCTGGGTTTAAAACCATTCTTCCTAAATCGTCTTGAGATGGATTTAAGGCCTCAAATCTATTTAGGTTTTGATAACTAAACCAGTTAAATCTTCTTACTTTATATGGACAGTTATTAGCACAGTATCTAGTCCCAATACATCTGTTATAAGTCATTTGATTAATTCCTTCATCACTGTGTGTAGTAGCTGCTACAGGACAAACGGTTTCACAAGGTGCATGATTACAATGCTGACACATCATTGGTTGATGAACAACCTGAGGATTCTCTTCTGGAGTCTCCATTGATGTATAATTTCGTTGTTCAACGTCCTCAGGATTACTGCTAAAATACCTGTCGATACGCATCCAATGCATTTCTCTAGACCTTCTAACTTCATCTTTACCAACTACAGGTACATTGTTTTCAGAATTACATGAAGTAACACAAGACCCACAACCAATACAAGCATTTAAGTCAATACTCATACCCCAGTGATGTCCTACTTTTTTAACAGGATGCTCAGCCCATAAATCAATTTCGCTTACATCCTTTGGACCATCGCCAGTTGATAAAATGTGCGCTGGGTTGTAATCATCTTTAGATCCGTTTTTAAAAGTATCTAAATTGGTTTCCCTTACAACTGAAGTTCTCCCCATTACCGTATGGTGAGTTTGAGTTGTTGCGATTTGATAATCTTCGCCTGTTGCAACAAATGAAACGTCGGTGCTATATTTTGCAATTGATCCATTATTCATAGCCATTGCTGGATAAGCATTAAAACCAATCACTTCATTTTTCTTTCCTATTGCCTGACCGTAACCTAAAGCAACACCTAGAGTTCCTTTTGTTTGTCCCGGTTGGGCAATAACAGGAATGTTTTCAAAGCTGTAGCCGTTAACAGTTAAATTAACTGTATCTGCATTCTTTTGCTCACCATATTCAGTTGCAAATCCATTTTCCCTAGCGTCAGATGGGTTCATAACTAAATAGTTGTCCCATGTAATTTTAGAAATTGGATCTGGCAATTCTTGTAACCAAGGATTGCTGGCTTGATTTCCACTTCCTATTCCAACTTTCTCATAAAATTCAATTTCCCAATCACTAGAAACAATTTTTGAAGCTTGAGAAGCTGCTGAGCTTACATTGCCTGCAAATACAATTGGCTCTAATACTTCAGGCTTAGATATATATAAACCATCATGTAATTTCTTATTCCAGAAATCTCCAAAAAATACAGATTCTGTTTGGTTCGCAAACAAAGTTGACTCCCAAGTCGCTCTTATATAATCATAGTATGATTCTGACTTATCCATCCATGATAACAAGCAGTCCTCAAATTGCTTCGTGTCAAACAATGGATTAATTGTTGGCTGAATTAAGGCATAGTATCCTGTTTTAGGATTTGCATCGCCCCATGATTCTAAATAGTTAGGGGTTGCAGCAATATACTTTGTATTTGTTGTTGTTTCGTTTGGTCTTGACGCAAAAGATATAGCAAGCTTTACTTTTCCTAGCGCCTCATTAAAATTAATCGAAGAAGGCATAGTTAATGAAGGATTAACACCTACCATCATTAAAGCATCTACAGAACCTGCAGACATCTCTTTCACCAATGAAGAGACTTCTCCATCTATTCCTTTTCGTTCGTTTGAATGATTTGCAATATCAATGGTAGAACCATAGTTTCCAAGCATATCGTTAATTCCATTAACCAAAACTTGAATGGATTTATCATTTGAACCTGATAAAACTATGGAAGCACCCTTATTTGCAAGTAAGTGTTCTCCAGCTTTCTCGATGCGTTCCTGTATTTCAATATTAGCAGCAGAGACAGAAGATGCGCCAACTTTCTTAGCTATATAATTATATAAATTGGCAACGACTGCACCGTGTAAAGATGTTTTAACTGGCACTCTAACATCTGCATTTGAACCTGTTAAAGACATGGATGATTCAAACTGAAAATGCTTGGACATCCATCCATTTTCAGGTTTCCTTCCGCTTGCATACTGGTGCGTTAATTCAATTGAAGAAGGAAAGCTAGACATAAAGTCTGCCCCTATAGAAACAATTGACTTTGCTTTTGATAAATTATAACTAGGTAAAACAGCTTTACCAAATGATTCAAGGTTTGCTTCAAGCATTCCACTATAAGAAATGGCATCATAAGTTACCTGTTTGATGTCAGCTTCTGGATAGTTCGATTTAAATTCAGCAATTAGTCTTAAAGTTGAAGGGCTATGAATTGTATTAGTTAACAACCTCACTTTCCCACCTTTTGATAAAATGGCTGATAATTCTTTTTTAATTGAATCGTTGAATGTAGTCCAAGAAACAGCTGAACCATCAATCATAGGCGACTTAAACCTATTGCCATCATATAGCGATAAAACTGATGAGTTTATTCTAGCGTTAACTCCTCCTTTTGTAAGAGGGGACATTTTATTTCCTTCGATTTTTATAGGACGCCCTTCTCTTGTTTTGACAAGAATGTCACAATAATCGTTTCCATCAAAATAACTTGTTGCAAAATAATTGGCAACTCCTGGACTCGTTTTATCTGTTTTTACAACGTAAGGAATAACTTTATTAACTGGTGTCTCACACGCTGCTAACGATGCAGCTGTAACTCCAAATCCAAGATACTTCAAAAAGTCTCTTCTAGTTGTTTGAGAATTTTCTAACAGATTTGCATCTCCTAAAAAATCTTCAACTGGAATCAACTCACTAAATTCTTTATTTTTTGATTCCTGAAATGACGGAGTTTCGTTTAATTCTTCAACTCCTTTCCAATATTTTTTATTATTTGACATAAGCTTATGCTAATCTATAAAAATTCTTAATAATGACATTTAGCACACTCAATTCCCCCTAATTCAGAAACTGTAATTGTACCATCTTCTAAATATTGTGCTTTTAATTTTTCGGGTAATCGTTTATGAATTTCATCGTAATAACCATTATCTGTCATTTGAACTTTAGTTTCACGATGACAGTCAATACACCAACCCATAGTTAAAGATTCATGTTGTTTTCCAACAGTAAACTCTTCTACTGGCCCATGGCACTTTTGGCAAGCAATTTTTCCAACAGTTACGTGTTGAGAATGGTTAAAATAAACATGGTCAGGTAAATTATGCACTTTCACCCATTTAATAGGCTTTTGATTTGTACCATACTTTTTGGTCACTGGGTCAAAATCAAGTGCTGCATAGATTTTTGCAATTTCTTCCTTACCATATTGTGGCCCTTCTTGAATATAAGTATGACAATTCATACACAAATTTGGAGAAGGAATTCCAGCCGACTTGCTAAAACTAGCACTACTGTGACAGTAATTACAGTCAATACCATTAGTCCCTGCATGTAATTTATGTGAGAATTTAATTGGCTGCTCAGGTTGGTATCCAGTATATATCCCAATATCAACAGCAGCATCCCATCCAAGTTTTGCCACAAAGGACAAAATCACTATTGATATTAAAGCAACAATAGTTTTGTTTGCGTTTATCCAGTCAAAAAATGCCTGTAACATTGTTCTTTCTTCTGGATTTTGCGCTCCAATTTGTTCTGCTCTAACAGTTTGAATAGAGTGAGAAACTCCTCTTAGAATCGATATTACTATCAAAAACAAGATAATCAATCCCAAGACAACAAACAAACCGCCATCACTTGAACCATCTCCAGAAGTAGATTCGGAAGTAGTTTCTGCAACAACTACCTCAGCTGCAGGTGCAGCAGCTTCTGACGCTTTTATAAAATCTAAAATAGCATCTATCTGCTCATTATTTACAGGCTGAGCCGGCATTGGGATTTTATTAAATTCCTCGAAAATAGCTACAGCATCTGCATCACCAGAAGCAATTAAACCTTGTGAATCTTTTATCCAGTTATACAACCATTCTCGTTCATACTTATCACTAACCCCAGCTAAACCAGGCCCAACAAGCTGGTTAGAACCTGTACTATGACATGAGGCACAATAACTCTTAAACAACTTCTCTCCATCTTCCTGCGCAACAAGTTTTGTAGTTGAAAACGCAAACAAAAAAAGAAAAACAAACAAAGCTTGAAAATGAACTTTGGACTTCGTAAATAGTAATAATTTCATACTTAGCTAATTAGGCCGTTACCTTAAAAGAGTACAATAATAAACCCTTTTTTTAATGTCCGCAAATTTAACAACTGAATATATTTAAGTCATTAGATTAAATTAAAATTAATTGAATATATAGCAATTTAGAATGATTCTAAATAATCTTAACAAATGTTAATTCTATAAAAACCAATTAAACAACATCTAACCATTTATGGCACAGCTTATGTATCTTTGGCGCAAAATTTATTTATGAAAGCCCTTTATACAATTTTACTGTTTTTGTTTTCAATGATTTGTTTTTCTCAATCGATAGAAAACGCCCAATATAAAAACAAAGAAAAAATATCTGCTTTAGAAAAAGACACTATCAACCATTTTGCGAATCCTGAAATCAATAACGACACCAATAATTTTATTTTGGAAGTAGATGAGCATTTTGATATACTGCTACAAGCCTATGCAAGCCAGAAAAAGGTTCAAGGCTTTAAGATACAGTTGTATGCAGGTAGCCGAAAAATGGATGCTTTAAAAATGAAAGCAGATTTTATGAAGAAATATGTGAATCAAGATTCGCCTACTATAATATATCAACAACCCAACTTTAAAGTAAGAGTAGGTAATTATAGAGATCGCTTAGAGGCTACAAAATACCTTGAATTATATAAAATTGACTTTCCAAGTGCTTTCTTAGTGAAGGATGCTATTGAAATAAAAAATTAATCCTAGCTTCAGCATTCAGCTTGTCAAGCTGCATATCAATTTTTTAGCCTATCGCCCATGTTGAAATCTGTAATAGCATTTTTTATCGTATTACTTTTTTCTAGTTGCGAACCAGTTAAGAACTATTCAGGCCATCAAAAAGATTCTACTATTAACAATGAAGATTATTCTTCTAAAATCAACGGTCTTAGCTTCGTATCTCCACCTAAACAATTAAAGGAGGATTCTTATACCTTACCCAAAACTATAGTAGCAGCAGATTGGTTATGCTTCATGCCCTTTGGGTTTATAGAATCAAACTCAAACAAAGTGCAATACAACACAGATTGGCAATGGTGGGGCGAAAAAAGAAGTGGAATAATTGAAATGCTTGTTTTGGCTAAAAAACTTGGATATAAATCCATGCTTAAACCTCAATTGTGGAGAGACCACAGCTCTTATACTGGTCATCATCAATACAATACAGAGAATGATTGGGAGTCATTTGAATTTTCTTATCGTAAATTTATACTTGAATTTGCCATACTTGCTGACAGTTTAGAGGTAGAAATATTTTGCATCGGAACTGAATTAGAAAAATTTGTGATCAATAGGCCTGAATATTGGAAAAGTCTTATCGCAGATGTAAGGGACGAATATCGAGGCAAAATCACCTATGCTGCAAATTGGGATGAATTTAAAAGAACTCCGTTCTGGAAGGAATTAGACTTTATAGGAATAGATGCATATTTCCCATTAAGCGATGCTCAAAGCCCAAGTGTAGATGAATTAAAAGCCGCATGGATGCCGCATCAAAACCTATTGAAATTTTATTCTGATTCGATAAAGAAACCCATTTTATTTACCGAGTACGGTTATAGAAGTAGGGATTTTGCAACTAAAAGTCCCTGGGAACACGACCGTGGTGGTATAGTAAATCTTCAAATCCAAGTTAATGCTTACGAAGCTTTATTTCAAGAATTCTGGGATAGACCATACTTCGCTGGTGGTTTTCTGTGGAAATGGTTTCCGGATTACTCAAACTCTGGTGGGATTGAGAATAGTGGGTTCACACCACAAAGAAAACCTGTAGAGCAAACAATAGCTAAATACTACGGATTAAATTCGAGCGATTAGCTCAACATATAGTTTCGTTAAATCCTTTTCTGCTCTTCCAGCAATTTCCAAAATTTCATCTAAAGAAACTGGCTTTAGGTTGTCGGGGTCACATTCATCAGTTAAAACCGAAATAGCTACACAAGGTAATCCCATGTGATTTGCAACAATAACTTCAGGAACTGTTGACATACCAACAGCGTCAGAACCAATTCTTCTTAAATAGCGATACTCTGCTCGAGTTTCAAGATTTGGACCTGCAACAGGAGTATAAACTCCTTCATGTAAAACAACTCCTAATTCTTTAGCTATTTCTTTAAGCATGGTGTTCATTGCTATATCATAAGGCTGACTCATATCAGGAAAACGCGGCCCTAACTGATCTAAGTTTTTTCCCCTTAAAGGATTGTCGGGAATCATATTAATATGATCGTCTATTAACATCAAGCTCCCCTTTTTAAAATCAGGATTAACTGTTCCGGCAGCATTTGATATGAGTAATTTTTGAACTCCTAAAGCATGCATTACTCGTATAGGAAAAGTGATTTCTGCTCCAGAATATCCTTCATAATAATGAAAACGTCCTTGCATTGCCAATACTTTTTTACCACTCAAAGTGCCATAGATTAACTTTCCGCTATGTGATTCTACAGTAGATACTGGAAAATGTGGAATATCGCCGTACTCAATTATCTTTTCTGCATTTATTTGCTTCGCTAGATTTCCCAATCCAGTACCTAAAACAATCCCAACCAATGGTTCATTTACTCCTTGACTTGTAATATATTCGCTTGCTTCTTTTATTTGTTCTAACATCATTCTAGTGTTTTGGAAATCCTGATTTTTCTAAGTCTTCAAAAGTATCTAAATCTATTAACTCTTGAAGTATAGTATAAGTCATTTTTTTTTGCTGCACGATTTCCATTGTTTGTCGAAATACTTTCTCTGTACTCCAGTCTATCCCTTTGAATAAATCAGAATCTGGATGATTTAAGCCTAACAAATAATATCCGCCATCATTAGCTGGCCCAATCACTAAATCACATTTTTCTAATGCTTCAAATGCTTGTTCTATTATGTTTGCTGTTAAATCATAACAATCGCACCCTATAATTATAATTGGTCCTTTTTTATTTTCACCAATTTCTTGAAATGCTGTCTGCATTCGCTCTCCTAAATCACCTTGAAATTGTAACCGTTTTTGAAAAACCATTCCATTCCATAGGTCTGTTGTTTCAATACTTTTAGAATAATACAAAAAGCGATTTGCTTTTACTTGCTGGGTTTCCAACTTACATTTCTCTACTAATTGCAAGTAAATATCCAAGGCCTTTTTATCTCCTACAGTTCTAGCTAAGCGAGTTTTGACAAACCCAAGTTGAGGGTTTTTCATGAAAATTATTAGATTTTTACCCATTTTATGCAACTGTCCCTTGACAACTTGAACCAGCCCCCGCAGTACAGCCGTAGCAATGCTGGTTGGTTAGTATACTGCGTTGTTCTAATTTTTGCAAATTAAAATCTTTAATGTGCTGTGTGCTTTTATCGGCAACTTTCATATCCAGCATTTGGTTAAAGTCACAATCATAAATGTGGCCGTCCCAATCAACAGAAATGGTATTTCTACACATCACACCATTTACGGCACTTGGATTAAAAGCTGTCACAAGCTTTTCCATGTAGTCTTCATAATTATCGCTCTTCAATAAATAATCTAAAAAACGACTAATAGGAATGTTTGTTATTGTAAACAGCTTGTTGAATTTAATACCGAAATTCTTATTTAAATTAAATTTAAAGTCCTTTTCAAGTTGGGATTGATTTCCTGGTAAGAATGCACCAGTTGGATTATAAACCAAATCCAATATTAAGTTAGAATTCTCTATTCCATAACCAACTCCATTAAGTGATTTCAAGGCTTCAATTGATGCACTAAAAACACCAGACCCTCTTTGAGAGTCGGTTTTTCCTTCTTGAAAATAAGGTAAAGATGAAATGACATGCACTTTGTGTTTTTTGAAGAACTCAGGCAAGTCATTATACTTTTTGTTGGCTCGAATGATTGTTAAATTAGAACGAACAATTATTTCTTTAAGTCCTAATTTAGAAGCCGACTCTACGAACCATCTAAAATGAGGGTTCATTTCTGGAGCACCACCAGTGATATCTAATGTAGAAATTTTAGTTTCATCCAATATATCTAAGCATAACTGTAAATACGCTTTAGACATTATTTCCTTACGATCAGGACCCGCATCAACGTGGCAATGTTTGCAAACTTGGTTGCACATATATCCTACATTAACTTGAAAAATTTCAATTTTTGAAGGTTTTAAAGGAAACTGATTAAGTGGTTCAAGCTTATCTTTAAACTTGGGTAAATCACCATTAAAAGGATATCCGCTTAGAATCTGTAATTGATTATTAATTTCCGAGAGCTTATTCCCGCTAGACTTGAGAGATTTTATCATTATAAATACTCGATTACATCGATAATTTCTTCGCTTTGTTCATCATTTGTACTCCATGAACCAATACAGCTCCTCCTGCAATCGCACCAGCAATATGAACAGCTTCCATCATCATGGCTTCACTAGCTCCTTTTTGCAAAGAATCTTCAGTGTATGCATCAATACAATAAGGGCATTTAACTGCATGCGAAACTGCTAATGCTATGAGCGATTTCTCTCTTTCACTCAATTCTCCTTCTTTAAAAACATCTCCATACCAATTAAAAAACTTTTTAGCTAAATTGGGTTCAAATTCGGATATGTCTCCAAACTTTTTAAGATCCTTGGGATCGTAATATGATTTTTCCATTTAATCGTTTTAATTATTCAAGTTCCAATTATAATCTATAAAAGTAATATCAGCTGTTGAACTAATATTAATTGTAGTGTATCTATTTAAGAAATCAATCAAGCTTTCTCCTTTTGTAAAATCTTCTTGATACCACTCGAATATTTTTGAAATTTTTATACTGTTTTTCGTAATCAAATTAAATTCAGAATTATTAATGAATGATTTGGTCAGTTTATTCAATTTACTTTCTAAATCAGAAGCCGTAAATGCTGAATTATACAATCTTGGGCAAGAAATAGACGCACAGTTTACAGCAAAATGAATTCTTGCATCAGAATATTTAGCTCTAAGTATGTCATGTTCTATATTGTTCAAGGACAAAGTTTTTTCACCGATTTTTATAAATTTTATATCCCACGCTTGCCCGTTGTTAATTTCCATTATTGACTTTAAAGGCCAGTTTTCAATTATCAATTTTATTGTAAAAGCATTGTATGCATTTATCCAAAAAGCCATCTTTTCATTCTTACTCCATGACGCTGAAGGTTCGTTTTTTGAAAGCAAATTGAGGTAACTATAAAATTGTTCTTGGTTATTAATAAATCCCTGGTAATCAACTCGACCAGATTCAGAAACATTGCTTTTTAATAGCTTGTTCCAAATTTGATGGTCTATCGTTAAGGGTTCTGACTTTATTTGGAATATCACTCCAAATATCAATAAGTTCACAAATAGCACTTTTATTTTCATCGAAGAATAAAATTAAAAAAATAGATAGACTTGTTTTTTTGCAAGAATACAATATAAGACAATTAACGTAGTAGAAGGTTTTTAATAATCAGTATATTTGAAACGTATGAAAAGAATCATATTAATATTATTAACTATAGTATACTTTCAATTGGCTTTCAGTCAAAAGAAGGATATTGATTCATTACTTCAAGTTATAAATACAACTACAAATGACAGCATAAAAGCTACAACATTAAACAGCTTGGCTTGGAAATTTATGTTTACTAACCCAGATACTACTCGAATTATTTCTAATAGTTCTATAGCATTGTCTAAAAAAATAAATCAACAAACAATCTTAATAAATGCCATTAATAATCTTGCCACCTCATTTGCCGTGCAAGGAAATATGGATGAAGCCTTAATTCACTTTAAAAAAGCTGAAGCCAAAGCTCTTGAAATAAACAATACGAATGAGTTGGCAATGATTCAGAATAACATCGGGCTAGTGCTTTGGAATCAAGGAAAATTAAAATTGGCTATAGAAACATATAGAAAAGCATTAAGCAATTATAGCTTACAAGATAAACTGGTCGTTGGATCTGCTAATTTGTATAATAACATTGGGTTAATATATAATGACCTTGGTAAAAAAGACAGTGCTATCACTCACTACAAATTAGCCTTAGCTATTTTTGATTCTTTAAAAACTAAATCTAGAGGAGTTGCCAATACCTATAATAACATTGGAATAATCTACAAAGAGCAAGGGAATTTGCCCAGTGCTTTGGATTATTATTTAAAAGCTCTTAAAAAACATGAAGAGATTAATGACAAATCAGATGGCTATGCCAATGTTTTATCCAACATCGGGATTATTTACAAAGAGCAAAAGGAATACGAGAAGGCTTTAGAGTATTACTTTAAATCAAAAAGCACATTTGAGAAGCTTTCAAATCAATCAATTGGCTTAGCAAATACACTAAACAATATTGGTATTATATATCATTTAAAAGATGAAGATGACCTAGCTCTTGAATATTATAAAACTGCACTGAAAATGCAAGAAGAGATTGGAGAACAATCAATAGGTATGGCAAGTTCTTTAACCAACATTGGAACGATAAAAGAGGTACATGGTTTACATGATGAGGCAAGTCAATATTTTGAAAAAGCAAAAAAAATACAAGAGTCAATTGGAGACAAAAAAGGAATGGCAAATTCACTTTTTTTCTTGGGTAACTTACATGTTGAAACCAATCGTGTAAATGAAGGAATCGTTTTATGCAAACAAAGTCTTGAATTAGCTATTGAGTTAGAACTACTTGAACTAAAAATGAATTCTTGCGATTGTCTAGCTGATGCTTATCAAAGATTAAATAATGCTTCTAAAGCTTTTGAATATTTTAAGAAATATATTTCTTATCGCGATAGTTTATTAAACCAAGAAAACACAAGAGAAATCACTCAAAAAGCCATGAAATTTGAGTTTGAGAAAACGCAATATCAAGATAGCTTAATACGTGCAGAAGCCGAAGCCAAAAGAATGTTGGCTCAAAAAGAAAAAGATTTAATAAAGGAAACACAAATCAGACGGCAGCGAATTTATACAACTGCAGGTGGGGCTGGTTTTTTATTAATGATGGGTTTAGCAGTTGTACTTTTTAGAGGCTATAAAAACAAACAAAAAGCAAATGAAATAATTACAGCTCAAAAAGAAGAAGTAGAACTACAAAAACAAGCCGTTGAATTTCAAAAAGAAATTATAGAAGAGAAAAACAAAGAAATTGTTGACAGTATCAGTTATGCCAAAAGAATACAAACCGCTATTCTTCCATCTGATAAGGCTCTAAGCTCAATATTACCCGACTCTTTTATTTATTTTCAACCAAAAGATATTGTCAGTGGTGATTTCTATTGGGTTGATAAAAAAGGAGATGAAGTATTTTTTGCTGCAGTTGATTGCACGGGGCATGGAGTTCCTGGTGCTATGGTGAGCGTTGTTGGTCACAATGGTTTAAATAGAGTTTTAAAAGAGTTTGGTATTACTAAGCCAAACGCTATGCTTGATAAACTAAATCTAATAGTAGAAGAAACTTTTGAGAAATCGGATGAATCAGTAAAAGATGGGATGGACATTGCTTTGTGTTGCTGGAATAAAAAAACCAACATATTAAATTATTCTGGGGCAAATAATCCGCTCTATTTAATTCGAAACAACGAACTAATCGAATACAAGCCTGACAAACAACCCATAGGAAAATTTGATTACAGAAAAGCATTTACAAACCATGAAATTCAACTAGAAAAAGGAGATTCTATTTATATCTTCTCCGACGGATTTGCCGATCAATTCGGTGGACCAAAAGGTAAAAAATTCATGTATAAACCTTTTAAAAGATTGCTTACTGAGATTTCTAATTTTGCTATTGCAAAGCAAAAAGAAATTTTAATGACTCATTTTCAAGATTGGAAAGGAGAAATGGAACAGATAGATGATGTATGTGTGATGCACGTTAAAATTGCTTAGAATTAACACTTAAATATCAAATAAAAAAGGGCTTTACTTTGCTGTAAAGCCCTTTTTTGAAAGTGATTTTATCTATTTAAGCACAATTTTCTTTGTCATTCTATCAGCCCCATTTTGAATGCTTATAAAATAGATCCCTTTCTCTTCACTAGATAAGTCTATACTCTTTGTTTGTTCACCTTTAACTTGCCATTGGTCTGTATAAATCACTTGCCCTAGCACATTTCTAATGCTCAGTGAATATTTATTAGATATTGACGAAGTCACATTCATTTTTAATTCCCCGTTACTTGGGTTGGGGAAGACGTGTATGTTGGAAAGGGATTCGGAATTCGAGTTAATTGAGGTAAAACAACCTAAATTCATTCGCACAGCTGCAACCTGCCTAACCCAACCCCACGTACCACCAACGTTAATCAAATTTGTGTAGTCTGGTTGCTTAGCTTCTGTACTAATACTTCTGGCGGCTGAAAACTCAGCACCAACGGAAGCACCACCAGTTTGTTCCCACCCAACTAAGTACTGCTCATTTGGACTTAAATTGGCTGCAGGAATTAATGGAATTGTTACCCAATTTCCTAGCATCGTGGTATCAATAATTGTAAAAAAAGGTGACGAACCAACCAGGTTGCCAACCAAACCTGATAAAGAACTTGCCTGATCATCAAATATCCATAATCTAGGTTCAATTTTAGAACCGACAACAGTCTGAGTGTTTGGAATTAAAATTGAAATCGAGTTACAAATGTTTGGAATACAAGGACCAGTAGTCATCAAAGAAGCCCACATATCCCCATCCATACCTCCACCAACAAAATTCCCTGTGCCTGCTACTCCAATATAAGGCGCTTTGTCTTTAGCTAAAACTGAATCACTTACAATAAAGCTTTGAGAGCCTGTTGCAGCACTTGGGTTTTGATTTGGGGCAGTTGAAAGCACATTAAATACAGCTCTATAGTATCCAAAGCTATTACTGTTATGTGTACCAACACCAATAGTATCTCTTTGTAAGCTTGGAACTGAACTACCAAGCATTGTTGTTTTCAAATCAACAACACCTGCACCTGGCATTCCAGAATAAGTGCTGTCTTGAACTATTGCAACTTCTAAACCAACACCAGTTTGAGTATTAGATCCTGCATTAAAAGTTTGACCAGTAAACGTTAATGGATATAATGATGTGAAGGGTACTATTGTGTGTGATGGATTAAAAGTCAAGTTAGAAAAGTTTATCGAATAATCTGTTAATTCCATTGCATTAGTAGCACCTTCAATAAGCATTACATCATCAATCATCCAGTAATAATGCGTGGCTCCGGTCATTCTAAAACGAATATATACAGTTGTTTGGTTAGCAAGCTGGGAACTTACTGTTAAACGGACTATTTCTGCTGGATTAGATGTTGGGCTTGGAACCGAAACACTTGCTCCTCTCCCCATTTTTGCGTCATAGCTAGTCCAAGTTTGATTATTTGTACTTATTTCCACTACTAATTCATCGCTAGCTAAGCAACAATACCTGTAGGATTGCTCCCATTGTAGAACTACTGAAGCGGATGCTGGAATAGTAATAGCTGGTGAGCTTATAGTTGCATCCATACCAATTGGAGTTCCACTAGGAAATGGAGTATTATATAAATCTGCAGGCATCAACATAAAACCATTACTTGCCGTAGTTGAATTAATAGCAGAAGCTAATGTAGAATATTGCCCACCCGGTGCAGAGTTTGACCATACCCAATTGTTTGAATTGCCTGTATTATTCGCTGCCACCCAGCCTGATGGAATTTGATTGGCAAAGGTTTCACGATATAAAGTATCACCTAGTGCCTTAAGTTTAGTTTGTTTTTTTTGAATGAATGAAACCGGATTAGTTATAATCGGATTGTCTTTTGTAATTTTTGCTTTTGCTTCACTTTTTAAGCCGTCGGTAATTCCTTGTGAAAAACCAAGACTTGTTGTTAAAATAAAAACGATTGTTAGGGTGTAATTTTTTTTCATGGCGTTAGTTTTTGGTTAAACAGTTTTAAGTTAGGTGCTTATAAAGTTAAGCTTTTCTGTTTAAAAAACGTAGTGCTATATGAAAAATACAGAATTCACAAGAAGAGTAATTTTAAAAAGTCGTGTCTAATCTAAACCTTGCTATTTTAAACCATGCTTAATAGCAAGAAAAGCCATTAAGCCAACTCCATGCTTTATGGCACTTTCATCAACATCAAACTCTGGGTGATGAACACTTTGCGTTATGTTCCTCTTTTTATTCCCAACTCCTAAGCGATAAAAACATGTAGCTGCTTTTTGCGAATAATAAGCAAAATCTTCAGCGGTCATTCTTAAGTCAAGGTTTTCAACCTGCTCTTTACCCAAGTATTCGTGAGCAAATTCTATGGTTTTTTTAGTTAGTAGTTCTTCGTTTATTAAAAAAGGATAGCCTTTTCTAATGTCACAATCGCAAGTTCCTCCATAAGATGATGCGATAGATTCTGAAATTGCTTTTATTTTATCATGATAAATGCTTCTCCATGATTCGTCCATGGTGCGAAGGGTGCCTTCAATTCTTACAATATCAGGTATCACATTGGTAGCTCCAAGTCCTTCAATTTTGCCAAAAGAAAGTACGGTTGGTATAGTTGGAGGAGCGACTCTACTGCTTATTTGTTGAAGCTCAACAATTATACTGGATGCAATAACAATAGGGTCAATGTTTTTATGAGGCAATGCAGCGTGGCCTCCTTTTCCGTGAATGGTTAAATAAATTTCATCGGCAGAAGCCATATACATCCCAGCTTTAAAACCCACTTTGCCAGCTTCCATCTCTGGATACACATGTTGCGCAATGATTGCATCAAATGGATAGGTTTCTAGTAATCCTTCTTCTATCATCAAAGAAGCTCCACCTGGCAATTTCTCTTCGCCAGGCTGAAAAATCAAAACAATTTTTCCTAGAAATTCAATAGTATTGGAGGCTAAAATTTTGGCAACTCCCATTAAACATGCCGCATGAACATCGTGCCCGCAAGCGTGCATAATTCCATCATTATTAGATTTAAAAGGAACGTTTGTTTTTTCAAAAATTGGCAGTGCATCTAAGTCAGCTCTCAACCCGATACATGGTCCTGGATTTTTAGAATCGAAACAAACGGTAAATCCAGTATTCACCCATGTTTTATCAATTTCAACGCCCCAAGATTTTAACTTATCTTTTAAATATTTAGAAGTGTTATATTCTTGAAAAGACAGTTCAGGATTTTGATGTAGGTGTCTTCTTATTTCAAGAATCTCATCGTGAATCGTATCGGCAATCTGTTGAATCTGAGTTTTTAAATCCATCATTTGCTAAAAAAAAGTATTTTAATTGCGGTCACTAAAAGTATTATTCCAAATAATTTTTTCATTAGTGTTTCACTGATTACATCTATCGAAATTTTTGACCCAAAATAACCTCCAACAATAAAAGCTAAAGCAATTACAATAGCATACTTAACATTGAGTTCGCCTGCTTTGTAATAATTCATTGCGGCTAAAATGCCTATTGGAGGTAACATTAAAGCTAAACTTGTTCCTTGTGCCATGTGTTGGCTTAAACCAAGAAAATAAACTAATGCAGGCACGATAATTATACCTCCTCCTACGCCAATTAACCCACTAAGCAATCCGGCTAACAAGCCAATTACGATTAAAATTAATAAAGTTGATAAATCCATATTTTATATATCTAAGCTTAAAGAAAAGATAAACATTGGTTTGTCAGTTATTACTCCATTTTCAACGCCCCATGCGCAATCAAACCTTGCAAAATAACCCAATAATTTGGTTCTAACTCCTGTTCCAAATCCACCGACAATTGGGTCGTTTATATTTTCGTAAGTCACCGTAATGCTGCCCGTTGTTTTAGATTCATTGTTTATTGGGTTGTCATCCGAAAAAGGGCTACTTCCAATCCAAGCAGTACCTATATCTCCGAAACCTATAATTTGAAAATTTCTAACAAAATCAGATTGAATCGGACGATTGATTAAATAAGAAAAAATAGGAATTCGAATTTCATTATTTATAACCACAAAATTATTTCCATTTCTAATGTTTTGTAAAAAGCCTCTCATATTGGCTGCTAATGCCTGAAAACCATAATTTTGAGTATTATCAATTGGAGTGCTTTCATCAAACAAGTCAGACTTCCACCATTCGTCAACTCCACCTAAATAGTAAACAAGCGGATTAGTACCAAATGATTTACTTCCGGCAATACGCCCAACATAAATAATCTCTTTGTGTAATTTTTGATAATGTCTTGCATCAAAACCTACCACGCTTAAATCAGAAGAGTTTGTTTCAACTTCGCTATATGCTAATTGATACTGTTCAGCATAAATCTTAAACCGAGTTCCATATTTAATGTTTAAAGAAACATCTCTAGTATTATCAAATATATAAGCTGCTTTTATAGCCGCCCAGTATTCGTTAGAAGTTGGCGCCTCTAATGCAAAGCGATCACTAGCCAAGAGCACAATTTTGTCATTCCTCGCTTGAAAAGTAGTTCTTAAACTCGTTATTTCACTAAAAGGCCAGATTAAACTTACACTTGCTTGCAAAGTTTTTATATCAAAAGGGATTGGAGTATTTGTAGAACGTTGTTTTCTTCTCGTAAAACTATACTCCTTATCCATTCTTCTTTTCAGGTTCTGATAGTTTAAAGAATATTCGCTCATGCTGCCACCCAATCTAAAGCCTCCATAAACACGATGGTCTTCCATTAAATCAACAATCCCTATTTTAGTATTTATCCCAACACCAGGATTTGTAAATGGGCCGCCGTTGTATAGTTGATATTGTCCATTTGCAAAAGAATTATTCAATTGTATAATCGAATTATCAGGTCTGAAATTTAATCGATATATCCTTTGAGTTGGGAAATCTAATTCGATATCAGCTATACGATTGTCAATTTGTTCTACCTTTTCTTTTGTTTTTTGTATGCTAGGATTTGTACCTGTAAATTTAAAATCAAATATATTTATGTCTTTTTCTACTGTAATTGGCTTTATCTTTTTTAAGCGAATTGCCTCAGGAGAGATTTGTGTTTGAGATTTGTTTTCGGTAGAAGCTGGAATTGATGAGGATAAATCAGATTCACTTTCTTCCTTTGTAAAAGATGTACCATAATTTAAGTGATACTTTCCGCTATGATAGTTTATTTGAGAAAAAGTATTACTCCTTTTATTGGTATTAATTTCTAAGTCATTCCATTCTGAAGTACCCAATTCATTTAAATTGTAGAAATAATTATAATGAACAGTAGTGTCTATGTGACTAACTGAACTATCAAAGGCTGCTGAATATCTATAAATCTTCCCTCCTTTATTAGTATGAAAATAAATACCATCTTGGAAAACTAGTGGCATAAATTCATCTTGGTCTCTACTGTTTGTTATGGCTTGTATTGGCTTAGAACTGTTTAAGCGATATAAAAAAATATCTTTATCGCTTTCAAAACTAGATTTTTGATGATCTAAATTTAAACTATCATTTCTTCGATTCGAAGTAAATATAATTTCATTCGAGTTAATATATGTAGGTTCCAAATCATCATAAATATCATTCGTCAAATTCTTTTGAGTATTTCCCAT
Organism: Bacteroidota bacterium; assembly: GCA_013112545.1. Taxonomy (GTDB): domain Bacteria; phylum Bacteroidota; class Bacteroidia; order Flavobacteriales_E; family Vicingaceae; genus BCD18. The sequence goes on from JABFGJ010000001.1 coordinate 174,222, forward strand.
AATATTATAGGTAAATATGTCTGACTGCCCATTTGCAACTGCCGAGAAAATAATTTCTTTACCATTGGGAGCATATTCAAAACTCAAAACCTTCTCTATTTTGAAAATGGGTTTGTGATACATAGACTCATCTTCAGTATTGTAACTATACAATAAAACCAATCCTTTTTTCTCAATAATAAAACTGACAATTTTGCCATTTGGGTGCCATGCTGTAATGGGATAGGAGTAATCTTGAATTCGTTCTAATTTATGGTCCCCTTTAAAAATTCTCTTCTTTTTTCTCGTTTCAAAATCATAAACATAAACCTTATATTGACCGAGCTTATTGGTGTTAAATACGGCTAAATTATTCTCGTTGTTAATCTTGAAATTTTGATAAACTCGATCTTTTCGAATTTTCAAATCCAATGGTTCGCCAGTATTTAATTTGTTATTTTGGTTTTCGGTGTTATAGGCATTTTGATAATGATTTAACCAGTTTGTATATAAGTCTTCAAAAGAAACGCCCAATACATACAAAAAGCCATCTTCTATATTTCTACTAATTCTAGTCATGTATAGAATGTTAGAAATTACATTTTTGCCATAACTGTCAGCAATGTATTTCCACATAGCATGCCCAGCAATTTCTGAGTCTCGAGTATTTAAAGCATTAAATTTCTTAAACTTATCGTTTATAATCCCATCTTTTATTTGTGAGTTGATCAGTGCATTGTTTGGATTAGAAAGGTAGGAAACTAATCCGCTGATATACCAATCAGGTAAATGAAGCAAGGCAGAATTTCTAAGCAACTCTCTCCAATTTCCCCCATAAATCATTTGGTAAATCATCACCTTATATATTCCTGCTTCTATCTGCTGATTAAATTTTTCGTAATCTCCTTCAAAATAGATAAATACTTTAGACCCAACTATATTTGTAACCCCTCCAATATTATAACTTTCGTTAGAAGCAAGTCCAATATTGCTTTGCCTAAAGTGAGATTGTTTGTTGTAAATCACAAACTGAATGCGTTCATCATTATAGAAATCTAAAAATTTTTCTATAGCTCCAATTCGTTGCGATGCTAACTTAGCTGTGTGTACTGCTAGTTCTTTTCCGCCAGTATAAAAATAAGTTTCGAAATTTTGAAATCGATAAAATTGCCATTCAAAGTCATCGTATTGAACTCTATTTTTACCAAAATCAGTCTGGGTACCATTGTAAAATTGAGCCTGCAATTCTTGACCAAAAAGCAAGCAAAAGCTAACAGATAAAAAAGATAAAATATGCCGAGTCGCTCTTGTCAAACTGATTTTTAATAAGGAAAATAAAAGTAAGAATTTATAGGCTAAGTTTGTATTTTGTAATCTTATAGTAAATCGAATATCATGTTAGTTAAGTCTTTTACATTTAATCCCTTTCAAGAAAACACTTATGTTTTATCTGATGACACAAAAAACTGTGTAATTGTTGACCCTGGATGTTATAATAATCAAGAACAAAACGAATTGTTAGAATACATCAAAAGAAACAACTTAACACCTCAGCGATTACTTAACACTCATGCTCATATAGACCATGTATTTGGGAACCGATTTGTTTCCAATCATTTTAATTTAGACTTAGAATTACACGATTTAGATTTGCCAGTGTTAGCTGCTGCATCCTATTCTGCCAAGCAATATGGACTTGACTATACCACTTCTCCCTTGCCTAAAAAATCGCTAAAAGAAGGAAATCAAATAAAATTTGGCAATACCGTTTTAGATATTTTACATATTCCTGGACATGCACCAGGCCATGTTGTTTTTTACAATAAAGCTGCAAAAATAATTATCGGTGGCGATGTTTTATTTCGCGGTAGTATCGGAAGAACTGACCTGCCTGGCGGAAATCACCAAGATTTAATAAAGAATATTAAAAGTAAACTCTTCACCCTAGAAGATGATATAGTAGTTTATAGCGGCCATGGTCCATCAACTACAATTGGTTATGAGCGCAAAACCAATCCTTTCTTTTAAAAACCAGGCTGAGGCCCATCAAATCTAGGAGCGTTGCAGTTCACTGGGTCTTCTTGTAAAAGCAGAAATCGAATTTTAAAGATCAAGGGTTGATAACCGTGGCTAAAGAATTTGAATCCAGTTTTTACACCATCGAAAGGAATTACATCAAATAGTGGTGTTTCTACTGATGGAATAACTAATAGCTTATTGCTAACTCTGAATCCTATCCCAATTTGATAATGAATTTGAAGATTTGGACTTTCGATAAAACTCTCGAATCTTAATGGATAAGGGTTAGAGCGAATGTATTTTTCTGAAAAGAAATAATTAAAGTTTAAACCAAATGAATTCGTCCAAAAACTATGCTTTCCCAATTGCCTAACATTTGTTGCTCGAATGCTTGCTACAACTAATGGTAGTCCAAGGGTGTTTTCCGAGTAAAAATTTGAAGTATCATTTAACGTTCCTTTATGAGTGGCTGCTCCATTGAATTTTCGATAGCCAATACCAGCTTCGATATAGTCTATAAAAACTAAATTTGAAAAGTTGTAAAAACCTCCTAGTTCAATTCCATAACCTAGTTTACCAGACCCTTCTGTTTCAAAATTATAATTCCCTGTTTTATCAGTTAAGTGATGTGATGTTTTTGCAGATGGAATCAAATAATTGAGTTCTGGAGCTGCATAAAATCCCCACTTTTTAAATTGCCTATCGAGTGGAAAAATATCTTTGTTTAATTGAGCATGTAGTAAGTTTCCGAAATTCAAAAAAAGCACTAAAAGCAAACTGCACAACAATTTAAAATTGAGCTTGAAAATTTGCTTATTCCAGAAACACTTATTGAATCTACTTCCTTTATTTTTCATCGACTAATCTTAAAATCTCTTGTTCAATTTCTAAAGTATCCCAGTTTTGTTGAATGTTTTCTTTTGCCATTATTTGATCCATTATTTTTTCTTGTCGTTTTCCATTTGCAAGGGCTTCAGAATATGGTATGTGACTAAATGTAACTTGAGAGTATAAAGGCATCCATTTCTGAGGATGTTTTTTATATATCTTCTTTTCAATTTTTTTGCGCAACAAGAAACTTTCATCGGCAACTAAATCCCTCATTTCTACAAAGTTTTGTATAGCTAAATTGCTAATCGCATCAGCATCTTTTTTTCTTGTTTTTGAGAATTCTTGAAATGAAATATTCCAATTGCGATTGTGTTTTTCAAATATTTCATTAAAAATACTGCAATCTTCAAAGCCAGAATTCATTCCTTGCCCATAAAATGGAACAATCGCATGCGATGCATCGCCCATCATTAAAATTTTATCAGCGTGATTCCAAGGCGAACACCTTACGGTAACAAGCGAAGAAGTAGGATTTGTAAAATAATCATCTATTAAACTAGGCATTAATGCTATGGCATCGGGAAATATTTCACTAAAAAATGCTTGCACATCTGCTTTTGTTTTTAACGATTCAAATGACTTTTCTCCCTCAAATGGGAAAAACAAAGTACAAGTAAAACTGCCATCTTCGTTAGCTAATGCTATCAACATATAATTTCCTCTAGGCCAAATATGCAAGGCATTTTTATCAATTTGATAAACTCCAGTTTCTGTTGCTGGGATATACAATTCCTTATAACCATGTTCCAGATACATTTGCTCATAATTAAAGCGATCTGTCTTTTGAAGTTTCGATCTTATGGCTGAAAAAGCGCCATCTGTTGCAAATATTCGATCTGGTTTATGTTTAATTATTTCATCCGTTTTAGTATTTAAAAATTCTACTTCATTTGTCTCTAAATCAACATCTAGACAAAACATATCAAAATGAAAATCAACGTTTTCAAGTGCTTCTGCAGAATTCATCAATTGTTGATTTAAACCACCTCGACTCACCGAATAAATAGCTTCCCCATCTTTTCCATACTGCTGAAAAAAAGTTTCACCTTCTATTGGATGCATCATCCTTCCATACATAGGAATAGCCATTTTCATAATTTCATCTGTTATACCTGCTAATTCTATGGCTTTCCAACCACGATTAGACAAGGCTAAGTTGATTGATCTACCAGCCGAAATATCAGCTTTACGCATATCCATTCTTCGTTCATATACGTCAACTTTATACCCTTTTTTTGCCAAAATTATAGCTTGTAATGAGCCAACTAATCCTGCTCCGATTATTGCAATTTTTTCCATGATTTAAGCTAATTCTTTAATTGATTCCTTTATAATACTTCCAAATCGAAATACATCCATATATGAATTGTAAAGTGGTACTGGAGCGACTCGAATAACATTTGGCTCTCTCCAATCTGCAATAACTCCTTTTTTTGTCATTAAATCAAATAATGGTTTTCCACCGCCATGAGTTAATATAGAAAGCTGTGATCCCCTTTCTTTAGGAGTAATAATTTCAAATTTAATTTTGGAGTCATCGTTTGAAATTTCATTTAACACAAAAGCTAAATAACCTGTTAAAGTTTTTTGTTTCTCTCTTAGGTTCTCAAGTCCTGCCTCAAGATGTATTTCCAATGCAATTTTATGAATAGCCATAGACAAAACTGGAGCATTACTCAATTGCCAGCCATCAGAACCTATGGCAGGTTTAAATCCTTTTTCCATTTTAAAACGGCCTTCGCTAGGCGTTCCCCACCAACCTGCAAATCTTGGCAAATTTTCATTTTCCCCATGTCTCTCATGCACGTAAATTCCAGCAACGCTTCCAGGGCCAGAATTTAGGTATTTGTAAGAACACCATGCAGCAAAATCAACTCCCCATTCATGCAATTTTAATTCTATATTTCCAAAAGCATGAGCTAAGTCGAAGCCCACAATAGCACCAAGCTCATGCCCAGCTTTAGTAATTTCTTTCATTGGCATAACTTGACCAGTGTAATAATTTACGCCACCTATCATTATCAAACTTATTTCTGGACCATGCTCTTCAATTGCGCTTAAAATATCCTCTTTTCGTAGATGATGTTCCCCTTCCCTTGGGTTTAACTCAACTATAGCATCTTCAGCTCTATATCCGTGAAACTTCACTTGGCTTTCTAATGCATATTGGTCTGAGGGAAACGCCTTTCCCTCACAAAGTATTTTATATCTCTTTGGTGTTGGTCTATAAAAAGAAACCATCAATAAATGTAAATTTCCGGTTAAACCACCCAGAGCAGTTACTTCATGGTTCTTTGCGCCCACAACTTTAGAAAGTAATGGCTTAAATTGTTCATGATAAGAATACCATGGGTTTTTAGCCTCAAAATGCCCTTCAACACCAAGTTTTCCCCAATCATTCAGTTCTTGATTTATAGCTTCTCTTCCTTTAGTGGGAAGCAAACCCAATGAGTTTCCTGTAAAATATACCGTTTCAACATCATTCAATCGTGGAATCTCAAACTGATTCCTGAATTTTTTCAATGGGTCTTTGTTGTCTTGCTCTGTAGCAAACTCTTTTGTGTTTTTGTAATCCATAAATTAAAAATCTTGCTCAAATATACATGAAGCTTTTGCTTTGGTCTTAAAAAAAAGCTAAAAACTTAAAGCAGATTAAAGGTAAAGCCAAACTACTTTCATGTAAAAGCGAGAAGTGCAAATCTGATTTCTGACTCGATAACTTCCATATAATAACCATAGAAATAATAAAAGCACTTGCTAAAGCAACCAGCTGATAATCTATATGTTTACTAACTATATACACAAACACCAAAGCAAGGCCATAAGCCGAAATGCTGATCAACTTAGTTATTCCATTTCCTAAAGCATGTGGTAAGGTCTTCAAATTTGATTTCTTGTCAATTTCATAATCCCTAATATCAAAAGGAATGGTTTGCCCAAACACAAACAGTCCCATAGCTATAGCATATATATGATATTTTAGTTCGAAAAACGCTTCCATCCCACCATTGATAATCAATGGTAAAAAAGATGCAATACCACCCCATACAAAAGCAATTAAAAATGGTTTTAAGAATGGAATTAGCCTTAAACTAGTTGACTTTCCAAAAAAATTTAATTTAATAACATACAGCAAAGAAATAAGGATTAGAGGAAAAAGGATAACAATAGTTGCTTTTGGAAGTTGGTAGTAAAAATAAAAAGACCCAACAAAGGACATAATCAATAACCAACTATAAAGCCTATCGTGTTGTTTTATCCAATTATCTTGTGGAGTTAAGAATCTATTTCCATAATATAAGTGATCCACTTTACGATGAAAGATATAAGTAAATTGAGTAGAAAAGAAAACGAACAAAACCGTTTCAAGTAAATAAAGCTCTAAGCTAAAAAAAAGAATGGTAAAATAGCAGAGGCTGCTAGCACAAAGTGCAATGACAAAGTTGCCATACACAAGAGTATTGACGATGTTTTTAAATTGATTCAAGCGAACAAAGCTAGAAATTAAAATTGTAAAAAATGATACATTAACACTTGTTAAATCAATTGAAATTAAAGCAATATAAATCCTCGTTTAAAGTACTTCAAAATAGAGGATTCGATTATATTTGCAGCCCATTAAAAAATTCATATAAGAATGACATCAGCACCATTTAGTTCAAGACATATTGGCCCAGATGAAGAAGAAATTCAAATCATGTTAAAGGCCATTAAGGAAACTAGCATTGAAAACTTAATAGCTAAAACTGTCCCTGCTTCAATTAGGCTTAAATCCCCTTTGAAGCTAGACCCTGCGATGAGTGAATATCAATATTTAAATCATTTAAAAGAATTAGCATCTAAGAACAAAGTATTTAGAAGTTATATCGGTCAAGGATATTATAACACTAAGGTTCCCGCTGTAATACAAAGAAATATTTTAGAAAATCCAGGTTGGTACACCGCCTATACTCCATATCAAGCAGAAATAGCTCAAGGTCGATTAGAAGCATTGCTTAATTTTCAAACAATGATTACAGACCTTACAGGTTTAGAAATCGCCAATGCTTCATTACTAGATGAAGGTACAGCTGCTGCCGAAGCTATGATTTTAATGTTTGCTGCAAGATCTAGAGATGCTAAAAAAAATAATGTCAATAAATTATTTGTTTCCGATACTTGTTTTGCTCAAACCATCGATGTTTTAAAAACCAGAAGTGAACCATTGGGTATCGAATTAGTCATCGGGCAAATGGATGAAATTAATATTGATTCAACTTTTTTTGGAGCTATAATTCAGTACCCAGATAAGAATGGTGAAGTAATAGATTATGCAACTTTTGTAGAAAAAGCTCATTCTTTTGAGGTATTAGTTGGCGTAGCTGCAGACATATTAAGTTTAGCAATTTTAACCCCTCCAGGAGAATGGGGTGCGGATTTTGTTTTTGGAACTACTCAGCGTTTTGGAATACCATTAGGATTCGGTGGGCCACATGCAGCCTATTTTGCAACAAAAGACCAATTTAAAAGGAATATTCCTGGTAGAATTATTGGATTATCACAGGATGTTGATGGAAAACCAGCATTAAGAATGGCTCTTCAAACTAGAGAGCAACACATTAAAAGAGATAAAGCAACTTCAAATATATGTACTGCTCAAGTACTTCTAGCTGTTATGGCTGGAATGTATGCTGTTTACCATGGAAAAAGCGGTATAAAAAGTATCGCCATAGGAATTCATAGCTACACTCATCAACTAAAAGTTAGCCTTGAAAAATTAGGATATCATGTTTTAAGTAAAAACTATTTTGATACTTTATTAGTAAAAACTGGAAACTCCAATGCCGATGAAGTAATCGCTTTTTTAGCAAAACAGCGATTTAATGTTTTTAAAGTTGATGACTCTCATATTTCAATTAGCTTGAACGAAGCCGTTGAATTACACGAACTCAATGAGTTAACTCAAACTTTTGCTTCCTTTAAAAACAATTCGATTCCAAAAATAGAATCTGTTGAAAAAGACATCTTTATTGCAGAATCTTTAATTCGAAAATCTGCTTACTTAACACACAGTGTATTTAATAAGTATCATTCTGAAACAGAAATGATGCGCTATATTAAACATTTAGAAAATAAAGACTTTTCACTTGTTCACGGTATGATTCCATTAGGTTCATGCACTATGAAACTAAATGCTGCAACAGAATTAATGCCTTTAACTTGGCCTGAATTTGCTAACATACATCCTTTTGCACCAAAAGACCAAACATTGGGTTTCATGGAAGTATTAAATGGCCTAGAAAGAGATTTATCTGAAATTACAGGATTTTATAAAACCAGTTTACAACCAAACTCGGGTGCCCAGGGAGAATACGCTGGTTTAATGGTAATTCGTGCATATCATCTAAGTAGAGGCGATGCGCACAGAGACATTGCCTTAATACCTTCTTCTGCACATGGAACCAACCCTGCAAGTGCTGTAATGGCTGGCATGAAAGTTATCGTTGTAAAGTGTGATGATAAAGGAAATATTGATATTGAAGACCTACATGCAAAAGTAGAGGAACACAAAGAGAACCTGGCAACTTTAATGATTACATACCCTTCTACACATGGTGTTTATGAAGAAGGAGTTATGGAAATTACGGAGTTGATTCACAAACACGGTGGGCAAGTTTATATGGATGGAGCGAATATGAATGCTCAAGTTGGATTAACTAATCCGGCTAGAATTGGAGCAGACGTGTGTCATTTGAATCTACATAAAACCTTTGCTATTCCTCATGGTGGTGGTGGACCAGGAATGGGGCCAATTGGAGTTGCTAAACATTTAGCACCATTTTTACCTTCTAATCCACATTTAAAAACAGGCGGAGATCAAGCTATTTCGGCAATATCTGCTGCCCCTTTTGGTAGCGCTTTAGTATTGTTAATTTCTTATGCATACATAAAAATGCTAGGAGAGCAAGGACTTACTGATTCAACACGTATTGCAATATTGTCTGCAAACTATATCAAAGCAAAGCTAGAAGATAAATTTGAAGTCCTTTATCAAGGTAAAAACAACACAGTCGCTCATGAAATGATTTTAGATTGCCGTGGCTTTAAACAAAGTTCTGGAGTTGAAGTTGTAGATATTGCTAAGCGTTTAATGGATTATGGATTCCATGCTCCAACAGTCTCATTTCCTGTAAGTGGCACTTTAATGGTAGAACCAACTGAGAGTGAAAGTTTAGATGAATTAGATCGATTTATAGAAGCAATGAATTCAATTAAAAATGAAATTGACGAAATAGAATCTAATAAATATACTAGAGAAGACAATGTGTTGAAGAATGCTCCGCATACAGAAGAAATGTTGACCGCAGATGAGTGGACACTGTCCTATCCTAGACAAAAAGCTGCCTATCCTGTAACTCAAATAAAAGGACGAAAATTTTGGCCAGCTGTTCGAAGGGTTGACGATGCTTTTGGCGATCGAAATTTAGTTTGTAGTTGCCCTCCCATCGAAAATTACATAATTTAACACTAATATTGAATGAATATTTTAATCGAAAAAAGATAAATCGTTAAAAATTTGTTAACTTTATCTTTCAAATTAAAATTGTTTAACTAAAAAATTAAAAACATGAAAAAAAATTACGCCTTATTATCAGGTTTGATTCTTGCTTCAAGTATTGGATTCGCTCAAGGGGTTTCCAATAAAACAGAAGAAGTAAAGGCCAAACTAACAGAAGATGTATCTAGTACAATCGGTTTTGTTTCTACAAAAAACACAAAAGATGTTCAGTTAAAAGCTATTGGAGATACACTTTACAGACAAACATTTACTAATCAAATACCTGCTGGATGGGTTGCTGCTAACAATGCAGGTGGATCTAACAACTGGATTTGGTCTAATTCAGCTCCAGGTGGACAGTATTCATCAACAATTGCACCTATTAACTCAACTACAAAGAGTGATGGATTTATGGTATTACCTTCCGATTTGTACAACACTCCATTTCCTGGTGGAACCCCAGTTGGTATGGATGCAACTATCACTTCCCCAGCTATTTCTATTCCAGCAACTGCTTCAGTAATTCTACAATGGGAGCAATCTTCTAGATACTGTTGTTCTGGTGCAGACGAACTAGTAGTTGAAGTAAGTACAGATAACTTAACTTGGACAACTTATGATGCGGTATTTGGTAGAGGTGCTAACACTGCAGTACCTAGCCCATCTTCTGCTGCTGCTGAAATTGCTCGACTTAATGTTTCTGCTCAATTTGCTAATCAAACTACTGTTTATGTTAGATGGAGACAAACTGGAGCAACTCATTACTATTGGATGATTGATGATGTTATGCTATTAGAAGGAGCAGGTGACGCTATGGAATTAACAGATTACACGATTAATTTTGCAGATACTAGTGCTGAATACAACCCAGTACACACTATTGTTCCTCAGCTAGCAATGAATGAATTGTCATTTATTGGTAATACTTTCAATGCAGGATCTAACACTCAAACAGGTGTTGGTTTAGAAGTTGCAATAGTTCAAGATAGCACTTATTTTGGAATGCCAGGTGCAGGTGTTGTTGATTTAAAATCAACAATGTTAAGTGGTTCTGTTCCATCTTTACAGAGAGATGAAATTTACGTAGGTAAATATTTAAATACTGGAGATGGATACTATACTGCAAACTTTAGAGTGCTTTCAGCTGCTCAAAATCAAAATCCTTCTGCAGCCATTGGTTCTCAAAGCTTTATTGTAAGTGACTCAATCTTAGGAAAAGATAGAGCTCCTTATACTGGTATTGCTGGACCTGGAAACTTTGTAGGTGGTGGACTTGATGGAGACATGTGGGCAACTATGATGACAGTTGGAAATAATCCAACCGTAGGTGCTATTACCTGTAATTCAATTTCTATATTAGTACCAAACACTCAATTGGTTGTAGGTTCTTCAATTCAACCAAGAATTTGGTTCGCAAATGATACCTCAGCTTCACTTGCAGGTTTAGTTGGCACTTTGGTAGGTTCTTCTCCTTTTTCAACTACTATTGATACTACTATGTTAGGAAAATGGTTGGTTGTACCGATAATCCCTAGCATTACAATTACTCCTGGAGAGGCGTATTATGTTGGTTGGGAACAAACAGGAGGTGCTTCAATTGGTGCTGAATTTTCAGCAGCTAGAAGCGTATCTATGGAAGCAGTTCAACCTGATTACACGACTCTACTTTTTGTAGGTGGCTCATGGGGTTGGGTAAGACAACTTGCTGCAGTAAGAATGAATTTAGATTTAACCATCGGAGTTGATTCTAAGGATGCTGTTGAGTCTAACTTCTCTGTTTATCCAAATCCAAGTAATGGAGATTTAAAAATCAATGTTATTTCGCCAAAAGCTAGTAACTACACAGTAAACGTAAGAAACGTTTTAGGTCAAGTAGTTTACACTAACACACTAAGTGTTAACGGAACAAAAACTATGAATTTAGATTTATCAGGCGCTGATAAAGGAGTTTATTTTGTTACACTTCAAAATGGTTCTGAAAGATTAGTTAAGAAAGTTATTCTTAAGTAATACTAAGAGTTATTAATATTTTTAAAAAGGGGCTTTGCAAATTGCAAAGCCCCTTTTGTTGTTATGTAAACTAAAGATTAAAAAAATGTGATTAACCCTTATGCATAGAATTAATAGTTTTATAAACTGTGTGTTAAAGTTTATTTATCTAGATTGCCAGTTTGGTATTATTGAATAAACTATAGTCATGTTCATTATATGACACTTTCCTTCATCTTTGAAGGAGTTGTTGATAGCTAAATCACAATACGTTTATGAAGTAGATTTAATCTTCTTCATTAACCTCGAAGCGAAAACTAAGTCAGAAAGTTCTTTGTTGGTCGTTTGCAAAATAGTGTCTTTAGTGCCTTCCCAGAATTTTTCTCCTTTATATATAAAAATTACTTTATCGCCAATTTCCATTACAGAATTCATATCGTGGGTAACAACAATGGTCGTAATTTGGTATTCCTCCGTAATCTCTTTAATTAAGTTGTCTATCAAAATAGAAGTGCTAGGATCTAGTCCTGAGTTAGGTTCATCACAAAATAGATATTTTGGGTTTAAACTTATTGCACGTGCAATCCCTACTCTTTTTTGCATACCTCCACTAATTTCAGCTGGAAATTTCATGTTCACTCCTTTCATATCAACTCGGTCAAGACAAAAGTTTACACGTTCTTTCATTTCTTCTTCATTCATGTTAGTATGCATTCTTAATGGGAACTTAATGTTTTCTTCTACAGTCATAGAATCAAACAAAGCGCTTCCTTGAAAAAGCATTCCAATCTCTTTTCTTATTTCTTGTTTTTCGTCAATTTTTAATTTGGTAAAATCTTTCCCATCAAATAATACACTCCCGCTGTCAGGTTCAATTAGTCCAACAGTGCATTTCGTTAAGACGCTTTTTCCAGAACCACTTGCCCCAATTATTAAGTTTGTCTTGCCTCTTTGGTAGGTAATCGAAATATCTTTCAACACTTCTACCCCATTAAATGATTTTGATATATTTTTTAGCTCAATCATTATATTAGAAGAAGTTGAGTTATAACGTAATTTACTATTAAGATAACAATACTACTAGAAACAACTCCCTTTGTACTTGCGGATCCAACAGCGATAGCTCCGCCTTTAACATAATAACCATAATAAGCAGGAATAGAAGTAATAATGTATGCAAAAAATACTGTTTTTATCATAGCATAAACAATACTAAATGGTTTAAAAGCATATTGAATTCCATATATGTACTCATCAGTACTAACTACACCCGAAAACTGAGCAACTAAGTATCCGCCAATAATACCTATAAACATACTCCAAATAACTAAAAATGGATTAATGAATACTGCAGCAATAATCTTCGGAACTATTAAATAAGATGCAGAATTTACTCCCATAATTTCTAATGCATCAATCTGTTCAGTAACTCTCATTAACCCAATTTCAGAAGTAATATTCGAACCAACTTTTCCAGCTAATATTAAAGCAATTATAGTCGGTGAAAACTCAAGTATCATTGATTGTCTAGCAGTAAATCCAACCGTATAAGCAGGAATTAAAGCACTATCAATATTAGAAGCAGTTTGCAATGTAATTACAGCCCCTATAAAAACAGAAATAATAGAAATGATACCAAAAGAACCTAAGCCAAGTGAATTAATCTCATAAATAATTTGCTTACGATAAAGTTTAATCTTCTTAGGGCGTTGAAATACCCTAGCCATTAACATAAAATACTGTCCTATATGGTAGAATGTGTTCATCATTTAATTGGCTAAAGTAACTATTAATACAACTCCATTTTTAAAAATCAAAGCATCTTAATTAACAGAAAAGCGGTAAAATATATTTTATCAATTTCACTTGCTGTAACGGTTATTTATAGTAAATTTGTCAACCCAAATAGAGAACATAAATTATTTGTTTTTTTTGGAGAAAAGATATAAAGAGCAATACAAAAATATATTGCGGGGTGGAGCAGTTGGTAGCTCGTCGGGCTCATAACCCGAAGGTCATAGGTTCGAGTCCTGTCCCCGCTACTAAAAAGAGCTGATTTTTCAGCTCTTTTTTCATTTAATTTTTATGGAAGAATTTGTAGTTTATATTTTATACTCTGAACAATATTCAAAATCTTATATCGGTTTTACTTCTAATTTAATCGAAAGATTCAAGTCTCATAATGCCCTCTCTAAAAAAGGCTGGACAATAAAATATAGACCTTGGTATATTATCCATGTTGAGTTTTATTCATTTAAAAAAGAGGCAATGCAAAGAGAAAAATTCCTCAAAACTGGCGCCGGTAGAGACTGGATTAAAATAAATGTCATGAATAAGGAGGGCTCATATTCGCCGCGGCGAACTTAGGTTCGAGTCCTGTCCCCGCTACTAAAAAGAGCTGATTTTTCAGCTCTTTTTTCATTTAATTTTTATGGAGGAATTTGTAGTTTATATTTTATACTCTGAACTTCACTCTAAATCTTATACTGGTCAATAGACTTTAAAACAAAAAGCCCCAATGTATTCTATACATTGAGGCTTTGAAGGTGGTGCCAGCTGGAATCGAACCAGCGACACAAGGATTTTCAGTCCTTTGCTCTACCGACTGAGCTATGGCACCCTTTTTCGGTCGGCAAATGTAAAAATAAAATTTCTTTATAACACAATAATATTTAATCATTTTATTTTTTTAATCAAATCTCTATATTAAAGCAATTTGTTAGCTTTGATTTATGCCTTATAGTATTGCTATCGACGTTGGAAACACCAACACTAAGTGGGGTTTATTTAAAGATGGAGAATTGTTGCAAGTTGTTCGACTAAGAAATGACTCTCTAAGTCAGAATAATTTAATTTTTTACGACTATCAGCCTAAAGAAATTATAGTTTCTTCTGTCAATGTTGAAGCAGAAAGCAATTTAAACCTCGAAAAATACGCAGCCAAGCTTCATAAGTTAAGTTACCAATCAAAACTTTCCTTCAAAATGGACTATCAGAGCCTCGAAACTTTAGGTAAAGATCGAATAGCGGTTGTTGCTGCTGCTCATTTTTGTTTCCCTCAGACAAATTGCCTTATAATTGATGCTGGCACTTGCATAACTTATGATTTTTTAACAAATGAAGGAAGATATTTAGGTGGAGCAATTTCACCTGGTGTTCAACTTCGATTAAATGCAATGAATAATTACACGAATAAATTACCTTTAATTCAATGGACAAATAATAAGCCTGAATCAATTGGAAACACTACAATTTCCAGTATGCTATCGGGTGTTGTAAACGGTATAATTGGAGAAATGAATGGCTTCATTATGGACTTTAAAAAACAATATTCTGAATTAAAAATCGTATTAACTGGTGGTGATGCTAAATTCTTTGAAAAAGAACTAAAAAATGGCATCTTTGCAGACCCAAATTTGGTGCTAAAAGGCTTACATGAAATACTTAAATACAACCGCGATTAAATCATTCGTAATTTGTTGTCAATTCATTCTATTATCTAGCCTTTTAATGGCTCAGAAAAACACGAGTTCTCCATATTCCATGTATGGCATTGGTTTGTTACAAGCTAATAATTTTAATTCAAATGCAGGATCTGGTGGAATTGGCTATGCTTGGAGGCCTTCCGTTTACAAACCCTTAATATATGACTCCTTAGCAAGAAGCAATGCTTCCCTAAACGATAGAAAAACAAATTATATCAATCCAAAGAATCCTGCCTCTTTCTCTAATATTAGCTTAACAACATTTGAAGTAGGTGCTAAATCATTTAATACTCAATTTAAAAGCGATTCCCAAACTAAACAAGATAACAATAGTGGGCTAAGCCATTTTGCAATTGCATTTCCCATTGGAGAGAAATTGGGCTTAGGCTTTGGTTTAAGGCCTTATAGTGCTGTAGGATATGAATATGAATCTTCAAATTCTGTAAATGGAGCTTCATCTACTAATAAGTATGAAGGTTCTGGAGGTGTGAATGAATTTTTCTTATCAGGTGGTATAGAAATCTCAAAAAGTTTTTCTTTAGGGGTAAGTACAAAATATCTATTTGGAAAAATAAAAGAAAACAAAAGAGTCATATATAGTACTTCATCAGCAAGTAGTTTTTTTAATACCATAAACCGAGATGAAACAATTATCAATTCTTTCTCAACTGAAATCGGTTTGCAATATTTTAAAAACATAAATTCCGACTACAGAATGGTAATTGGTGTAGTCGCTTCACCAATAGATGAGTTAAATGGCAAACACAACAAATTAGTTGCAACATATACAGGTACTGAAAATCTTGAAAAAATAAAAGACACAATAAATCTTACCAAAGACGAAAGCATTAAAGTTCCCTTTGCTGCTATATATGGAACAGGAATAAGTATTGAAAAAATTGGAAAATGGGCAATTGAATTTGACTACACTTATAGAAATTGGGCTGAAAACAAGAAAGTGAATGGCGTATATTTTGGAAATGCAATGAATTTTGCTTTAGGTTTTGAAAAATTCAATGAAATAAGTTCTTTTGGATCATATCTTAAAAGGATGGGCTATCGATTTGGCTTACACCATAATACATCTCTAGTTAACATAAAAGGTGTTGACATTTCAGAAACTGGACTTACTTTTGGATTCTCTATGCCTTTAAGAAAATCATTCTCCACATTAAACTTTGGCATAGAATTAGGTAAAAGAGGTGAAGATAAAAATGGGTTTAGCTTAGAAAAGTATATGAATATTCAAGTTGGACTTACAATTAACGATAAGTGGTTTATTAAACGGAAATACGATTAAATAAAAATAAAATGATGAAAAGATTTACATTATTAGCAATGATAGCCTTGTTTTTTACAACAGGAAATGCACAAGAGAAATATGGTGCAGACAGTGTAAAATGTGTTCAAAATTTGTCTTTATATAGAGATTATTACAAACAAAAAATGTATGACGATGCCTATAAATATTGGCACATTGTTTACAAGATATGTCCTGCGTCATCTGAGCGAATGTATGTAGATGGTACAAACTTAATCGAGTATAAAATCAGAAAAGCAAGTACAGATGCAGCGAAAAATGCATATACCGACACCTTATTAATGGTGTACGATCAAAGAATTGCAAACTTTGGAAAAGAAGGCTTTGTGTTGGGAAGAAAAGGCACTGATATGCTAAGATATATGAGCGATCAGCCGCAAAAAGTTTATGATGTTTTAGCAAAATCTATTGAACTTCAAGGTAAAAATTCTGAAGCCGGAGCAATAGTATCTTATATGAATGCTTTAGTTCTTTTAGAAAAAGCAGGTGTAAAAACCCCAGCTGATGTCGTAGATGCTTTTGGCAAGATGAGTGATTATTTAGCCTACAACATAACGAAATACAATGGGAAACCGACACAAGAATATTACATCAAAGCTCAAGAAAGTGTAGAGAGTGTTTCTAATTCTTATTTAAGTTGTGATATTTTAGTTGAAATGGCTAAAAAGAATTATGAAGGGAATAAAACCAATCAAGAATGGATGGAAAGAACTGCCGACATACTAGACAAAAAAGGATGTACAGATGCACCAATTTTCTTTACTATAGCTAAAAATTTACATGCTACTAACCCTTCTTCCGTTTCAGCTGAAAAAATGGGTATCATGTCCTTGAAAACAAAAAAATATCAAGATGCAGTTGATTTCTTTAAGCAAGCATTAGATATGAATCAAGATGACAGTAAAACTGCTGATTATTATATTGAACTTGCTCAAGCATATAGCAGCATGGGATCTTTTGCAGCAGCGAGAACAAATGCCAGAAAAGCAGCTGAGATAAAAAGTGGCTATGGATTACCATACATCATGATTGGTGATATGATTGCAGGTTCATCTAATTGTGGCGGCGATGACGCTTGCGCTCAAAAAGCAATTTATTGGTTAGCGGTAGATTATTATACCAAAGCAAAATCAGTTGATGCTTCAGTTGCTGAAACTGCTAACTCAAAAATTGCTACTTATAAGAAGTATTTTCCAACAAAAGAAGATTGCTTTTTTGGAGGAACCAAAGAAGGTGATACCATTGAAATTGGATGTTGGATCGGTGAATCTACAAAAGCTAGATTCTAATTGAAACACGAATTACACATTATTAAAAACATTCTCATAGTGGCCATCCTATTGTCCACGTTGGGAATGTTTTTTTCTTGTGAAAATAGTGTTGCTGAAATAAAAGAATTACAGATTGATACCATATATCCAAATCAATCTGTTAAAGATGTTGAAATCCAATATAGCGAACTTGGCCGAGTAGTTTTACAATTGAATGCTCCTATCTTAAATCAATATGATGGGAAAGAGCCTTATGAAGAGATGCCCGAAGGAGTACATGTTAGAATTTTTGACTCGTTAATGAATGTGACTTCAGAGTTAACTGCAAATTATGCTATAAAAATGACACATTCAGAAAAGATGGAAGCGAAGTATGATGTAGTGGTTACTAATGAAAAGGGAGAAAAACTTAATACCGAGCATTTGGTTTGGGATAAAACTACAGGAGAAATAACTTCAGATGTATTTGTAAAAATAACAACATTAGACCAAGTGATTATGGGCGATGGATTGATATCTAATCAAGACTTTAGCGATTATCGTATATTAAAACCAAGAGGAATTATTAACATCGACAATGATTAAAATTATTAAGTTTTTAGAAAAAATGTGGCTAATGTTGGCCATTGTTACCTTTTTGATTGGGATATATCGTTCAATACAATACAGTGTATTTGATGCTTTGTACTTTTTTGGGTTTTCGGTAGTTTCAATTTTTTTGTTTTCCATCCGAAGAAAACAAAGAAGATATCATGAGCATAATAATAAATCATGAAATATATTATCTTTGACTCAATAGCAACCCAATAATATGGATAGTTTTCAGTGGGGAGTAATCTTCGCTTCTTTAATATTTTCAGCATTTTTTTCAGGAATGGAAATTGCTTTTATATCTTCTAATAAACTCAAAATAGAATTAGATGGAAAGCAAGGAGATTACTTAGCCAAAATTATTTCTAATTTTCAAAAAAGACCTTCGAGATTTATTGGGACTATGCTAGTTGGGAACAACATTGCCCTTGTTGTTTATGGCATCTATATGGCTAAAATACTTGAGCCCGAGATTGCCCGATTCTCTCAAAATGAGCTTGTTATTCTAATCATTCAAACCATTTTTTCTACATTAATTATTTTAGTGACAGCAGAGTTTCTACCTAAAACAATGTTTCGTATTAACCCAAATAATATGTTGCGGGTTTTTGCATTTCCGCTTTTCTTGATTTATTATGTTTTACTTTTACCGATGTTAATTGTAATAGGTGTGTCAGAATGGATACTTCGCTTATTTACCCCTGACATATCATTGAAAGAAGAGATTAATTTTGGGCGTATTGACTTAGAATATTATATAAAAGAAGGAACTGAAAACAATAAAAATCAAGAATATTTAGACCATGAGATTCAAATTTTTCAAAATGCTTTAGATTTTTCAAAGGTAAAAGCAAGGGACTGTCTAATTCCTAGAACAGAGGTCATAGCTATGGACATAGAAGATTCTATAGAAAACTTAAGACAGCGCTTTGTAGATACTGGCATGTCTAAAATATTAATTTATCGTGACAATATTGATAATATAATTGGCTATACACACTCTTTCGAATTATTCAAAAAACCTGAAAGCATAAAATCCATCCTATTGCCAGTGCCTATTATTGCAATTTCTACTTCAGCCACAGAAATTTTAGAAATTTTTATTGAACAAAGAAAAAGTATTGCAGTAGTTGTTGATGAGTTTGGAGGTACATCGGGTATTCTTACAATTGAAGATATAATTGAAGAAATTTTTGGAGAAATTGAGGATGAACATGACAAAGAAGACTTAGTTGAGGAAAAAATTTCTGAAACTGAGTATTTGTTTTCAGCAAGACTTGAGGTTGACTATTTAAACGACGAATACAAGCTTGACTTAACAGAATCAGATAATTACGAAACTCTAGCTGGATTAATAATTGATGTTTCTGAGAGCATACCTGCTTTGAATGAAGAAATAGTAATTGATCAATTTGTTTTTACTGTTAAAAAAGTTTTTCAAAACAAGATTGACCTGGTGCATTTAAAGATCAATAAAAAGGATAATTAATTTAATTTATTCCCTTATAGATGAGCATTTAAAGCATTGCTATTTCAATGTTTTTTTTCTTTCATTTATTCAGTTTACTATCGTATATTCGCAGACTTAATTTTTTAAAACATTTCAATGGCAATTATTGGAAAAATTCGAGAAAGATCAACGCTTGTATTAATTATTATAGGCTTGGCAATCGTAGCTTTTGTATTAACCGATTTATTTTCTGCAAGCGCATCTGGACAACAAGGTCCTGCGAACTTGGCAGAAATTGACGGAAAAATTATATCAGCTCAAGATTTTGATTATAGAGTTCAAAGAGCATATGAGAATTATGAGTTAAATTCTCAGTCTAATCAACCGCTTGATGAAAGAACAAAATCTAGTATTAGAGAGCAAGTTTGGAACGAAGTAGTATCAGATGAACTTGTTGGTAAAGAAATGAAAAAGCTTGGAATAACAGTATCAACAAAAGAATTGTTTGATATGGTACAAGGT
This sequence comes from Bacteroidota bacterium, assembly GCA_013112545.1. Taxonomy (GTDB): domain Bacteria; phylum Bacteroidota; class Bacteroidia; order Flavobacteriales_E; family Vicingaceae; genus BCD18. The sequence continues at coordinate 194,278 of JABFGJ010000001.1, forward strand.
AAAAATCCACATCCACAAGTGATGCAAGCATTCTCTAATCCTGAAACTGGTGAGTTTAACTCCGGGGCAGTTGTACAGTTTATTCAAAATCTTGATAATGATCCAAAAGCTAAAGAACAATGGATAGCATTTGAAAGAGCTTTAAAAAGAAATAAACACATGGATAAATACAATACCTTGATTAAAGAAGGGATGTATATGCCAACAGAACTTGCCAAAATGCAAGCAAAAGAAGTGGATACAAAAATCACTTTTGATTATATATTAAAGCCATACAACTCTTTGGCAGACAGCTTGGTTCAAGTTACAGAAGATGACATTAAATCTTACTATAAGAATCACCTTTCTAACTTTGAACAAAAAGCAAATAGAAAGGCGTTTTACGCATATTTCCCAGTAAGACCATCTCAATTAGATATAGACATGACTCAACGATGGGCTAAGGAGACTTATGAGAAATTCATTAAAATTGAAAAAGACTCTGTGTTTGTTAACGCTCATTCTGATAAACCATTTGACCCTACTTTTTACTCTGTTGCTAATGTTCCAATGGGTGCAGATACTGGATTGTGGAATAAAGAAGTGGGATATATAAAAGAGCCATACATGGTTGAAAAAACGTTCTTTATCCAAAAAGTTAGAGCAATAAAAATGGCTCCAGATTCTGTTAAAGCAAGTCATATTTTAATAAACACACAAGATAGAACACCAGCTAGAGCAGAAGTTATAGCTGATAGTTTACTAGCATTACTAAAGTCTGGTTCAAAAATGGCTGATCTAGCAATTGAAAATTCTGATGATGTAGGTTCTGGCCAAAAAGGCGGAGATTTAGGTTGGTTTACAGAAGGTATGATGGTTAAGCCATTTAATGATGCTGCTTTTTCAGCTAATGTAGGTGAGTTCAAGAAAGTAAAAAGTCAGTTTGGAATTCATATAATTGAAGTTACAGAAAGAACAGAGCTTAAGAAAAAGATACAAATTGCAACAATTCAAAGATCTGCTGAAGCAAGCAAAGACACATACGAAGAGGTGTTTAATAAAGCTAATAGTTTTTCTATCAATGCAAATGACCTAGAATCTTTTAATAAATTAGTTAATGAATTAAATATTCAAAGAAGAGTAGCTGTACTTTCAGAGAACGACAATTTAATCCAAGGTGAAGCCGCATCTAGAGACATTGTAAGATGGATAAAAGATGCTGAAGTTGGAGATATTTCTGAAGCTGAAGACTTAGGAAATGCATTTATCGTTGCAATTGTAGATGAAATTAATGAAGATGGTCCTGCTCCTTTAGAAAAAGTAAAAGCCACAGTTGAGTTTGAGGCTAAAAAAGAAGCTAAAGCAAAAATGTTTATTGAAGAGCTAAGTGGAACAAGTGATTTAAATGCACTTGCAAGTAAAACTAATCTTCAGATAAAAACTGCTAGCAATATCTCTTTTTCAAGTTCCTCTATTCCAAATGTTGGAATTGAGCCTGAAATAGTTGGAAAAGCTTATGGATTACAAAAAGGACAAATGAGTATTCCGATTCAAGGAAACTCAGGAGTTTTTGTTATTGCAATCAAAGATCGTATTGAAACAACTAATCCTGATTTTAATACTATCAAGAACAACAACAAAAGAAATAGCCAAGCAATGGTTGATAATGGACTTGTATTTAATGCTTTAAAAGACAAGGCCGATATTAAAGACAATCGATCTAAATTCTATTAAAAAATAGAAAACATAAGGAAACAAAAAAGGGAAGCAATGCTTCCCTTTTTTGTTATCATTCAATAACTAAATTACTCCTAATTCTTTACCAATCTTGGTGAAAGCAGCAATGGCTTTATCTAAATGAGCTATTTCATGTGCTGCTGACAATTGAACTCTTATTCTAGCTTGACCTTTAGGAACTACTGGAAAAAAGAACCCAATGACGTAAATTCCTTCTGAAAGAAGTTTATCGGCGAACACTTGAGATAATTTCGCATCGTATAACATTATGGGTACAATTGCTGAATCCCCGTCTTTAAAATCAAAGCCTGCAGCTTTAATTCCCCTTTTAAAGTAAGCAACGTTACTCATCAATTTATCTTTCAGTGAAGTAGATTCTTTTAATATATCTAATACCGCAATAGATGCACCTACAATAGAAGGAGCTAATGAATTAGAAAATAAATATGGGCGAGAACGTTGACGAAGCATTTCTATAATTTCTTTCTTGCCTGTAGTGAATCCACCCATTGCTCCGCCTAGTGCTTTACCTAAAGTTCCTGTTATAATATCAACACGACCCATTACATTGCAATATTCTGCAGTTCCTCTTCCTGTTTTACCTATAAATCCATGAGAATGACAATCATCAACCATAACCATAGCATCATACTTATCTGCTAAGTCACAAATCTTATCTAACTGAGCTACATAACCATCCATTGAGAAAACTCCGTCTGTTACTATCAGTCGAAATCGATTTGCTTGCGCTTTAATTAATTGTGCTTCTAAATCCGCCATATCATTGTTAGCATAACGATACCTATCTGCTTTACATAATCGAACACCATCAATAATTGAAGCGTGGTTTAGTGAATCAGATATAATTGCGTCTCCTGCATCTAATAAAGGTTCAAATACACCTCCATTTGCATCAAATGCAGCTGCATATAGAATTGTGTCCTCAGTGCCGCAGAAATCTGCTATTTTAGCTTCAAGTGTTTTGTGTATGTCCTGTGTTCCGCAAATAAACCGAACTGAAGACATTCCAAATCCATGTGTGTCTAGTGTAGCTTTTGCTGCTTCTATAACTTTAGGATGAGAAGACAATCCTAGATAATTATTCGCACAAAAGTTAATAACCTCTTCTCCAGTACTCACCTTAATTTCAGCACCTTGTGGACCCAAAATAATCCGTTCCTTTTTATATAAACCAGCCTTTTCTATTTCTTTTAATTCTGATTTTAAATGTTCTTTTATTTTACTGTACATAAATTAAGTTTTAACTGTTTTACTTTTCTTAAACCACTTAAGGTTTTTTATTAATTGTTGTCTTGTATAGATATGGATTAAACTACACCTTGCTCTAACATGGCATCTGCAACTTTCACAAAACCAGCAATATTTGCTCCTTTTACATAATCTACATAGTCACCCTCTTGGCCATATTTTACACAGGCTTTATGAATTGAAACCATTATGTCTAACAACTTTTGATCTACTTCTTCTCGAGTCCATGTTAATCTCAATGAATTTTGACTCATTTCTAATCCCGATGTTGCAACACCTCCTGCATTTGACGCTTTTCCTGGGGCAAATAATATTTTTGCTTTATGAAATTCTTCTATTGCTTCGGGTGTAGAAGGCATATTCGCTCCTTCTGCAACGCAAAAGCATCCATTTTCAATCAATAGTTTGGCTTCAGTACCATTTAACTCATTTTGTGTTGCACAAGGCAAAGCTATATCGCAGTGTTCACTCCAAGGCCTTTTACCTTCTTGGTAAACTGCACCAGAGAAATGAGAAGCATAAGCTGAAATTCTACCTCTTTTGTTATTTTTTAAATCCATAATCCAGGCTAGTTTTTCATCATCAATACCAGCAGGGTCGAAAATATAACCTCCTGAATCCGACATAGTGATAACTTTACCGCCTAATTGATTGACTTTTTCAATAGCATATTGCGCAACATTCCCAGAACCTGAAACTACAACTGTTTTCCCTTTTATAGAATCGCCTTTAGTTCCTAGCATTTCTTGTGCAAAATATACTGTTCCATATCCAGTAGCTTCAGGCCTAATAAGACTTCCCCCGCAAGATAAACCCTTACCAGTTAAAACACCAGTGAATTCATTTCTCAATCGCTTGTATTGACCAAACATATATCCTATTTCTCTACCCCCTACTCCAATATCTCCAGCTGGCACATCTGTGTTTGGTCCTATATGTCTAGATAATTCTGTCATAAAACTTTGACAAAATCGCATAACCTCATTATCAGACTTTCCTTTAGGATTAAAATCAGAACCTCCTTTTCCTCCTCCCATTGGCAAAGAAGTTAAGCTATTTTTAAACACTTGTTCAAATGCTAAAAATTTTAAAACGCTTAATGTAACTGATGGGTGAAACCGCAATCCCCCTTTATAGGGTCCAATTGCAGAATTCATTTCGATTCGATAGCCTTTGTTTATCTGAATTTCTCCTAAATCATCTACCCAAGGAACTCTAAAAATTAAAACTCTTTCAGGCTCTACCATACGATCTAGCAATTTTCTATCCTGATATTTTGGATGTTCTTCAATAAATGGAATTACTGTTTCAGCAACTTCTTGTACTGCTTGTAAAAATTCAGTTTCGTGTTCGTTTTGAGTCTTAACTTTCTCAACAAAGGCATTGATTTTTTCAGCAATAGACTTGCTTTGTGAAATATTCATATTTTAAAACAATAATTTATGCGAAATCTTAACGCAAACAAAAATAAATAAAAATAAAAGCAATCATGGCTTTTTTCTCTTTAGTCAAGCCTTTCAAACATTTTACCTGGGAGTGACCGAATCAAACCTTTAAATTCTAAATTTAAAAGAATTCCTGTTGTTTGACTCATGGGCATTTTTGCATTTAGCGAAAGTTCATCAATGGCAACAATTTGAGCTTCTCCAAAAGAAGCCAATAATTTTTCTTCAACTTCATCTAGCTCAACAAATAATTGTCTTTGATTTGTGTTTAACTTCTCATTTAATTCCCATCCCAGAATATATTGAATGTCCTTAGCAGATTCTATAAGAGCAGCTTTATTCGTTTTAATGAGTCGGTTACAACCTACAGATTGACTATCGTCTGGTCGGCCAGGCACTGCAAATACATCACGATTATATCCATTGGCTAAATCAGCAGAAATTAAAGAGCCCCCTTTGGCAGAAGATTCGACAACAACTAATACATCGGACATACCGGCAATTATTCTATTTCTTTCTGCAAAATTAGCTGGCACCATAGTAGAATTACAGGTGTAATCAGAAATTAAACCTCCATATTCTAACATCTCACTAGCATATTTTTCATGGGTTTTAGGATAAACATTATCTAGCCCGCTTGCTAAAACTGCCATGGTTTTTAAATTATGTTTAATTGCTGATTTATGAGCAGTTATATCTATGCCATATGCTAAACCGCTTAAAATAACTGGATCAAAGGGTTTTAAGTCTTCCACTAGTCTTTCACAAAACGCTTTGCCTTTTACAGTTGCCTTTCTGGTGCCAACTATACTCAACATTCGCTTTGCATTTAAGTCCACTTTTCCTTTTGTGTATAGTATGATTGGACCATCATCGCAATGCAATAGTCTTTGAGGATACGATTCATCTAAAAAATAATGAACATCAATTTGGTGTTGTTCAATTCGAAAAAGCTCTTCTTCAGCTAATTTAATAGCATTTGACTTTAATATTTTTTGAGCACCAATTTCTCCAATTCCCGGAATCTTAACCAAGTTTGCTCTTTTTTCTCTAAATATTGCTTCAGCTCCACCGCAATAAGCAATTAATTTCTTGGCACCTACATCACCTATGCCCGGAATTAAAGAAGCCGCTATTTTGAATATTAAACTTTGCAAATTGATTGTCTGGTTAATTTTTATAATTTAGTCAAAAGTATTAATTCATGAGAACAATTGGAATAATTCCCGCCAGATACGAATCGAGTCGTTTTCCTGGAAAGCCTTTAGCCCTAATCAATGGCAAATCTATGATTCAGCGAGTTTACGAACAAGCAAAAAAAGCAAATTCTTTACATCATGTTGTTGTAGCCACGGACGATAAGCGAATTATTGATGCAGTGAAGGCTTTTGATGGTGAAGTTGTTTTAACTTCAAAAGACCATTTAAGTGGAACAGACCGTTGTTTAGAGGCAGTAAACACAGTCGATTATGAATTTGATGTAGTAGTTAATATTCAAGGAGATGAACCCTACATTTCACCTGAGCAAATTGATTTAATCCTCAGCTGTTTTAGTCATGAAAATACAGAAATCGCAACTTTGATTAAACTAATTGAAAAAGAAGAAGAATTGTTTGATACCAATAGACCAAAAGTCGTTGTTGATGATGATGACTTTGCCGTCTATTTTAGTAGGCAGACTATTCCTCATTTAAGGGGTATAAATCAGAAAGACTGGGTAGAGCAATTTAATTTTTACAAGCATATAGGCATGTACGCTTATCGAGTTCAAACACTTAAAGAAATTTGTCAATTAAAACAAAGTAGATTGGAAATAGCGGAAGGATTAGAACAATTAAGGTGGATAGAAAGTGGCTATAAAATTAGAACCGCTATTACTGAAGAAGAGTCTCATTCAATTGATACTCCAGAAGATCTAGAAAATTTATTAAAAGATGTTCAGGCTTAAACTAAATTCTTGATTTCTTGACCCTTTCACTACCTGCAATTTTCTAAGTTTAAGTTTCCCATATTTTAAAGTTTTCTAATTACCTTCGCAAGGTGCAAAAAGTAAAAATTGACCTTTATATTTCCGACTTATTATACAGTTACGATTGTGTAATTGTTCCTGATTTTGGTGGGTTTGTAGCAAATTATGCTTCAGCTAAAATAAATCCTATTCAACATAAATTAATCCCTCCATCCAAGTTAATTTCATTTAATCGAAATCTGAAAACAAACGATGGGTTATTAACAAGTCAAATTGCGCAAAGGAAATCAATTGCTTATGAAGAAGCCAAAAGCATTATAGACGCTTTTGTGAGTCAATCTATTGCAGGACTCAATCAAGGCGATAAAATATACATTGAAAAAGTTGGGACTCTATATTTAGACCCTGAGAACAATATTCAATTTAAAGCAGAAGAGCATAATGATTTTCTGTTAGATTCTTTTGGCCTAGAGCCCTTAAGAGTTCAACCAATCATTAGGGAGTCAAAACACACTGTAATTGAGCGAAAGATAAAAGAATCAATGCCATTGATTCAAAATGATGAAAAGAAGAAACGCAAGCTATACTGGCCTGCTGCTGCTGTTATTTTAGTCTTATTTGTGTCCACGTTGTTTCTAAACTCAACCTTTAATTGGATAAATTCAGAAAACATTCATCAATCTTCTTTTGATATTTTTGAACGCAGCCCTGCAACATATCAGTTAAGGATTAGTGACCTAAAGCTTAATTCAACTAAATTGCTTGAAAAAAAGAATATTGATTATGAATCTGGCTATGTTCCTTATTTTACATTAGATGGTGAGCCTACTGCAATCACTATTGACAACAATGACAAAGAGTCTATTATTGAAAAAGACAATACCGAAGTTGTTTTAAGCCCACTAAATAAACAATTGAAGTTTCATGTGATGGGCGGCTGTTTTTCTGATATTTCAAATGCTAAAGGGCTTGTAAGCAGACTGAACCACCTTGGTTTTAATGCGCGTTTGCTCGGAACATATAAGAATTTGCACGCTGTAAGTTATTCAAGTTTTGCAACTCGCGAAGAAGCAATTGAATTGCTTGCAAAAGTAAAAAATACAGACAATCCTGACGCTTGGTTGTTGGTTAAGCCATTTTAACTGATTTTCATTTTACTTCTCTCTTTTTGGAAGTACTTTTGCATTCCAAAATTTAACTTATGAAAGCTAAAAAGGCGCAAGAGACGTTTGCATTAACTTCAAAAATAGTACTTCCCAACGATACCAATGTATTAACAAATTTAATGGGTGGGCAATTGTTGAATTGGATGGATATTACGGCTGGAATTTCAGCTCAAAGACACTCTAGAAGAGTTGTTGTAACAGCTTCGGTCAATAATGTATCATTTAACCACCCTATTAAATTAGGGGATGTTGTGACTATAGAATCTAAAGTTTCAAGAGCCTTTACATCATCTATGGAGGTCTATTTAGATGTATATGTTGACTTAACGAATGGCGGCAGAAAGAAGTGCAATGAGGCCATATATACTTTTGTGGCTGTAGATCAAAATGGAAGTCCAATTGAAGTTCCCGAAATTATTCCTGAAACGGATCGAGAAAAAGAAAGATATGCTTCAGCTTTAAGAAGAAGGCAATTGAGTTTGATTTTGGCAGGGAAAATGAAACCTAACCAAGCTACTGAGTTAAAAGCACTATTTGATGAAGTTGAAAAAGCAGCCAATTGATTTTTACACCTATATTTTGCTCATTATAAGTTAGAAATCTCACAAAATTTATCTAATTTCATTAATTAATTTTAAAGAGAAAACATGAAAAACATTTTAATAATTGCTGCACTATTTTTAACAGTAGCCTGCGGTTCAACCAACAGCCAAGAAGCTGAAAAAGTAGAATACAATATCACTTTAAGTGATGGAAATAAGTGGATTGTAAATGAAGAAATGAAACCTCATATTGAAAAAGGTGAGTATTTTATAAATGATTACATCGAAAATAAAAAAACAGATCATGTCGAACTAGCAAAGAACATGAAAGAAGCTAACAATCATTTAATAAGCAGTTGCACTATGGAAGGAGAAAGCCATGATGAATTGCATAAATGGTTAGAGGTACACATTAAATTTTTGAATCAATTGAAGTCGGCAAAAACAGAAGCAGAAATTAACAAAGCTGTTGCTAATCTAAAGGCGTCATTTGAAGCATATCACACTTATTTTCAATAATTATAATTTACTTTATTCCCTTACATAATAGATGGAGAGTTTGTTAGACGAAATTTAGTCAGCAAACTCTCCAATTCTTTTTTCATTAAAGTCTTTTATCATTTTTTTTCGAAATGATACTACGATGTTATGGATTTCGCATAGATTGTCTTCATTGCATGCTTCTATTCCTAAAAAACACTTTTTTAAACGCTCTTTGCCATCAATAGCATGAATTACATCCAGCATGCTATGTTCCCTATTCTCTGGTGTTAAATAAAAGCCTCCCCCTTTACCTTTGCTTGAACTAATTAAGTCCTCTCTTGCTAATAATTGCAAAAGCTTAGCTAAGAATGCAGGTGGTGATTGTATGCCACTAGCAATATTTATCGCTTGAATTTTTTTAGTTTCATTAGAATTTTTAGCCAAAAAAATTATAGCTCGAATTCCGTATTTTGCTGCATTGGATAACACCTAAATTAAAAGTCTTTTTTATTAGATTTTCTAACCATTCTGATGGCAGGAAACAAAACCCATAGAAATAAGACAGAAATTGAAATAATTAATCCTTGGTTAGTTCCAAAAAACGTTTTAAAAACCGCACCAGTATAGCCTAATAGAGCTGAAATATCAAGTTTTAATAGGATGAGAGTTCTCGACAAATCTATAGGATTTAACATTGTTCCGATTAATGAGAGTTTATCTAATGGATAATCTTCAAAAAACACTAGAGACATTAAAAATAACCCATCATAAATAACGGCTAAAAACAACCACATCATTATAGCATAGCCAAATCCTTTTATTTTATTCTCGTTAGACAAAGAGATATTAAAAGCTATGCCCGTAAAGATAAAGGTTAGGAACACCCCTGTAATTAAAAGCAGACTAAAATCCCATATTGCTGCAGATTGAGTTAAACCATAAAGCAAAAAGGGCACCCCAATTCCCAAAAGCAAACTCATAGACAATGAAACTGCAACTCCTAAGTATAATCCAATAAAAATTGAACTTCGCTTGATGGGCTGAGCCAATAATAATTCGGTAAACTCTTTGGAATTATAGAAATACATCACTCCGAAAATAGTTCCAATTAGTGGCACTAAAATGATAATAACATTCATTAATGTGATGACTGCTTTTGATAAATCATTGTTTAAAAATAAAAGCGTTGCTGCTAATAATAGATAAAACAAAAAATAGACATAACTCCACCGGCTACGTACTAAATCAAAAAAGCTATATTTTAAAATCTTAAACATGGTTACTTATTAATAAACTAGCAATTGCCCTTTCAAAATTTTGTTCACTTGTCTGTTTTTTTAACTCAGATATATTTCCTTCAAAATGAACATTTCCTTCCAATAAAAAAACGATTTCATCGGTTATTTCTTCTACAAAACTCATAATGTGTGAGGTAATTAAAATCAATTTACCTCGTTCTTTCTCTTTTTGTATTAATTCTTTCAAATGAATTAATGCTACGGGATCTAAACCAGTTGTTGGTTCATCTAGTATCAAAATTGGGCTATCAAACATAAAGGCTAAAACAATATTCGTTTTCTGCTTCATTCCTCCTGAAAGTGTTCCCACCTTTTTGTCTAGAAATTTTTCAACCCCAAATAAGTTTATCAATTCCTTATCTCGTTTAGAGTTTCCTCTTAAATCTTTAATCATTGAGATTAATTCTTTTACTTTTAAATTGCTCGGAAAATTTGCAATTTGAGGAAGATAATCAATCTGTTTGCGATAGTCCCATGCAGCTTTTATGCTTTTGTCATTTATTTTTATACTGCCTTTTGTGGGCAAAACCATGCCTAAAATACTCTTAATAAGTGTAGTTTTTCCAGATCCGTTTGGGCCTAAAATTGAATAAATTCCACTTTCTTTTAGCTCTAGGTTAACACCTGACAAAACAATGTTTTTTTGAAACTTTTTATGTAAATCTTGTACTTTAATCATTTCAATCTTTTCATTAATGGATTAAAATCTTGTAATTCATCTGGGGTAAATACAGGTGAAACTTTTTCCGAAAAATCTATAATATCAATAAATAGACTTCGCATTAACACAATTGTTTCCGGAGTCCGATTCACAATATAAGAAAACAACTTAACAGGCCGAAAAGGGATGTCGCCAATTCCATCTTTATCTAAGTCATAGCCTGAATACTTGCTCCAATAGTTTTGGTCAAATACATTATCGTTTATTTTGCTATTATATGATACGTCAAAAGAATTGTGAAGAAATTCATTTCCCGAATATAAATTGGCATAACAAGCACCTTTTACTTTTATAGCCCAGCCATTGCTTTCGAAAGTATTGCCTTTGTAATTCACCCTGTTTGCTCCTTCAACGCTTATAGCAATCGTATTGTTTCTAAAAACATTGTTTTCAACCTCTAAATCGTTAATCTCTTTTAGCAATAAACCAAATGAAGCTGTTCCCCAGTTATCTCTAAAAGTATTTTCATACATCCTTATGTGCTTAGAAAACATAACGGCAACACCAGCGCCATTGTTCTCAAAAATATTTTTACTATACACGTCATTGTTAGAAAACATAAAGTGCAAACCATATCGCAAGTTATCTCTGCTTATGTTTTCATCAACTGAGATGTAATCAGAAAACTCGAGGTAAATGCCATCTCTTACACCTTGAACTATGTTCTTTGAAATTTCTATTTCTTTTGAATACCATAAATGAATCCCATTTCCTGAGTTATATTCATCTACAGCATCACCAATTATTTTGTTATGATAGATTTTACCAAGACTCGACTTTTCGATAAATATCCCAAAAAATAGCTTTTCAAGGATTACATTTTTAATTACAAAGTTTTTACTTCTAACAACTCTTATTGCTGCGTAATCAGTTGTATAACTTGTTCCTACATTAATAATAAAAAGTCCATCAATAGTTACACTGTCTGATACAACTCGAATAATTTCACCTTGATCTTGGCCATCAATTGTGGGAAATTCTATTCCAATTAAAGTTAGCGGCTTATCTATTAAAATGTTATACTCATGATAGGTTCCCTTTTTTACCCATAAAGTATCTCCACTTTTTGCAGCTTTTACAGCTTCGTGAATACTAGATACTTTACATGACTTACACACTTCGATGCCTTGCACATTTAGATGCACAAATAACAGCGTTAATGTGATTACCAGAAAACGAATCATAACTATTTTAAGGTATTAAATAATTTAAATACAAATCTTTAATCTCGATTTGAATAAAAAGATTAGTTCAAAAAAATGACACTAAAATTAAAGTGTCATTTTTACAAACTTACAAAAGCTTTATGATATGTTTTTTCTTAATTAATTCAATAATGTTTTTTCAACTTCAGTCAAGTTGAAAATATCTCCCCCTTTCTCCTCTTTTAACTTCTGAACTGCTTCATCTGTTTTAAAGGCGGTTAAAAAAGCGCCCATTGGACTTGGCAAATTTTCACTGATTAAAAATTTTGCTTCGCTTAACTTAATAAACTCCCCAGGAGCTTCAAAATAATTCGTTAAAAACTGATAGCCTTCAGTATTCTCTAATGTGTTTTTATGTCTTATTAGACATTCGGCAGCGTCAAACTTGAAGATTTTTCCTTTATCAGAAATAACCTCAGCTCCATAAATTTGATCCACTATAGTCATTTGGCAATAATGGCATGCATCATTACCGTAATTGATGGGTTGAGGGCTTGTGCTACAAGAACTAAAAAAAACTCCTAATAGCAACACAAGGATACCGTGTGCAGGTTTTAGATTTTTCATGTATTCTTAAATTTATTTATTTAAAGATTTCTTTCCTACAAAATAAGCTAACACTGTTAGCATCATACCAACAAATAGCATTATTCCTCCAGTTCTTGGGTAAGAGAAGGCATCAAAATTTAATAGTTTTTTATGACCAATCAATGGTGGATTGTATTGCATAGGTTCTCCAGCTTCATTAACAAGCTTCATGATTGCATTTGGGTCTAAATCAGTACCATAGTCAACTAGCCATAAGTTAAAATCGTAAACACCTAGCATTCCTAAAACACTCATTAAGATGAACCAAAACAAAAACCAATTGGGAGATATGTTTTTAAAGAGCCCAATTAAGCCAATAAGTACACCCAAAAAAGCCATTGCTAAAACTACCTTTGGAAAAACAGAAAACTCCCACATATCTGCTGGTTTCGGTAAAGTTTTCATGCCTATATAGTGATTTAAGCCATCAATGTTTTGGATATCAAATTCACTTTGACCTTGTAAGCCATTTATATAAATGTCTATACCTAAAGGTTCAGGATATTGTGGAGCTCCAAGCATGATATTCCACATTGGGAATTTAAACAAACCTAGAATCAACAAGGACCCGATTATCATTATTATACTTGCCTTTTTCATAGCTATAATATTCTATTAGGTTATAAAAAAGGCGAGAAAGAAACACGTAGAAATCTTTCTCGCCTTAACACAAAACAACACCTAATTACAATGTTATTCTTCGTCAGAATCGCCTAGTGACCAAGACAATTCAATATTTGAATCTGCTGGAGATACTCTAACGTATCCTTGCATTTCTTGATGAAGTGCAGAACAGAAATCTGTACAGTAAAATGGCCATACACCCACTTTTTTAGGCTCCCAAACAGATGATTTTGTTTGACCTGGCATGATTAATAATTCAGACGTATTTTGTCCAATCATTGCAAAACCATGAGGAACATCAAAATCTTGTTCGTGATTTGTAATGTGGAAATATACTTTATCTCCAACCTTAACACCTTCAATGTTGTCTGGCGTAAAATGACTTCTAATTGTTGACATATATACATGAACTTCATTGCCTTTTCGCTCAACTTTCGCTTGATCTGGGCTTAAGATAGCATATGGATGCTTGTTCTCGTCTAGTCTATATATCTTTTTAGAGTTTGCTTTAATTAAGTCAGCAGGACATCCGGCAGCATAGTGAGGCTCTCCATGAGTAGGGAAATCTATTAGCAATTCCATCTTCTCACCTGAGATATCATAAAGCTGTGCAGAATGCTCCATTTCTGGACCTGTAGGCAAGTATCTGTCTTTAGTGATTTTATTCATCGCAACAACATATTTACCAAATGGTTTTCTTGAGTTTCCACCTGGAATCATTAAGTGACCTACAGAGTAATAAGTTGGTTTTCTATCAATTACTTCCCAAGTACCTAATTTCCATTTTACAACTTCAGAAGAAATAAAGAATGTAGTATAAGCATTACCTTTTCCATCAAATTCTGTATGCAATGGTCCTAAACCACCACTTTTTACAGTTCCAGCTAATACATCGTCAAAGTTCAAGATTGGAATACCATAAGCTTCTCCATCAAATTTTTTGGCTTCAATAGCTGCAATCATTTTATCAAAAGAATGAATAGTTAAGTCAGCTGATAATTTACCATTACCAATGATGTATTGACCTGTTGGATCAACATCACAACCGTGAGGAGACTTAGGAGTAGGTAAGAAATAAACTGCTCCAGGTACTTTTAAAGGGTCAACTGTCAACACTTCTTTTTTCATCGTTGTAGTTGCAGTGTGAGTGCTCTCATCATATACGTTGTGAGCATATTCAGCAGGCATCATTGTTCCACCACCATTATTTACATATTCTTCAATTTTTTTCCAGTTAACTGCTGCAATAAAATCTTTATCATTCTGAGAAGAGTTAACTTCCATTAAAGTATTAGCTTCTTCAGTATTATAAGTTGTAAAGAAGAACCAACCGTGAGATTTATCTCTACCAGGGTGTGATAAATCGTAGTTGAAACCTGGCATCATCAATTGGAATTTAATATCCATGTGACCATGCTCTGGATCTACACTAATAAAAGATAATGAACCTTTAAAGTTTGACTTATAGTCTTTAATTGGCATATCTCTTTGAGGAATTGGCACAGAAAAACGTGTTCCTGCAACAACATATTCAGTATTTTCAGTAATGAACGAAGAGCTATGATTTCCGGCACTGTTTGGAATCTCAATAATTTCTTCTGTTTCAAACGTTGTTAAACTGATTCTTGCAATCCTTGGAGTATTGTTTCCATTGATAAAAACCCATCGGCCGTCCAATTCTCCATTTGTTTGAGAAATATCTGGATGGTGAGCATCATCCCATGGCACAAAACCAAAAGAGGTATTTAACATAGGTTTTGTTTCCTCTGAGTAACCATATCCTGAAGTTGGGTATTGAGAAAATACAGGGATTTCTTTCAGCATTCTTCCTGATGGCAAGCCATAAACAGTTAGGTTTCCACTAAATCCACCTGATAAAAAAGCATAAAATTCATCGTGCTCACCTGGAGCTACATATACTTTTTCTGCGGCACTTGAAGACAATGCGCCCCCACTTTTCTTATTGTTTGTCTGAGGGCCGCAACTCGCCAGCAAAAGAGAGGCTGCTACTGCCGTAAATAATTTAATTTTTCTTGTTTTCATTGTTTTATGTTTAATATTTATCTTTATTCTGTTGGTGGTAACATTACTGCATCCACTACATGTATAATTCCGTTACTTGCTTCTACGCTAGCGATTATTTTTGCGCCACCTACATACACATCGTCTCCTTTAACTTCAACTTTTACACTTTGATCATTCGCTTGACCTAGTTTTTTAAATTTTTTCAAAAAGTCTTTTGTGTATTTTCCTGGCGTTACGTGAAACTTTAATATGTTCGCTAAAGCATCTTTGTTTTCTGGTTTTAATAAATCTTCAACTGTTCCAGCTGGTAGTTTATCAAAAGCTTCATTTACTGGAGCAAAAACCATTAATGGGCCTGCGTTTACAAGTGCATTTTCTAAATCAGCTGCTTGTACTGCTGCAACTAATGTAGAATGATCTGCTGACTTAATTGCAACTTGCAATAGATTTGGATTAGAAACATCATCTTCTACAAAAGCCTGACCTTCTGTTTTATCTAATGTGTTTGTAGGGCTTGGCTCAGCCTCTTGAGTTGGAGCTGCATTATTACAAGCTCCAAGCAATACTATTCCTAGTATTGGTATTAAAATTTTTAATCTTTTCATGATTACTTGTTTTTTGATAGTCTTATTAATTTAATGTTCTAAAGAACTCTAATATTTTTCTTGCTTCGTCTTCAGTAAGGTTTTGGTTTGCCATTGGCGAACCGTTAAACTCAACTAATAATTCTTTGGCCAATGGATCTTTTTCAACCATTTCAGTTGGGTTAAGAATCATATTCATAATCCACTCAGGAGTTCTCATTTCAGTTACACCTTTTAAAGCAGGACCAATAAATTTACTTTTTGCTTTATGGCAAGCAGTACATTTTGCTTGGAACAACTCTAAACCTTCTTTTACCATTTTTTCATCAATTGGAGGTAGTTCACCTAAATCTTTAATAGGCCCAACCCCTTTAGTACTTAAATCAACTCTTTCAGATGGCTTTACGTCTTCTGCAGCCTTTTCTTCAACTGGTGCTTCTTCTTTTGCAACTGTTGTTTCTTTAGTTTCATCTTTAGTTTTTGCAGCTTCGTTTGCTGTTGATCCTCCACAGCTTGATAGAACTACGATTAAAATTGCACTTAATATTATTGTTATTTTTTTCATTGTTTTTAGGTATTAATTATTTGACAAATATATTAGGGTAATATACCCAAAAATATGATAATTGTCATGTTCAAAAGAGAAAAAGGCTTTTTTGTCTTTTGAAGTCTTATTTAAGTTGCAATTTTTAAATTCATAAGCGCAAGATTTATACAAAAAACCACTACATATGCTCTGGCAACGTGTGTTTTCTTCCCTTATTCTGCTCTTTTAAATATTCCATTAAAGGTGCAAAGTAAGCTGCCATAGCTCTTGCGCTCATAGGCTCGCCTAATTTGTTTTGCAAATCTTCTCTCCAGTCAACTGTGGCTCCTTCTACCATCAAGCTTTTAATAAATTTTCCCACTTCTTTGTTTCCATAATAATTGGTTGCGTGTGGGTCTTGTTTTAAAATTTTATTTGCAATGTGGTCGTGAAATTGAAACAACAAAATATTCGACATGGCATAATCATAATACTGCGCCGCATCATTGTTTATGTGTGTTTTAGAAGCTGCATCGCAGTATTCTTCCCCTCTTTCTGTTGGAGGAACAATTCCTTGATATTTCTTTTTCAATTCCCACCATCTTTTGTTGAATTCATCCACTGGCAAATCCTTGGCATATAAATCATGTTCAAACTCTGTCATAACTCCTGCTCCCCATGGAATTAGCACCACAAAATCTAAGGCTTCAGAAAGTAAAGCCTGGGTTTTATCGGTTTCTAAACCTGGCTCTAACAAACCTCTACCTTCTAAGAAAGGCTGCTGCATGGCTGCCAATCCGATTAAACTACCCATTGCTTCATGATAAGCTCTATTCGCTCCTTCACGCAATACCATAGGCACCTTGGGGTTTGAATATTCCAAGAAATAATAAATATGCCCTAACTCATGCAAAGTGGTTCCCCACCATTCTGTATTTGGCACTACACTCATCAAGGAACGAACATCTTGGTTTAAATTCATGTGCCAAGCTGAGGCGTGTGAATTCTTTTTGTAATCTGCTCCTTCTGGTGCAGGATACAAACTCGATTTTTCATAAAAAACAGGAGGAAGTTTATCGAATCCCAAGCTCATATAAAATCGCTCACCTTCTTCAACTATCCAATTGGCTCCTTTTTCGCTCAATTTAGCATCTAAATCAATTCCTTCTAACTGAACCATGCTGCTCCATTCTTGTCCCCATTTGTTGGTTAACCAATGTGCTGGTAACATTTCAGGTACTTCTTCTTTGTATTTTTTAGCTAAAGTATATCTAGCCCAAGTGTGCAATTCACGGTAAAGTGGCCACATTTCATGAATCATATCTCCGCAAACTTGCATCATTTCTTGCTTATTCATTCCATAAGCTGAAACTTGATAATCGAAATAATCTTCATACCCCAATGCCTGAACTGTTTTATTTCTCAAGGTTTTTAAGTTATTCAAACCCGATTTCAACGTTTTTCCAACTTCTTTGCTCGCTTCCCAAGCTTTTAATCTATCGTTTAGGTTTTTAGAATCTTTTAAAATCGCATTGATATCGTTACCAGAAGCTGGTTTTCCATCGATGGTTGTTTCAAATCCAAAAAGCAATTCCGTTTGTTTTGTTTCTGCAGCAATGCGTTCTTTCACCAGGTCGCCAGCTATTGCAGGATTATTACCCGCATTATACAAAATAACTTCTAGCTGCTTGATTTGAATATCACTTAAACCTTCTTTTGACTTTAAAAAACTGCGGCTTTTTTCAATGTTTTCTTCACTGCCAATGAATGCGGCATAAGCGGCATCGGCTTCTTCAGCAATCTTACTGGTAATCGTGTCTCCTTCAACTATGTGGGTATTCAACGTCCACTGTGCTTCTGATGATGCATAATACAATTCTTGAAACTTTATATTGTAATTCGCTAAGAATTCTTCTACTTCGGCAGAATTATCTTTTTCAATTGTTTTTTCTTTTGGAGCTTCATTACAGGCACTTAATGCCATAAATACCAATCCAATGAATAGTGAAGTGTGTTGCTTTTTCATCGTCTGTTTTTTTATTCTTTATATTCTATTTCCCATTTTATTTCTTTGTCCCAGTTTGCTCGCACATTAATTTCTTCTTCCAGTAAAATTGTTTTTTCAGGCAATTGCCTTAGTATGTAATTTCCAGTATCCCAAGCACCATTTTTATTGCGATCTACTATGCATCTCAATCGGTAATTTCCAGGGTTTAAATGCTTGAATAAAACACTCTCCACTCCAATATTTACCATTTTTATTACATCTCCTTTGTGGTTTAGCAACTGAAGAAGCTTGTCGTCTTGAATGCTTGAATGGATGTTTATAGTTAAGTTGCCGAATTCTTTTTCAGCATTAAATTTAACTTTCTTTCTTAGGCTATCGTTGGTTTTGCCATAAAAATCTATGAATGCGCCAGGTAAAAAACTGATGTTATAATTAGAATCTTGTTGATGATTAAATGCTAAATACAATTGATTGCGATTGTGTTTAAATCCATAGCTAAACTCCATAGCCGTGCTATCTTTTTGTAAGATTTTAATATTACTAATATCTATTTCTTTAATCGGTGTATTTGTTGTGAATTCAAGCTTTCTGAAAAAATTATGAGTTGCTGGCATCTCTATTTTTAACTTCTTATTTGCTGAATCAACTTTTACTGTTATGGTATCATTTAATGTTTTATAATCATGGACTATTAATTTCATTCGTTGATTATCCATTTCGTTAAACCACAAACTCACCGAATCTTTATTTACTCCGATTTCTTTGACTTTCAACACCTCTTCGATGTTGGTATCTAATCCCCTTATTTGAATGGAGTCAAATGGAAGATTAAAATTCAATGTCACATTGGATGTTTGCTCTTTTTGTGATTTTACAAATTGCTTTTCATGATTTTCTTGAAATAAATAAAAATTCAGTTTTTCAATGTTATCATTTACAACTAACATGCTGGTATCAAAAGCAATGTTTTCAGTTTTACGATCAAACAAATAGTTCTTATTCTCATCTTTTAAAGCGAATGTTTTATATTTTCCCGCTTTTACATTGCCAATTTTATACAAGCCATTTTCATCGGTTCGGGCGATGTATGTGGGCAATTCTTTAAGAGGTAAAGAATCTTCATCAGCATCGTAGAGCATAACCAATACTCCTTTTTCCACTTTAGAGTTATATGCTTGAATTATGCGACCAGAAACCGATAACGTATCTATTTCAGAACCTGTTGAAAATACATAACTAAAATTTGGCAAGGGATTATTTTCTCGAATATCGCAAATCGAATTTCCAAAATTTAAGACATAAGTCGTGTTTTCTTTAAGTGTGTCTTTAATCGCTATGGTTATTTCCTTTCCTTTAATTTTTGTCTGCAAGTCATATTTTAAAGGTGGCGAAACAATCAACTCTTCTTTTAATCGAACAAATTTGACAAACTCATCAAAGCTTATTTTAATCTCTGCGGCTTTAAAATTAGTTTGCTCATTTTCTGGAGTAAGCGATAAGACTTTAGGAGGGGTTACATCTTTTTCTCCGCCAGTTGGCGATACCACTTGAGCACAGGAAATCAAAACTACAGCAATAGCGAATGCGAAATACGTTTCTAGCTTCAACAATATCATAAGGAATTTGCAATTATTTCAGCTATTTTTTCTAAAAAAACTTGATCTTCTTGGTCAAAATCGGCTAATGTTAAACTATCTACATCGATTATCATTCTTACTTGATTGTTTTTTATTACAGGCACTACAATTTCTGATTGAGTTGCGGAGCTACAGGCAATATGTCCTTCAAACTCATTGACATTTGGAACAATTATAGCTTGTTTTAATTCAACACATTTCCCACAAACGCCTTTCCCTTTTCCAATTCTAGTGCAAGCCACTGGTCCTTGAAATGGCCCCAAAACAAGCCCCTCTACCTCTTTGATATAAAAGCCCACCCAATAATAATCAAAAACGGTTTTAAGAACGGCAGCGATATTAGCCAAATTGGCAATGAGATTCGTTTCACCTTGCACCAAAGCCTTAACTTGAGGTACTATCGCAGCCTGTTTTTCTTGTTTAGAATGATGTGTATCGAATAAAATTTCTTGCTCCATAATTGCAAATGAAAGCCAAATTTAACCCGAATTATGGTTTATAAATTAAAAATGTATAATCGATTAAGAAAATACAACTGTTTTGGTTCAAAAATCAATGGGTCATTGCTATACTTAGTAAACTTAATCTAAGGTCTTGAATTTTTAAAAGTTCAATGGCACATGCCTCTATTGTAGCACCAGTTGTTATCACATCATCAACAAGTAAAATATGTTTCCCCTCAAAGAGTTTGGTATCTTTTACTGCAAAGGTAGTTTTTACATTTTCCCATCGTTTAAACCTCGATTTTCTAGTTTGTGATTCGGTGTGAAATCGTTTCTCAAGATTATCAGTTATTGCTTTTATTCCCGTCATATTCTGAATACCTTCTGCAATAAAATCACTTTGATTAAACCCTCTTTTTCTCTTTTTCAATTCGTGAATTGGAATAGGAACTACGATATCTATCGAACTAAAAAAGTTTTGAACCATTAATTCAGCTGCTGCCCACTCGCCCAAGGTAATGCCAATTTCTTTTTGCCCATAATACTTAAAATGGTGTATCAAGCGCTGTACTCTGCCTTTAGGTATAAAATACAAAAAAGCAGTAGCATGTTGAATTGGAATTCGTCCCCAGAATTTCTTTTCAAGCATATTTATTTCTCCATCGAAAAAGTTAGTCCGAGGGATGTTTTGATAACAAGACGCACAAATGTGAATTTGCTTGTTTTTCAATGTTTCGCCACAAGCAAAGCATACTTTGGGAAATAAAAGTGAGGTTAAGGCTGTAATCATTTGATTTAATTCAGTTTAAAATTAACATATTTTACACAAATTCATGCTTTTATTCTCTTTTATTTTCCATCTAAGGTGATAGTATATCAACTATATTTGCACAAAATTTAAGACATGAATACTTCGGAAGAGAACAAGGCTATGGGGAATAACAATGAGCAAAATCAGAAAATAAATCGAGTTTTAGTTCTCATCATCATACTCCTTTCAATTGCTTTAGGCATAACACTTTGGCAGTTTTTTGAATTGAGAAAAACCAACTCTCAGAAAGGAACTGAAATTGAATATTTAAATGATGAACGAGGTGAACTTCAAAATGAATTGGAGAACATGCTAAATGAATTTGATAGCTTAGAAACCGACAACGACTCTATGAAGGTAGAACTTGCAAGCAGAAGAGAAGAAATTGAAGATTTGTTAGCCAAAGTAAAGGATAAAGATTATGCCATTTATAAACTAAAGAAAGAAACTAAAACTCTTCGAACAATCATGAAAGGCTATGTTGTTACTATAGACTCAATAAACACACTTAATGTTGGGCTTAGAAAAGAGAATTTAGAAGTAAAACAGACGCTTAATAAAGAACGAGATAGAAGTAAGGAGCTTCAAAAAAACAATGAGAATCTATCGAGTAAAGTAGCCATCGCCAGTCGATTAGATGTTTCAGGTGTTTCAGCATTTGGAGTGAATGTAAAACGCGATATGACTGGAAAAGAAACAGACCGTTCTAGAAGAACAGACAAAATAAGAGTATGCTTTTCGTTAAATGAAAATAAAGTAGCTATCGCTGAGAAGAAAAACCTCTATCTAAGGATATTAGCTCCTGATGGTAAAATTTTAACTGCCGGAGAAACGGAAAATTTCAAATTTGAATTTAATGGTTTAAAAGGCTATTATTCTGATAAAGAAATCGTGGATTATGCAAACGAAAAGGTAGATGTTTGTTTAGATTGGGCAAAACCAAGTGAAGACTATGAAATACTTCCTGGTAAATACATGTTATTTATTTATGCCGAAGATTATGAAATGGCTAACATTAGTTTGACTTTAAAATAAATAAGCCCTAGAAAAAAGCTCTAACTTGCATCCCGCCAGTGTGAATAGTTTTAATATTTTCAGAATTTCTACCTCCATAAGTTAGATTTAATTGTAAACTATTTGACAAATTGCGTTGCCACGAAATGTTCCACGTAATGTTGTTTCCGGCTTGCAAACCATCTAACATTTCAAAAGACAAAGAACTATTCTGGTTAGAGTTAAAATTTATTTTTATATAGCTAACATTCATCGAAAAAGCGCCCTTCCCAGCTTGATTGTATTGCATTTCTATTGCTCCAGTTTGGTTTATAGAAGTTTCTTCACCTAAAATATTTTCTCGATCAGAATAAGTTGCCGATAAGTTAACTCGAAAACGAACATTGGGTTGAAAAATGAAAGTAGGCTGAATTTCTTTGCTTCTTATGGTGTATGTTCTGCTTTTAAACAACTCAGAGTGATTTGATTTTTCAGATAAAGTAGCCCTTGATTCTATTGAATATAAGCGATTGATGTTGTATCGCCCTTTTAGTTCCTGAATTAAATTCCCTCGACTTTCAAACCCATTGATTAGCAGACTTTTTCCCTTATTGTTTAAGTAATAAAAATCGAACCCAAAACGCGGATCTAATCGGTTAAAGTAAACCGTATTTGAGATGGAAGAGTTAATGGAAACTAAGCTTGAATCATTTACATTGGTGTTTATTGGGTTGTAGGCATCTTCTTCTAGCTGTGTTTTTCGCTCTGCCCTAAAAGTTGTTTTATTCGAAAACTTAGCGAGTATTTTTTGCCAGCCTATTTGATTCAGAATTGCTGCAGGTTTTAGAAAAAGCACTTGATTAAATTGATTGCTAAAGACCCGAATAAAACTAGATGTTGGAGTAAAAACCTTAATGTAATTGGCCTGAAAAGTATTGTTGCTTCCCGCTACTTCAAATTCGTTTAATTCCTTTACTTGATTTTTATTGTAATCATTCCAAACATGTGTTCCTTGTCCATCATTTACTTTCAAAAACGAAAACTCTCTTCTGTTTTCCAATCCACTTCCTATTTGATAATACGTGTTTGAACTCACAAAACCTTTCCACAATTTGAGGTCGTAATTCAACCTCCCTAACAAAGTGTTTTCTTCGTCTCTGCTGGCTAATTCTTTGTTTAACACATGTAATCTTCTGTAAGTAACTTTACCTGACAATCTACTTCTTGGGTTCTTTGCCATTTGAAAATCTAGTCCTACATTTTCACTTTTTAAAGCATAATTTAATGCCACATTTTTAGGGAAGTAATCATATATTTCGCTATAAGTCAAGCGGCAACTATTGTCATTTGTGCTATCTCCTTTTTCAACAAAGGCTTTCCATATAATTCGATTAAAACTAGCATTGCTTAAAGAATCTGATTTGCCATTATAAAACAAAATCTTCTCTTGCTCTAAATAAGCTCCAAATTTAAATCCCCACAATTTCTGACTCAAATTGGTATAATGCCTCAAAAACTCACTATTGTTTAATGCATTTACATTTAACAAACTCCCTTTAGAATTTAATTCAAACCCCTTTTTTTGAAAATTGGCTGAGAATCCGTTTTTTATACCTTCATAGCTGTGTCCTTTCGTAAAAGACCCAAACTCATAATTGATTTTGTTTTTATGTTTAGAAATGCCTGTTGTCACTTTTGTAATGTACTCGTTTCCTTCAAGCACCAAACTTTGTATGTTCCAATCTCTTTGAAATTCTACATCGCGATATCGTTCAATAAATTGAAAATTTCTACCAATTTGCTCATAAAAAACAGTTGAATTCCACCTGCTTGAAATGGCTGAATCGGACCTTCTAAGTAATGTTGAGTTTTTAAAATCAAGGCGCATACCATAAGACTGATTGTCATTGGCATCTTTATTTGAAAACGTATTGACATCATTGTTTGAAAAGGCACCCTCCACTTTCAAGGTCGTATTTTTAGAAAACTCATAAGCACCTCCCAGGGTTATCAATTGTCGTTTCTTGGGTGTTATTAATACTATAACTGGCTCATAACTACCTTGCGAAACTCCAGCTATTGGTTGTTTCCACTGAAAAACACGTCCATTCCCATCACTCCTTATTTGCACGTAATTGCCATTTCCTTGACCAACTAAAGAAAACTTTGCGCTGTAAATAGCACTATCGGGATTTTTAGAATAAACCAACACATTTTTATAACCCAAGGTATCTGTTAGCCGATACAATACTTGATCGTCGATAAAGCCGGTGGTATCAATTCCCGAAACTATTGCTTGGTTTAAGTTATCACCTATCTCCCCAAGTAATTTCTTTTCACTGTCATTTAGCTCTTGTTGAAGGGGTTGTTTTTTATTGTCTTGTTCAGAATAAACATTAAAATTTATTTTCAGTTTTTCTTTTTCAAAACTGTTTTCTACAAAATACAACGAACGCGCATAATTTCGTTCAGAATATTGAAACTCAACTACTATTCGCTTGTCTTTAGTGATTATTTGTTGGGGCATAAAAGTCAATTCCGAGGTATTGTAATCTATTATATAATCATTATCCTGTCCGCGTTTCATCAAACGTCCGTTGATGTAAACTCGCTCAGTGCCTGACAAAACGATGATATAATTCTCTCCTTCATCTCCTTTTAGTTGATAAGGCCCTTGATTACCTTCAATTCCTTGAATTACATTTCTGGAAAATTTTCCTCGAGAGATTGCTGCATTTACCGATGTCTTAATTGTTCCTTGTTTTGCAAGTGCTTGGTCTTTGTGAGTTTGCAAAGATGTTGAAAAGCCTCCACCTTGCACTTTTTTATTCAAATTCATAAAATATCCTGAAGGTTTACTTAATAAAAAATCTCCTGCAATTAAGGACGAGTTTTTATTAAATAAACGAATATAAACACGATCAAACTCTTGTAATTGTTGAGTATTCCCATCAGCTTGTATAGGCAAATTATTATCGCTAATGGCTGCTTGTATGCTTATATCATCGGTTACTTTACCTGACAATTGCAAATCTAAATTTGAGCTTACTGATAGGTTTTGATTGTTCCCAAAATTAATTCCCCTAGAAATGCTACCATTTTTACTTAGTCCATTAATTGAAAATAACTCATCTTTATTTTCCTTTTCTTTAATGGTGAAATAATCGTATTTGCCCGGGTCACTTTGCTCAACATCACGAATTGATTTATGCGCATATTTAGCTGAAAAGTTGAGTGGAAATACCCGATAAATGAATTGAATTTCTTTTCCAATTAAATTTTTAGAAATAAACAATGATTTAGCATAATCGATTTTATAATCCGATTCATTAACCAAAGTGCCAGAAGTGGTTTTAATTATTTCCGATTGGGGTATGATGCTCAACGAATCTATTTTCATGGTGTCAGAGCTAACTAAAACATTGATTGAGCGCAAATTAGAGGATTGCGCAATCATTTCATTAGCTAAGAGTAGTAAAATAAAATAAATTAGAAATCGAGCCAATTAAAAATGTTTTAGGAATAACGTGATGAATCTGTTTTTAGTAGTCATATTCCATTATTGATTTCAATAAATAAATCGGAATTTCACAGTAAAAATAAGAATCGAAAAATCGTAAAACGTATTTCTAAGATGAAAAGGATAGTATCGTACAATGTTAATGGAATTCGCGCAGCAATAAAAAAAGGATTTATGGACTGGCTAGAGGCCTGTAATCCAGATATTTTATGTATTCAAGAAACAAAAGCCAATCAAGATCAAGTAGATGCCGATTTATTAAAAAATATGGCATATCATCATTATTGGTTTTCTGCTGTCAAAAAGGGCTATAGTGGTGTTTCAATTTGGACCAAGGAAAAACCACTGCATGTGGAATATGGCTGTGGAATTGAAAAATACGACATAGAAGGGCGAGTACTGCGATGCGATTATAAGAACTTTTCGGTGATGAGTGTTTATATGCCATCTGGCTCCAGCGGTGATGAAAGGCAAGAATTTAAAATGGAATGGTTAGCCGATTTTCAGCAATACATCAATAAATTAAAAAAAGAAATTCCAAATTTGATTATCAGCGGCGACTATAATATTTGTCATACTGAAATTGACATTCACAATCCAAAAGCAAATAAAGACACTTCAGGGTTTAAACCTGAAGAGAGAGAATGGATTGGAAATTTTATAGATTCAGGATTTATCGATTCTTTTCGTTTTTTCAACAAAGAACCACACCACTACAGTTGGTGGAGCTATAGAGCAAATGCTAGGGCCAAAAACTTAGGTTGGCGAATTGATTACAACATGGTAAGTAAACCCTTAGAATCTAAGTTAAAAAGAGCAACAATACTACCTGAAGCGAAACATTCTGATCATTGCCCAGTACTTGTTGAATTAGCATAAACAATTAAAAGCAAGCTGTTAAAAAACTAAGCAATAGAGCGAAAAAAGAAACAGATTAGTAAGTACTATTGCATTATAAAATAAAACTAAAATGAGGAAAATAATTATCCCAATATTAATGCTTGCTTTTGTAGCCAGTTGTGTGCCTGCAAAAAAGGTTGAAGACATTAAGCGCAAAAAAGAAATTTGTGAAGAACAACGTGCTGCTTTAAAAGAGCAAAACAGGGAATTAGAAGAAAAATTTACAGAAGTTGACGACAAGTATAATGAGTTATTAAAGCATCATAAATCTTTAATGTTAGACACTACCATTCAAGGAAGATCTTTAAGGTTGATGACTACAAACTACGATAAACTCAATAGCACTTATGAGCTTTTACTTTCAAAAAATAAAGCCTTGCTTGAAGGCAATCAAGCTGAAACCTCTAAATTGTTTGGCAATCTTAAAGACTCACAAGCAGCACTGCAAAAACAATCAGATGCTCTAGAAAAGTTACGAATTGATTTAGAACAAAAAGGTAAAAACTTAGAACTGCTCAATTCTGAATTAGACAATAGAGCAAAAAGAGTTGAGGAGCTAGAGTCTATTTTAGCAAGAAAAGATTCTACAGTAAATGCACTAAGATCAAAAGTACAAACAGCTTTATTAGGTTTTGAAAACAATGGCCTAACCATTGAGCAAAAAAATGGAAAAGTTTATGTTTCTTTAGATGAAAGTTTACTTTTTAAATCAGGCAGCTATACGGTTGACACAAAAGGTAAAGAAGTATTACAAAAATTAAGTAAGGTATTAGAAGTCAACTCAGACATTAATGTTTTGGTTGAAGGCCACACAGACAATGTCCCATTTAAAGGTACAGGAACGCTTAAAGATAACTGGGATTTAAGTGTAATGCGCGCTACATCAGTAGTTAAGATTTTAGTAGAAAGCAGCACAATTGACCCAGTAAGATTAACAGCTGCAGGAAGAGCTGATTATTTACCATTGGCTGATAATGCAACTAAAGAAGGTAGAAGTAAAAACAGAAGAACTGAAATAATTCTAACTCCAAAATTGGATGAATTGCTAGATATTTTAAATGCGAATTAATTAGCCGCTCCTTAAAATTTGGTTAATTAATTGTTTACCAATAAATTATAATGATAAAATTAAGTTTTAGTTGTATAAATTGTGCACAAAAGCTTGCAATTTATGAAAGGAAAAACTGCTCCTATCTAATTTTATAGATGCCAAACATGAATTAATCTTGCTATCCGAAAAAATAGATTGGGATTACTTCGATACTGAATTTGTCCAATATTACTCTACTAAAGATAGACCTTCAATGCCAATTCGATTGATGGTAGCTTGTTTGTTGTTGAAACGGATTTATAATCTCGGCGACGAGACATTAGCTAAAGCTTGGGTTATGAATCCTTACATGCAGTATTTCTGTGGAGAAGCACATTTTCAGCATGAATTTCCTTTTGACCCAAGCGATTTTGTTCACTTTAGAAAAAGGATAGGCGTAGTAGGAGTAGAAAAAATCTTCACTTATTCTGTTCTTATTCATGGTAAAAAAGCTCAAAAAAAACTCAAAACCATTGCCGGTAGATTAATACGTGAACTAGAACGGAATTTAAATGAGCATCAATTGAGTTTATACAAGAGAGAACTTGAACTATTCAATAAAGTAATTCAACAAAAAAGGACGGATAAAAACAAAATCTATAGTTTTCATAAGTCTTTTACGAGCTGCATAGCAAAAGGAAAAATACATAAGCAATATGAATTTGGGAACAAAGTTGGATTAACAACTACTTTTAAGTCATTAATCATAACTGCAATCAAAGCTTTTAATGGTAATCCCCATGATAGTAAAACAATTGAACCATTATTAAATCAAATAAAGGAAAACCAAAATATTGAACTTGAAGAGGTGATTTATGATAGAGGTGGTAGAGGAGCAAAAACTATAGGGAATACGAAAATTACGACACCGGATAGCAGGCCATTAAAAAGAGATTCAAATTATCAGAAAACGAAAAAAAGAGAAGAAATTTAGAAAACGGGCAGCTATAGAGCCAATAATTGGTCATTTAAAAACAGATTTTAAAATGCAACAGAACTATCTTCATGGTGCAGATTCGCCACAAATAAATGTATTTTTAGCAGCAACTGGATGGAATCTTAAGAAAATGATGAAAAAGTTAAAAGAAAAGTTTCTTTTTTACCTAAATATATTTATCCAAAAATTCCAAATTTTACTTTTCACTGCTAAATTTATCTATTATTAAGGAATGACTAATTAGTCAACAAGCGAATTTCACAAAAGTAAATCTAGGAATGTATTTTGAAGCTAATTCTCTACTATTAGGGACTTGGTATGGTAGTAATGATGCAATGACCTTTTTAATCGGATTAAAAGGAAAACGTTTTCAAGTTGGATATTCTTATGACTTATATCCAACATCCATGATGGGGTCTAACCTAGGCTCCCACGAAATTTCTTATGTTCAATCCATCAAAATCAATGATGAAAAGAGAGTGCGTTACAGAACAACTCCTTGCCCGAAATTTTAGTTCTCATTAAGAGATTATTATGGAAAAAACTGAAGAAAAGGTTCAAGAAGTTGTTGAAGAATTAAAAGAAGAAACGCCAGTAGCAAAACCAAAAGTTGATCCAATTCCTGAATAGAAAATTGTAGAAAAACAAGTCCAGCCCAAATTAATAAGGAATATTAGACAATTTCAAAAGGAACTATACCAACAAAAAAGTAAAGAAAAAAATTTACCAGAGAATATCATTAGAGTATTTTTAATTCGCATTTCTTTAAAGCTCAACTCCTTTGATTTTTGAGGGTCTCTAACTAATAGTTTCTCTAAATGTTGTTTTAAACGAACGAGACAAAGGTATCTGTATCTCGTTGATGAAAATTATATTTCGTTTGTATGAACTAACAAACTTAATATTAACAATATAAGATCGATGTACTTGTATAAAGTATTCCTTTGGCAAATCTGCAAGAGCGGCAGTAATGCTCGTTCTAACAAGGTATTTCCGATCCGTCGTTACAATATTGGAATAAATGCCATCAGCTTGGATATATAGAATAGCATTAACGTTTAACCGAACGTTTTTTGTACCATCTTTAAAATTATAGAAATACTGTTGCTCTTGAGTTTTGTTAAAGACAATCTTGATTGCAGAATACAAAGCCGCCGGAGAGACAGGCTTCACCACATATCCGCCAGGAGTAGTTTTTAATGCTAAATCTAACATCTTTTTGTCAGTATAACTGGTCAAATAAATGAAAGGTATTTGCAATCGAGTACACTCTATTGCTAAATCTATCCCGCTTAGTCCTGCGCCTAAATTGATATCTAAAAGCGCCAAATCTATTTTATCTGGGTCAATCCATTTAAGCCCATCGTTATACGTGTTTGCAACAACGGTGTTTGTAATTTCATATTCTTGAAGCATCTCTTCTACAACAAAGGCAAGTACTTTCTCATCTTCAACTACCAAAACTTTTAAGTCTTTTGTCGTCATGTTTAATCGTTTGATAATCTAATGTGATGGTGGTATCCTTGACTGTCTGCGAAACTATTAATTGTGGCATTTATTTGATCAGAAAAAATACTAATTAACTTGGAACCAAGATTTGTGTTACTATTTCCTGATTCAACTCCCTTACCATTATCCATGTATTTAAGCACTCCATTTTCAAAAACAACTTTAATTTTAGGTGAAGAAATTCCTTTGAATGCATATTTAAAACTATTGGTAACTAGTTCGTTAATAATCATAGCCAATGGAACCGAAGTTTCTAAATTTGGCGATAACTTGTTGCATTGAACGTCAATCTCTAGTGGCAGGTCATTCCAATATATTTCTTTATTTGAATGGATTAGCCTAGCTAAATATTCCTGAAAATCAACGCTCTCCATATCATCTCTTTTGTAAATACTTTCATGTATAAGCGATATGGTATTTATACGATCTAAACTTTTCTTGATAGCTGATTTTACATTAGGATCCAACTCCTTAGTTTGTTGCAGGTATAGTAAACCACTTAAAATGCTCAAATTGTTTTTAACTCTGTGATTTACTTCGCTTAAAAGAGTCTCTTTTTGAGCTACAACTTTGGTTAATTTCTTATTTATTTCAATATTTTCTTTTTGCTGTTTCCTGAGAATTCTCTTTTGTCTGCCTGAGATAATTAAGAATATGAAGAATGAAATAGCAAGCAGAAACACAAAAAATAAAATGATGTATAAAATTTTATTTTCGTTCTTTTTTGCTTTAGTCTCCAACATAGCAAGTTGTATTTCTTTTTCTTTTTGCGCAATCTTATGCTGAATTTCAAGGGAGGCTATTCTTTTATCGTATTGATTTTTAGTCAACTCTATTAAATTTAATTTTGCAATTTCTAAACTTTCGTAGGCCGACTTATATTCTTTTAAAGAGAAATACAATCGGCCTAACATTTCGTAGTAGCCACCTTTCTCCCATAACCAATCAGAACTGTCCACTACCCTTTTTATGGCAATGAGTGTGTTCACGCCCATTTGATATTCACCCTTTCGGTTGTAATAGCGAGATAGGTTTATTCTAGCATTGGTGGCATTGATGGAGTTGCCTAATTCATCGTACAGTTCTATAGCTTTTTTAAAGTAGTCTTCGGCCTTTTTGTTTGGGTTTTCAGGTTCTTTATTAATGTATAGAAATCCTAAGTTGTTGTAGGAGGAAGCTTCTAGGTTTTTGTCTCCAATTTGGGCAGCAATTGAAATTGTGTTTAAAATTTGTTCATTTGTTTCATCAAAGTCTTTCTTCATTTCGATGAATATAGAGGCTTTGCGATCATATATCCTAGCTAACATAATTAAGTTAATTCTTCTACCGAAATTTTTAACGGCCAATTCAGCCTTCTCTAAATATGCTAAGCCAAGCTCAAAATTTTCCGCAGCTCGAGCTGTTTCCGCCAAATGTACACTAGTTGTCACCATGTTAATGGTATCTAAATTTCTTTCAGAGCAATTAACCGCTTTAAGTAAAGTAGTAATTGCAGCTTCGTAATTACCCGAGAACTTATATTGATCTGAGGATACCATTAAGTAGTTAACATACAAACCAGAATCATTATCAAAGGCATAGTCCGTTAATGCAATGTTTAGTAAAGAATCTACTTTCGAATAATCTGCTTTAACCTGATAGGCTAAACAAAGTAAAAAGGTCTCTCTTTCTACATTAATTCGCATTTTGTTGCCTTTACTTAAGGAGACAAGACTGTCTGGGTTGCTTTGAGCAAGTTGCAATAAATTACCGAAGTCAACTTGTGCACGTACTAAAGTTGATAGGCAAAAAGCAAAGCCCAATAAAGAACAGTAAATCAATTTCTTCATGAACCAAAAATCCTTGAATTTATTCATATTTCAAAACGCTCTAATTTTTCTTAATGGCATTAGTCAAAATAGAAAGTTGTTGTTTGTTTTAGTAATCCGGAATTTACTGGTTGATTAGAAAGTGTTTACATGTGTTTCAACATAACAAAATTGAAACTATTAGGAATAGATTATCCTAGTTCAATTATTTATTCTAATTGATAAAATGTGGTTATTCATGCTAAAAAATTGGTCATCTACAACTTTTATATACTCTATAAAATGTCAAATCAAATTAACTTAACTACCTAATAAATAATTAGTTGCATTCATTGATTCGTCGCTAAGTTGTTGTTTGTTTGCCGATTATCAAAATTGGCTGCTCTTATTTTTGTTTCGGGCTGGATGACAAATTTATTCAGCTTTAAGAAGCAAATACATATTAATACTAACGTTATGACAGGCTTAAAATTACAATCTAAATTATTCGCATTATTGGTATGCAGTTTTGCATTACTAGCTACTAACTTTGTTACTGCTCAAATTCAAATTGGGTCAGATATTGACGGTGAGTCACTTTACGATTTTTCTGGGAGAACCAGCATGCCTGATGCCTTTACGGTGGCTATTGGTGCTACTGGTAACAGCGGAAATGGCTCAGGTTCGGGACATGTTAGAGTATTCCGATTAGTTGCAGGGGCTTGGATTCAAAAAGGAACAGATATCGATGGGGAAGCAGCTGGAGATAACTCAGGTGTGAGTGTCAGTATGCCTGATTCGAACACTGTGGCCATTGGGGCCACATTAAACAACGGGAACGGCCAAAGATCGGGTCATGTAAGGGTGTTCAGTTGGAATGGATCTACATGGGTACAGAAGGGCTTAGATATTGATGGAGAGGTAGCCTTTTTAGAGTCAGGTAATTCGGTCAGCATGCCTGATGCAAATACCCTAGCGATAGGAACCATGAAAGGTTCTGCTGTCGCTTCAAATGCCGGTCAGGTGCGTGTTTTTCAATTTATTGGAGGGGCTTGGGTTCAAAAGGGCGGAAATATTGATGGGGAGGCTGCTCAGGACGGATCTGGTGTATCAGTTAGTATGCCTGATGCAAACACAGTGGGCATTGGAGCCCTAAGTAATGATGGTAATGGAATGAACGCAGGACATGTTAGAGTTTACGTTTGGAATGGTACTGGTTGGATTCAAAAAGGAAGTGACTTAGACGGTGAAGCGGCAGGTGATCAATCAGGTCGTGCTATTAGTATGCCTGATATAAATACTGTAGCAATAGGAGCAAGTAGTAATAGTGCCAACGGCAGTCATTCTGGCCACGTTAGAATTTACAATTGGAATGGTACAGCCTGGACGCAGAAGGGTGCTGATATTGATGGATTGCCTGGAGAGCAATTCGGTACTTCTGTAAGCATGCCAAATGCGAATACTGTGGCTGTTGGTGCACCAGGAAATAATAATAATAATGGCAATAGTTCGGGTGCTGTAAGAATTTATGGCTGGAACGGTAGTGCTTGGTTACAAAGAGGAAACGATATAATTGGAGAGGCTTCTAATGACATATCTGGTTACTCAGTTAGTATGCCTGATGTGAATACTATAGGCATTGGAGCTATTCTCAATGGTGGTAGTGCGATTAACGCAGGACATGTTAGGGTATTCGACGTTTCTCCGCCTCCAATTGCAACGGTGAGTATTGATAACAAAAATTCAGCCGTGCTGTGCTCAGGAAATTCTATACTTGTAACTGCAACTGCAACAAATTCAAACGTCTTTGAGTGGAGAAATTTAGACTCAGCTGTATGGCGAAGTGAAGGTAATGCAGGGATTTCTTCAACACAAGCGAGTTATCAAAGTTTAGCTATTGATGCAGTTGGAACTCCTTACGTTGCATATATGGATAACGGAGTTGGAAGTAAAACAACAGTGAAAAAGTTCGATGGAACTTCTTGGATAACAGTTGGAAATCCAGGTTTTTCTGCAGGTTCAGCAACTTATCAAAGTTTGGCAATTGATAGATTAGGAACTCCTTACGTAGCTTTTCAAGACTTTGGAAGTGGTCAAAAAGCTACAGTAATGAAATACAATGGTAGTGCTTGGGTTAATGTTGGAGCGGCAGGGTTTTCACCGGGAGTGGTGTTTGATTTGAGTTTAGCTATAGATAATTCAGGAACCCCTTATTTAGCTTTTCGAGATTTTGGAAATGGGCAAAGAACTACAGTCATGAAATACGATGGTAGTAATTGGATAACTGTTGGAAATGCCGGTTTTTCTGCAGGTTCAGCAGATTATCAAAATATAGCAATTGATGCAGCAGGAAACCCTATTGTGGCATATAGAGATGCTGCGGCAAGCAATAAAGCAACAGTGATGAAATTTAACGGTAGTTCATGGGGAACTATTGGAAATGCCGGTTTTTCGACTTCAAATTCCAGCTTTAATAGTTTAGCAATCGATGCATCAGGAAATCCTATTGTGGCATTTAGAGATGGATCGGTAAGCAATAAAGCCACAGTTATGAAATACGATGGAAGTGCTTGGGTTGTTGTTGGTTCTCCTGGAATTTCATTGGGGGATATTCAATATACCAGTGTTGTTGTTGATGAGTTAGGAATTCCGTATGTAGCGTATGCCGACTTTGGAGATAATGGTAGAATATCAGTTAAGAAATTTGACGGCAGCTCATGGGTAAGTATTGGCAATGCTGCTGTTTCAGCCGGTCAAACACAATTTGCGAACTTGGCAATAAGCATATTAGGAACACCATATGTAGCCTTTAGAGATTATAGTGATAGTGCTAAAACAACTGTAATGAAATTAGACGCCCCGATAATATCGTCATCATCTACTGTTAATATTAATAAGCCTGGGAATTATCAAATTCTAGCCTACGGTAGTACCACGGCTGCTTACGATGAAATTACTGTAACACAAGGAAATTCAGCTATGACCAATACTAGTGTTATAGTTTCTAGCGCTTCATACACTTGGGCAGATAACGGACAAACCTATACAACAAGTGGAACATACTCAGATACGCTCACGACAGTATCAGGTTGTGATTCTATTTCTACATTAATACTAAACTTCAAACCCACTATCTCTATAGATAATGGAGATTCTGTAGTCCTTTGTGGTTTAGACTCTATCTACCTTACAACTACCTTCACCAATATTTCCGCCAATCCCAACTCTTTAGTATGGAGAAATTTAGATTCGGCTGATTGGTCGGTTGAAGGAAACGCCGGATTTTCGGCTGGTATTGCCTCTTATTTAAGTTTAGCAGTTGACAATTCAGGTACGCCCTATGTTGCCTACAGAGATGAAGGAGTCGGAAATAAAACAACGGTACAAAAATTTGACGGTAGCAATTGGGTCAACGTTGGAAGTCCATCATTTTCAGTGGGTGCTACGTTTGACCACAGTATAGCCATCGATAGCACAGGAACTCCTTATGTCGTATATAGGGATTTAGGACTAGCTCCAGGTTCCCAAGCAACAGTTATGCGATTTGATGGTAATGCTTGGGTAAGCACCGGCAATGGAGGGTTTTCTACTCGCTCTACTAATAGAACTAAAATAGCCTTCGATGACTCTGGTATGCTTTATTTAGTCTATGAGGACCCTTTTAGCGGAGGGAAAGTCACCGTTGAAAAATACGATGGGACTTCTTGGTCAACCGTTGGCGTTCGTGGGTTTTCAGCTGGGCAGTCGGCGTACCCAAGCATAGCGTTTGACGGTTCAACACCTTACGTGGCTTTTCAGGATGCTACTAACGGACAAAGAACAACAGTAATGAAGTTCGATGGAAGCGCTTGGGTAGTTGTAGGAACTCCAGGTTTTTCCCAAGGTTCATCGGAGTTCCAAAACTTAGTGATTAGTAATTCAGGTACTCCTTCGGTTGCCTACAAAGACAATGGACTTCGAGGTGTTATTGTTGTAGAGCAATTCGATGGAAATACTTGGAATACTCTTCCAAATGGAGGGCTCGCCGCTACAAACATAAGCGCTAATAGTCTCGCTGTTGACAACTCAGGAACATTGTACTTATTGTTTTCAGACCCATCGAGAGGAAATAGAGCTTCACTAATGAAATTTAATGGGAGTTCATGGGAGTTTGTTGGTTCAAGAGGGTTTTCTTCAGGTTCTTCGGGACAAATAAACTTGGCGTTTGATAATTCCGGAACACCCTACGCTGGGTTCATTGATGGTCCAAATTTTAATAAGGCGACTGTGATGAAATCTGTTTCTCCTATTCTATCCTTTGGCAATGGTATCAGCATCGCTAAACCAGGAACATATCAAGTGACCGCCATTAGTGGTAACTTGACTGCCTTTGATACTATTGTAATTAGTTCCGGGGTTAATACATTTGCAAGTTTCTCCGTAAATACTTGTTCGTCATACAGCTGGCAAGGAAGCACTTTTACTACAAGCGGAACTTATTATGCTGTTATTCCAAACGCCGCAGGGTGCGATTCAATAATGACACTAAACCTCACTTTTGATAATATAAAGCCAACTGTGGTTACAAAAAATACAAGCCTGTATTTAGATTCAGCAGGCGTAGCCAATATTTCAATTGCCGATGTGAATGATGGGAGCTCTGATAATTGCGGAACACCAACCTTAGCACTTTCAAAAAGCATTTTTACTTGTACAGATTTGGGGTCGAATACTGTTTGGTTAATTGCTACTGATAGTAGCGGTAATGTTGATTCATCAAGCGCAATAGTAACAGTAATCGATACCGTTAGACCTACAGTGCTAACGAATAATATTTCGGTTTATTTAGACAGTACAGGTTCGGTATCAATTGTACCCGCATATATCAACAACTCTTCGGCTGATGCTTGTGGAATTGCGAGTCTATCAATAAGCAAGAATATTTTTACTTGCTCAGAAATAGGAACTAACACTATAAGGCTTATTGCTACAGATAATAATGGGAACATCGACTCTGCTACAGCGATAGTTACGGTAATTGATACAGTAAAGCCCAAGGTGTCAACTAATAATATTTCAGTTTTTTTAGACAATTCTGGCTCCGTTTCAATTACACCATCTGATGTGAACGGCACTACTACCGACAATTGTGGAACACCAACGTTAACTTTATCTAAAAACAGTTTTACTTGCACAGAAGTTGGAGCTAATACAATTTGGTTAATAGCAACTGACAGCAATGGGAACGTTGATTCTACTAGCTCTATAGTTACAGTTATCGATACTCTAAAACCTACGGTTGTAACACAAAATATTCTAGTGTATTTGGACAACTCAGGTTCGGTTTCAATTGTACCTGCGGATATAAATAACAACTCCAATGATGTTTGTGGAACACCAACTTTGAGTTTAGATAAAACATCATTCACTTGTGCTGAAGTTGGTGCTAATACGGTTTACCTTATTGCAACAGACGTAAACAATAACATTGATTCTGCAATGGCAACCGCAACTGTAATTGATACGATTAAGCCATCGGTAATCACTCAAAACATTAATGTATATTTAGATGCAACAGGCAATGTGTCTATTGTTCCTACTGATGTAGATAATGGTTCTACTGATGTTTGTGGTGCACCGACTCTTTCTTTAGCTGTTAGTTCATTTACTTGTGCTGAAGTTGGTGCTAATACAGTATGGCTAAAAGCAACGGATGTAAATGGGAACATTGATTCTACTTCAGCTACTGTTACCGTACTTGATACTATCAAACCAACGGTAATCACTCAAAACATCAATGCTTATTTAGACGCAACTGGAAATGTGTCTATTGTTCCTACTGATGTAGATAATGGTTCTACTGATGTTTGTGGTGCACCGACTCTTTCTTTAGCTGTTAGTTCATTTACTTGTGCTGAAGTTGGTGCTAATATAGTGACTTTAACTGCAACAGATGTGAACTCAAATGCTGCTTTTGCTACTGCTGTTGTTACTGTTTTGGATACCATCAAACCAACGGTAATCACTCAAAACATCAATGCCTATTTAGACGCAACTGGTAATGTGTCCATTGTTCCTACTGATGTAGATAATGGTTCTAGCGATATTTGTGGTGCGCCTACTCTTACCATAGATGTTAATTCATTTACTTGTGCTGAAGTTGGTGCTAATACAGTAACTTTAACTGCAACAGATGTGAACAACAATGTTGCTTCTGCAACTGTAACAGTTACCGTAATTGATACCATCAAACCAGCGGTAATCACTCAAAACATCAATGCTTATTTAGATGCAACCGGTAATGTGTCTATTGTTCCTACTGATGTAGATAATGGTTCTAGCGATGTTTGTGGTGCGCCTACTCTTTCTTTAGATGTTAGTTCATTCTCTTGTGCCGAGGTTGGTGCCAACACCGTGACTTTAACTGCAACAGATGTGAACAACAATGTTGCTTCTGCAACTGCTGTTATAACTGTTTTGGATACTATCAAGCCTTTAATCAGCAATTGTGTGGCTCCAATCAATCAAGCGATTGATGCAGGTAATTGTAGCGCTGTAGTTTCTTGGACTCTACCAACCACTGCTGATAACTGTATGATTGACTCTTTAGTGTCTTCTCATAATTCAGGAGATGTCTTTGCGTTAGGAACAACTACCGTTACTTATATTGCTTATGATCCCTCCATGAATTCTGATACTTGCTCCTTTACAGTGACCATCACTGATGACGAAGATCCTGTGATTTCAGGAATCCCTGCTGATATAACGGTGAACAATGATTTAGGTAATTGCTCTGCTGTTGTTACATGGACAGCGCCATCTGCTGCTGATAATTGTACCTTGGATTCTTTGGTGAGTTCTTCTAATTCAGGTGATGCTTTCCCGGTTGGAACAACAACCATAACTTATACTGCTTATGATGCGGCGATGAATACTTCAGTTGTTTCATTTACTGTTACCGTTAACGATACTGAACTTCCAACGATTGTTTGTCCTAACGACATCGCTCAATGTGATTCTATTGTTTATTGGTCTTCCCCTGTTGGTAATGATAATTGCACTGTAGCTTCTACTGTCCGTTTTGATGCTGAGCCTTTTAGCTCAGGAGATGAGTTTCCAATAGGAACAACTACTCTTTC
Organism: Bacteroidota bacterium; assembly: GCA_013112545.1. GTDB lineage: Bacteria > Bacteroidota > Bacteroidia > Flavobacteriales_E > Vicingaceae > BCD18. Next base: position 233,192 of record JABFGJ010000001.1, read on the forward strand.
GTATCAAGTAACAGACATTCATAACAATCAAACTACTTGCGATTTTGACGTAACCGTCTTTACTCCTCCAGTTGCACATGCAGGTCCAAACTTGGCTACAAGAGATATAGTGCCTATCCCAATTCAGGCGAAAGCAACCAATGCACAAAGTGTGTTGTGGAGTCCTTTTGAGAGTTTGAATGATGAAACAGTTATTGCTCCTCTTGCTAATCCACAGTTGACTACTGTTTACTCCATGACTGTTACAAGTCCTGATGGTTGTACCGATACCGACACCATGACCATAACAGTTGATGTGGTTGAGAATTTGGTTGCAACTACTCTATTCTCTCCGAATGGTGATGGAATGAATGATACTTGGGTGATTAACAAACCTGCTTTAATTAGTGGCTGTCGAGTAATCATTGTGAACCGAAATGGTTCAGAGGTTTATTCAACTAGCAATTACAACAACGATTGGGATGCAACCATTAATGGAGCTGAACTTCCTGAAGGCACTTATTATTATGTTATCGATTGTCCTGACGGAAGAGAGTTCAATGGTCCAATAACAGTAATCAGAGAAAAACGTTAATCAAACCCTTAAAAAAAGAAAACAATGAAAAAGACTTTGATTACACACAACACTATAGATTTAATAAACACAAAAAGAGCAAACATGAAAAAAGCACTGATTTCTCTTTCTATCATAGGATTAACAGCGGTTTCCGCTGTTCAAGCGCAGCAGTCTCCTTTGAGTAATTTTTATAATTTCAACGAGTATTTAATTAATCCTGCTCAAGCCGGATACAGAAACCAATTAGAAGGTTCTGCGAGTCATAGAATACAGTGGCAAGGTATTGATGGAGCTCCTAAAACAAGCTTTTTGGGAGTGCATGGTGCGCTCAATGACAAAATGGGTTTGGGTGTAAAATTAAACATCGATCAAACCGATATTTTGCAACAGTTTAATGCTGCAATTTCTTATGCTTATCGCATTAAGTTAAACGAAGTTGGTTCCAGCTTAAGCTTTGGAGTTTCAGGCATAGCTTTGCAAAACTCAATTAACTATGGTGATGCGGTTATTGGAAATTATGCCGATGAGGTAATTAATGGTGGTGATCAAAGTGGGATGACTTTTGACGCTGAATTTGGGATTTTATATGAAATAAAAAAATTCAAATTGGGAGTAGCTTCTTCTCATCTTTTTGAATCGGGTGTAGATTACGATGTACCTAACGAAAACAGAACGGCCACTTTTGAACGTGTGAGACAGTTTATCGCCTATTCATCTTATCAATTTGATTTAAATGAGCAATGGACTTTAGAGCCTTTTGTTTTAGTTCGAAATCAAGGACCTGGGAGTTTTCAATTTGAAATCAATGCCTTAACTGCTTACAAAGAAACTCTTTATTTGGGTGTCGGATATAGACAAGAAGCTGGTTACATTGGTCGTGTGGGTTTTCAAATCACGGATCAACTCATGGCCGCTTATGCCTATGAGTTTGGAAATACTGGTGTGGCTGCTTACTCAGGTGGTTCGCATGAATTTATGTTGGGATACAGACTTGGAGGTTCTACAGCAAATGTTAATAAGCTAAATAGGGAACTTGGGCCAAAAGTAACTGAAAAGCAAGCTTCTGAATCTATAAAGGAAGAAACTGAAGAAAAGGTCCAAGAAATTGTTGAAGAATTAAAAGAAGAAAAGCCAATAACAAAACCAAAAATTGATCCTCTTCCTGAAAAGAAAATTGTAGAAAAAACAAGTCCAGCCCAAATTAATAAGGAATTGAAAGAAGCTTTCCAAAATGATATCAAATTTGAATTTGAATCGACTAACAAAGAGAATAGTACTATTGGGAAAAATGAAAGTTTGGATAAGATTGCTCAATACTTAAATGAAAACCCTGACAAAAAGGTAATTCTAAAAGGCCACACCTGTAATATGGGGAATGATAAAGTGAATACAAAATATTCGCTACTAAGAGCAAACACTGTAAAAGATTATTTGTTAAGCAAAGGTGTCAAAGAGGAACAAATGCAAGTTAAAGCCATGTTAGACACAGAACCATTAGTACCAAATACCTCTATTGCTAATAGACAGAAAAACAGACGTGTGGAAGTTGTACTAATCAACTAATAATAAAACCATAAACACAAAAACCCTCCTTTTGATAAATACTTCGACTACTTTCAGTCTGACAAAAGGAGGGTTTTTTAATGCCTAATCTTCCTACAATACATTCCTCAAGCTGCAAGCTTTGTTGATGGTTTCATACAAAGCTTCAATTGCAATTCGTTCTTGTTGCATGGTATCTCTATTCCGTATAGTTACGGTATTATCTTCTAAAGTTTGATGATCTACTGTTATTCCAAATGGAGTCCCAATTGCATCTTGTCTTCTATACCGCTTTCCAATAGAATCTTTTTCATCGTATTGACAATTAAAGTCCCCTTTTAAACCATCAATGATTTCTCTTGCTTTTTCTGGTAAACCATCTTTTTTGGTTAATGGCATTACAGCCACCTTGTAAGGTGCTAAAAAATAAGGTATTTTCATCACTACTCTTGATGAACCGTCTTCTAATTGCTCATTTTGCAATGAATCTGCAAGAATAGCTAAAAACATACGATCTAAACCTATGGAAGTTTCTACAACATAAGGAATGTAACTTTCGTTGATTTCTGGATCAAAATATTGCATTTTTTTACCAGAAAATTCTTGATGTTTCTTTAAATCAAAATCTGTTCTTGAGTGAATTCCTTCCAATTCTTTAAAGCCAAAAGGATAATTAAATTCAATATCAGCGGCGGCATTCGCATAATGAGCCATTTTTACATGGTCGTGAAATTTATATTTATTAGAATCTATTCCCAAAGCCAAATGCCATTTCATTCGGTATTCTTTCCAATGTTCATACCATTTCATTTCATCACCTGGACGAACAAAAAACTGCATTTCCATTTGTTCAAATTCACGCATTCTGAAAATAAACTGTCGAGCAATTATTTCATTACGGAAAGCTTTTCCAATTTGAGCAATTCCAAATGGAATTTTCATCCTCGACGTTTTTTGAACATTTAAGAAGTTCACAAAAATTCCTTGTGCAGTTTCAGGTCTTAAATAAATGGTGCTTGTACCTTCAGCTGTTGAGCCCATTTCTGTGCTAAACATCAAATTAAACTGGCGCACTTCGGTCCAATTTCTAGAACCACTAACTGGGTCAGCAATATCTAAATCAATAATCAACTGTCGTACCTCAGCTAGATCTTCAGCCTCCATAGCTGTTTTAAAGCGATTGTTAGCTTCATCGATCTTCTGTTGGTTGTCTAATACCCTTTGATTTGTTGAGCGAAACTCAGCCTCATTAAAGGAATCTCCAAATCGAGTAGCAGCCTTATTAACCTCTTTATCAATTTTTGCTTCAATTTTTTGAACCCACTCTTCAATCAAAACATCGGCTCTATATCGTTTTTTAGAGTCTTTGTTATCAATTAATGGATCATTAAATGCATCGGTATGTCCAGAAGCCTTCCAAGTGGTAGGGTGCATAAAAATAGCTGAATCTAGCCCTACAATATTCTCATTCATCTGCACCATAGATTTCCACCAATAAGCTTTGATGTTATTCTTTAGTTCACAACCCAATGGGCCATAATCATATACAGCGCTTAATCCATCGTATATTTCTGATGATTGAAAAACAAAGCCATACTCTTTTGCATGTGCTACTATAGATTTTAAGTCTTCTTCTTGATTTGCCATGGCGCAAAAGTAATTTATTGCAAGTTGATACCGAACTATTGGACATAAAAAAACCCCAGCTTTTAGCTGAGGTTTTAATAATAATTTAAAGATTAAGGTTTACTTAGATTCTTCTTCATATGTTATGCATTCTAATGCAGCATCTAAAGTTGCAGTTTCTGAACCTAATGAATTTCCATCATTGCCTTCTTCAACTTTCATCATTTCAACAGTCGATAACAATACGTTACTACCGTCAAAAATAACTGAACCTTCAGTTCCGAAATATAATATTTGTTCTCTATTACCTTGCTCATCTTCTTCGTAAGCAACTGCTATAACAAATGCTCCTTCATCAAATTCCCCAGACTCAAAGTCTAAGAAGTCTCCAATTTCAGAACCTCCATTATAAGAGAATACATACAGAATTAAATCTATACCATCGCTACTAGAAGAATCTAAACTAAAGTCTCCTGATATACCAACAAATAAGTTTAATTCATTTTCGTTTTCAGTAGTATCATTACTGCTAAAAACACTTAAGAAATCAGCCTCAGCACAAAACGCAAAGTCTAAATCAATGTCTTTTCCGTCAATAGTTACGGTTCCACCTCCGAAGCCAAATGATTGGTCAACGATAAAACTTGTACCTGTTGATTTTGGGTCGGTAAATCCATTAGAACTACCAGAACTTGCTGGTGCAAAGTTTGCTTTTGGTCCATCTGTAGAAACAAAAGAAACATTATTCCCATTTCCAACAAAAGTTCCAGAACCACTATTTGTCGTAGAGCTAGTTGATGCTGTAGAAAATTGTAATCTTTTAAATTTTTCTAATCGATCTCCATTTGAACTACCTGGATTATCTGATTCCTTTTCACAAGAAGTGAAAAGAAATACAGACAATGCCACAGCAGTAAGTGTTGCGAGTATCGATCTGTATTTCATTGTTTTCATAATATTCTATTTAAGATTGTTTAATAAAAACGTCTTTCGTTAAGACTGCTTATTAAAACAAGAATCCTAAACGAATAGAGCTATTGAAGTTAGGGCCTAAGTTAAAAGTACTTCCACCTGGAGCCGTTGCTGTTTTAGCATCTTTAACTGCTGGTGTATTTTCAGAATCTTTCTCGCTAACGCTTGCAAAACCAAATCCTACTTCAGTTCCCATATACATAGACTTAGTGAAATACCAGTCAGCACCAATCAATAAGTTTAAACCAAAAGTAGTTGAACCACTGGTTTTTTCACCTTCACGAGTTGTTGCATCTGCAGCATCCCAAACTTGATTAGTTTCTTTATTAGAAACTGTAGAGAACATTAACTCAGCTCCGTAATATGGAGAAAGTCTGTCTGTACCTTCCCAGTGCATCTCAATACCTGGGTTTAAAGAGAATCCAAATGAAGATTTAACATCTTCTAACTCTCCTTTACCGTCAGCACCTGCGCCAAGATTCACCGTCTTATCAGAGCTACTTGTAACAGAAATACCTAGTCTAAATGCCATGTCGCTAGATGAGAAATACCTTAATTTAATGTTGTTAATGCTAACTGGCTTTCCACCTAGTGGAGTAAAGTTAACTTCAACATTTTTTTCACCACCTGCTGGCTTAAAATCCTGTGCATTTAAATCACCTGTAGTGAATACCGCTGCAGCAATAGCTGCAATAAATAATACTTTCTTTTTCATTTTTTTTGTTTTTTGGGTTAAATTTTAATTAAACTCGAGTCAAACGTAGTAAAAAAAATGGTTCATACCCAAAAAAAAAACAAAAATGAAGTATTTACCCTAGGCTTATTACGTTGTTTCCCTTAGCTCGTTTTTTCATTAAAGGCTTTGATTTCCTAGGGTTTTAATATTAAAACACCTATGTTTAAACACTTATTTTTTGATTTAAAAATTATTTTGAACATACCTTTTGTTGATAACAGGCCTTTTTTACTAAAAAATTCCTAAATCAATTTTCTTCTTATTTGTTTAAACCATAGATTTGTCGCATGATACAGGTTGATGATGTCTTGCTTTCTGATGAATTATTTCAGCGTTATTTCGTATGCGATTTGGCAAGTTGTAAAGGTGCGTGTTGTGTTGAAGGAAGTGCTGGAGCACCCTTAACTTTTGATGAAATTGGCATAATTGAAGAAAATCTTGATGCAATCTTGCCATTTTTAACCTCAGAAGGGGTAAAAAGCATTGAGAATTCTGGTGTATTTTATGTAGATACTGATGGGGAATATGTCACCACCTTAAACAATGGAAAAGAATGTGCTTTCACAACTTTTGATAAAAATGGAGTTGCTAAGTGTGGTATCGAGGACGCGCATCGAGCAGGCGCACTCGGTTTTAAAAAACCGATTTCTTGTCATTTATATCCAATAAGGATTTCAAAATTGAAGTTTCACGAAGCCTTAAATTACCACAAATGGGGAATTTGTGCCCCTGCTTGCGAATGTGGCTCAAAGCTTAAAGTAAAAGTTTATCAATTTTTAAAAGAGCCACTTATTCGAAAGTATGGTGAATCTTGGTATGCACAATTGGTAGAAGTAGATAAATTATTAGAAGAAGAGCAAAACACTTAATTCTTTATTATTCTGGGCGATCAACCCAATCCCCATGCTCAGTGATTAATTCAATCATAGCTTCTACCGCATCCTTTTCTGGTATATTCTTACGCACAACCTCTTTCTCTTTATATAAGGTAATTTTACCTTGCCCTGTGCCAACATATCCATAATCGGCATCGGCCATTTCTCCTGGCCCGTTAACAATGCAGCCCATAATGCCAATTTTCACCCCTTTTAAATGTGAAGTAACTGCTCTTATCTTTGCAGTTGTTTCTTGTAAATCAAAAAGTGTTCTACCACAAGAAGGGCAAGAAATATATTCTGTTTTAGAAATTCTTGTGCGACTTGCTTGTAAAATTCCAAACGAAGTGGATAACACATGTTGACTTGGGAATTCTGGGGCTTCTATCCAAATTCCATCTCCAAGTCCATCAACAAACAAAGCGCCCAAATCGGTTGCAGCATAAAGCTGAAACGTTTCTGAATCAATTTCGGAATAACTTCTTTTAGATATGACTGGAAAATCAAGTTCTTGGTTCATTAGCTCGACAAACAACCTCCTTTGCTCAGCCATTCCATGTTTGTTGTTAGTTGTTATCACTAATACAACAGGATGATTATTTAAGTTCTTTAATGTAGAAACATGATGAATTACATCATTTAAGTCAGCTTCTACAAAAATTAAATCAGATTTAATACTCGATATATTTTCAACTTCATTGAAAGTAAGTAAAGGGTAATGTCTAGCCTTTGATAAATCCCAATGTTTGTAGTTTTGAATAATTGATAAGTTTCCTGGAATTTCAAAATTGATTTGTTTGTTCCCGACAAAAGCAAAGTCTATGGCTTGATCAAAGGTATTCCACTTATCTAAAGGGACAGAATATTGATGGCCAAAACCAAACAAGGTGCTTGGTTTAATTTCATTAAAATGATTTAAATCACCTACTACAACTGGCACATGGCCTGTTCCAATGTTTATAATCGATTTGGTAGGCCTTCTTTGATAACTAAATGGATCTATTGGATAATTTCCTATGGGAGGAATTTCTGTTTGCCATTCTCTATCTTTATACCTGTTAACAAGTTTTTGAGCAACAGGAATCTCAAATTCTGGTTCTTCTGTTAAAGAAACCCTAACCGTGTCTCCTAAGCCATCTTCCAATAAAGTACCTATACCAACTGCAGATTTAATTCTACCATCTTCTCCATCTCCTGCCTCAGTAACTCCCAAATGTAATGGATAATTCATTCCTTGCTCGTTCATGGTGGCAACCAATAGTCGATAGGCTTGAACCATTACTAATGTGTTGCTTGCTTTCATCGAAAGCACAATGTCGTGATAATCGTGTTTTCTACATATTCGAAGAAATTCCATTGCAGACTCAACCATACCTTTTGGTGTGTCGCCGTATCTACTCAAAATTCGGTCGGAAAGCGAACCGTGATTAGTTCCAATCCTCATTGCAGTGCCCTCTGCTTTACAAATCAATACGAGTGGAGTAAACTTTTTTTCTATACGCTCCAACTCATTTTGGTAGGCTTGGTCGGTGTATTCTAATTCTTCAAATTTTTTCTTATCCGCATAATTTCCTGGATTTATTCTAACCTTTTCTACAATTCGAGCAGCAATTTCTGCTGCATTTGGAGTAAAATGTATGTCGGCTACTAAGGGAGTATGGTATCCTCTCTTTTTTAATCCTTCTTTAATCTGACTAAGGTTTTCGGCTTCTTTTTTGCTGGGAGCTGTTATCCTTACTAACTCACATCCTGCGTCAATCATTCGAATAGATTGAGCAATACTGCCTTCAGTATTCATAGTATCTATGGTGGTCATAGATTGAATTCGAATTGGATTCTCTCCTCCCAATTCAAGATTACCAATGGTGACCGTTCTTGTTTTTGTTCTACTATATTTTGTAAGATTTTCGCAGTAAGTTGACATATTTTAAGAATAATTGGTTACAAAATTAGTTTTTTGAAGTTCATAATTGACTCATATATTTTTTAAATTAAAGAATCGCTTTCAATCAGTCTAACTTTTTAAATTGTTTATCTTTTATATTCTACTATTAGTCTAATCTTTAGCTGAAATAAACTGTAGTTAGAAAAACAAGGCTAATATTAATAAACTAAAACAAGGTTTTATTGATAGTCTCTGTTCACATAGAAAAAAAAACAAATCGCTTAATTGTTCATCATACTGAATGTTCGGCAAACACTATTTATGATATCTACAACTCAAGTGGTCAGATAAAATTATTTGGTTTTTTAAGTTCGGAGCCAAAAACTTCGATTGATATAAGCCAATTGCCTAAAAACGGCTATTTCATACAAATTATCACAAAAGGAAATGTTTTTCGAAAAGCATTTAAGTTAGAATAATAACTTTTCGCTAAACTGTTTTATGGCTTTATAAACTTTTTCTTCTTCCTCTAAAAAAGACATGTGGGCGCTGTTTTCAAGCATCAGTTTAAATCCTTTTTCTCCTAGTTCAACCTGACTAATTAAGGTTTCTTTGTCAAGTATGGGGTCTTGCTCTCCAATAATGTATAAATAAGGGAAGGGTGCAAATTTTAATATAATTTCTCTTTCATTCCTTATTTTCATGCCTTCTATGCTTGCTATAATCCCTCTAGTTGTACATTTTTTTGCTTCTTTTAAATATTTGGATTTTAGTCGCTTAATCTTTAAAGACTCCCCTACAAAAAATGAAGGAATCAAGGTTTCTATTGCTCTATCTTTATTTTGCTTCACCAAATTAATTAGTTGGTTTCTTGAACTTATTCTTTCTGTGGAATCTGAATTTGCAGTAGAGTTTATCATGATTAATCCGTGAAGTTTATCAGGATATTTTTCAGCATAGGCTAAACAAACATACCCCCCTAAGGAATGGCCAACAAGTACAGCTTTTCTAATTTTATAGGCAGATAAAATACTATTGATTAGGTCGGCCATAATCTCCATAGTATGAACATACCCTATACTATTAGACTCACCATGGCCTGGTAAATCGATACTAATTACTCGAAACTTTTCTTTTAATTTTTTTCTTAATGGGCTCCATAAGGTTTTGCTCCCTAAAAAGCCATGAATTAAAACAATAGTTCTTCCCTTTCCTTGAATAGCATAAGCAATTTGCTCTCCTAAGAAATCATGCACTTTCTGCATTGTGTGAATTTAAGATTGCATGGCGGCCTCTATTTCTTCAATTTCAAGTGGTATATGAGCCATTAAGTCAACGAAGCCATTTTCAGTTATTAAATAATCGTTTTCTAAACGGATGCCTAAATTCTCTTCTCGAATATAGATTCCGGGTTCTATCGTAAAAACCATCCCTGCTTCAATGGGTTTATACCAGCTTCCTACATCGTGAACATCTAATCCAATATAATGTGATGTTCCATGCATGAAGTATTTTTTATAGGCTGGCCAATCTGGATTTTGATTATTCACCTCTTCTTGAGTTATTAAACCTAACTTCAACAACTGAATTGTCATTAATTCTCCCACCTTTACGTGATAATCAGCTAGTAATACTCCAGGCTTTAGCAATTTAGAAGCATCTTTCATCACACTTAATACAGCGCTATAAACTTCTTTTTGGCGCTCAGTGAACTTCCCGCTTACAGGAATAGAACGAGTTAAATCAGAAGCATAATTCCCATATTCAGCACCAATATCCATTAAAATAACATCGCCAGCCTTGCATTCTTGGTTGTTTTCAATGTAATGTAAAACACAAGCATTGAAACCTGAAGCAATAATTGGTGTATATGCAAACCCTCGAGAACGATTTCTCAAAAACTCATGCATCAACTCTGCTTCAATTTCGTACTCCATTACGCCTGGCTTTATAAATTTTAAAACACGCTCAACCGCTTTTCCGGTAATGTTGCAAGCCTCTTGCATTAAAGCAATTTCTTCAGGTTCTTTTATCGATCTTAAATAATGCATTATGGGTGCAATTCTGCCATATTTATGATTTGGATACTGTTCCTTACACCATTTTCTAAATCGAACATCTCTGGTTTCAACCTCATTCCCCTGTCTTAGATGTTCGTTGTCATTTAAACAAATGGTTTCTGCTTCATAAATAAAACTCTTTAAAGTCTTCTCAAAATCTTGTAGCCAAAATACACTCGTAATTCCAGAAGATTCTGTCGCTCTTTTTTTATCCAACTTCTCGCCTTCCCAAATCGCAATTTCTTCGTTTGTTTCTTTCAAGAAAAGCACTTCTTTAAATTTAGGATTTGGAGCATCTGGAAAAATCACTAAAATAGACTCTTCTTGATCTACCCCACTTAAGTAGAAAATATCATTATTTTGCCTAAAAGGCATTGTTCCATCGGCATTCGTGGGCATTATATCATTAGAATTAAATATGGCTAAGGATTTTGGCGCCATATTTTGAGCTAATTTTTTTCTGTTTTTTATAAACAGATTTGAGTCAATTGGTAAATATTTCATAAGCTTATTTCTAGTCTAGCAAATATAGACTTTGCAATTTCCACTAGAAAGAAATATCTTGTTAATGTTCCTAATTTTTTGATTTTCCCCTTTAACTTTCATTGATTTAAACCTTTACTTTCAATATTTATTCCTGTCTTTACAGTCATCTTATTAAGAACGTGTCTAAATAAGTGATTTATAAAAAAAAAATTGATTGAAAGTGAATCAAGAATTAACTTCGCAGTCTTGAATATCTAATTATTATTTACGCCTAATGAGTATGGAAAATTCTAAAACGTCCATTTTTAAGAAAGTATTAATGGCATTGTCGGGTTTGTTTTTGTTGATTTTTTTGTTGCAACATTTCATCATTAACTTCCTGTCTGTAATCAACCCAGATGCTTTTAACGATGTTTCTCATTTTATGGGAACCAATCCATTAATTCAATTTATAATGCAACCTATTCTAATGCTAGGCGTTGTACTTCACCTAGTTATGGGCGTTGTGATTGAGCAAAGAAACAGAGCTGCTAGGCCAATAAAATACGCTTATAACAAGCCAGATAAAAATTCTTCTTGGATGAGTAGAAATATGATTATTACTGGAGTAATGGTTATCCTTTTCTTAGGTCTTCACTTTTATGACTTCTGGTTGCCTGAAATCAAAACAAAGTTTATAGACGGCGATTTTTCAGGTAAATTAGCTGGAGCAGAAGGGTATCGATACTTTACTGAACTACAACATAAATTTATGAGTCCAGTTCGTATAATCATTTATTGTTTAGCCTTCGTTTTCTTGGCATTGCATTTATTACATGGTTTTCAATCTGCATTTCAAACTGTTGGACTTAATCATAACAAATACACTCCAACTATCAAAAAAATAGGCAACCTTTATGCAGTTTTGATTCCTTTAGGATTCATCTTTATTGCCGTTTTCCATTTTATTAACGCAAGTCATTAATCTTTTTTCTGTATGTCAAATTTAAATTCAAAAATACCAGCAGGTTCATTAAAAGATAAATGGACAGATTATAAAAATAATATCCGCCTAGTAAATCCTGCAAACAAAAGAAACATTGATGTAATAGTTGTTGGAACAGGACTAGCTGGGGGCTCGGCTGCTGCTACTCTTGCTGAACTAGGTTATAATGTCAAAGCATTTTGCTACCAAGATTCACCTAGAAGGGCTCACTCAATTGCTGCGCAAGGTGGTATCAATGCCGCAAAAAACTATCAAGGCGATGGAGACTCAACTTATCGCTTATTTTACGATACGATTAAAGGGGGTGATTACCGTTCGAGAGAAGCTAATGTATATAGACTAGCAGAAGTTTCTGCAAACATCATCGATCAATGTGTGGCTCAAGGAGTGCCTTTTGCTAGAGATTATGGTGGACTTTTAGACAATCGTTCTTTCGGTGGAGTGTTAGTTTCTAGAACTTTTTATGCAAAAGGTCAAACAGGCCAACAATTGCTATTAGGTGCTTATTCTGCTATGAATAGGCAAATTGCTAAAGGAAAAATAGAAATGTTTAACAGGCATGAAATGTTAGACGTTGTAATAATTGATGGAAAAGCTAGAGGTATAATCGCTCGAAATTTAGTAACAGGTGAAATTCAAAGACATTCGGCTCACGCAGTTGTGATTGCATCTGGTGGTTATGGCAACGTGTTTTTCTTATCAACCAATGCTATGGGTTCAAATGCAACAGCAGCTTGGAAAATCCATAAAAAAGGAGCTTACTTTGCCAATCCTTGTTACACGCAAATACATCCTACTTGTATTCCTGTACATGGAACACAACAATCAAAATTGACCTTAATGTCTGAATCTTTGAGAAATGATGGTCGAATTTGGGTTCCTAAAAAATTAGAAGACGCTAAAGCCGTTAGAGAAGGTAAATTAAGACCGGTTGACATCAAAGAAGAAGATCGAGATTATTACTTAGAAAGAAGATACCCTTCATTTGGAAACTTAGTTCCTCGAGATGTTGCATCTAGAGCAGCAAAAGAAAGATGTGATGCTGGCTTTGGTATTGTAAACAACGATACGAAAGAAGGAGTTTTCTTAGATTTTGCTTCAGCAATACAACGCTATGGTAAGGAACAAGCTCACATTAAAGGAATTCACAATCCTTCAAAAGAAGAAATCATAGCTTTAGGTGAGAAAGTTATAGAATCTAAATACGGTAATTTGTTTGACATGTACACTCAAATTACTGCTGAGAACCCATATAAAACACCAATGAAAATATACCCCGCTGTTCATTATACCATGGGTGGAACTTGGGTTGATTATAATTTAATGACTACCGTCCCTGGTTTATATTCAATTGGAGAGTCAAATTTTTCAGATCACGGAGCAAATCGTTTAGGTGCTTCAGCATTAATGCAGGGATTAGCAGATGGTTATTTTGTTTTACCATACACCATTGGCGATTATTTAGCTGATGATATTCGAACAGGAAAAATTCCCACAAATACACCAGAATTCGAAGAAGCTGAAAAGGGTGTAAAAGACACCATTCACAAATTAGTGAATAACAAGGGTAAACATTCAGTCGATTATTTCCATAAGAAATTAGGATTAATCATGTGGAATAAAGTTGGAATGGCTAGAACTCCCGAAGGCTTAAAAGAAGCGATAACTGAAATAGCTGCTTTAAGAGAAGAATTCTGGAAAGATGTAAGAGTTCCTGGAGATGCCGATGAACTTAACCAGGAGTTAGAAAAAGCAGGTCGAGTAGCCGACTTCTTAGAGTTAGGTGAACTGTTCGCTCGTGATGCTTTAGAAAGAAATGAATCTTGTGGAGGTCATTTTAGAGAAGACTTTAGAACAGAAGATGGAGAAGCTAAAAGAGATGATGAAAACTATACCTATGTAGCTGCATGGGAATACACCGGAAAGCCATCTGAAGCAATTTTACATAAAGAAGATTTAGTGTTTGAAAATGTTGAATTAAAAACACGTTCCTACAAATAAGAAAGATATGTCAACAGAAAAAGGATTAAATATTACACTGAAAGTTTGGCGTCAAAAAAATGCCCAAGCTAAAGGACAACTAGATACCTATGAGATGAAAGATGTTTCTCCAAACAACTCTTTCTTAGAAATGCTAGATATCTTAAATGATGACTTAATCAATCAAGGCGATAATCCCGTTGCATTTGACCACGACTGTAGAGAGGGTATTTGTGGGGCTTGTTCGTTGCATATCAACGGTGAACCTCATGGCCCGGGAAGAAATGTAACGACTTGTCAATTGCACATGAGGGAGTTTCAGGATGGTGAAACCATTTATATTGAGCCATTTAGAGCTAAAGCTTTTCCAGTTATAAAAGATTTAATTGTTGATCGAAGTGCTTTAGACCGAATTCAACATGCAGGAGGATATATTTCGGTAAATACATCTGGAAATACTCAAGATGCTAATGCAATTCCTATTGAAAAAGAAAATGCAGATAAAGCATTTGATGCGGCTACTTGTATCGGCTGTGGGGCTTGTGTTGCAGCTTGTAAAAATGCATCTGCTTCTTTGTTTGTTTCGGCCAAAGTTTCTCAGTTTGCTTTGTTACCACAAGGACAAGTTGAAGCAAAAGACCGTGTGTTAAATATGGTAAAACAAGCAGAAGCAGAAGGATTTGGTCCTTGCTCTAACACTGGCGCTTGCGAAATAGAATGCCCAAAAGGAATTTCTATTGAAAATATAGCAAGAATGAACCGTGAATTTTTATCTGCTAGTTTGACTAAGTAAACCCATTTATGCCAAAATTTTCAGCCTCTCTGCATTCGAAATTACCAAGGGTTGGAACTACCATTTTTAGCAAGATGTCCGCATTAGCGGCTGCTGAAAACGCCGTAAACTTATCTCAAGGTTTTCCCGATTTTGATTGTTCCCCAAAATTGATTGAGCTCGTTTATCATTATATGAAAACGGCAAATAACCAATATGCTCCGATGCCCGGAATTATGGCATTGAGAGAGCGAATTGCTCAAAAAACCTACGATTTATATTCAGGGCAATATGACCCAGAAACAGAAATTACCATTACTGCTGGTGCTACCCAAGCTATTTTTACAGCCATAGCTGCTACTATAAACGAAGAAGATGAAGTGATTATATTTACTCCAGCTTATGATTGCTATGAACCTGCTATTGAAATTGTTGGAGGAAAACCAGTATATATAGAATTAAAAGCACCTGATTATCACATCAATTGGGAAGAGGTGAAAAAAGTGATAAATCAACGAACCAAGATGATTATCATTAATACGCCACACAACCCAACTGGCAGTATTATGAACGGCCAAGATTTAATGCAGCTAGAAAAGCTGACCGATAAATCGGACATCTTAGTATTAAGTGACGAAGTTTATGAGCATATTTTATTTGATGGTTACGAACATCAAAGTGTGGCTCGTTTTCCTAAACTAGCAAGTCGAAGTTTTATCATTTCTTCATTTGGTAAAACCTATCACACAACCGGTTGGAAAATTGGTTATTGCCTTGCTCCGAAAGCTTTAATGGCTGAGTTTAGAAAAACACATCAATACAATGTTTTTTCGGTTAATACCCCCATCCAAATGGCTTATGCCGATTTCTTAGCCGATCAAGATGCTTATCTGAAACTACGTCATTTTTATCAAGAAAAGAGAGATCTTTTTAAAAGTTTAGTTGAAGGAAGCAGATTTATTACAATGCACACGGCAGGCAGTTATTTTCAACTGCTTGGTTACGAAAAAATAAGCGATGAGCCCGATGTTGATTTTGCAGTTCGATTAACCAAAGAATATAAATTGGCTTCTATTCCTGTTTCTGTTTTTTACAATCGAAAAACAGATAATAAAGTATTGCGCTTTTGTTTCGCCAAGCAAAATGAAACTTTAATGCAAGCAGCAGAGATTATAAATAGGGTTTAATATAAAATCATGCATTCAGAATTAATTGTCAGTCAAATCCAAACCGACTTAGTTTGGGAAAATGCAGCTGCAAACTTGGCCAAGTTTTCTGAGCTTATACTATCTATTGAGCAAACTGATGTAATCATCTTACCAGAAACCTTTAACACTGGATTTAGTATGAATTCTGCAAAACTTGCCGAAAAGATGGATGGCAAAACCATGCAGTGGATGCGGCAAGAAGCAAAGAAAGCAAATGCTGTAGTTTGTGGTAGTATCATTATTGAAGAAAACCAACATTACTACAACCGTTTTATATGGATGCAACCCGATGGAAGCCTTAAATACTATAACAAACGTCATTTATTCCGCATGGGCGAAGAACATAAAAACTTTAGCCCCGGTAGCGAAAAAATAATCATTGAATACAAAGGTTGGAAGATTTGCCCCATGATTTGTTATGATTTGCGATTCCCAGTTTGGAGCAGAAACCAAGAACAATACGACTTGCTAATTTATGTAGCCAATTGGCCCGAAGTGAGAATCAATGCTTGGGAAAAATTATTGTTTGCAAGAGCCATAGAAAATCAAAGTTATGTTGCTTCTGTCAACCGAATTGGAATGGATGGTTTGGGAGTTAATTGCTCAGGTAGTTCGATGCTTATCGACCCCAAAGGCGATTGTATTTGGAAAGCCAAAAACCAAACCGAATCCATAAATACTACTTCCATTTCTTTGGATGATTTGAATGAATTTAGAAATCGATTTCCAGTTGGAATGGATGCTGATGCGTTTGAAGTGAAGTAGATAGCGAGCTAAGTTCTCAATCTCAATTATTGCATATTGATTTAAAATTCCTAATTTTAAATCAAATCCAAATTGTATTACCTGAAAATTCAGGGTTCTACTTTTTAAAAATAGAATTTGTGAATGGTAAGTCACTCATTAAAGAAGTAATTAAAATCTAAGAAAATGAAAAAACTAGTGTTTATCCTTTTAATAATGGTTGGTTCTGCCGCATATAGCCAAGAGTGGAATTTATTTAAAAATCAAGAGATCTATCACTTCAACGAAAGCGATATACATAGCTTAAAAGTTGATTCTATTCAAAGTAAGTTAACTGATACTATTTATTACTTTAATGAAATTATTAATGACACCATTTACAACAATCATTATAATTCATTTATTGATACTACTCAAAATTTGGGAAAACCCAATCTCTTTGGTAGATCTGTTTTAAAACGTAGAGATTCTTTATTTATATCCAATCAAAATGGACAAAGCATACTTCTTCTTGAAAAAGCAACATTAAATCAGAGCTGGACATTTTTAAAAGATAGTCATTTAGTTTTTATTGCAAAAATCGACAGTATTTATACGGATTCTTTAAATGGTATAATTGACAGTTTAAAACGTGTCAAATTCTTAGTTTACGATTCATCTGGTACACTTGTAAATCATTATGTGTCTAAGTTTAATCTTATTCTTTCAAAGAATAATGGATTGGTTAAAACACTAAATCTATATCATTTTCCAAATCACATCTATATTAACCATTATGCTGCTATTTTTCAACGAATTTTTTATTCTATAGCCAAAACAAGAGGAGAAATGTATGATTTTGATATTGGTGATGAATATCATTTGACAAGCAATGAATTTTCCAGCGGAGGGTTTAGTCTTTTTCCCACAGATTATATAAATGCAACAATCTTATCCAAGAGGTATTCTGCAAATGCAGACACTATATTTTACACACAAGGAATTAAAAAAGAAATCAATACGGCTACTGTAGATTATAGCACATCCCCTCCTACAATTGTTTTCCAAACGAGCTACATGCAAAGAATTGATAGTTTCTTTGTAACTCAATTAACAAATGCATTTAGTTATTACTTAGGAAATGGAGTAAATCCAAGTATAAGTTCTAATACCGTTCCTATTTATAAGTATTCAAAAAGCATATACAACAATAGGCTTAAAATAGAACAAAACCCTATGTTTTTTTATGATTCATCAAGATTTCATTCATGGATGTTTGGTAGTGCAGAATATACATATATTAATATTGAAGGTGTATGCTATTATAGAGATAGATACTGGTCAACAGGTGGTGGCCAAATTAGTAAAACCTGGTATGATTTAATTTACTTTAAAAAGGGCACAGAAACTTGGGGTACACCTAGAGTTGTTACTGCAATAGAAGCATTTGAAAATAGAATTGATAATCCTGTAAGCATTTACCCAAATCCGACTATGGGTATGGTAAATATTGAAACAAGTTTAAAAATTAAAACCGTTATTATATATAATGCCCAAGGGCAAACTATAAAGGAAATAAAAAACCCAACCAGTCAATTTGAATTGCCGAAAGCAAGAGGCATTTATTTTTTACGAATAGAAACAGATTCTGGTAAAATAATCAAACAAAAAATCATTAAAAATTAAAGACATGAAAAAGCTTTTAACTATCTGCATATCGGTCGTTTTGTTTCTTAATACAAATGCACAATCATTAGCACCTGCGGGTGCTCAATGGAGTTTTTCGTTACGAAGCAACTTTAACTCTACTGTTGAGCCCTATACCATTCAGATGGGCAATGACACTTTGGTTTATGGAAGAAATTCCCGATTTACATATATGCCTATACCAAGAAATCCTTTCCCTTGTCCTACTGGTATAGAAAATACCTATATGTCTGAGTCAAATGATTCTATATTTATTTATGAAGACAACAAGTGGCAAATGTTAGTAAACTTTAATGCAATTACACCTGACACCTTTAGTATATTGATAGGAGTTAGTAATCCTAGCGGAACTCAAACAGCGTATAATAGAATTCATATTCAAGTAGATTCTACAAAAACAGATACAGTTAATGGTTTTCCATTAAAATCAGTTTACTTAAGAAGATTTAATTTTCTTCCAATGGAACCATATACTTTTTATGATGGTTGGTTTACACAGCGAATTGGCGCAAGGTATGGCTTTATTCCATGGGTGAATACAGGTTGTGCATATTCAAATTATTATATAGCAGAGATGAGATGCTATGCAGATGGGAGCTTAGGAAATATTCAATTTTCTAATTATGCTTGTAATGCAATCATTACCAATTTAGAAACAAAAATGAGCTCTAAACTAACGTTATACCCAAACCCAACATCTAAATCATTCTTTTTAAACAATATATCAAATATTGAAGAAGTCTTCATTTATGATTACACGGGAAAATTTATTCTATCAACAAAAGGTTCATTTCAAGAAATTGAGCTTCCAATAGATAAAGGAGTTTATTTAATTCGCATTAAAATGAATGACGGCCTATTTTATACTCAAAAAATCATAAAGACTTAGCTGATCCCTTAATAAACCAAAAGCATTAACACTACTTCCATTTCTTTGGATGATTTGAATGAATTTAGAAATCGATTCCCGGTTGGAATGGATGCTGATGCGTTTGAAGTGAAAAGGATTAATTGCCACAAACTTTTTAAACAAATTCCCTGGTAAAGTGTCTAATCTTGACCAATATTTAGTTAGTTGTATCAACATCTAAATTCATAATTTTGGTACTTGCTATTTTTTAAAATTCAATCGATGAATTCATTTTATTCTACGCTTTTCTTTTGGCTTTGCCTAGTTAGTTTATTTGCTTGTGGCACCAAGGAAACAAATACCCAAACTAATTCAGGCTCCTCTAAGACTCTAGTGGATGTAACAGTTGCCAAAAAAGAACAAGTGAAAGAAACAGTTGACGCTATTGGGAATATTGTTGCTAATGAATCAGCTCAATTGGCTGCGGAACAAAGCGGCAGGATATCTAAAATTTATTTTGATGAAGGAACTAAAGTAAATAAAGGCAAGCTATTGCTTGAACTCAACAATGCCGATTTAAAAGCCGATTTAAAAGAAATTGAATCAAAATTAAATTTGGCAAAAATTCAGTTAGACCGTACCAAAGAACTGTTAAAATTTGAAGGTGTTAGCCAAAACCAATTGGATGAGGCGGAAAGCAAATACGCAGAATTAAATGCCCAATTCCTTAAAACCGAAGCTGAAATTAACAAAACCAAAGTTTTTGCCCCGTTTGACGGAGTCATCGGTTTGCGAAAAGTAAGTGAGGGCGACAACCTAAACGCTTCATCGAGTTTTGCCACTATAGTTGATTTAGAAAATCTAAAAATTGAGTTTGCCATTGCTGAAAAATACCTCAATCAAATTAAAATAGGCGATACAATTCAATTTACAAGTGCTAGCAACTCAGAAATTCAACAAGCTAAAATTTATGCAATCAATTCTACTATTGATGAAAGTTCTAGAAAAGTTGCACTTAAAGCCCTGTATAAAAATAGTGATGGCAAGTTAATTCCAGGTGGATTTGCCAATGTAAGATATGTCATAAACATCTCTGAATCAAGCATCACAATTCCAAATCAAGCCATTGTTCCTGAGCTAAATGGGAAGAAAGTTTTTATTGTTAAAAATGGTGTCGCTCAAGCAAAAAAGGTTGTTTCAGGCATAAGAATGGTTGATCAAATTGAAATTTTAGAAGGCTTGAATGATGGTGATACAATTATTACAACAGGCTTACTTCAAGTAAGGGATGGCATGGGTGTAAGTACAAAAATGGCATCAAAAATCCAGTCAGGGCTATGAGTTTATCATCCATTAGCATACGAAGACCAGTTCTTGCAACGGTCTTTAGCTTAGTAATATTACTCTTTGGTATTATCGGATTTAACTTTTTGGGAGTTCGTGAATACCCAAGCGTTGACCCACCAATCATTACCGTAGCTACCAATTATACGGGAGCAAATGCCGATGTAATTGAAACTCAAATTACAGAACCACTTGAGGAATCCATTAATGGAATAGCGGGAATCCGAACTTTATCTTCAGTGAGTAGAGATGGCAGAAGCACCATAAGTGTTGAATTTGATTTAAGCTTTGACTTAGATGATGCGGCAAACGATGTAAGGGATAAAGTTTCAAAAGCAGTGGGAGACCTCCCAGAAGATGCTGACCCACCTATTGTTTCTAAGGCTGATGCAGATGCAAGTCCCATTATCTTTTTAAACATACAATCTGAAAGAAGATCCTTATTAGAATTAACTGAAATTGCTGAACGTACTTTTAAAGAACGCCTACAAACTATACCTGGGGTTAGTGAAATCCGGATTTGGGGTGAGAAAAAGTATGCCATGCGCTTATGGCTAGACCCAGCCAAAATGGGTGCTTTAAAAATCACTCCAGTTGATGTTAGAACGGCTTTATTAAAACAAAATATTGAATTACCCACAGGTAGAATTGAGGGAGACAATGTAGAGCTAAGCGTTAGAACCATTGGAAGACTTAGTACTGTTGAAGAATTTAACAATCTTATCATAAAAGCGAGCAGCAATCAGCTAATTAAATTTAAAGACATCGGTTATGCAGAACTAGGCCCTGAAAATGAAAGAACTAGTTTAAAGCGAGATGGTATTCCCATGGTTGGAAATGCGATTGTTCCACAGCCTAACTCCAATCACATTGAAATTGCCGATGAATTTTACAAGCGTTTAGAACTCATCAAAAAAGACCTTCCCGAGGACATTAAAATTGGTATTGGCTTTGACACAACAGAGTACATCCGAGATTCCATTACTGAAGTAAAGCAAACCATCTATATTGCCTTTATTATGGTAATCTTGGTCATTTTCGTTTTCTTGCGGGATTGGAGGTCCACCATTATACCAGTTATCGTTATACCGATTGCGCTTATTGGTTCTTTCTTTATCATTTACATCTCAGGGTTTTCTATTAATGTATTAACGCTTTTGGGTATCGTATTAGCGATTGGCTTGGTAGTGGATGATGCCATTGTAGTTTTAGAAAATATTTACAGTAAAATAGAATCTGGAATGCCATCTGCGAAAGCAGCAGCTGAAGGTTCTGTAGAAATATTTTTTGCAGTAATTGCCACAACTTTAGCTTTGGCTTCTGTTTTTATGCCAGTTGTCTTTTTGCAGGGAGTTACGGGTCGTTTATTTAGAGAGTTTGGTGTTGTCATTGCCGGAGCTGTTATTATTTCTTCTTTTGTTGCGCTAACACTGACCCCAATGTTAGCTTCCAACTTGCTTAAAAAGGAAAAAAAGCGCACACGATTTTATGTAAAAACTGAAGGGCTATTTAAGAAACTAAATGAAGCATACCGACGGTCGTTGGAATCATTTATGCAAAAAAGATGGATGTCTTTTGTTTTTCTAATTGGCTCATTTCTTCTCATCTTTTTTGTTGGAAATGGCCTTAAATCCGAATTAGCTCCACTTGAAGATCGGGGAAATCTAAGAGTTTTTAGTTCAGCACCCGAAGGGATGACATTTGATTATATGTCTGAATACATGGAGGAATTAGTTGCTTTAATACAAGATGAAGTTCCCGAAAGAAATGGCATTATAAGCGTTACTTCTCCAGGCTTTGGCGCTTCTTCTTCAGTTAATTCTGGATTTGTTAGGTTGCGACTAAAAAATTCTAGTGAACGAAATAGAAGCCAGCAAGATATTGCCAATGCCCTTACTAATCGTATGAAGGAATTACCTGGTGCTCGAAATTTTGTTTCTCAGGAGCAAACCATTGGAGATAAAAGAGGTGGGTTGCCAGTCCAATTTGTTATACAAGCTTCTACTCTTGAACAACTAAAAGAAACACTTCCTAAATTTATGTCAACAGCTTCTGAAAGTAAGGTGTTTTCCGTAGTTGATCTAAATTTGAAATTTAACAAACCAGAATTAGAGATTCGAATAGACCGCGAAAAAGCATTAAGCATGGGAGTTTCTGTCATAGATATTGCCCAAACCCTACAACTTACTTTAAGCGGTCAGCGCTTTGATTATTTTATAATGAATGGAAAACAATACCAAGTAATCGGGCAAATGGAGCGAGAAAACAGAAACGAGCCATCAGATTTAGCTTCCATTTATGTGCGAAACAATCAAAATGAAATGATTTCTTTAGGCAATATTATCAGCCTAGAAGAGCAGAGCACTCCACCGCAATTGTTTCGCTACAACCGCTATGTTTCTGCTACCATTTCTGCTGGTTTAACTCCTGGCAATACCTTGGGTACAGGCATCGAAGAGATGGAAAAAATTGCATCTACAACATTGAGCGATAACTTTTCGACTTCCCTAGCAGGAACATCCAAAGAGTTTCAAGAGAGTTCTTCGTCCATTTCTTTTGCATTCTTTTTTGCCCTAATCTTAATTTATTTAGTTTTAGCGGCGCAATTTGAAAGCTTTAGAGATCCTTTAATCATTATGTTAACTGTTCCATTAGCTATTGCTGGAGCAGTTGTGTCGCTTTCAGTTTACGGAGAAACATTAAACATTTTCAGCCAAATTGGAATCATTATGCTGATTGGACTTGTTACAAAAAATGGAATTTTGATAGTAGAGTTTGCCAATCAACGGAAAGCAGATGGCTTAACCAAGTTAGAAGCTATTGTTGACGCATCCACCTCTAGGTTTCGCCCTATTTTAATGACAACCCTCTCAACTGTTTTGGGAACACTTCCAATAGCGTTGGCCCTTGGTGCTGGCTCAGAAAGTAGAGTTTCTATGGGTATTGCAGTTATCGGAGGACTATTATTCTCAACCCTATTAACCCTTTATGTGATTCCAGCTATATACAGCTATATTTCGTCTAAAGATAAACTTGTAAGCAATGTTGAAAAGGAAGAATAAGTTAATTTTTAGTGTTTTGGTGATCTTATTTCCAATAATTACCATTGCTCAAAACCAATTAAGTATTGAGCAAGCCATACAACTTGGCTTGGAAAATAACTTCAATATCAAGTTTGCTAAATTAGATAAGTCCATTGCGGAGAATCAAAATGAGTATGGTAATGCTGGGTTTTACCCAGAAATAAACGCCAATGGTTCGTATAGCCAAAATATAGAAAACACGAAGCTTGATTTTGCCGATGGCAAATCTGTGAATCAAGACAATGCCGTTTCTTCCAATTTGAATGCTAATCTTGCTATGAACTGGATTATTTTTGATGGCACTAAAATGTTTATTACTAAAAGCAAATTAGAAGAATTAGAAAGCTTATCGGAATTAAACCTTCAGTTAAACATAAACAATAAGGTAGCTGAAATTATAACTACTTACACACAAATTGCAGCTGAGCAGCAAAACCTGGAGGCTTATCAGAGTCAGCTTGAAATAACTAAACAGCGATCTAATTTAAGCAAAAAGCAATTGGAAATTGGTAGTGGCTCCGCACTAGCTTTGTCTAAAGCTCAGGTAGATCAAAACGCCGACCAGGCATTGGTGACTAATCAAGAAGTTAATGTACTAAGAGCCAAAGTAAAATTAAATCGGTTGCTAGGACGAAATGTGGAAGAAGAGTTTTCAATTTCGGATACGATTTCTTTTACAAACAACTTAAGCCTAGAAAATTTAATGCAGGCTGTAGAACAAAATCCCAACCTCAGCATGTATAAAAAAGAAATTGGAATAGCTGTATTAGAGAAAAGAGAAATTTCTGCACAACGATTGCCAAAAATTGGAATAAGTGGCCGTTATAATTATGGCAAATCAGAGTCTGAAGCAGGTTTTGTTCGCTCGAACCAGGTTGATGGAATAAACTACGGCGCAAGCATTAGCATTCCTATTTTTAATGGCATGAATCTTAATCGACAAGAGCAAAATAATCGGATAAAAGTAGAGCAAAGTAAGCTTGCATACGAAGAAACTCTGTCTTTTATTAAGGAGCAGATATTAGTTAATTACAAAACTTATGAAAGTAATTTAATCCAAATCGACTTTGAACAAAAAAACGTAATCCTTGCAAAGAAAAATGTAGATTTTGCTATTAAAAATTATGAACTAGGTGGAATTTCATCGCTTGAACTTCGTGAAATTCAGTTGGCCTATTTGAATGCAAAGCAACGATTAATCGACGTAAAATACTTGACCAAAACTGCGGAAACGGAATTGCTTCGATTGAGCAATCAATTAGTTAGTGGGCAATAAGACCAATTAAACGATTCAATGAGCTAAAAACTTTAAACTAGAAAAACTCTTTTAAGGTTATAAGAGGCAAGTCCATCGCTGCGGAGGTTTGCCGAGCTACTTTCAAATTAAGCGAATGAGTTCTAGTTAATCTAGAACTTGACAAAATAAGCTTAGTTCATTTTAGATTTAATCGGTATAACACTCACTTTCCGTTAAAATCTGACATAACTCTACCTAATGTATTTACGGCGAATGCTTTAATAATTTGACAACATTTGTCGAGTCTTTCACTTAGCTTTTCTTGCTCTTCTGAGCTCCATTCGCCAAGCACATAATCAACCTGTTTTCCTTTGTCAAATTCGTTTCCTACACCAAACCGCAAGCGTGCATATTGCTGAGTGCCCAAGGTTTCATTAATGCTTTTTAAACCATTATGTCCACCATCGCTACCTTTGCCTTTAACACGAAGCGCACCGAAGGGCAATGCCAAATCATCCGTAATGATTAACACTTTATCGAGTGGTATTTTTTCGGCTTGCATCCAATAGTTGACTGCTTTGCCGCTTAAATTCATATAGGTGCTTGGTTTTACCAATACAAGTGTTCTTCCCTTAAATTTTAGGGTAGTTGTATCGGCATAACGATTTGGGCTAAAAACAACATTGGATGCCTTAGCTAAGGCATCCAATGTTTTAAATCCTATGTTGTGCCTTGTATTTTCGTACTCAGAACCAATATTTCCAAGTCCTACAATCAGGTACTTCATACTAATATATTTACTCAGCTGCAGCTTCTTCAGTAGTCGCTTCAGCACCTTCTTCTCCTTCACCTTCTTCTTCTTCTTCGTCAATATCTACAGCAACTCTAGAAGTTTTAACTGCAATAATAACTGCGTTTGGAGAATTCAATAATTCAACGTTCTCAATAGAGATATCTTTCACCTTGATATCTTGACCAATTTTCAATTTGGTAATATCAATTGTAATGACCTCTGGTAAATCTTTCGCTAAGCCCTTGCAAAGGATTTTTCTAAGCTTTTCTCTACGCTTACCACCATTTAGCACACCAATAGATTTTCCTGTAAATTCAACTGGAATACCAATGGTAACTGGTTTGTTATCTACTACTTCAATGAAGTCGATGTGAATCGCTTTATCCGTTAAAGGGTCAAACTGTACATCTTTAATTGCTGCTTTTATTGTTTTGTCTTCCATCACTAGGTCAACAAAAAATACATCCGCAGTATGGATTAGCTTAGAAAAAGCAATTTCATCCACGTGGAAATTAATATTATTCTGTGCGCCATATACAACAGCAGGCACTCTACCCTCCTTTCTTAGTGCTTTTAGTGCAGACTTTTTTCTGACTTCACTTCGGCTAGTAGCTTTTAATTCAACAGATTTCATTTTGATCTATTTATGATTAAGTATTAAAAAAAATTAAAATATAAAGTTTGAGCTGATAGACTCATAGTTGTGTACCGCATTAATCACTTTGCCAAATAATTTAGCAACACTGACAACTCGTATTTTATCACTTTCTTGTTTTAAAGGAATTGAATCTGTAACAATAAGCTCAGTTAAGGCTGATTGTTCAATTCGCTCATAAGCTTGACCTGATAAAATAGCGTGGGTACAGATGGCTCTAACGGAATTAGCTCCTTTCTCCATCATAATATTTGCTGCTTTGGTTAAAGTGCCTGCCGTATCAACCATATCGTCAATTAACACCACATCTTTACCTTCAACCTCACCAATCACAAACATTTTATCAATTTGATTGGCTTTTTTTCTTTGTTTATAACAAACGACAACATCACATTCTAAATGTTTTGCATAAGCGTATGCTCTTTTAGAACCGCCCATATCAGGCGAAGCCATAATCAGGTTAGGTAACTTCAATTCTTTAATCGCTTCTGAGAAAACAGCAGATGCATACAAATGATCTACAGGCACTTCAAAAAAGCCTTGAATTTGATCGGCATGTAAATCCATGGTCATTACACGGCTTACTCCAGCTGCGGTTAGCATGTTTGCAATTAACTTAGAACCAATTGGAACTCTCGGTTGATCTTTTCTGTCTTGTCTTGCAAAACCAAAATATGGTATAACTGCTACAATTCTTTTAGCTGATGCTCTTTTAGCAGCATCAACCATTAAAAGCAATTCGAATAATTTATCCGTTGGTGGAGGAGTTGACTGTATGATAAAAACATCACATCCTCTAACAGATTCTTCAAAAGCTGGTTGAAATTCACCGTCTGAGAAATAACTTAAAGTTGATTTGCCAAGCTCTTTGCCCATTGCTTCAGCAATTGACTCGGCAAGTACTTTACTTGCAGAACCTGAAAAAATTTTCACTTCATTTGTCATTGTCTCTTCTCGGAATTTTAAGGGGTGCAAATTTATCAATTAATTCAATCTATACCAAACAAATATTACACACAATAGAATAAAAAATGAAAATTGATTTCAAGATATCAAAACTAATGAATAATTTCGCAATCCAATTTCAAGTATTTGCCCGGATGGCGGAATTGGTAGACGCGTTGGTCTCAAACACCAATGTCTTCGGACGTGCCGGTTCGACCCCGGCTCCGGGTACAAAACCGTATTTTTTACTAATTAGTTAAAAAATACGGTTTTTTCTTCAATATAATTAGATGTTTACATTTTTAAACCCCTTACACAAGGAGCAGTCAATTTAACTCATAAATAAACTATGGCTGAAACACAAAGTATAAGTCATTACCTTGTTTGAAAATCTTACTATATCCTGAAAGGTTTAACTTAGAAATTATACTTTGCAATATCTATTATAAAATGATGACCTTTTTTTGAAACACCATATTATCTCTGCTTATAAGCCTTAGAAAATAAGCTCCTTTTGATATTTTTGAAACGTTTATTTGATTAGTCACTAATTCTTGTACTAAAACTTTTTGACCTTTAAAATCCACTATTTCAGCTTTAACTATATTTTCTATTTGCCCTATGTTCTCAATAGTTAATACATCTTTTACTGGATTAGGATAGATATTAAATTTCCTTTTATTGATTTTTTGTATTGTATTCGCATTTTGAACATGAATTTGTACAGTATCTGAACCGTATCGACTTCCGATTAATGGTGGGGCACTGCCATTATCTATCCAATTCCAATGGCATATAAGATTATAATTGCCTGCTTGCAAGGGGTAATACTCAAAGGTATCTTTTCGTCCAAAACATGACATCTGCCAAACACCTGTAAAATCAAAGATTAAATCAAAAATAATGTCTGGCCTTTTATCGAATCTGTTTGATTATATAAGGGGCTACAAAAATGAGGCGACCTACCATTATCCCTTAAAACAGAAAGAGTCTCAAATACTAATGTATCATTAACCGAAATTGTATCGGGAAATGTAGGCGTGATTTGAGCAGATGATGACGATTGGGAATGTCCAGTTATACTAAAACACATAAATAATAAATGTCTCATAATTTACTGGATTGCATCAGTTTTTGTATCTGTGATAATACCATTTACCACTAAACTAAGTATATAAACCCCTGTTTTAAGTTGGAAATAGAGATACTGGAACTGTTTTGATTTGTGTTTATCGAAGATAATGAAAAAAAATCTTGTTACACAAAAAAGACCAGAGCAAGGTATTGCATTTTGTGTTGTCCTAAATTTTCGTTTTTATAAAAAATACTTATTGTGGTTTATTCTTCTTATAAAGTCCGCAAGTCTCTTTAATACTAAGCTCCAAATCTTCAAATTCAAAACCTAGCTGTTCTCTAATTTTTTGACTGGAAAAAGTTTTAGTTCGATAAGCCGTATCTACACTTTCTTTTGTTAAAACCATAGGTTTTCCTGTAAGCTTAGATCTTATGAAATCCAGGTAAATTAAACTTTGAGCAAGTTTTTTTGAAACTAATCTCTGAGGTGCTTTTCGATTAAAGCCCTTTGCAATCATCGTGAATAAATCAATAAAGCGCATGTTTTTAGAAACCAATAAAAAGCGTTCATTTTTAACATCGCCATTCATAAGTTTAACCATGGCTTTCACTACATCATTCACACTTACAAAACCATTTGCTCCACTCGGATAAAAATACAAGCCATCATATACTTTTTTAAGAATTGCGGTACTGCTCTCCTGCCAATCGCCAAATCCAATAATTGTAGCCGGATTAACAATAACCACATTCAAGCCTTCTTCAGAAGCTCGCCAAACTTCATTTTCTGCATAATATTTACTAACCGAATAATTGCTTGTATTTTTATTCATCTGCCAGATCGCCTCTTCATCTGTTGGTTTGTTATTCGGATAAGAACCCAAAGAGGCCACAGAGCTCACATAACACAGTTTTTGTATTCCTTTTTCTAATGCTAAATTTACGAGATGTGCTGTTCCTTCTACATTTACTTTCATCAATTCATCAAAATCATTGGATGAAAATGAAACCTTTGCCGCTGCATGATACACATGCGTGATGCAGTCAAGTGCTTTCTCTAATTCAAAATAATCTAACAAATCTGCTTGATACCATTCAATCTTCTCAAATTGATTATCAATTTTTAATGCCTTGAAAACGATTTTAGTTTTCTCTATTGATTTTTTTGAACGATAAATCGCTCTGACAGAAGTTTCAGTTTTAGTGAGTTTAGCCAATAAATGACTCCCTACTAATCCCGTACCTCCTGTAACTAAAATCATTTGTTATCTCTTTCGGACAAAGATAATTGAATTCTATAAACCTGAGTTCGGTTATTCATGAAAGACTATTGAGGTCGCCACATCAACCAAAGCCCTAAACCATACTGGTTAAACTTGCTGGAATACTCTTTTGTAAAAGAATTTAAATCCTTTTCATAGTTAAACCGAGTACCTATTAATACAAATTCATTCAATGAATAGCCAATACTTGCCGCATAGGTGTTGCTGATTACAAACTGCTTAATTTGATTGCCTTCCTCAAAAGAATTGATCCGATTGAAATCATTTGAAATGTAGGCTCCAGATTGTTGAAGTGAATAATTCAAATTAATTGAGGTTCTAATATTTCCATAGAAGCGACCAATGAATTTTTGAGCTCCAACTATAATGGGCACTTGAATTCGCTCAAACTCATTCCGAAAAAAGACATCTTTACTTACCGTAATTCCTTTTTCGGTTTCAATTCGCTCAACCTCTTGGCGAATTAAAATAACTGGAACTCCATTGCTATTGTAGTTTCCATTTACTACATAATAGCTGGTGTCAAAACTAACATCATACCCAATTCCTGAAGCATTAACCTGATAACTAACTCTTTCGCTGTATTTACTATGGCGAATACCAATACCAAAT
This sequence comes from Bacteroidota bacterium, assembly GCA_013112545.1. Classification (GTDB taxonomy): domain Bacteria; phylum Bacteroidota; class Bacteroidia; order Flavobacteriales_E; family Vicingaceae; genus BCD18. The sequence goes on from JABFGJ010000001.1 coordinate 263,181, forward strand.
TGTAAAAATTGATAATTGGTCAATAGGTTTATCCCAACATTGGTTGAGGAGTTTGATTTCTCCGCTTGAATTCGATAGCTTTCTAGTGTTGGGTTTTGTATAGAAACTTCTTTGTTTAAAACCACACTTCTACTCGCCTCTATTTCATAATAATATTGGCGCTTTTTATATAGCTTGTTTTTGTTTTCAACTCCTTTTGCTTGAATTATTTCTTGCTTTTCATATCTATACGGCAAACTATTTAATAGAAAAAGCGGTTCAAGTGTTAATTCGACCTCAGCTACCATTAATTCGGAGTTCATAATTGCGGTATTCTTGGGTAAAACCAAAGTCTTGTCTTTTCGCTTTAAGCGATCAATTTTTTGGCTAATTCCTGTTGTATTGCTAACTCCTGATTCACGGCTTGCGATATTCGTAAGACTAATTTGTTGATTGGTGTTTGCTGTTAAGGCATTGCCTTTTGAATTGTTTTCAATGGGTTTAATTGTTTTATTTTCAATGCGTACTTGCTTTGTATCTACTTCACTTAAACTCGAAAGCTGAGTATTCTCAGTGTTTATCGATTCATTCTCGTTTATTGATAACTTAGGTTTTACATCAATGTCAGTATCTGTTTTTAAGATCATAGATATTGACAACAAAGCTAAAACCCAAAGGCTATTTAATTGAAAGTGCCAAAACCCTCTATGAGATTTTGATGCGTTAGGTAAGCTACTTTCTACTTGATTCCACAAGTTTTCATCGTATTGAAAATCTTGTTTTAAACCCTGTTGGAAAAGCTCATCTATGTTGTTTTTTTCTTCCATAATTATGTTTTTTCATGATAAACTTCAAGCATAGCTCTTAGCTTAATTCTTGCTTCTCTTAAATGCCACTTAGAGGTGTTTTCATTCATGTCTAGCATTTCTGCAATTTCACGATGCTTATATCCATCTATAGCGTATAAATTAAAAACCTGAGCAGATGCTTCAGGTAACTTTTTTATCATTTGTAATAAATATTCTGATTCCATTTCAGCTTCTCTAGTATGGTATGTAGCTTGCTTGACTCCCCACTGTTCTTTGTCAGAAAAACTCAATTTACTCCGCTCTCGTTTTTCTTTTCTGTATTCGTCTATCAAATGATTTACTGCAATTCTCTTTATCCAAGCAATAAAAGAATCTTGATGTTCAAATCGGTCGAGGTTGTTTAGTATTTTTAAATAAATGGCGTTTAAACTAGCACCTGCAGTATCGTAGTCGTTTTTATAACGCATACAAATATTCATAAGATAAGAAAATAGCTCCTTGTAAAGTTGATTTTGAGCAACTCTCTCTTGTTTTAAACAAGCTTCTAACAAGGATTTTTCTATCTTCATTGAGACCTCTACTACTTGTTTTGTTTGATTAACTTTTTTACAATCGACTCCTTACCATTACTAATCCGAATAAAATAAACTCCTGCTTTAAGCTCTGATAAATTAATAATGTTCCCATGCATTTTTCCTTCGGTCATAACTTGGCTATTTATGTTGAATAGCTGATAGAAATATGATTCATTCATCTTGATATTAAAGCGAATAGCATCAACAACAGGATTCGGGTAAATAGATAATTTGCTTAATGGATTCGATTCTTCTACCCCAATAAAATCGCCTTCCAAAACCTTGATTGTATAGCCTCTTGATTTTACTATTTTGCCAGTTGAGTCTAATCCAACAGTATCGCAATAAGTTGAAGTGCAATTCATAACGGTATCATAAATGGTTAAACAAACTTCATGAGGACCATAATTTTGGTAAACGTGAGTAGGCAATCTTCCAATGTCAAAGCTACCATCACCAAAAGACCAACTGTAACTGTGGGTTTTATCGTTTGAAGATGTATTAATGAGGTACAGTGTTCCAATATTGTTTGTGTCTATTCCAATTTGAAAATTTGCAAAACAAGAAGTGGAAACACTTACTGAAATAGTATCTCTAAACACATCTACACATGATCTAGAAATGTTTAATACGGTTTGTTTCACTACATAAGTTCCGCTATTGGTGTAATGGTGTAAGGGGTTGGCCTGACTTGAACTTGAGCCATCGCCAAAATCATATTGTATGCTGGTATAGTTTGTAGCAGTGTTATAAAAATAAATCGAATCTCCTTGTTGTTGGTAAGTAAACCCAGCATTACAGGTGTTGATAGCAACTAATAAAGTATCACACTTTGTATCTGAACAGCCATTCGAATTGTAAACTGTTTGGCAAACAATGTAAGTTCCTGCTTGACTATATATATGTGTAGGGTTGAGCAAAGTGCTATAGTTTCCATCACCAAAATCATATAGAAGCGAATCAAAATTTTGAGCTAAATTTTGAATCATTAAAGTATCTTGAGATAAGAAATACCCATAATCGGCTTGACATGGCTGCGAGATATTCACAGAAATTGTATCGCAAAATGTATCGCTGCATCCATTTGAATTGCTTACCGTTTGACAAACAAGATAATTTCCATTTTGCAAATATGTATGTGAAGGATTCGGTTGATTGGATGTGCTACCATCACCAAAATCATAAAAAATACTGCTGTAATTTTGAGCTGTGCTGCTAAATTGTACTGAACCTTGGTTGACTGTATAATTAAAACCTGCTTGGCATGCAGGAGAGATACTGACAGTAATTGTATCAGTAAAAACATCTACACATGAAAGCTTTTTTACTATTTGCCACACGACATATGTTCCACTTTGAGCATAAGTATGAACTGGGTTTGGAAGACTAGAAGAATCACCATCACCAAATACATATTTAATCGAATTATAATTACTTGCTGTGTTTGTAAAACTTACGGTAGCGTTAGAAATCGTGTAAGTATATCCAGCAACACAATTTGGTGGTACATTAATATTTATCGTGTCTTTATAAGTATCTGAACAATTGTTCGATGCATTAAAAGTTGATAAACTAACAACATACGTACCTGAGTTTAAATATGTATGAGTCGCATTTCTTTGATATACTCTAGGGCTTCCATCGCCAAAGTCCCAAGCAAAAGTAGTTTGTGGTGGCACTATAGATTGGTTTGTAAAATTAACAGAGCCAGAACCTGATATATTAGAAGTAAATATAGCCTCGCAACTATTTACAAATACGCTATCGATCATATTACACGACAATCCATTGGCTGTATTTACGGTTAAACTCACAACATAGACACCTGAATTATTATATCCATGAATTGGGTTTGCTTGAGAAGAAACGCTTCCATCTCCAAAGTCCCACTGATAAGTTAAAGGAGCTAAGCCACCTGTAATACTTGTGAAATAAACATAATTAGTCGTATCTGTAGTATAGGTGAATGAAGCAGAGCAAGGAGGATTTACGATGCTTCCAACTTGAATGGTATCACAATAAGTGTCTCTACAACCAGTCGTAGAGATAATGGATAAGCAAACGACATACAATCCATTTTGGTTGTAAGTATGCCCTGGATTCGAAAGAGTAGAGCTTCCTCCATCACCAAAATCCCAAGCATAAATTAAGTTTCCTGAATTAGTCCATGAACTATCAGAAAACTGCATAGTTGTACCACCTCCACTATAGCTATAAAAGTATGCTTGACAATTTTGAGCACTACTTTTTATTAGAAATAAACTTAGAAGTGACATTATTAATATGAGTTTTTTCTTCATTTAATAAGTGTTTTAGTTAAGACGGAAAGAAGTCCTAATTGGTTGGGGTAATTAAAAAAAAAGCCCGTAATCCTAAGACTACGGGCTCTACATCTTGTGTAAAAAGCTAGTTATTTACAACTATTTTTTCTACTCTTCTTTTGTTTCCATCATTTAATATCATAAAATAAAACCCTGAGTTTAACTTGCTGATATCTATCGTTTCTACTGAACCTGAATTTGTTCTATGTTTAGAAACAACTTCCTTACCAGAAATATCTACAATTTGAATTTCAACTCGCTCACTTGAATTTCGCAAATCAATCGAAATTTGATTCGTAGCTGGATTAGGATAAATACTCAATGTTTCCAAAGTCACATTTTCTTCAACGCCAACTGTAGTTGGGATTCGAACCTCTAAACCAAAGCCTTGTGATTTTAATCTTCCTAAAGAATCCATTCCAACTGTATCACAAAAGGTAGAAGTACACTGTAATTGATTATCTGTAATGGTTAGACAAACTACATAAGAGCCAAAATTCTGATATTGGTGTTGTGGAATTCTTCCTGAACCTGTTGTTCCGTCACCAAAGTCCCAAAAATAAGTGTGTGAGCTTGCATTGCTAGAAGTATTATACAATATCACTTTAAAGCTTGCAGAAGAATCTAATGCCACATAATAACTTGCACTACAGCCCTGAGGTTGTGTATTTATGTTAACAATGATGCTATCGGTGTAAGTACTAAAGCAACTATTTAAAGAATCATATGAATTTAAAGTAACATTATAAGTCCCAGAGGCTGTATAAGTATGAGAGCCATTTTTTCGATAATCCAAGTTGCTTCCATCTCCATAATTCCACCAATAACTTACTCCATACGAAGGATTTGCAGAATAGTTTGTAAAGCTTACAGCTCCTGTGGCACTTGGGGTTGATGCTATAAAGTAAGCATTACAATAATTAACATAAACAGTATCGTAGGCCATACAAGTCACCCCGTTTGTATCAACTACACTAAAAGTTACTCCATAAGCTCCAGGACTATTATATAAGTGAGTAGGGGTAGCTTGAGTTGAAACAGGACTCCCATCTCCAAAATCCCAAGAATAAGTAAATGGTGCTGTACCACCCGTCGCTTGGCCTGTGAAATAAGCATTATTTAGAGTATCAGTATTATAATAGAAATATGCTTGACAAGGAGGATTGATAATAATCCCACCAACTTGAATGGTATCACAGTAGGTATCTCTACATCCTGTTGTTGAAGTAATTGATAAGCAAACTAAATACATTCCGTTTTGATTATACGAATGGCTTGGGTTAGATAATGTGGAAGAAGCTCCATCGCCAAAATCCCAGGCATAAGTTAAATTTCCAGTTGCTGTCCAAGAACTATCTGCAAATTGCATGGTAGTACCACTGCCATTACTATAGCTATAAAAATATGCTTGACAGTTTTGTGCTTGAGTGCTTAAACTGATTACCATCAGTAAACAAAAGCTAAATAAAAAGGTAATTTTTTTCATCATTATAAATTTTAATTGTTTGATGATAGAACGATTGCCTAAGTGCAACAGTTGGTAAATATATAAAATAAAAAGTAAACTGTTGATTCTAAAAGGTTAGGCGCTAGCTTTTTGCTCATCAATTTGTTTCCCTAACATTTCTATAGCTGCTTTTTTTATACCCACAACATCAAAATTACATTCAGCATATAATTGGTCTTGCGACCCATGTTCAATTATTTTATCAGGAATTCCTAATCGCTGAACTTTAGCATGATAACCGTGGTCAACCATAAATTCTATAATTGCGCTGCCCATACCGCCTTGCAAACATCCATCTTCAACGGTAATTATTTTATCAAATTTCGAAAATACTTCGTGCAATAAAATTTCATCTAAAGGTTTTACAAATCTCATATCGTATAAAGCTGCATCAATATTAGATTCTTCTAATTCTTGAATTGCCTTTAGTGCATAATTTCCAATATGTCCAATGCTCAATATAGCAATGTCATTCCCAGATTTTATTTTTCTTCCTGTACCTATCTTAATTTTTTTAAATGGTGTTTTCCAACTTGGCATAACTCCTTCTCCCCTAGGATATCTTATTACAAAGGGGCCACATTCATCTGCTTGCGATGTAAACATTAGGTTTCGTAATTCTTCTTCATTCATAGGAGAAGCAATTACCATGTTTGGAATGCACCTCATGTAGGCAATGTCATAGGCTCCGTGATGTGTTGGGCCATCAGCGCCGGCAAATCCAGCTCTATCAAGGCAAAAAACTACGCTTAAGTTTTGCAATGCAACATCATGTACAACTTGGTCAAAGGCTCTTTGCATAAAAGAGGAATAGATATTGCAAAATGGTAAGATACCGGTTGTTGCTAAACCTGCTGAAAATGTAACGGCATGTTGTTCGGCAATTCCAACATCAAAAGCTCTATCTGGCATGGCTTCCATCATAATATTCATAGAACTTCCCGATGGCATAGCTGGAGTAACTCCAACAATTTTTTCGTTTTTTTCGGCTAATTCAACAATCGTGTGGCCAAATACATCCTGATATTTTGGTGGTTGTGGGTCTTTTGGGGTTACTTTAATAATCTCCCCTGTTTCTTTATTAAATAAGCCTGGAGCATGCCATTTTGTTTGATCTTTTTCAGCTAAATCATAGCCCTTTCCTTTGGTGGTTACAATGTGTAATATTTTTGGTCCAGGTATATTTTTTAAATCCGACAATACCTCAACCAAGTGAGTTACATCATGCCCGTCTATAGGTCCAAAGTATCTAAAATTCAACGATTCAAATAAATTACTTTGTTTTAAAACTGCTGACTTTAACCCATTTTCAATTTTCTGAACAATGGCTTGAGCATTGGGTCCAAATTTTGAAACCTTCCCAAGTAGCGTCCAAATCTCATCTTTTACCTTATTGTAAGTATGAGAAGTAGTGATATCCGTTAAGTATTCTTTTAGTGCTCCTACATTCGGGTCAATCGACATGCAATTGTCATTTAGAACAACCAATAAGTTTGAATCTTCAACTCCGCCATGGTTTAAGCCTTCAAAAGCCAAACCTGCGGTCATTGCTCCATCACCAATTACGGCGACATGTTGTCTTTCTCGATTGTTTTGAATTCTAGAGCCAACGGCCATACCCAAAGCACCAGAAATAGACGTTGAACTATGGCCAACACCAAATGTGTCATAAATGCTTTCACTACGTTTAGGAAAGCCGCTAATCCCTTTATAAATTCGATTTGTATGAAAAACGTTTCTTCTACCAGTAAGGATTTTATGCCCATAAGCTTGGTGTCCAACATCCCAGACTATTTGGTCTTCTGGTGTGTTAAATACATAATGTATAGCTACTGTTAGTTCTACAACCCCTAAACTAGCTCCAAAATGCCCACCTTTAACAGACACGATATCTATGATAAAATCTCTTAATTCCTTAGATAATTGAGGCAATTGAGCTCTATTAATTTTAGCCCTTAAATCATGAGGAAATTCTATTTGAGAGAGTAGTTCTCCAGCTTTAAAATCCATATATTGGGGTTGTTACCATTTGAAACAAATATAGTATTATTTAATTTTTAGGAAGATTGATTTAAACGATTTGAATTTTATAAAAGTATATGGATTAATATGCCCTTTCGTCTTTCCCTTCATAAAAATTGATAAAACTCTTATTTACAACTCTATTTCCACCGTGTGTTGGGTAATTGCCTGTAAAATACCAATCACCAGAATGCTCTGGAACCGCAGCATGCAGGCCAGCTATGGTTTGATATATGATCTGAACTTCTGCATTAATTCCTGTTGGTGTTAAAAGTTCTGAAATCTTTAAAGAAATTTCTTCAGCAGTAAATGGCTTGTATATTTCTTTTACATAGTTTCGAATTTCATTTGCGGGAAGATCAACTTGTGCTTTACAGAGTTTATAAACATCTTTAATTAATTTTTCCTTCCCGTTGTCTTTTAACAATTCTATTGCTGCTTGAAAAGCAATAAAATCTCCAAGTTTAGCCATATCTATTCCATAACAATCTGGATATCGAATTTGAGGCGCAGAAGATACTATAACAATCTTCTTTGGTCCTAAACGGTCTAAAATTCTTAAAATACTTTGCTTTAAGGTTGTTCCCCTAACAATAGAATCATCAATTATGACTAGATTGTCTTGCCCCTCTTTTACAGCACCATAAGTTATATCATAAATGTGCGTAACTAAGTCATCTCGAGCTTCGTCTTGAGTAATAAACGTTCTTAGCTTAGCGTCTTTGATTGCTATTTTTTCTACTCTAGCTCGAATTGAAAGAATCTCCTCTAGTTTTTTTTCATCAGGGTTAGACCCCAATTCTAATATTTTTTTCTTTTTTACTTGGTTTAGGTAACTTTCTATTCCATTTACCATTCCGTAAAATGCAGTTTCTGCTGTATTTGGAATAAATGAAAAAACTGAGTTTTTTACATCATTGTTTATCCCTTTTAATACTTCAGGAACTATAGATCGACCAAGCTCTTTTCGTTCTTGATAGATGTCTTTATCACTACCTCGAGAAAAATAAATCCGTTCGAAGGAACAAGCTGTTTTTTTAAGTGGTTCTCTAATTTTCTTAAGGTAAATTGATGCGTCTTTTTTTATAATTATAGCTTGCCCAGGTTCAATTTCTTGAATTTTTGATATAGGTACATTAAAAGCTGTTTGTATAGCAGGTCGTTCAGACGTAACCACCACAACTTCCTCATCTTCATAATAAAAAGCTGGTCTAATTCCTGAAGGATCTCTTAGAACAAATGCGTCTCCATGACCAATCATGCCTGCCATAGTATAGCCGCCATCCCAATCTTCTGATGCATTTTTAAGAATACGATGTACCTTCATGTTCTTCGCTATCAATCCTGAGATATCGTATTTTGAATAGCCTAAAGTTTTGTATTTTTTATATAATTTTTGGTTTTCTAAGTCTAGAAAATGTCCTATTTTCTCGAGAACGGTTACCGTATCTGAACTTTCTTTAGGATGTTGACCTACCTGCACTAAAAGATTAAATAATTCGTCAACATTGGTAAGGTTAAAGTTACCTGCAACAACAAGGTTTCTTGTCATCCAATTATTTTGTCTTAAAAAAGGATGACAATTTTCTATGCTATTTCTTCCAAAGGTGCCATACCTCAAATGACCTAAAAGCACCTCTCCAGTAAATCCAACGTTCTTTTTTAAATAATCTACGTCTTTCAACAATGCTGGATTCTCATCCTGCACTTCTTGTAAACGTCCGTTTATTTTTGCAAAAATTTCCTTAATCGGCTGAGCATCATTCGAACGAACCCTGCTTATATACCTTTCTCCCGGGCTAACATCTAGCTTAATGTTTGCAACTCCAGCACCATCTTGGCCTCTATTGTGTTGTTTCTCCATGAGGAGATACAACTTGTTTAAGCCATAAGTTGCCGTGCCGTATTTTTCAAGGTAATATGCTAATGGTTTTCGTAATCGGATAAATGCAATGCCGCATTCGTGCTTAATTTGATCACTCATTAAGGTAGATTATTTGTTCTTTAGTAAAAGCATTAGATTGGGCAAATTTACACATTACCAAATTTATACGCTCTATAAAAAATGAATTATAATTCATCAGCCGTTTCGCTAATGCTTTTTGGTTTAATGGAATATTTTATAATTAAAAACCCAATTAAACCTGATAAAAACGATGCTAATAAAATAGCCATTTTTGCTTGGTCTTTCATTTCTTGATCATTTAAAGCTAAATCTGAAATAAAAATACTCATCGTAAATCCGATTCCTCCCATTATTGCAGCACCTGCCAAAATACCCCAGTTTGTTCCTTTAGGCAATTTTGCAACACCAAGTTTAATCAGTATCGTAGTAAATCCAAAAATTCCAAGAAATTTTCCAACAATAAGCCCTAGAATAATCCCTAAGCTAAGATTGTTAGTTAGCACTTCAAAAATATCTCCATCTAGTACAATTCCTGAATTACTCAAAGCAAAAAGTGGTAAAATAATAAAAGAGACTAATGGGTGTAATGCATATTCAAGTTTTTGAGACGGAGTTTCTACATCGGCTCTAATTTCTTTTATTTCTTCTAAAATTTCTTGTTGTTCTTCACTTACAAATGCCCCGTCAAGATTTTTTGCAATTCTAAACCGCTCTAATAAAACTCCAATCTGTGTTAAAAAATTAGACTTGTTTATTTTAGCTTTAGCCGGTATTGTCATTGCCAATAAAACACCTGCAATGGTTGCATGCACCCCCGAGAACAGAAAAGCCACCCATAAACCACATATCCCAACTATGGCATAAAACATTACATTTCTTACACCCATCCAGTTTGCAAAGGCTAAAATCAGGAAGAAAACTAGCCCATATTCTAGATAAATCAAGAGCAAATTTTCGGTATAAAAAAAAGCGATTACTAATACAGCACCAAGGTCATCAACAATAGCTAATGCCGTCAAGAAAATTTTCAAACTCAGAGGAACTCTTTTTCCAAGAAGTGAGAGCACACCCAATGCAAAGGCTATGTCTGTCGCCATGGGTATTCCCCAACCAGACTCGGATTCGCTATTGATATTAAAAAACATAAAAACTAGCGCCGGAACAGCCATTCCACCTATTGCTGCTGCAATAGGTAGCGTTGCTTGTTTTATAGTTGATAATTCTCCTGCGAGTATTTCTCGTTTAATTTCTAAACCAACAACAAAGAAAAAAATGGCCATCAACCCATCATTTATCCACAAGTGGAGAGGCTTATCTAGTATAAAGTCCCCAATGCCTATTTTGAAATGTACATGCCATAAGTCATGGTAGGATTGCGCATATGGTGAATTAACCCAAATTAAAGATGCAATCACAGAAACAAAAAGCAATATGCCTGATATCGGCTTGTTTTTCAGCAAATTATCTACAGGCATTAAAATTCTATCAATTGGAGATCTTTTCATATAATTATTTTATTTCTATTCTATAAATTGGGAATCTATAAGCTGATTTTTCAAAATACCTTGATCGCTTGTAGATATAATACAATTGAGCAAAATTATTTGTTCTAAATTCAGAGTCATTTTCTTTTTTTATTCTAAATTCTTTTGCCAAATCTTTATCTTCTTTTAGCATCTGTTCTGCTATGGGTTCGAATGCATAATCTGAAAACCATTCTTTTTGTTGCAATACTCCATCAAAAAAATTCCATGCAAAAAAACCATCAACCGACTGCGGCTCCATCACATGCATCAAGTAGTAGATGTTTTTTTGATTGCTTGCAACTAAAACATCTCCTTTAAAAAACTGGATTTTTTGTGTCTCCTTTCTTACTTGTATAGCTGAGTGAAGAAAGTGTGCCTCATAAGGACTTTTTGGAGATTTATAATCTTCAATATAATAAGCCTCTACTTGCATGATAGTGTCCGAAAGAATGGTTTGATAATCAATTTTGTTCCACTCTAAGCGATTAATCACCTCATCATAAGCCTGAGAAAAAACATAAAACTTAGGTTTAGTAACAGAAATAATGGCTTTATATGTATTGTAGTTTTTTATTGATTTATTATATGGTTTTTGAGTGTCATAAAATCTCATTTCTTGTCCAGTTACTTCACTTTTTCGATTTATAACTTCATATCCTTTAAAGTCAATTTTTGAATAAACTGAAGTGTCTAAAGTCCAATTCAAAGAAAAAGTTGATTGCTTTAAACTATACTCATTTGCACGTTTTCTAGCCTCTTTTATGTCTGAGTTATTCTTAATTGCAAAGTGAATCATTGATTCTAAAAATACTTTGGTATGATTCACTCGCTCTTGAAAAGGCTTATAAACATGCGCTTCAGTAATAAAACTAAAACAATTAAATAATGCTGCGTAGCCTGATGAATAACGTGGTGTTTCTAGAAAGCCCATAATACCACTATCAGGACTATTATGTATAGAATAAACATAAGGTGTAGTTTCCACTCCTTTTTGCTTCAAAGATGTATATACACCTGGAAGCATCTTTTCATTCATAAATTCTCCAATAATTGGATTTAACTTATCTTTTTGGCTAGCAATTATGGTAAGGGTATATTGATGATCAGATCCATTTGTTGTGTGTGTGTCAATAAAAATATCGGGATTCCAGCTTGTAAATACACGATTAAATGTTTTTGCATTTTTAGAATCACACTTAATAAAATCACGGTTTAAATCTAAGTTTTTTGCATTTCCTCGAAAGCCATATTCTTTTGGTCCATTTTGATTTGCCCGACTAAATGACCCTCTATTTAGCATTCCACCGACATTATAAACAGGAATGATTAGAAGTACTGTATTTTCAAATAGCTCTTGATTTGTTTCTTTGTTTTTTAAAATCTCTTGAGCTAATTCAAAAGAAGCATTGATTCCACAAGCTTCTCCGGGGTGAATTCCATTATTGATGAAAACAACACTTCTGGAATTGTCTTTTAAATCTTCTGGTTTCTCAATCCCTTCTTTTGAGATTATTAAAAGGTGTATCGGTTTGCCAACATCACTTTTTCCTATTTCAACCAACTTGGCTTCGGCATGTGCCGAAGCTAGCGCTTCATAGTTTGAAATTAATTCACTATAAGTATATGTTACATTGGCTGGTAAAGTTTGTGCTTTCAGCAAGCTAAAAACACAAACGAGGTAGAGTAAACTAATCTGCCTCATTCAAGAATCATAATTTTCTTAAATATAATCCCTTGTTCGGTTTTTAATTGCAATATATAATATCCCGACTTAATGTTTGGCACTACAAAATTTAAGGGTAATTTATTATTCAACTTAATGTTTTCAACCAATTTCGAATTTATATCTAATATAGATGCGGCCTGAATTGCAAGCTGATCTTCAAACTTAACATAAGCAAGGCTTCCTTTCTTTAATGGATTAGGATACAATTCAAAATCTTTATTTACAATTATTTCTCGCACACTGTTAGGCTCATTTATCTTTATGTATTTTTTACGTAAAAGGGTATCAGCTCCATCCGAATTTCTAGCTATCAATTGCACATCATAATAACCAGTATCAGTAAATTGAACAAACAAACTATCAGTAGTAGCAGAAGTATTGTTTATATATTGGAATTTATTTGGTGTTATATTCCATTTGTAAGATGCACTTTTAAAACTAATGCTCAAGTTGTTAAATTCAACAGTATCGTTTACTTCATATGTAGTAGGATTGGCATTAAACAAAGCGGTTGGAGCAAAAATAGAAGGCACATTCCTAACACTATCTCTGTATTCTACGGTTGCTGGAACAAATATTCCTGCAGCTACAATACCTGACACTGTTAAAACAGGAATTCTTAATTGTGGGCTAAGCCATTTATACTCTCTTCTGTGTGTGCTTAAACCGAAATTCGTCCCACTAAAACTTATTGAATCTGAACTAACAATATCAGTTATCACTCTAATACAACTAAATGTGCCAAAAGGGGTTTTTATAGTTCCCCAAGCATCTACTTGATTTATTCGATACCCTTGATTAATAATATAAGCACCTGCTAAAGCATTTGAAAACTCAAATTTAAAAGTAGAACTATCTCGATCTAAAAAGTTTAAGGGAAATTGATAAACTTCATCTTTATCTTGAAAAGATTGTGCTATAGGAAATGGGAAAGCAGCTAGTGTAAACCCACGATGAGTTGTTCGATAAACACTTGAAGTGGTTTCACTAAAATCATATAAATTGTAAAGTTCTACTGGACCCAGAGCCAAGGTGTCTGCAATTTTTTTACCTACTTTATTCGGCACAAAAAAAGAATAGGGAGTTTGAGAAGAAGCTTTATGTTCTGAAACACCTTGTCTTAAAGCTACTAAGCTATCAAAATTCCAAGTTAAATTTGCACCTGCATTTTGATAATTTAATAACACTGAAGTATCTAAAACCGCAACACTGTAGCGAATAGTATCACCATTAATAGGCATATGTGAACTATTTATACTTACCTGTGCGGTTAGAAATATAGGTGTAAGAAGCAGTAGAAATAAAACTCGTTTCATGATTCTAATTTTGAATAAAAATAATCAAATAGTTGAGATTATAGATAATAAAAGATTTAGCCGTTTATAGCAATCACCTCATTTATCTGTCCAGGTAACATTTCCTTCAACATATTTTCTATCCCTGCTTTTAAGGTCATGGTAGAAGAAGGACAGCCACTACATGCTCCTTTTAAAACAACACTAACTTTTCCCTCATCATAAGAATGAAAATGGATAGCTCCACCGTCACTTTCTACTGCAGGGCGAATATACTCATCTAAGATATCAGCTATTTTTGCATCAATACCTTCTAATACTTCTCTTTTAGGTGTGGCAATAGTTGACTTTTTAAGCTCCGGTTCTATCTCAGTTGACGATTTTTTAATAACAACACCATTTGAGTTTAGAAAATCACCTATAAAATCTCTCAGCTGATGTATTACATCTTCCCACTCAATAATATCCGTTTTAGTAATGGTTACAAAATTGCTTGCGATAAAAACTTTAGAGATAAAAGGGAAATTTAAAAGCTTACTTGCTAAAGGCGAATTTTCTAAGTCATCCTCTAAGCCATATTCATAAACTTGTCCATCGATAACAAGGTATCTGTTGGAAACAAATTTCATGGTGGCAGGATTAGGAGTACTTTCGGCGTATATATTGTGGGGAGCTATTGCTTTTTCCATAGTCATTTTTTTGGCAAATTTAACCCGAATTATGCATTAGAAATTAAAATGGCTTAATCGATTAAAAAAATACAAGCATTTTGATACAAAAGCTAAATAACAAAATGCCTTGTAATTAGTTTATCGTAAAAGTGATTTTCTAATTCAGAGTTTACCCAATTATACATGCCGTAGCTATATATTTATAGAGTTGTATAGTATGAGCTAACGATACTAATTCATTTAATTCGAAAAGGAATACCTCTACGATTTCAAAATTTGGGTTTAATAATCAAATCATTATTAGCTTTGTTAGATAAGAATATAGAAATGGCTTTAATTAAAACTGTAAGGGGTAAAACTCCAAAAAAAGGGACTAATTGCTACTTTGCCGAAAATGCTACAATTATTGGCGAAGTGGAAATGGGAAATGATTGTAGTGTGTGGTTTAATGCCGTGATTAGGGGCGATGTGCATTATATAAAGATGGGAAACCAAGTGAATGTACAAGATGGGGCTGTAATCCATTGTACATATCAAAAGTCGCCCACAACAATTGGGAACTCAGTTTCGATAGGGCACAATGCTATCGTTCATGGTTGCACCATACATGATCATGTTTTAATTGGAATGGGCGCTATTGTTATGGATGACGTTGTGGTTGAAAGTGGTTCTATCGTGGCTGCTGGAGCGGTGGTTTTACAAGGAACTCACATTGCAGCTGGTTCTATTTATGCGGGTGTTCCGGCTAAATTGGTAAAGCAAGTAAGTCCTGATTTAAGAACTGGAGAAATTAAAAGAATAGCCGATAATTATCTAACCTATTCATCTTGGTTTAAAGAAGATTAGAAATCCAACTCTGTAATGGAGTAATGCTTTCCTATTAATTCACTAAGCACAGTAGGATTTTGATTGGTAAAAAATTGAATTTCTGGGTATTCACTCTGTTCATTCAATAAATTATTTGCTTCAAGCACAGCTCTTGTTTGTCTTGCAACAGCATGCCCCGAATCAATGATTTGAACATAATCTGGTAGTATTAATTCTAGTTGTGGTTTTAAATAGGGATAATGAGAGCAGCCTAAAACTAAATAATCGATGTTCGCATCTATCATCGGTTGAAGATAATAGTGCAATAAAGTGCTCATTTCTTTTGAGTCAATCTTCCCACCTTCAATTAGTTCTACAATTCCAGATCCATGCTGTTCAATTAAAGTTATTCCTTTACTGTATATGGATGAGGTTTCTAAAAACAATTCACTCGAAAGTGTTCCTTTTGTAGCTAAAATTCCCACTTTCTTGGTTTTAGAATTTAACGTTGCAGGTTTAATTGCTGGTTCTATCCCAATAAACGGCACATTGTACTTTTCTCTTAAAAAGCTAATGGCATTTGTTGTTGCAGTATTACACGCAACAACTATAATCTTACAGCCTTTTTCTAAAAGTAAGTCGGTGTTTTTTACACATAAATCACGAATTGCGCTTTTAGATTTTATACCATAAGGGGCATTTTTACTATCGGCTAAATAAATTGTATTTTCATTCGGTAAAAGTTTGTGAATTTCTTTCCAAATCGAAGTTCCACCTACTCCAGAGTCAAATACTCCAATTGCTTGTTTTGCTAGATTATCCATATAAAAAAAGCAGTTTATTTATTAAAATAAACTGCTTCCTAAATTATTTAAAATTGTGCTTATAACAAACCTAATTTCTTTTTTACCATTGGCATAATATCATCAGAATCTTTTTGGTAAAGTAATACCCCTACTCCTGAATCAAAAATGTATGTGTAATTATTTTCTTTTGCTACATCTTCAATCGCCTTTTTCGCTTTGTCAATAATCGGTTTTAAGAGCGACTCTTCTTTGTTTTGCAAATCATTTTGAGCTGTTTGTTGAAACTCTGTTATTCTTGTTTCAAGATTTGTGATTTCCTTGATTTTATCTTTCTTGATTGCATCGGTCATGGTAGCTTCTTTTGCTTGATAATCTTGAACTTTTGCTTGATACTCTTTTGACATTGTTCCCAATTGAGTTTCTAATTCTTGTGCATAAGACTTAATTTGTTGCTCCACAGCATTTCTCTCAGGCATTGCCAACAATAACTCGTTTGAGTTGATGTGACCTAATTTTTGTGCAAAAACTGATGTTGATAACACCATAACTGCTATTAATAATATGTTCTTCATTGTTTTCATCTTGTTTAGGGTTTTACTTTATTATCTATTTACTATTTATTTTTCACTTCCAGGCTTAAAGCCCATTCTTCTTAATACATCATCACTTTTGTCGTATTTAGGATTAGAATAGACCATTGAAAGCCCACTAGCTTTATCAAAAATTATTGCATATTTACTAACATTTGCAGTTTCTTGCACTGCTTTATATATTTTTTCTTGAATTGGTTTAACAAGTTCTTTTCGTTTTTTAAACAACTCTCCATCAATTCCAAATTTTTCTTTTTTGAACTCGATTACTTCTTGCTCTTTTTCAAGAATGTCTTCTCTTCTTTTATTCTTCATTTGCTCAGTCAGTAGAATTTCTTCTGCCTGATAGTCTTGATACATTTTCTCAATTTTCTTCTGCTTAGCTTCAATTTCTTTTTGCCATTGCGAAGAAAAACCATCTAGTTGCTTTTGAGCTTCCTTGTAGTCTGGAATGTTTTGCAATATATACTCTGTATCTATATATGCAAACTTTTGAGCATATATATTGCCAATACTTAGCAACAATAATACAATAAATGCGATTCGTTTCATATTAATCAGTTTAATTTTTTAAATCCAATTACCATCCACCAATATTTCCACCAATTGTAAAGTGGAATTCTGTTTTCTTTGTCGGATCGGTAACTCCTGGAATGTCATCAAATCGATATCCCCAATCTAATCCCAATAAGCCAAAGAACGGCATGTAAATTCTTACACCTACACCGGCTGATCTTCGAACTTCAAATGGAGAAAAGTCATCGAAATCAAACCATGAGTTTCCCGCCTCTACAAAACCTAGGCCATAAATTGTAGCCGTAGGATTTAATGATAAAGGATAACGTAATTCCATGGTATATTTACTAACAACAGAAGCTCCTATACTTGGTGATAAAGCTCTATCTCCATATCCTCTTAAAGCAATTATTTCACTACCGTCCAAGTTAAACCCACTCAATCCATCACCTCCTAAATAAAATCGTTCAAATGGAGATTGCCCTAAACTATTATCATAAGAGCCCAAGTAACCAAAACCAACTTTTGTATTCATGACTAGTTTACTCGTTAAAGATGTAAACCATGATGAGTTAAATTTCCATTTGTGGAACTCAATAAAACGATAACGATCTTGATTGCTTAATTCATCATAGCTTTCTCTACCATCAAATTTTGAATATGGCGGTGTTAGTTGTAACGACAATGAAGTTTGTGAACCATTTCTTGGATAAATAGGGGCATCAACAGAGTTTCTTGACAATATAGTTTTGAAACTTAAATTGTTGGCGAAACCAGTCCCAAAGATAAAATTACCCCAATTATCTAGGTTATAATATTGATAACTTAATTCGTTATACAAAGTAAAAAAATCATCTGGCCAAGTTAATCTTCTTCCTAAACCAACAGAAGAACCCCAAATTCCAAGAGCCTGTCTATTTGGGTTTTTAATACTATTTCCATCAGAATCTTGTATGGTTTTTGTTGCTCCGTTAGTTTGTACAGAATAATAGCCACTAATGCTTAAACTATTTGGTTTTCTTCCGCCTAACCAAGGTTCTGTAAATGAAATATTATAGGACTGAAAATAAGCTCCGTTGGTTTGAGCTCTTAAACTCAATCGCTGACCATCTCCTGCAGGTAGCGGACGCCAAGCATCCTTTTTAAACATTCTTCTAGCTGAGAAATTATTGAAAGAAAGTCCTAAGCTCCCTACAATTCGGCCACCACCCCAACCTCCTGATAATTCAACTTGATCTGAAGGTTGTTCTTCTACCACATATTCTATATCAACTGTTCCGCTTGCTTGGTCTGGCACCGGATTTACACCTAATTTCTCTTGGTTAAAATAGCCAAGCTGAATCAATTCTCTTTGCGTTCTAATGATGTCTGCTCGACTAAATAAATCTCCCGGGTTGGTCCTAATTTCTCTACGAATAACATGGTCGTTTGTCTTCGTATTTCCAACAATGGTTACCTTGTTTATTCTTGCTTGTTTTCCTTCTCTCAAACGAATTTCAAAATCTATAGTATCTCCTCTAACTTCTGTTTCAACAACATTTGGCTGAAAAAATAAATAGCCATCATCTAAATATAAGGAGCTAATATCTCTCCCATTGGGGTCTTGAAATATACGTTGATCAAATAAATCTTGGTTAAATCGATCTCCTTTGTCAATTCCAAGTATTCGGTCTAACTCTTCAGTAGTAAATTTGGTGTTACCAACCCATTTTATATTTCCAAAATAATACTGTATTCCCTCAACAAGTTCTAACTCTACGACAACTCGTTTTTTACTAATTTGATATACAGTGTCTTTTACAATCTTGGCATCTCTATACCCTTTTGAATTGTATTTGGCAATAATGCTTTTTTTATCGGTAAGATAATCTGACTTTATAAATTTTGAGGCTTTAAATATTCGTATGAATTTTTTCCTTTTGGTATTTTTCATAGCTCTTCTAAGCTTCTTATCGCTTAATGCTTCATTGCCCTCTATATGAATATCTTTAACCTTAATTCGTTCGTTGCGTTTAATTTTAATGGTGACGACAGTGCTGTTTTTAAGACTTGAGTCAGGTTCTTCTATTATTTCAACTTCAGTGTTATAAAATCCTTTATCTACAAAATAGTTCGTTATCTTGCGTTTGGTATTAGCAATTAAATTGGGAGTAATTACTTTTCCTCTGATTAATTTAATTTCATCTCTTAATGATTCTTGAGTCCCTTTTCGAACTCCTTTAAATCTAAATTTAGATAAACGAGGTCTTTCTTCAACTTCTATATTTAAAAAGATTAAATCTCCTTGTATTTTACTTGCAGAAATTTTAATATCAGTAAACAACTCTTGTTTCCACAGATTTTTAATCGCATTAGAAATCTCGTCACCAGGAACTTTTATCTCTTGACCAACTTCAACTCCAGCAATAGCCTTTAAAGCAGTGTGATCTAAGTTTTGAGTGCCAATTATAGTAATACCCCCTATTTCGAAACTCCTCGGGTTTTTATAGTCTAATACATCAAGTGCGTTAGAACCAGTTATTTGTGCTTTAATGTTTGGAAGAAAACCCAAAAGTAGAAGGCCTATAGCCAGAAATTTTTTAATCATTTGATGAGTTTTCCTCTAATTGTTCACTTGTTTTGCCAAATCGCCTTTCTCGATTTTGAAAATTAATTATTGCATCCCTAAGATCTTCTTTTCGAAAATCTGGCCATAACTTTTCTGTAAAATAAAGTTCAGCATAAGCTAATTGCCATAAAAGGAAGTTACTAATCCTTAATTCACCGCTAGTTCTAATCAAAAGTTCAGGGTCGGGAAAATCGGAAGTACAAAGATAACGGCTGAAATCTTGTTCAGTTACATTTGATGATTCAAAATCTCCAGCTTTAACATCATTTAACAGCTTGTTAACTGCAGTTGTGATTTCCCATCGAGCACTATAACTTAATGCAAGAATTAAGGTCATCCCTGTATTATGTGAAGTTTTATCGATAGCTTTCTGTAACTCTGAATAACAATTCCCTGGTAGGTTTTCTAGGTCTCCTATCGCTTTTAATCGAATGTTGTTTTTGCTGAGCGTTTTCGTTTCTTTAGAAATAGTGGTTACTAATAATTGCATCAAAGCTGTTACTTCAGCTTTTGGTCGATTCCAATTTTCTGTAGAAAAAGCATAAAGCGTTAAGTACTTAATTCCAAGTTCGGCAGCTCCTTCAGTTACCTCTCTTACAGATTTAACACCATTTCTATGGCCAAAAACTCTGGCTTTACCATTCTTTTTTGCCCATCTACCATTACCATCCATGATGATGGCAATATGCTGAGGTAGCTTTTCTTGATCTAAGTTCATTAGATTTAACATGGACGTTTTTTAAAAGTTTGCAAATATCTGATTAATCAATTGATATTAAAAATTATAGGCAGGACATGAACTGATTCTATTTAACTTATATGTTAACATAAAACCAGAAACAACATACCAGTCATTATCATAGTTTTTACCTAATTCATAAATATCTAAAAATCGGTTTGGAAGTCCGTCTATTGCATCGTTTGATGTTTTTCTAAATCCCCATTCAAAAGCCAAACTCAAACGATTGCCAATACTCAATTTTAAACCAGGACCAAATGGCATAGCAACTTTTGTGGCGGATTCACTTTCTGGCGCTGTTACTTCTATATCGTTTAAAGTGGTTTCTGGTGCATATCTATATACGCTTGCACCTATAAATAAATAAGGACTAAAAATAAATTTGCTATCACCTGTTTCATAAGGCAAAAAGTTAAATTCAATTTGAGTTGAAAACTCTGTTAAGCTCGATTGAAAATGTGCATTCCTAGCTTTGTTGAATTGAAAATCAACAGTTTCATCGTTTCCTTTCAACTTCCCTTTGATTAAAGAAGCTTTTAGCGCATAGCGTTGATTTAAGTTTAATCTAAAAACTCCTCCAATTGCTACACTTCCAACACCATTTCCTAAATGAGTTTTAGGATTCATTTCACCTATGTAATATGACCGTCCTAAAAACAGGCCTAATTCTGTAGTCTTTTGAGAAAAAACATGAAAGATTAATATAAATTGTAAGGCTAGGAAAAAGCAAATTCTTTTCATCTCTTTTGAACGTAATCTTGAGATTTTTAGTATTAGAATTTTGGACGACTTCTTCTACGTTTTACTATTTTCCTAGAAATAGTAACCAAACCAGTCATAAAGGCATCGTTATCCGTTTTATCACCACGAATACTTATAAAGTTTTCATCAACACCGCGCTGCTCATTATAAACGTTATCCTTTCCTAAATCACTAACCGTTAAATCTTTTCCCCCTGCATTTATAAAAGTTAAATTTGGATCAGACAAATAAGCCCTTCTTGTAGCTTCTGCTTTAGACATCCCAGAATTAATTGATTCGTCATAAATTCTCTGACGTCCGTAATAGTTCCCACTAACATCATCTATATAATCAGTGAAGGTCATTCGCATGGTAAATTCTACATTAACAGCCCAGTATCTATCAATTGACTTACCCACACCTATCCCATATGGAATTGTAAAAGTATGTCTTTTATATTTTTCAGGACCATTTGGCAAACCCTGCCCTTCAGTTCCAATTGGCTGTAAGGCAACCCATTGTCCCTGATATTTCGTTTTAGGATTAAACATCATAAATCCAACACCTGCAAAAACATACAAATCTACTTTTAAGCCACTTCGGCCCCTAACTCCTCTAAGTCGGTATAGGTTATTTCTAGAGTTTTGCAAAAAGTAAAATTCAGCCATGGCATTTAATTCTCCATAGCCTGTTCTAAAGTGTAAATTTCTTTCGTGTCTAAACGTTTCTAGAGTGTTTTTATCGTGCCCGTGAAGGATTCCCCAAGTTAAATTCGCTCTTAAAAATATAAAACGGTTTAACTGATAACGGTAGCCTACAAGTAAAGACGGTCTTGTAGAAACAAATTCTAAATCAACCAAGCCATCCCTTCCGATGTCGTTTGCGCCTCCAAGATCTCCTAAAAAATTGGTTACCCCAACCCCTCCAATCACTTGACGTCTATACTGTTTCCAACGCTGTGCATCTGCAAGCATTGGTATAAATAAAATAAAAATTACAAAGAGAGTCTTTTTCATGGGTAAGATTCTACGAAGCGCAAATATAAAAAGATAAATCTAATAATAAAGGCTTTAAATCTAAATATTTCGCTTATCAAGTCCCCAGTTTAGCTTATTCCTCAAGCTTTGTATAAAACTGTCATTTGTAAAATGAACAATAGAAATTTGATGCTTGGCTTTTTTAACTAGTATTGTTGCACCGTTCTTTAGCTCTTTTGACCTTGAGTCTAATGCGACTAAATTTCTATCTGCTCTACCTTCTACCTTTAGTTTTAAAATAGAATGATCGTTTATAACTATAGGCCTAACGTTTAAGTTATGCGGTGCTATTGGAGTTAACACAAAGTTACCAGACCCAGGCATTAAAATAGGACCGCCACAACTCAAGGAATAAGCGGTTGAGCCGGTTGCAGTTGAAATAATAAGTCCATCAGTCCAATAAGTATTTAAATGAATCCCATCTAATTCAACTTCTATGTTAATCATAGATGAAGTGTCCTTTTTCAAAACACTAATTTCGTTTAAGGCGAAGCATTCATCTCCAAAAATTTTATCCTCATCTTCAAGCTCTATGAGTGATCGTTTTTCGATTTGAAACTCCCCTTTACTAATAGCATCAATAGCTGTTTCAATTTCGGATGTAGCTGTGGTAGAAAGAAAGCCAAGACGACCTGTATTAATTCCTAGAATTGGAATATTACTATCCTTAACGAGAGAAATAGTATCTAAAAATGTCCCATCACCTCCTAAGCTAAAAAGAAACTGCACCTCGTTTTTAATTTCTTGGTGTGTTTGAAATACTTGAACGTTTGATTTTAATTCCACATTTTTGCTTCTCAGAGCATTGTAAAATCGCTGATGTAGTGTTACTTCTGCACCAACACGTTCAATTTTATCCAACATAGAACAAACAATTGTAATGTCTTCTTCGTCTATTGATTTCCCGTAAATAGCTATTTTCATAAGAGTTTAAATTGGTGCTACAAAGTGAAAGAATATTCCGGTTTCTCCAAATTTATTTATAGAAAACTCCGTTCGAATTACAACATCATAATAAGAAACAAAATCTAATCCGATTCCTGAACTATACAAAAAGTCGTTTGCCAATCTATTATTATAAAAACCAGTGTTATCTTCAACGTAAGCAAAATCTGAAAAAACGCCTAAGTAAAACGCATAGTGAAATTTACTAATTTTTTCATATCGAATAAATTGCAAATCCACCTCACGGGGTTTTACAAGTTGATATTTAATCTGCGCTTTTGCTAAACCAATGTTTTGCCCATCTATAACATAGAGTTCGTATGCTCTTATGCCATAGCTTGACGAATACCCCAGTCCGTTTTGAAGTAAATAAGGTTGATTATTATTCAGGGCATATTCTCCTCGCAGGCTTCCTGCTAAGTACATCCGTTTACCTAAATCCCAATACTTTTTAATGCGTGTATCGATGTTTGTTAGGTCTAATCCCTTTTTAGAAATCCCCAAACCTGATTTTTTAATATTAAAATAAAAAAGTCGGCCTGATAATGGATAATTTTTAGAATCGCGTTTATCATTTACAAAAGTATAGTATAAGCTGAAAAAATTAGTTCGAGTTCTGTTATATCCTAAAAAATTGGGATTTAGTATTCGAACTGTATCTAAGATGCGATATTGGTCATATTCTATCCCAATAGCATGTGTATTGAATATTTCGTTTCGAAAAGTATAATTTATACCATAAGAGAAATTCTTAATGGCATCGGTTCCAAAGCTTTTATATTGCTGACGTTCATTGCTTTTTGATGTAAAACTAATCTCATCTTTTCTGTTGTAAGAAAATTCTAATCCCAAACCCCCTCTTTGATTTTTGTTGACATAAGGTATAGTGTATTTAACTCTAATTCTCTCTGTAAAACCAAATTGGGCTAAAATGTCTAGTTTTTCTTTTCTACCTCTAAAATTATTTCGCACTAGATTAAAGCCATAGTTTATTCTAGAGAAATCTTTGCTCTGCCACCAAGTATTAAAATTATTATCATCAATTTCGAAAATCGGAACAGGAAAAGTGTACCACCTTTCTGTAACCGTAACGATGATGAAAACATGACTTGGGTCTAAAAGAGCCCATTCAATTTTGGCGAAATTAAATAAGGAGGTATTTAGGATATTCTTTTTGGATTGCTCCAGCACATTGGCAAAGTCACTCGTTTTTATGGTATCGCCAATGTCAAAAAGCAACTCTCTTTTAATTATCTGCCCTTTGGTAACCTGATTACCAACAACCTGTATGCTTTGAATAACTTTAATTGGCGATTCATATATATTGCTATCCATTCGTATGGGATCAAGTTTAAAGGCCTGAGATGATGCTTGAGTCCCAATAATTATGATAGTAAAAAGCAATAAAAAGCGAAACATAACTTACATGTTGAGGTAATGAAGAAATGCATCGTAGCGTTTTTTTAAATCATCGTCTGAATCAATTTTATGAAAAGAACCTGAAATGACATAGTTGTATCGTTCAAAAGTTTGAATAATTGCTCCTAGATTTGTTTGATTAATTTTTATAGTAACATCCATCTTGGTGGAATCTTCATGAACATAAATATAAGAGCTTAATACTTTTGCATCGTTACTTTCAACTATTCTAGCAATTTCAGAAAGGGAATAGTCATTTACATTTACTTCTAATTGCAAAATACCACCTGGATCTTTAACTGCCCCAAGTTGAGCCATTTTATCAATTAACATTTCTCTAGAGATAACTCCTAAATAATTATCCGCTTGGTCAAGTACTGGAATTACACTCAGTTTTTTAACCGCCATCTTTTCTATAATTTCAAAAATATGATCATTTTGATATACAAAACCTTTTTCCAATGACAAAGAATGATTGCCAATAGGCATATCTGGGTCATTAATATCATAGATGTCACTTTCGGTAATTAATCCTAAAAATATTGAATTATTCACAATGGGCAATTCATTGAGTTTAAAATCTTCCATATACTGCAAAGCCAAACTTGCTGTGTCTGAAGTTTTTATTGGGGGTATTTCTTCGCTTATTAAATCAATTGCAATCATCTAGAAAATGCCTAAAATTTAGCTGTAACTTTGAGGTTTAGCACAATATTACATATTTATCATGAGCAGATTGAGCGTAAATATTAACAAAATTGCAACATTAAGAAATGCGAGAGGTGGCAATGTTCCAAATTTAGTTCAAGTGGCTAAAGATTGTGAGCGATTTGGGGCTGATGGAATAACGATACATCCAAGGCCTGATGAAAGACATATTCGATATCAAGATGTTTTTGATTTAAAAAAAATTGTTTCCACAGAGTTTAACATTGAAGGTTATCCAAATCAAAAATTTATTGATTTAGTATTAGAGATTAAACCAGAACAAGTAACTCTTGTACCAGACCCACCTGGAGTGCTTACTTCAAATGCAGGCTGGGATACCATAAAAGAAGCTCAATTTTTGGAAAAAGTCATCGAAAGATTTAAAAATGCAGGAATTCGAGTGTCAATTTTTATGGAAACAGATGAGCTATTAATTCGAAAAGCAAAAGAACTTGGAACTGACCGTATTGAGTTATACACTGGCCCTTTTGCAGAAGCTTATTCTACAAATAAAAAAGCAGCGGTTTTACCATTTACCATAGCATCTAAACTAGCAGCCGAACTTAACTTGGGATTAAATGCAGGTCATGATTTAAGTCTTGAAAACCTGAAATTCTTTAAAGAAAACACCCATCAATTATTAGAAGTTTCTATTGGGCATGCATTAATTTCAGATGCCTTATATCTGGGATTGGAAAACACCATACAACTATATAAAAGAGCGTTAAACATGAATCAAGAATAATGGAATTAAACTATAAGAAATTAGGTAATGGCCAAGCATTGTTAATCCTTCATGGTTTATTTGGATCGTTAGACAATTGGATGAGTCACGCAAAAACATTGAGTGAAGATTTTGAAGTTTGGTTAATTGATCAACGAAATCACGGTCAATCTCCACATGATTCAGAATTCGACTATCCATCGATGTCAAACGATTTGTTAGGGTTTATTCAACAACATGAGATTAAAAACCCCATCTTATTAGGTCACTCAATGGGTGGGAAAACCGTAATGGAATTTAGTGTGAATTATCCCCAAATGGTCGATAAATTAATTGTTGTAGATATTGCTCCTGTTAAATATCCAGTTCATCATTATACCATAATAGAAGCATTAGAAAGTATAGACTTTGATTTTGTAACAAGCCGAAAGGAAGCTGATGATAATCTTTCTAACTATATCAATAATGTTGGGATTCGCCAGTTTTTGCTAAAAAATTTATATTGGATAGAAAAGGAAAAGCTTGCTTGGCGTTTTAATTTAGATGTTATTAAAAATGAAATTATTCCAATCAGTGAGTTTAGCATTTCGGATGGCAAATATGAAGGAAATACGCTATTTATAAAAGGTTCTAATTCCGAATACATTTTGCCAAGTTATGCGATGCAAATTGCCGAAAAGTTTCCAAACTACGACTTAGTTGAAATAGCAGAAGCTGGCCACTGGGTTCATGCAGAAGCACCTAAGCTTTTCTTGGAGGCAATTCAAACTTTTATGAAAGATTAGGATTTCGCTGTTTTGAATTGTATCTAGATTCATTATTTTTAGGTTTTTAAATTAGATGCCTAAAAAGCTTGTTATCATACCCACTTATAATGAGTTAGAGAATATCCGACAAATTATTGATGCGGTATTAACTCTTCAAGAAGAGTTTCACGTTTTAATTGTTGACGATGGATCTCCAGACGGAACAGCTGATATTGTTAAAAGTCTATTTGACAAATACCCTAATCGACTATTTATTGAAGAGCGAAAAGGCAAGCAAGGCTTAGGAACCGCTTACATTCATGGTTTTAAATGGGGCTTAGCAAATCAATTCGATTATTTGTTTGAGATGGATGCTGATTTTAGCCACAATCCAAATGATTTAATTCGCCTTTTTGAAGCATGCCATATTGATGGTGCTGATTTGGCTATTGGTTCTCGATATGTAAAAGGAGTAAATGTGGTCAATTGGCCAATGGGCAGAGTGCTAATGTCTTACTACGCTTCTGTTTATGTACGTTTTATAACTGGCATGTCTATCCATGATTCAACAGCCGGTTTTAAATGCTACAAAAGAGTTGTTTTAGAAACAATCAATTTAGATCAGGTTAAGTTTAAAGGGTACGCGTTTCAAATAGAAATGAAATTTACAACTTGGAAATTTGGATTTAAGATAAAGGAAGTGCCAATTATTTTCACCGATAGACAAGAAGGAACGAGTAAAATGAGTACTGGAATTTTTAAAGAAGCATTTTTAGGTGTCATTTATTTACGTTTATCTTCACTTTTTAAAAAATACAAACGATAATGGGTTCAACCTTATTAAAAGGCGGTACACTTGTAAATGAAGGAAAAGTATTTCAAGCCGATATTCGAATAATAGACCAAAGGATTTCTGAAATTTCTACACAAGGTTTATTAGCTAAGCTTCATGAAACAGTTATTGATGCTGCTGGAAAATATATTATTCCGGGCATGATTGATGATCAAGTTCACTTTCGTGAACCAGGATTAACTCATAAAGCAGAAATTTATACCGAAGCAAAAGCTGCGGTTGCAGGTGGCATAACTTCATTTATGGAAATGCCAAATACAGTTCCCAATACATTAACCCAAGAATTGCTTGCCGACAAATACGAAATAGGGAAACAAAAATCGTTGGCCAACTATTCGTTTTTTATGGGTGCATCTAATACTAATTTAGAAGAGGTATTAAAAACAAATGCAGCTGATGTTTGTGGTATAAAAGTTTTTATGGGTTCTTCAACTGGAAATATGTTGGTTGACCAAGACGAGGTTTTGGAAGAGTTGTTCAAAAACTGTCCGATGTTAATAGCCACACATTGTGAAGATGAAGCAAGCATTCGAAATAATATAGAAAAAGCAAAAGCAACTTATGGCGAACAAGTTCCAATCGAACAACATCCGATTATTAGAAGTGCAGAAGCTTGTTATTTGTCCTCTTCAAAAGCTGTTGCTTTAGCAAAAAAACACAACACTAGACTACATATTCTACACATATCAACTGCCAGAGAGTTAGACCTATTTAGCAACACTTTACCTTTAAGTGAAAAAAGGATAACTGCGGAAGCGTGTATTCATCATTTGTGGTTTAACGATGAGGATTATAAAAAGAAAGGAACTTATATAAAGTGGAATCCTGCTGTAAAGACTAAAAATGATCAGCAGCATATCTTAAAAGCAGTGTTAGACAATCGCATCGATATTATTGCTACTGACCATGCCCCACACACGATTGCAGAAAAAGAGGGCAGTTATTTCAATGCTCCCAGTGGAGGGCCTTTAGTGCAACATGCCTTAGTTGCTTTGTTTGAAATGCATGCTGAAGGAAAAATTAGTATTGAGGACATTGTTAGAAAAACTAGCCATGCTGTTGCGGATTGTTTCCAAATAAAAGATAGAGGATATCTAAAAGAAGGCTATTTTGCTGATCTCGTTATTGTTGACACAAACAGGCCTTGGCTAGTAGAAAAATCAAATGTATTATCAAAGTGTGGCTGGTCACCTTTTGAAGGACAACGATTTAAAACAAGCATTGAAAAAACATTTGTAAGTGGACATCTAGCATATAACAACGGTCTGTTTGATGAAAGCAAAAAAGGCGAACGATTAAGTTTTAATCGATGAAAAAAACAGCATACCTTTTAGCCTTGTTTCTATTCTTTTCTGCTTGCGAAGAGGAAGAAAAATTACCTGATTATTTATTAAGTGAAGAGCGTTTTACAGAGGTTTTAACTGAAGTGCAGATTGCAGAATCTATCGTACGGCTTGGTTATCATCGTTATCCAGATAGCCTCTATAGAAACGACAGTATTTACGGTGCTGCTTTTCGAAAAATGGAAATATCTCAGGCCATTTTTGACAGCAATATGAATTACTATTTAGATCATCCAAAACAATTAGCTAAGATATACGATCAGGTTTTGATTAACTTAAGCACCCGTACTGCTGAATTAAAAGCCAAACAAGTTCCTCTTTTAGAAGATCTCCCAAAAGAAACTCCCTAATTCTAGACTAATTTTTTTGACTTTATTGCCAAAAACTCTTTTAAATAATAGGGCTCGAAATATGCTAAATCTTCAAACTGCTGTAACTCATATTTTTGAAAAGCCAAATTTCCCATATGCCTGGCCGATGTTTCTCCAGAATATGAAAAGTCAGCATTAGTAGCATTTAAAATAGATTGACATTTAGCCGCTCCATCACCAAAAAAATAGACTTTTTGGCTTTTCAATTTTTCTTCGAAGCTCGTTTCATCTATAATTTTTGCAGTAACTGCCTCCAGCTCTTCACCATTAGCATGAAATAGAGAAACATAGACTTCCATTCTTCTTGCGTCAATCATTGGACAATAAAGTGCATTGTTGTCTTTTAATTTTTCAATGGCTCCATAAGCCATAGCTTCAAGTGTATTGATAGCAATTAAGGGAATTGAATTGCCATAACAGATGCCTTTGGCAAAAGCAACCCCAATTCTTAACCCAGTATATGAACCAGGGCCTTTAGAAACTGCAATAGCATTTAAGTCGGCTATCTTACATCCGTTTCTTTTTAATAAGGTGTCGGCAAAAGGAGCTAACAATTCTGCATGAGAATATTGCCCACCCAATTCCTCACAATCGATTAGTTCATTGTTTTTAAATAGTGCAACAGAACAAATCTTCGTTGCCGTTTCAATTGCTAAAATGAGGGCCAATTTTAATCTTTTTCTTTAGAAAATAATTTGTCTTTAGTAACCACCTCTATCTTGTCACCATCTTTCAATTTCTTAGAAATAGATGTGTAGGGGCCAGAAACCACCTCGTCGCCTTCAGTCAATCCAGAAGTAATTTCAATATGCATGGTATTCTGAATTCCTGTTTCTACATAAACTTGCTTTACAACATCACCATCTACTATAAAGACACACTCTTTTAATTCTTCATCTTCCTTTTCTCCGGCTAGCGACGTTTTAAGTGTTTTAGCTTCTGATGTATCTTTTTCAGCTCTAGTGGTTACCGCTTGAATTGGAAGTGTCAACACATCTGTAGCTTCTGTGGTTCGTATGTCAACCGTTGCAGACATACCAGGTCTAAATGGCGAAAAATTAACATCTTTCCCATCCATCAATTTTTTATAAGAGCTCGGCAATATTCTAATTTTCACATCAAAGTTTGTGACTTGATCGGCACTAGTTCCTAAAATATTAGCAGAGTTTGCAATTTCCGTAACCAACCCCTTAAACTTTTTTCCCAAATAGGCATCAACTTCGATTTCAGTTGTATCTCCAATGTTTACACGAACAATATCATTCTCATTTACCTCAACAGCTACTTCCATCACAGATAAATCAGCAACAGTTAATATCTCTGTACCAGCCATTTGTGCCGTTCCAACAACTCGTTCTCCTTTTTCTTTATTTAATTTGGTTATCGTACCATCCATGGGTGAATAAATCGATGTTCTTCCTAAGTTTTCTCTTGCTTCTTTCAATGTCGCTTCTGAACTTTTTACATTAAAAATACCTGCTTGCACACTTTCTTCAGCCGCATTCACATCCGCACTAGCTACTTCATAAGATGCCTTTGCATTATCAAACTCAGATTGAGAAATCACATTGTCCTTATACAGTTTCTCGTTTCTTTCAAAGGTGGCTTTTGCATTCACAAATTGCGATTTAGATTGGGCAAGTCTGGCTCTTGTTCCAGCTAAATTTGCTCTAGTTGTGTTTAAAGCTGCTTCGGCTCTACTTAATGCCGACTCTACTAAATCTGGGTTTATTTTTAAAAGCAAATCACCTTTCTTGACTAAATCGCCTTCCAAAACTGCCATTTCAATAATTTCTCCAGACACATCCGAGCTTATTACAACTTCTGTTTCTGGTTGTATTTTTCCGCTAGCAGCTACCGTTTCAACAATGGTTCTTTTCGTCACTTTTTCGCTCGTAACTTCTATACTTTTATTGGAAGAACCACCTTTTAATACACCCATTACGATTAGCAATGCAGCTGCAGCTAAAAGTATGATGATCCATTTTTTTGATTTCATGATAGTACTATTTATTGAAACTTATTGCTTTTCCTTGGTAAAAATCTAACACTTTTGTCTTAAAAATGTATTCGTATTTCGCTTGTAATAACTCAGATTCAGCATTATTCAACCTGTTTTTTTCATTGTTAAACTCAAAAGAATTTAACATCCCCACATCAAATCGTTGCTTGGTATAATTAAAAGATAAATTCAATGCGTCAACTGATTTTTCAGCTGCCTTATATCTTTTTAATGCTGCTATTGCGTCATTATGCGCTGATTCAATTTTTTGCCTTAACTGCAATTTTGTGTCTTCTAAATTTAACTCTGCAATCTCCAAACTTAATTTAGCTCGTTGCACATTTGACCTTGCGCTCATCCCATTAAATATTGGAATGTTAATTCTAAATCCGACAGATTTATTAAAGTTATCGTCTAGCTGGTCATTAAAAGGCTTTACCCTTAATTCTCCATCAGCAAATTCTTTATTGTTTTCAGAAAACCCTGAACCTATAGAGCCAGTTGCACTTAAATTCGGACTATAAGCCCCTCTTGCAATATCCTTAGATTTTTCTGCACTATAATAACTGTATTCCGCACTTTTTACTTCTGGCATTGTTTCAAGTGCAGTTAAGTATAAAGCTCCAGGAGTAATCAATTCAGAAACACCTTGAAAACTCTCTAAGTTTGGCATTACAACATCAAAATTGGATGCATCTTCTAGTCTTAATATTTGGGCTAAATTGAGTGTTGTAATGTTTAATTGATTTTCAGCATTGATTTTTTGTAATTCTTCTGAAGCGTATTGCGCTTGAATTTCGCGTAAATTCCCTTCCGGAAGACTGCCCGCATCTACTAATTTTTGAATTCTAGTAATTTGTCCGCTTGTAACTTGTAATTGACGTTCGGCATTTTTGACCAATTCATGACTAAATAAAATTTGCAAGTAAAAATTCGCAATATTTAATGAAATATCATTTTGCATTTTTTCCATATCAAATCTGCTTGCTTGCAAATCAGCTTGGTTTTTCTTAACTGTATTTAATGTTTGAAATCCATTAAATAAAGTAACTGAGGAAGACAAGGATAGTGAATTTGAACGCACTTGTGAAGTCGCAAATTGATTGGTAAATGGATCAATTGTCTGTCCAAAATTATAGGTATGACTTGCAAAGCCATTTATATTGGGCAACATTCCATATTTTGATTGCGCTAAATTTTGATTGGTAATCAAAAGATTCAATTCGCTTTGTTGAATTTGGATATTGTTTTCTAAAGCATGATTGATACACTCTTCTAAAGTCCATTGTTTTGTTTCAGGTTGAGCCTGAACGCTAATGCTAAGAAGGGCAAATACTCCTGTCAAAAAATAAGATTGAATACTTGATTTTATATTTTTCATGCTAAAAGATAATTTAAGGAAGCTAATATAAAACTATTCTAAGTGGCTAATTGATTTGATTTTATAATCGGTCGAAGGATTCATTTAAATGGCAAAATCGCCTTTTAAATGATCGACTTATAAAAATCGGCGTTCCACCAAAAGATGTAATGCTTTTGACATTTCACTACTTTTATTCCAATTATGCTTATTGGCTAAATTGTTAAAGTGTTTAAGTGCATCTTCTCTATTGTCAAATGTGTTTAAGGTATTTAATTCATTTTTGAATTCATCTAAATCTCCATCAAACAATTCATTCGCATAGAAATACCGCTCATTTAGGCCAATAGCAGAAACTAAATCAGTAATGGGTTGTTTTTGTAATTGATCGCCAAGACTTGCGTCTGCTTCGGCATACTGTTCATTAATGTCAGGAAGATTACCAATGTTTTCGTCTTCTAAATTCTTTATAATTTCATTAACAACCTCTTCATCTGCACCATCAATCGTAGATACAATGGTTTCCTCAACTTCTATGTTGATTTGATTTTCTTCGTTTAAATCCTCATCTTCTTGCGAGTCTCCATGAATATAGTCCTCTTCATCTTCATCGGATTCCACTTCCATTTCAATGAAAATCTCTTCATCATCTTCTAAGTCAATTGATTTAACATCAGACTCATCAACTTCCATTTCAACATAAATTTCATCTTGATCGTCACTTTCGTTCATAGATTGAACTTGAGCCTCCGCATCTAAACTCCTTTCTTCTGATGGCCTAGCCTTTTGTTTTGCTTTAAACAATATATCCGAACTAAACTCTTCAGCTTCCCAACCTTGCTCTTGGGCAATGAGGTATTTTAAAATTACTGTAGTTTCGTGTAGTCTATTAATTTTTGATAAAATCACGCTTAATTCCAACATCGGAATCGTTTTAACATCAGATAATCTGTCTGAATGTTGCTTAATGTTATCAATTAATGCATTTATTTCTTTTCTTTTGCTATTACTATCCATCGGATTTTTGCTAACTCTAGTTGTTAAATAATATCTTTGCAGGCATCAAATTTAATACTTCTATTTAAAGAATATGTTTCTCGAAAATACAATTAATTCTAAAAAAAGAAAAGGATGGATAGAAGTTATCTGTGGTTCTATGTTTTCTGGAAAAACTGAAGAACTAATCAGAAGGTTAAAACGAGCTAAAATCGCCAAACAAAAAGTTGAAATATTTAAGCCAAGCATAGATACTCGATACGATGAAATAGCTGTTGTCTCTCACGATGACAATCAAATTAGATCAACACCTGTGCCTGCTTCGGCTAATATTCCACTATTAATTAATGATGAAGAAGTCATCGGAATTGACGAAGCACAGTTTTTTGATATGGAATTAGTTGGGGTTTGCAATCGATTGGCTAATCAAGGTATTCGAGTTATTGTAGCCGGTTTGGATATGGACTATAAAGGCAAACCTTTTGGGCCAATTCCAGCATTGTTGGCCACTGCCGAATATGTAACTAAGGTGCATGCGATTTGCGTTGACTGTGGCAATTTAGCCAATCATTCGCATCGAATTACAGACAATGAAAAATTGGTAATGCTTGGAGAAACAGATAGCTATGAACCTCTTTGCAGAAATTGTTTTGTAGAAAAGACTTCAAATTATAAACTATGAAGAAGTCTGAATTTTTGAATGAGTCGGGCACTAACCTTGTCGTAAATAAATCCTTACTCCACGAAAACTTATCCTTTTTTAAGTCTAAATTAAAAAAAGAGACCTTAATAATGGCTATGGTAAAAGCGGTTGCTTATGGCCATGGTAGCTCCCTTATTGCAAATGAGCTGCAAGCAAGCAATTTGGTGAATTACTTTGGAGTTTCAAACATCGATAAAGGGATTGAACTTCGAAAAAATGGGATTACACTACCTATAATGGTTACCAATCCGATTTCTGAAAATTTTGATGCACTTATCGTTCATAAACTTGAACCAGTTTTACATAATTTAGAACTAGCTCAAGCATTTGATGCCTATATCAAAAACAAAGGCATTATACCCAATACTTTTCCTGTTCATGTCAAATTTAATACTGGCATGAATCGCTTTGGAATAGAGCCAAATCAAGTTGAAGAATTTATAGCAATGAACTCCACAGCTTCCTGGCATTTAAAGTCAGTGATGAGTCATTTGGCTTGTAGCGATATGGAAAGTGAAGATGAATTTACAAGGAATCAATTTTCTTCTTTTAAGGCGATTCGAAGGAAGTTAAATCTTGCATTAGAGCAGGCTCCAATATATCATATTTTAAATTCCAATGGCCTCATTCGTTTCCCAGAAGAACAGCATCAAATGGTGAGAATTGGGATAGGATTATATGGAGCAACAGAATTTGAACCCGCTAGACCACTTTTAAAACCAATTGCTTATTTAAAAACGAAAGTTGCACAGGTTCGCTTTGTTAAAAAGGGGGAATCAATTAGTTATGCGAGAAGTGGTAGTGCAACAGAATCGTGTTATATCGGCACTTTAACAATCGGTTATGCCGATGGATTTCCCCGAAAACTGGGAAATGGAAATTGGCATTTTGAATTAGCAGGAAAACTATATCCTACCATAGGGAATGTGTGTATGGATTACACCATGATTAACTTTGGTACAGAAAAACCTGAAGTAGAATTAGAAGAAAATGTATTTGTTTTTGGAGGTCAGAAATCTATTTACGATTATGCGGCAGCACAAGGCACAATATGTTATGAAGCCATGACCAATATTGGCACTCGAGTGCATCGTTTTTTTATAATCGATTAAGTTTTTGATAAAAACTCGTGAACCGAATTCTTGAGTAAATCATCGTCCCATTCTATTCCTAATCCCGAAAAATTTAAAGCTTCTTCATATTGCTCATCAATTGACAATTTACTGCGAGTTGTATAAAAGGCCAATCCCTGTTTCATTAACTTACTTGCTAAATACTCCTGTTCTGTTTGGCCGTTGGTTGGCACAAAAAAAGCCTTCTTTTGAAGTTTTGATAAGTCCATAATGGAAGAATAACCTGAGCGACACAAAACCATTTTAGACATTAAAATTGCTTTTTGCAATTTATTAGAAGTCAGGTAGGCTAAACGAGTTATGTTTCCGATTACCTCTTCTTGCTCCGACTCTGCGTCAACTAAACCTCTAACCACAAGTGATTTTAAATTACTTTTTCTCAATTGAGCCATAATGTTGTTTTCTAGCATTGTTCGGCTTGGTTCTGGCCCCGATAAAACAACAAGTAAATCATACCGGACTTCTGGTTTATAATAAGCAGGAATGGCAAAACGAGAAAGAGGGCCAACAAACCTTAAGTTTTCCAATTTTGATTTTCGATGAGATAAGTCTCCACTTAAATTTGGTTCTCCAATAAAATCTGGTACCCAGCAAAAATTATATTTTGACGCATAAAACTGAGTTAGATTTTTAAAAACAAATGAAAAAATTGAGGCTTTGATAAATAATTGATGTGTAATTAAGACACAAGGAATTTTCGAAGTAAATAAGCCATAACGATTATCCGAAATAATTCCATCAATATTATAACTCTGAATAATAGACTGAATGATATCTTGCTCTTCACGAACCCATTTCAAAAACTTAGGCGCTCTTCTAGCCATAAAAAAACTCATCGGCATTCGTTTGGGATAAGCGACGTTCATTCCCGGCATATAAACATGCTCAATATTCGGAAACTCATGCAACAGTAGCTTCAGGGGTTTATTGGCTGCACCTACAATAACCTCAGCTCCTTGAGCCTGCAACTCATGTATAATAGGAATACAACGGCTTGCATGTCCCAAACCCCAATCTAAAGGAGCAACTAAGATTCTTTTTTGTTGATTCATTCCACTCAAAGTTAGTTAATTTTGAAACCTATGAAAGCATTAATTAGCGGCGCAACAAGAGGAATTGGAAAAGCAATAGCAAAAAACCTCAGTGAAAAGGGCTATGATTTAATCTTGCTAGCAAGAAATAAATCTGATTTAGAGAAACTTAAAGAAGAACTAATGCCCTTTGGAAATACTATTCAAATTTTTTCAATTGACTTAAAAAATGATGCTGAATACTCTGCTTTAGCAACAAGTTTGTCAAATGAAGAAAGTTTAGATGTTCTTATTAATAATGTAGGAATATTTAACACCAACAATGCTGATTTAATAAACCCAGACGATTTGGTTGACTTGCTAAAAATTAACTTGCTTGCAGCAATTAAGCTAAGCAATCTTTTTATTCCAAAAATGAAAGAAAAACAAGAGGGAAGCATTATCAACATTGGTTCTGTAATGGGCTTGAAAGCTGCACCCTTTGCAAGCAATTATTCCATAACAAAACACGCTTTTAAGGGTTGGAACGATGCTTTGCGCGATGAATTAAGAACTGATGGAATAAAAGTAAATGCCATTTATCCTGGCGCAGTAAACACCTCATCTTGGGATGGAATGAACGTTGACCGAACTGCGATGATTCAACCTGATGATATTGCAAAAATTGTAAATACTCTACTGGATTTGCACGACAGCACTTTGGTAGAAGACATTGTTTTATCTCCTTTGCAGTTTTAATAAACTAAGCTGAAATAAATTTGACTCGTTATAGATTTATTGGGAGTGAATACTCTTTTTGGCCCCTTATATTTGGGATAAATAAACGTTTGAGCATAAGGGGCTAAAGGTTTGGGCTTTTGCTATGTTTGGGTGTTGTGCAACAATTAAAAAATGAGAATAACAATTACAATTCTATTTTTACAATTCTTCTTGAATGCGAAAGCTCAGTCTAAGGAATATATATCCTTCATCTCAGATTGGGAATCAACCTATTCAAAATTACCTGAATTTAATGGGTTCGATTTATATGTTGATGCAAATTTCTTTGGGATAATCGGTGATTTTTTTGGAGACAATATAAATGACCATGTATTCTATATTATAGATAGTACAAATAAGGTTAAGTTGGCATTAATTGACAAAGGAATAAAACAAAAAGTGTACATTCTAGGATTGCATGATGATCCATTTGATATTGATGACTACAAGTGGGCAGAAATAATTAAAAAGGTAAATAGAGGTGAAGTTTTGTGGTCGAATTTTACAGACGATTTTAGAAAATTAAGCGAAGTCCCAGAGAGTGAAAAAATTTATCTGAATTATGATGCTCTTTATCTTCATGCTGCTGAATCTTGTGGTAGAGGTTTCGTTTATTGGAAAAGTGGAAAATTTCATTGGTTACAACAAGAATAAAAAGAATTAATATTCAAACCCAACAACCCAAACCTACAACAGCAGATTATTAAATCCAACAATCTTAAAGAACTTATTTATATTTATCATTTCTAGGTGCAAGACACTGTATTAAAAAAGCAATGCCTAAGAAACTTGTAAAAAACCCGAATTAAATTATTGAGGTAAAAATGAAAGTAGCATTAACTATTGGTCTTCTAATTTTGAGCAATACATTTATGGTTATTGCTTGGTATGGGCACTTAAAATTTGCTGAATTAAAATGGTTTAGCAAACTAGGAATAATTTCAATTATTCTCATAAGTTGGGGAATTGCACTCTTTGAATATCTGTTTCAAGTTCCCGCAAATAGAATTGGTTATAAAGAAAACGGTGGGCCATTTACACTGATTCAACTTAAAGTAATTCAAGAAGTCATAACCTTAGTTGTGTTTGCTGTTTTTACATTAATCGTATTCAAAACAGAAACATTTAGAATAAACCACATGATTTCCTTTGTATTTATAATCTTGGCAGTTTATTTTATGTTCAAAAAGTAATTCAATAAAGGAAACAGCCTTCAAACACATTGTTTTCAAGCAGTTAAATTCTAAACTTAGGAGTTATAATCGTGTTGCTGTGATTGCCAGCTCGGTCAACTAAATATCCGCTGTAGTAAGCAGAGTCAATTCCAACAATTTTATACAAACTATAATCAATTTTTAAGGAAATTTCTCCTTCTACTCCATTTTCTGTTACCACTCCTTTTATGATAGGCACTCTGTAGTTCTGCCCCTGCACCAAAGAATCTTTCCCGTTTTTGATGCTAAATATCGTTACAATAAAATTGTCAGGGTCATCTACATTTCTAACTCCTACATCACCATCACCATCTTTAAAGCCTATTTTCCAAACAGCTTCCTCGCTCGTTATTTTATAAAAATCACGCAGTTTTATCTCTGGAATATTCGAGAATCCATTATCCTTTTTACAAGCCGAAAAGCCAATAAAAATGAATGCACTAATGAGTATTTTTGAAATTAAATTCACCCTATAAAATTAATGGAAAAAGTTCAGTCTTAACAGAACTTCCAATCAAGGTAATGAACGACTTCTCTTCCAATATATTTCAAGTAAAACCTGCAAATTTTGAAACCCTTGCTTTAAGTGTTTTTCAATTCCAATATGCTCATAATCCCATTTATCAAAGCTATTGCAAATTGCTCAACCGTAAGCCTAGCGAGGTAAATTCGCTTTTAGATATTCCATTTCTTCCCATCTCATCTTTTAAAACTCATGCTGTAAAAACTACTGACTTTAACGAAGAAGTTGTTTTTTCAAGTAGTGGAACGAGCGGTCAAGAAACAAGCAAACATTTTGTAAAGGATTTAAATCTTTATAAAAAGAGTTTTAAAAAAGCATTTCATTTAAATTATGGAAATGTAGAAGATTATACTGTTTTGGCTTTATTGCCATCTTATTTAGAACGATCTGGATCGTCACTAATATACATGGTTGAGTCTTTAATAAAAGAAAGCAATCATCCACAAAGTGGCTTTTACCTTTACAATCATGATGCTTTAAAAAACACCTTGAACACGCTAGCCAAGAAACAAGAAAAAACACTTTTAATTGGTGTCTCTTTTGCCTTATTGGATTTTGTTGAAGCAAATATGGTTGCAAAAAACAGCAACTTAATCGTGATGGAAACTGGTGGAATGAAAGGCAAACGCAAAGAGCTTATTCGGGAAGAATTACATCAAATTTTACAACAATCTTTTCAAACAAACACCATACACTCAGAATATGGAATGACAGAATTACTTAGTCAAGCATATTCAAAAGGGGAAGGAGAATTCACAACTCCGCCTTGGATGAAGGTTCTTATAAGAAAGCAAGATGACCCTTTCAGCTATTGTAAAGAAGGTAGAACTGGAGGAATTAATGTCATTGATTTGGCAAATATTTATTCTTGTTCCTTTATACAAACAGATGATTTAGGAAGAAGAACTCAAAATCAGAATTTTGAGGTTTTAGGTCGTTTTGACCAGTCGGAAATTAGAGGGTGTAACCTACTTTCGCTTTGATTTCCTTTTTCTTTTTACTTTAAACTGCGCTTCCTTGGTTTCATTAAACTGCTCTATTTTAAACTGAATATCTTTAAGCAATTCACGATGGCCACCATTCAATTCGCTTAGCAATAATCCCTTCATAAAGTAATTTTCAAGGGTCGGGGCATTGGGTTTTATTTCAAATTCTCGGGCCATTGCTACCAAATTCTCTTCCGCGTTAATTAGTTCATAATCCAATAAGTGACTCGACCAAGCTATGGCATACGAGCCATCAAATGAACGACCAGAAGTATATAGCTTTTTATCAATTCTATAATGAGTCAGAAAAAGCACATAGTCGATATTAAAGTTTTTTAATAAGGTTTGAAATGATTGTGAGCTTTTTAGTTTCGATAAGTCAATTCCATAACGTCCAGTGGGTTCCGCAATAAATTCAGGATCAATCAAGTGCTTAATCGCTTGGTATTCGTTTGGTGGAATTGTTGTAAAATTAAATTTTGATTTACTAGTTGCAATTCCTTTCAGCAAACCATCTTGAACGGCATCTACTACATCTCCTGGACTTGATAGCTTGTTAAAATTGGCCATTTCTTGTAAGTCGAATGAACTTAGAAAATGATAAGGTGCAAAAGGAACCACCAAGATATTTTTTTTCTCTTCTTGTGCAAGCACAGAAATAGATGCAAAGCTAAAAAGCAGTATTACAAGATATGTGCGGACAGCAATTTTCACTTTCGTCATGTTTCTTTTAATTGTATAAGACTCATTCGAAAGTTAGACTTTTTTTTGACATGTTTATACAACAGTTACTAAGTAGTAATTCTTTTTCCCTTTTTGCAAAAGAATGTATTTATCAAGTAATAAGTCTGTTGAAGAAATTGTTTTATCCAAGTTCACCTTTTCTTTGTTAATGCTAACTCCGTTTCCTTGTATCATTTTCCTTGCTTCACCTTTAGAAGAAAAAGCTTGAACTTGTTCAGCAGCAAAATCAATAATTCCGATATTATCAATCAATACTTTTCGAGAAACGTTAGCTTGAGGAACACCAGAGAAAACGCTTAATAAATCATCCTCCGATAATTTTTTTAAATTTTCTGTTGTTGAATTTCCAAACAATATATTTGATGCTTCTATGGCATTTTCCAAGTCCTCTTGCGAATGAACTCGAACAGTAATGTCTTCTGCCATAGACTTCTGCAAAACCCTTAAATGCGGTGCAGCTGCGTGTTCCTTTTCAATGGCTAAAATCTCTTCTTCTGATTTTAATGTAAAAATGCGGATGTACTTTGAAGCATCTTCATCAGATGCGTTTAACCAAAACTGGTAAAATTTATACGGAGACGTTTTTTCTTTATCTAGCCAAACATTTCCACCTTCTGACTTTCCAAACTTAGAGCCATCCGACTTAGTAATTAGTGGACAAGTAAGTGCAAAAGCTTCACCATCCGACTTTCTTCTAATCAACTCCGTTCCAGTAACTATGTTTCCCCACTGATCGGAGCCACCCATTTGGATTTTACAATTTTTATGCTGGTTCAAATGATAGAAATCATAGCCTTGAACCAATTGATACGAAAACTCAGTAAACGAAATGCCTGTTTCCATTCGATTTTTTACCGAATCTTTAGCCATCATATAATTTACCGTAATGTGTTTTCCAACATCACGCATAAATCCTAAAAATGAAAAATCTTTAAACCAGTCATAATTATTGACGATTTCAGCTGCATTTGGCTTCGCTGAATCAAAATTTAAAAACTTTTCAAGTTGCTTTTTCTGACAAGATAAGTTGTGATTTAATACCTCTTCGGTCAAAAAGTTCCGCTCTTCAGACTTCCCAGATGGATCGCCAATCATACCAGTAGCACCGCCCACCAAAGCTATAGGTTTGTGACCTGCATTTTGAAAATGCGTTAACAACATAATCGGCACCAAGTTACCAATGTGCAAAGAATCGGCTGTTGGGTCAAAGCCCACATAACCCGAAGTTATTTCTTTTAGCAATTGCTCTTGTGTTCCGGGCATAATGTTGTGTATCATACCTCTCCATTTCAACTCCTTTACGAAATCCATTTTCAAATTTTTTGCAAAGATAAAGAATAGGCTTAGTTATACCAATTGAACGTTTAAATGAACTTTGTAAATACCAATCAATTTTTATTTAATCTTTCAAATGACAAATCCACCACTGCAGATAAGTTGCTGAGCTACTAATAAATTTAGACATAATTGTGACTCTAATTATTTGTTAATCGGTATTATGCCTTTTTGAAGGAGAGAATTCTTGTTTTGATTGCAACTTATATTTAGCCTGCAGCGAGAAACACGATTTTAGAATTAAAACCCTCTAAGGTTTTTTTGTTAGAAACTTAGTCGATTAACTCTTCGGTTTCTTCCAAAGTGGTACAGTAGAGCATGGCTCTCCGTACATGATTACTTTTACGTAAGGCTGCAATTTTTCAGTTACTTTAACATATATGGAAGGAGAAATAACTTTATTGCTACAACCTTTAATCACAATTCGAGCATCTTGATATTCAGAGAAATCTATTTTATTTATGGCTTCCTCTAACAATAGCGTTTCTAAATAATTTAAATCGCCAAATACAACCCGCTTGGCAAAAGGAGCAATTGCTGTAGTTAATAACATGTAAGCCCAAGTAGGTATAATGGCATCAACAGAGCAAGTTAAAGCCACATATTTGTCTTGATAAACCGACCAATCGGTTTCTTTAATGTATTGTCTAAAATCTTTTTCTTTTAATGCAATTTCTTGCCAAAGTTGCTGCTTTATATCCAGCAATACTCTTTCTCCTGTTGGAAGAAAGTCCTCTAAATCTATGGTAATTAAGCTGCTGTTTGCAACTCTATTGATTATTTCTTCAGCCATATTAATTGGTCCAATCTTCTATATTTATTCCATCAAGTTTAATAAAATCTTTTAAATTTTGAGTAACTAGTACCAACTCATTTGTTATTGCTGTAGATCCAATTAATATATCAAAGTCAGGAATTAAATTTCCTTGTTTCCTTAATAAAGATTTCTGCTTTGCAAATTCTTCAATACTTGAAGAATTTGATAACACTCTCACTTTTTTTATAAACTGTTTAATTAAATTTTCGTTTTGTTTGTAATTGTTACTTAATTGTGCTCCATAATAAAGTTCAGCTAAAGTAATTTCTGAAAAAAACAAATTGTCCTCTTGGATTTCAGAGAATTTAGCAGCCAAATTAAATTGATTTCTAAAAAAATAAATAACAATATTCGTATCTAATAAATAAGTCATTTATCAAATGAAATTGGGTCTAGGCCTGTACTGTGAGTGTGAATATCTTTTAATATTTCTTCAGAAGTTCTGTCGTCTTGCCATTTTCCAGCTAATTCTGAGATATCAAAATCCTCGTTCTTATTCAATTTTTTATTTAATGACGCTTGTAGTTTTTCAATCACATATTTCTTTGTTTTTTCATCTAACATTAAAAGTTTAGATAGAAACGAGTCAACGTATTTTGAATTGAAATTAATCGCTTTCATTTGTTAAAGATACACAATTACATAAATCCAAGCTCATACCTAGCTTCTTCGCTCATCATCTCTTTGTTCCATGGTGGATCCCAAACTACTTCAACCTTAGAAGATTTAACCGACCACAAACTGCCAGTTTTTACTTCAACTTCGTTGGGTAAGGATTCGGCAACTGGACAGTTTGGTGAAGTCAATGTCATATCAATAAGCACATTAAATTCTTCGTCCACTTTTACTTCATAGATTAATCCTAAGTCGTATATGTTAACTGGAATTTCAGGGTCATATATTGTTTTCAGAATTTCAATAACATGGCTTTCTACTTCCCTAGAAGTCATTTCTGTAACGTCTTTCTTTTCCATAATTAAACTTGTGTTTGAAATGCAATGGCATACATTTTCATTTGTTTTATCATACTCACCAATCCATTTGATCGAGTTGGTGATAAGTGTTCTTTTAATCCAATTTCATCAATAAAAGTCAAGTCTGAAGCAATAATTTCTTGAGGGCTGCTATCAGTAAACACCCGAATCATCAAAGCGATAATTCCTTTGGTTATGATAGCATCGCTATCGGCTGT
Organism: Bacteroidota bacterium; assembly: GCA_013112545.1. Taxonomy (GTDB): domain Bacteria; phylum Bacteroidota; class Bacteroidia; order Flavobacteriales_E; family Vicingaceae; genus BCD18. The sequence goes on from JABFGJ010000001.1 coordinate 307,266, forward strand.
AAATACGATTTTACCATCTTGCAATTGTGCATCTAACCAAACTCTAGATTGGCAGCCTTTGATTAAATTATTGTCTTGTTTTTTAGCTTCATCAATAATTGGGAGTTCTTTGCCCAAACTTATTAAATGTTCGTATTTGTCCATCCAATCTTCAAACATTGAAAATTCTTCGACTACTTCATCCTGTCTTTCTGCTATACTCATTATCTTAACATTTGTAATGCCCTTTTTAAAGCAACTACTAGCAAATCTACTTCTTCTTTTGTGTTATAAAATGCAAAGGAAGCCCTTATTGTTCCAGGAATTTTAAACCAATCCATTAAGGGTTGTGTGCAATGATGACCTGTACGAACAGCTATACCCATTTTATCGATAATAACCCCTACATCATAAGGATGAACTCCGTCTATAACAAAAGAAATTACACTTGCCTTTTCTTTGGCTTCTCCTATAATTCTAAGTCCATCAATCAATTTTAATTGAGCTGTTGCATAATCAAGCAATTCTTTTTCGTGAAGATGAACAGCATTCCAATCCAATTGATTCATATAATCGATTGCAGCACTTGTGGCAATTCCAGCAGCTATGTTTGGAGTTCCTGCTTCAAATTTGTGTGGTAATTCATTGTAAGTTGTTTTCTCAAAAGTCACTGTTTTAATCATATCTCCACCACCTTGATATGGTGGAATCACTTCTAACAATTCTTTCTTACCATACAAAAATCCTACTCCGGTTGGACCAAAAACTTTGTGCATCGAAAAAACCATAAAATCACAATCTAAAGCTTGAACATCAATTTTTAGATGCGGGGCAGATTGTGCCGCGTCAACGATAAACTTGGCTCCAACTTCATGTGCCATAGCAATCATCTCTTGAATTGGATTAATCGTTCCAAGTGTGTTACTAATGTGAACGATAGAAACTAATTTCGTCTTTGGATTTAATAATTTTTTATACTCTTCAAGGATAATTTCACCCCGCTGGTTGATCGGTGCAACTTTTAAAACTGCCTTTTTTTGTTCGCAAAGCATTTGCCAAGGAACAATATTCGAATGATGCTCCATTGCAGAAATGATAATTTCATCTCCTTCTTGAACAAAGTCTCTACCTAAAGAAAAAGCCAATAAATTTATTCCATCGGTAGTTCCTTTTGTAAAAATGACCGATTCTTTTTCAGGTGCATTTATAAAACCCTGTATTTTTTCACGAGTAAGTTCATAAGCCGAAGTGGCTTCTTGACTTAAGGTGTGAACCCCTCTGTGAATGTTGCTGTTTTCATGAGTATAATACTTAGTTAAAGCATCAATTACAGTTTGGGGTTTTTGTGCGGTTGCTCCATTGTCTAAATAAACCAAAGTTTTCCCATTCACTTCCCTTTTTAAAATTGGGAAATCTTCTCGAACTTTCGCTACATTAAACACTTTAGTCATTTCATTTCTTATTTTATCGATTGATAATTTCGATCAATAAATGCTTCTATTTCTGTTTTTACAGCTTCTACCCCAATGTGTTCTACAACATCAGAGGCAAAGGCATTTAACAATACAGCTCTCGAACTTTTTTCTGACATCCCTCTTGAGCGTAGATAAAACATGGCTTCTTCATCCAATTGACCAGTTACCGATCCGTGGCTGCATTTTACATCATCAGCATAAATTTCTAGTTCTGGTTTAGAATATGCCGAAGCATTATCCGTTAAAACCATATTGGCATTCGACTGATAGGCATTGGTTTTTTGTGCTTCTCGATATACAAATACTTTCCCGTTAAAAACGCCAGTTGATTGGTCATCTAAAATGCCTTTATACAATTCATGAGAAACACAATTGGGTTCTTGGTGAAGCACATAGGTGTGATTGTCAACATGTTGCTTGCCTTTAAGTGGATATAAGCCATTTAACCAAGTCTCGATGTTTTTTCCTAAAAGCTCGATGTTAAGGTTGTTTCTTACCAAGGCTCCATTCAAGGTAAAAGTGTTGATTTTAAATCGACTATCATCCAATTGTCGTACTTGTTCGTTTGCAATTTGATAATCTCCTTCTTGCTCGTCTTGAATTTTATTAAGTTCCAAGAATGCATTTGCATCAACAAAAATTTCTGACACCATGTTGGTAAAAGAACTGCTTGTTGACATGGATATGGTTTTTAAAACCACATTGGCTTCACTTCCACTTTCTAAGTAAAAGAAATTTCTAGGATGTGCTAACACATTAGAGTCATCAACAATGTTAACAACATAAAAAGATTCTTCAACCTTTACATTTTTTTCCACATGTAAAAATGCTCCATCTTGATGATATGCCGTATTAATCGCCGTAAAAATTTCATGTTCATTTCGAGCGATACTGTCAAATTTATCTTTCAAAATAGGCTCAGTTTCCTTGGCTTGAGAAAGTGAAGAAAAGGTAACGCCAACTTGCTTGTCGAACCAACTTAATGCTTCATTATAATAGCCATTTACTAAAACAATGCAATTCTTTGAAGGCACAGCTAAGTCAATTTCTATTTCATTCTCTGGAAAGTTTACTTGGTAATTCCCCTTTATTATTTTATTGATTCTAGTGTATTTCCAATATTCAGTTTTTGAAGTAGGAAATTCCATCTCATCAATAAAGGATTTAGCTTTTTTCCGTTTTTCTTTAGAAAAATCAGCATCAAACGAAAAATCCAAACGCTCAAAATGCGCTAAGAATTGATCTTTTGTGCTTAATGTAAGTGTTTCGTTCATCTTTATTTTTTTAAGCTGAAACAATTTCTTCTTTAATCCAATCGTACCCTTTTTCTTCTAATTCCAAAGCCAATTCTTTAGTTCCTGTTTTTACAATTCTACCATTGTATAAAACATGCACAAAGTCAGGTACAATATAATCTAACAAGCGTTGATAATGCGTAATAACAATGGATGCATTTTCAGGGGTTTTTAATTCATTAACTCCATTTGCAACAATTCTTAGGGCATCAATATCCAATCCTGAATCTGTTTCATCTAACAAAGAAAGCTTAGGTTCTAACATGGCCATTTGAAAGATTTCATTTCTCTTTTTTTCTCCCCCCGAAAAACCTTCATTCACAGATCGATTAGCCAATTTTCCATCCAATTCAACTAATTTAGATTTCTCTTTTACCTTAGCTAAAAATTCTTTCGCTGTGATAGGCTCAAGACCTTTCTTTTCACGCATTTCATTAATCGCTGTTTTCAAGAAATTAATGTTGCTAACCCCCGGTATTTCTACAGGATATTGAAACGCTAAAAAGATTCCGGCTCTAGCTCGATCTTCTGGCTCCATTTCCAATAAGTCTTCTCCTAAAAAATTAACCGAGCCTTCCGTTATTTCGTATTCTTCTCTTCCTGCCAATACAGAAGCTAGAGTACTTTTGCCTGAGCCATTTGGTCCCATTATCGCATGAACTTCTCCGGCTTTAACTTCTAAGTTAATTCCTTTTAAAATCTCTGTGCCTTCAATTGAGGCGTGTAAGTTTTCTATTTTAATCATCACTTTATCTAATGTTGAACTTTGTCTTAGACTTCGCTTTTCCTCCTTAGGGCTGATAAATTGCTATGTCTGACAAAATTTTTATTCCAATTTTTAAATTTTTTTTTGAAGAAATCTATTTGCAATTCAAAAGGTCGCTGAGTTTTCCGATGTAATCGGGAAGTTTCGATTGACCTTTTAAAAAATTGAATTCCTCTTTTAACCAACTGAGCCTTCTAAGCTTATCTCTAATAATTTTTGTGCTTCAACTGCAAACTCCATTGGCAATTGATTCAATACTTCTTTACAATATCCGTTTACAATTAAATTTATTGCGGTTTCTTCGTCCATTCCCCGTTGCTTGCAGTAGAAAATTTGATCTTCTCCAATTTTAGATGTTGTGGCTTCATGCTCAACTTTCGCCGATTTATTTTTGACTTCGATATAAGGGAAAGTATGTGCTCCACAATCATTTCCCATCAATAATGAATCACATTGTGTAAAATTTCTACTATTTGTAGCTCCTTTAGCAATACTGACCAAGCCCCGATAAGAATTATTGCTTTTACCAGCCGAAATTCCTTTTGATATAATGGTGCTCTTCGTGTTTTTTCCCAAATGCAGCATTTTGGTTCCAGTGTCTGCTTGTTGGTGGTTTGCTGTAACAGCTACAGAATAAAACTCACCGACTGAATTATCTCCTTTCAAAATACAACTTGGATATTTCCATGTAACCGCAGATCCTGTTTCTACTTGAGTCCATGAAATTTTTGCATTTTCTAAACACAAACCTCGCTTGGTTACAAAATTATAAATCCCACCTACTCCCTCTTTATTACCTGGGTACCAGTTTTGTATCGTTGAATATTTAATTTCTGCATCGTCTTTAGCAATCAACTCAACCACAGCGGCGTGCAATTGATTTTCATCTCGCATTGGTGCAGTACAACCTTCTAAGTAACTCACATAACTTCCAGGTTCAGCCACAACCAAGGTTCGTTCAAACTGCCCAGTGTTTGCTTCGTTTATTCTAAAATAAGTCGATAGTTCCATTGGACAGCGCACCCCTTTAGGAATATAGCAAAACGATCCGTCAGTAAAAACAGCGGCATTTAAAGCTGCATAGAAATTGTCTGTTGGCGGTACAACTGATCCCAAATATTTTTGAACTAATTCAGGGTGTTCTTGCACTGCATCACTAAAGGAACAAAAAATAATCCCTAGCTCGCCCAACTTCTTTTTAAATGAAGTCGCAACCGAAATACTATCAACAACTACATCTACTGCAACCCCTGTTAGTCTTTCTTGTTCTTGAATAGAAATGCCAAGCTTGTTAAAGGTTTCTAATAATTCTGGGTCAACTTCATCTAAGCTACCTAATTTCTTTTTTTGCTTTGGCGCAGAATAATAATGAATTGCCTGAAAATCTGGTTTGGGGTATTTTAAATGAGCCCAATTTGGCTCTTTCATTTTTTTCCATGCTTCGTAGGCATTTAAGCGGTATTTTAACATCCACTCCGGTTCATTCTTCTTGGTAGATATTAATCGTATAATATCTTCGCTTAAACCTAATGGAGCCTTGTCGGACTCTATGTCCGTATAGAATCCATATTTATATTCGCTTGAGGTTATTTCCTCTAATAATTCTTCTTCGCTTGCCATTCTTTTTTATATTGAAAAGCTTTCTCCGCACCCACAAGTACGAGAAGCGTTTGGGTTAATAAAACTAAAGCCTTTTCCATTAAGGCCATCAGAAAAATCTAATTCAGTTCCGATTAAATACAACATGCTTTTTTTGTCAATTACAATCTTAACCTCATTGTCTTCAATCACTTTGTCTTCGGCTTTTAATTCTGTATCAAAGTCTAAATCATACATTAAACCCGAACAGCCTCCTCCTTTTACTCCAACCCTAACAAAACTTTCAGCAGCTTTTCCACTCTCCGAAAGCAAGCTCAGAATTTTTTCTTTTGCCTTGTCGTTAACTTTTATCATTGCTTTCTATTTAATTCGCATGCAAATTTACTTATCTTTATTTAGACTTAATATAAATAAGCAAAAACTTAACATCTTAACAATTCCTTTTTTTTAAAGTTTTAATACTAATTGAAAATTTTAAATACTTTGCGACTTTGTGGTAAAAAATTAACCACAGAGTACTACAAGAATACACGGAGAACACCAAGAAACCTAAACAGTAACTACTCTGTGAACTTAGTGAAAAAACTTTGCGCCTTTGTGGTAAAAAAACACAACTCGTTTTTTTAAATTTATGACAGCACCAACTATTATCTCTACTTATATTTATTCCTACTTTTGCAACGTGATATTTTTTAAGCAAATAACCTCTTGGATTTTACTAGCCGTTTTAAGCTGGTCAATTATTCCATTAGAAAGTTTTCACCATCACGAGGAACATTCAGTTGTCTGTACAGAGTCCGCTAATCATTTTGAATCTAAAAAGTTTGAATGCCAACTTGCAGACTTTGTACTTCCTGTATTTACCAACAATAACATTCGAGTTGCGTTTCGGACTAAAACCCTTTTGAATGTTTTTTTAATCGCTAGGATTAGCCTAGAAAAAAGCACCAAAAACACTAACCTATACTCTCGTGGACCCCCAACTTTTTTAGTTTAGGTTAATTCTCTCTAAGCACCTTTTCTGGTGCTAAATCATTATTTATTACATCTAAATTAATAACATGAAAAACCTCTTGTTTTTTGTGTTGCTTTTGTTTTTGAGTGTTCGCTTTAGTTATGCTCAAAACAATTGCAATTATCAACTTTCTGGTTATATCATCGATGAGCACGATGCATCTGCCTTGGCATTTTCTACCATCAGCCTTGTTGGTGAAAACCGTGGAGTAGTAGCTGATATTGAAGGATATTTTATTCTCACTGAACTATGTGCTAAAAAATACAAAATAGCGATAAGTCATATTGGTTGTGAACCAGATACGGTTGAAATTCAAATTAAAAAATCAGTTATGAAAAATTTCTTTTTAGAACATCATGCTGAAGCGTTGGAAGAAGTTAAAATTACAGGCAATTCGGATCCTAAAAACTTCCAACAAACTAAAGTATCAGAAGCGGTACTTTCAGAAAATACAGGAAAATCTATTGGCGAGATTTTGAGTGCGATTAATGGTGTTAACACTTTTAAAACAGGAGCAAACATATCTAAACCGGTAATTAATGGGTTTAAAAACAATCGAGTTCAATTTATAAATCAAGGAATACAGCTACAATCTCAGCAATGGGGTGATGAACACGCCCCCGAAATTGACCCATTTGCTGCCGCTAATTACACTGTCATTAAAGGATCAAGCTCGGTAAAATATACAGGTGGCGCACTCGGAGGCTTAGTATTAATAGAACCAAAGCCGCTTTTAAGATCGCCTGGCCTAAAAGGTGAATTCAACTCCATTTTTGCAATAAATAATCGACTTTACAATAACTCATTGATGCTTGAGGGTAATTCCAAGTTTTTCCCTCGTTTCGCTTGGCGTATTCAAGGGAGCTTTAAGCGTTCAGGCAATATAAAAACTCCTAGTTATTATCAAAAAAACACTGGACTTAGCGAATTAAATGGCTCTGCAGACATGGGTTATTACGGTGAAAAATGGAATGTGCTTTTCTTTTACAGTCTTTTTAATTCTGAAGTAGGAATTTTTAGTGGGGCACATATTGGCAACCTAACCGATTTACAACAAGCCATTGATAGGAATGAACCTCGTACAGAAGATCAAGACGGGTTTTCTTATGAGATAAGAAGACCCAAGCAAATTATAATTCATGAGTTGGCGAAAATGGAATTCAATTACTATCCAACAGAGTTGGGGAAAATCAATTTTAAATTTGCAAGACAGTTTAACATACGTGAAGAATTTGACAAAGAGCTTCCTCGGAACCCCGATTTAGCTGCATTAAATATTCCTGAATTTTCTTTAGGTTTAGAAAGCTTTTCAAGTAATTTAAACTGGACACTCCCTGATGTTAAAAAATGGAAAACGGAAATAGGTGTTGCATTTATTGAGCAAACAAACTCAATCAATAGCTTTACTGACTTTATCCCAGATTATAAACAAAACATTTATTCTGCATTCCTATTAGAACAGTGGCAAAAAGAAAATTTTGGTGTATCAATGGGTTTAAGATTAGATCGCAATGAACTTCAAACAAACAAATTGATTAAACGTGAATACATCAATTTTCAGAACGATTTTAATAGCTTGACAATAAACTTGGGTTTTAATTATTCTTGGGCAGAAAAAAGCACATTAAAAACAAACATTACATATACGGAAAGGCCTCCCGCAATTAATGAATTATATAGTTCAGGCTTGCATCATGGAAGCGCAAGTATAGAATTTGGAAATAGCAACATAGGAAAGGAAAAATCGAGCTCTTTTGATTTTACCTATCTATTTAAAAACAAAAAGTGGGAATATGAACTTTACACATATGTACGCCTCATCAGGGATTTTATATATTTAAACCCCACAGGTTTAGAACTAACCATTCGTGGTGCTTATCCAAGCTATGAGTGGACCAATACGGATGCGTTAATCAATGGTTTTGATCAAACAATTCACTACTATGTAACCGAAAAACTAAGCATTTCAAATGCTGCAAGTTTTTTGTGGGGAAGAAACATCATGTCAGAAAACTACTTAATAAATATGCCAGCCAACCGAATTGAAATAAGTTTCGATTACCTCTTGACTTTGCCAAAGAAAAACAAAAGCTATTCAACCAAAATTGGCAATCAATATGTTTTTATGCAAAACAGATATAATCCCGAACAAGAATTTGCAATTCCGCCAGATTCATATCATCTGTTCTTTGCGGGGTTGGGGATAAAAACCAAAGTAAAAGAAAAGCAAAACATAGAATTATCTGTGCGTGCAGAAAATATATTTAATAAAGCTTACCGAGACTACTTAAACCGATTCCGATTTTTTGCTGATGAGCAAGGAAGAAATTTCACAATTCGACTTAAATACAATTTTTAAAACATAAATCATGAAAACTTTTCAAATCTTTAGCCTTTTAATTATCAGTACATTATTTTTTAGTTGTACTGATGAAAGTGATAATAGTGTAAAACCAGGAATTACAATTAATCCAAACACGGAAGAATTAATCACTACCGTTCAAATCCACTTAAGCGATACTAATCATGTAATTATTGATACCGTAGCGTTTAATGATCCTGATGGAGATGGGGGAAACCCTCCAACAATCGACACCTTAATGTTGCAAGCAGGGCAAAGCTACCTTGTTAACTTGAAATTTATTGACGCGTCAAATCCTTTATCAATTAAAGACATAACAGCAGAAATAGAAATCGAAGCTGACGAACATTTGGTCTGTTTCGATCAAACAAACATTGCTGGCTTAAGTATAAATAAAACTGATTCTGATGGCAATTATGAGCTTGGATTAAAGTCTAAATGGAAATTAAGCCCTTCAGCTAGTTCGAACAAAGGAATTCTAAAATTGACTTTAAAACATCAACCGGATGTTAAAGATGGCACTTGTACTCCTGGAGATACGGATGTAGAAATTAATTTTCCTGTGATTATTAATTAAAATCCAACTCTCGGAGGGTTTAAAACCCTCTGAGAGTTTATAAAATTATCAAATTCGGTATTTTATTTCACCTGAATAAATAAGACCTTTGCAACATGATTGAAGAAAACAAAGAACCCACTCCATTAACCGCTATTGGCGAGTTTGGATTAATTGAAACACTTACAAAAAACATAGAGCTTAGAAATAAATCTTCTGTACTAGGTATTGGAGATGATGCTGCTATAATTGCTGCTTCTAAACTTCAGCGTGTAGTTAGTACTGATATGTTAATTGAAGGTGTACATTTTGATTTGCTTTACACACCCTTAAAACATTTAGGATATAAGGCAGTAGTGGTTAATCTTTCGGACATCTATGCCATGAATGCCATTCCCAAACAAATTACTGTTTCTATAGCCGTATCCAATCGAATGTCAATAGAAGCTTTGGAGGAGATTTATTCTGGTATATATTTGGCTTGTGAGATATACAATGTCGATTTAGTTGGTGGCGACACCACATCTTCTTTAAGTGGTTTGGTAATAAGCGTGACTGCCATTGGTGAGGCAGAGGAAAAGAAAATAGTCCGCCGTTCTGGTGCTAAAGAAAATGACTTAATCTGTGTTACAGGAGATTTGGGTGCAGCTTATATGGGTTTACAAATATTAGAACGAGAAAAAGCGGTTTTTAAAGACCACAACTCGATTCAACCAGACTTTAGTGGAAAAGATTATATTTTGGAAAGGCAATTGAAGCCCGAAGCTCGAAAAGAGATTATTGAGTTTTTAGCTGAGCAAAAAATCATGCCTACTTCCATGATTGATGTTTCAGATGGATTGTCTTCCGAATTAATACATTTGGCTAAGAGTTCGGGAGTGGGTATTCAGATTTATGAAGAAAAGCTTCCAATTGATGTTTGCACGGTTACAACAGCCGACGAATTACAAATTGATGCAACAATTGCTGCCTTAAATGGTGGAGAGGATTATGAATTGTTATTTACTATACCGTTAGAATTTCACAATCAAGTAAAACACAAATTGGGCATTACAATTATTGGCCATGTGACTGATAAAAGCGCTGGATATCACATGGTAGCTAAGGGAAGCGAAAGCATGATTCCATTAACAGCTCAAGGCTGGAATCATGGCGCTTAATTGAAATATATTTTCAAACCTTTGTAAAAGTCCTCCGTGTACTTTGTGAGAAAACTTCGTGCGCTTTGTGGTAAAAAAATTTAATCACTAAGAACACTATGAATGCACAGTGAACGCTAAAAAGAATGACTGCATAACAACTCCGTGTACTTTGTGAGAAACTTCGTGCGCTTTGCGGTAAAAAAAATTAACCACTAAGAACACTATGAATACACAGAGGACGCTAAGAAAATAACAGCAAAACAACTCCGTGTACTTTGTGAGAAAACTTTGTGCCTTTGTGGTAAAAAAAATAATCATTAAGAAAACTATGAATGCACAGAGGACGCTAAGAAAAATAACAGCAAAACAACTCCGTGATCTTTGTGAGAAACTTTGTGCCTTTGTGGTTGAAAAATCTCCGTACGTTTTGTGGTAAAAATTATCTAGAACTTAATCATCCAGCTTCAAAACAGCCATGAATGCGTTTTGTGGAACTTCTACGTTTCCAATTTGGCGCATTCTTTTCTTTCCTTTTTTCTGCTTTTCAAGTAATTTACGTTTCCGTGAGATATCTCCCCCATAACATTTGGCAGTTACATCTTTTCGCAGTGCTTTTACATTTTCACGAGCAATAATCTTAGCTCCAATTGCTGCTTGGATTGCAATTTCAAATTGTTGCCTTGGAATTAGCTCCCTTAATTTCAAGCAAATTCGCTTTCCTAAATCATAGGCTTTATCTTTATGGATCAATGCAGAAAGTGCATCTACTTGATCGCCATTTAATAATAAATCCATTTTCACAAGCTTAGATTCTTTATACCCTATTGGATGATAATCAAAAGAGGCGTATCCACGAGAAATAGTTTTTAATTTATCGTAAAAATCAAATACAATTTCTGCTAATGGCATATGAAAAACCAATTCCACTCGATCAGTTGTTAAATAAATTTGGTTTAGAAGCTCTCCTCTTTTTTCAATACACAAATTCATAATCGAGCCAACATAATCCGATTTAGTGATAATTTGCGCTTTGATGTATGGTTCTTCTACCTTATTTAAAATGGTAACCTCAGGTAAATCTGAAGGATTATTAATTAAAATTGGCACATCTGGAGTTTTATTCAAATAGGCATAATATGACACGTTAGGCACTGTCGTAATCACAGTCATGTCAAATTCACGTTCCAATCGTTCTTGAATAATTTCCATGTGAAGCATCCCCAAAAATCCACAACGAAAACCAAAACCTAAAGCGGCAGAAGATTCAGGCTCAAAAGTCAATGAAGCATCGTTTAATTGCAATTTCTCCATGGCCTCTCTAAGCTCTTCATACTCTTCAGTGTCAACTGGGTAGATTCCTGCAAAAACCATTGGCTTTACTACTTCAAATCCTTGAATCGCTTCTTTACATGGATTCGCAACAGTAGTCAATGTATCACCCACTTTCACCTCTTTTGCAGATTTTATTCCTGAAATAATATAACCTACATCACCTGTTTTTACAGAATCTCTAGCTTCCTTTTTAAGTTTTAAAACACCAACCTCATCGGCAAAATACTCTTTTCCGGTGTTGACAAATTTTACTTTTTCGCCTTTTTTAATTTCCCCATTTATAACTTTATAGTAGGCGAAAATTCCACGATAAGAATCAAAAACCGAATCAAAAACTAAAGCCTGAAGCGGAGCAGAAGGATCTCCAACTGGTGCAGGAATACGTTGCACTATCGCTTCTAAAATTTCAGCTATGCCTTCTCCCGTTTTTCCACTAGCCGATAAGATATCTTCTCGATTGCATCCAATTAAATCTACAATTTGATCTTTAACTTCCTCGGGCATAGCGCTAGGCAGGTCAATTTTATTCAGCACAGGAATAATTTCTAAATCATGCTCCAAGGCTAAATACAAATTAGATATAGTTTGAGCTTGAATTCCCTGAGCTGCATCTACAATTAATAAAGCTCCTTCACAAGCGGCAATAGACCGTGAAACCTCATAAGAAAAATCAACATGTCCAGGAGTATCAATTAGATTCAAAATGTGTGGAATACCCTCATGCATATATTTCATCTGAATTGCATGGCTTTTAATGGTAATGCCTCTTTCTCGCTCCAAATCCATATCATCTAAAGTTTGAGCTTGAAGCTCGCGCATTGTTATGGTAGCTGTTTTCTCTAGAAGCCTATCTGCAAGAGTACTCTTTCCGTGGTCAATGTGTGCAATGATGCAAAAGTTTCTGATGTTATCCATAGGTATTTTTTGAACTCGTCAAAATTAAGTTTTAAATTTTCATTTTAATCTAGAAAATAAATGCAACCTATGTAGAAATATGCACGTCAATGTGTTTAAAATGCAAGAATTGTATTGTACAAAAAATAAAAAAAGTGTTTCTTTACATTCTTGCTCAAAAAATAAATTAATAAAGCACACAAATGAAAAAGCTTTTACTACTTACTACCTTATTTTGCCTCCTATTTGCTTTTACAGAAAAAGCTTCTGCCTCTCACGTGGCAGCAGGCCAAATTGATGTTATACACAACGATACCGGCTGGGTTCCCTGCCAATTCCCAGATAATTATATTGTTAATGCCCGTTTTTACAGAGAATGTACGGGAATCGATGCTCCTCAATCTTTACAATTAATAGTCGAGTCTACTTGCTATGGACCAACAACTTACACCTTGGACCCTTATTCTACTATCATCAATGGCGACACCATTGGCGGTGGTAAAGCACTTGTTAGTAATTGCATAACAGGTGATGGTTTGCCTTGTACGGAAGAATATATATACCGCTATTATAACCCCGATGGTACTTTTAATGTTCCATTGCCTGGCCCTTGTAAAGATTGGTCTTTTTCTTGGGCTGTTAATGCAAGACCTGGGAATAACGAAAATGTAAATGGAGGTACTTTCTTTGTTGAAACAAAAATTGACAACAGTCGCCCTTGCGACACAATCGTAACTGGTGCTACAGGAATACCACCAAACGATACTTGCTTTAACACAACTAGCTATAATAACTCAGCTGTTTTTAACGACGATCGCCCAGTTGTTACCTTTTGTGTAGGCAAAAAATACAAATATTTTATTGGTGCAACTGATCCTGATGGCGATTCACTAGCTTATCGAATGATTAATCCACTTAGTGCTGCAGGAACTCCAGTTGGTTTTACAGCAGGTTATTCTCTAAATGATCCGCTACCTGTAGTAAATAGACCTGTGAGTTTTGATGCTAAAAATGGTATTATGGAATTTATACCTTCTCAAGCCTTTACTGGTGCATTTGCTTATGTAGCTGAAGAGTGGCGAGATAGCTGCTATATAGATTCTGTTTTTGTAAATGGGGACTCTGTTGCTATGATTAAAACCAAAAAAGTTTTGGTTGGAGAAACCGCTCGAGATACAAGACTTATTTTTGGTACAGATTGTATAACCAACCTTCCTACTTTTGGAAATGATCCAAAAGACCCTAACGCACCAGTTGACCCAAATGCTCCTCCAATCTTCTCAGATGATATTGTGATTAACTGCGCAACGAGAGAATTTAACATTCGCATGAATGTTACTCTTCAATGTAGCACTCTAGAACCCTATGGGACAGATTTTAGGATCGTTTCTGGAACTCCGGAAAATCCCACAGGTATATTTGCAATCGACTCTGCCTGGGCTACTAATTGTAAACTAAATGAATTTACTAATTTCACAATCAGACTATTTAAACCCATTGGTCCCGGGGTTTATAAAATTTTCATCAAAACTGGTGATGATTTTAACACCCTACAAACAAAGTGTGGTATTAATGTTCCTGAGTTTACGACAATAAATTTAACAGTGGTTGATAACTTTAAGTTTAGTTTAAATTTTGATAGCATTATCACTTGCCGTCCTGCTAACCCAGCACCAATAGCAAAGGTTAATTTTGATGATGCAACTTTTTATTCTTGGTATTATAAAGGAAACCCTATAGGTGGAGACAGCGCTCAGACTCAGGTGGTTGATTCAAATGGATTATGGACAGTAAAAGTAAATGTTGCTGGCTGTGAAGATGAAGATGATTTTATTGTTGACATTACTCAAAACAGACCAGTAGTTGTTCCAAATTACTACTTATGCCCTGAAGAAATTGACACTTTAAGAATCAGAATGGATACTGTTCCACAAGGAAGCAATCATACTTTTTCTTGGTTTAATGATAAAACAGGAACTTTTGAAATAGTAAGTACTCAATCTATTTTAAACGCTAGTAGTTTTGGCCGAGGAGGAAGGTTTATCTCAAATATCACATTAAATAATATTTGTGTAACAGCTGACACATTTGAAATAAGAGCAAACCCCGTATTTGTTGAATTAGGAAAAGACTCTGTAATATGTTCTGGGGATGAGTATTGGTTGTACAATAAAAAGCTACCAACCTACAAGAAGCCAGAAGAATATAAATATCAATGGTATATTAATGGTTTCGAAGAGTTCGGAGCAACTAATGACTCTTTATATATTTCCAGACAAGGATGGTATAGATTAGATGTAACAAAAAGAGGAATTTGTTTTGCAAGCGACTCTGTTTACATTACTGTAGCTGATACACTTGCCCAACCCAAACCAGTATGTTCAAAAATCACATTTAAAAATGGACAAATACAACAATTGTTCTATTGGGATGCGATACCTGGTGCCGACGGCTATGAAGTACAAGAAATCAAACCAAATGGTGAAAGAACTGACTGGATTCCAGCTAACGATTTGTGGGGTTTACATCACCTTGCTTTTGGCGCTCAAAAAACATTAATTGTTAGAGCAGTGAATATAGAAGTGAACGATGATGCTAGCTGTAAGTATAGTAAAATAGGTGGAGCTGAGGCTTGTGAGGTTGTTGTAAAAAGCACTAACGTATTTACTCCGAATGGAGACGGTGTAAACGACTTCTTGTCTTTTGATTTAATTGAAGTATATCCTGGAAGTAAATTGCAAGTTTTTAATAGGTGGGGTAAACTAATTTTTGAAGATGCAAATTATCATAACGATTGGAATGGAGATGATGCAAAAGAGGGCACTTATTTCTATATCTTAGACATCAACGACCCAACACAAGGAATATTAAAAGGAACGGTTACACTTATTCGAGGAGGTAAATAATATTATTTTTCAATTTGATACTCCGTTTAATCTCTATATAAAAGAGAATTACTCCTTATACAAAAGCTTCGCTTTAAAAAGCGAAGCTTTTGTATATTTGCCCAATTTTAAACCCACACTATGGTGCTTGACAAGCTAAAGAATAATAAAAACACATTGTTTTCTTTTGAAATACTACCTCCCCTAAAGGGTAAAAGCATACAGTCTATTTATGATGGAATAGACCCTCTAATTGAGTTTAATCCTGCTTTTGTAAATGTGACATACCATAGAGAGGAGTTTGTTTATAAGAAACGTGAAAAAGGATATCTTGAAAAAATATCTATCAAAAAAAGACCTGGTACCGTTGGAATTTGTGCAGCCATTCAAAACAAATATGATTTAGAAGCGATTCCACATTTAATATGTGGAGGTTTTACAAAAGAAGAGACAGAAAATGCTCTAATTGATCTAAATTTTTTAGGAATCAACAATGTTTTAGCTTTAAGAGGTGATCCCATAAAGACAGAACCACATTTTATTCCTGAGCCAGGAGGCAATAAATACGCTGTTGACTTAGTAAAGCAAATTGTTGAGCTAAATCACGGAAAATATATGGATGAAAATTTAGAGCATGCTAGTCCAACTAATTTTTCAATTGGCGTGGCTGGTTATCCTGAAAAACATTTTGAGGCTCCAAACATGAAAGCCGACATCAAACGCTTGAAAGAAAAAATAGATGCTGGTGCTGATTATATCGTTACCCAATTATTCTACGACAATCAGAAGTTTTTCAAATTTGTAGAGATTTGTCGTAAAGAAGGAATCAATGTCCCTATAATTCCAGGCATTAAACCAATAGAAAACTTAAGACACATCAGCTTTTTGCCAAAGTTTTTTAACATAGATTTACCAACCGACTTAACCGACGAATTAGATAAGTGTCAAACCAATGAAGCTGTGTTTGAGGTGGGAACCGCTTGGGCAAAGCAACAATCTAAAGAATTGATTGAATTTGGAGCCCCTTGTATTCACTATTATACCATGGGGAAATCTAAAGCTGTAAAGAAGATCGCAAGCCAGATTTTTTAAGCACTTTGGTGTAAACGCTGAACATATTTGCCAATAATATCAAATTCTATATTTACTGAATCATCAATTGTCATTTGATGAAATGTTGTGTGTTCGTAAGTATAAGGAATAATGGCTACTGAAAAACAAGAATCGCTTACATTAAAAGCGGTTAAACTAACCCCATTGATGCAAATAGAGCCTTTTTCAACTATCAATTTGGATGGTTCGTAAAGTTCAAAATCAAACTGCCAACTCCCATTTTGATTCTGAATATCTTTTACTTTCGCTTTGCAATCTACATGGCCTTGAACGATATGGCCATCTAGTCGAGCGTTAAGAACCATGCAACGTTCGAGATTTACTTTGTGCCCAATCTTTACAGTTGTTAAATTTGACTTTTGCAAGGTTTCTTGTACAGCAACAACATCGTGAGTGTTTTCTATAGTTGATACTACCGTTAAACAAACCCCGTTGTGTGCCACACTCTGATCTACTTTTAATTCTGAGCTAATTGAAGATTTTATTTTGAATCTAATATTCGATGCTTCTTCTTTTATTCCAACTACTTCTCCGAGTGTTTCAATTATACCAGTAAACATTATTTAAAATCATTTTCGTGACTGTCTATAACAGTCACCGTTCCTTTAATTATTCTTGGCTTTATGCCATCTAAACTCAATTCATTTACAATACAATGATAAAAATATACTCCAGATTTTACATTAACCTCTTTGTATCCAACAAGATCACGACTGTCGGAAGTTGTATTGTTTATGTATTGATGCGATCCATCCCACAAAATTTCAGGATTGTTTGTTTTAAAGACTACCTCTCCCCAGCGATTGTAAATAGTCATATCAATAGACTTCACATACCTGTATTTTGGATTTTCAATAGGTACAAATAAGTCATTGACGTCGTCTCCGTTTGGTGTAAACACATTGGGTAGTTCATAGATCGGACAGTAATCTAAACAGACTCTGTTGCTAGTGATGCTTTCATTGCCAGCTGAATCTATAGCAAGCACTTGATAACAACCAGCAATTGAATTTAAGTTTTTAGTTAAAGTCGTATTGTTTTCTCCAATTAATGTTTCTAGCAATTCAAAAGCACCATCTTTCGTTACGGATTTATATACCTTATACCCTATAACATCTTGACTTTGCGAGCAAGTTAAATTTGGATTGTTCCAACTTATGGTTAAACTATTAAAATTGCAATCTCCAGTAATCTGAAATACTGGTTGGCAAGGGGGTTCTTCATCAATTGGTATTGCACATACACGTTGCGACTTATTTACTATTGGGTTTTTAACGTGCACTAAATTATATGCTCCTATTGATTTGACATAATAACAGTATTCAGTCCCGTTCTTTAGGTTTTTATCTGTGAATTCCGCTTCTGAAACAATAGCAATGGAATCAAATAGTCCTGTGATTTTATTTTCGCGATAAACAATAAACGAATCGTTTTGCCATGGAAAATTATTATTCCAAGTTAGTATAACTTGATTGTCTATGCCTTCTGTTTTTAAGAACACAGATGGAGATAGGGCTGTACTACCAGCTAATGTTCTTCCTAATCCATAACTATATAATTCTATTAAAAAAGTATGTTGTTTTTCTTTTGTATTGTAATTATTTAGAATGAGACTGGTATCGTTTATGGAATTTGTCGAATCAATAAGTCGCTTTTGTCCATTCTCTTCAATATGGTAAATCAAATATTTATAAGGACTAGGAAAAGATATAACATCTATAGTGTCTGGTGGCGACCAAGCTAAATCAATACTTCCAATTAAGTTATCCGTTGACTCAATAGAAACTTTAGTAATAATAGGAACTACTTTTTCAATAGAGGCGCATGTTTCAGCAGAAGCATAACCTTCGTAATTATCATTAAAAACAGCAGTAATCAAATAGCAATATTTTTGTCCTGGTACAATTTCTTCTTCGTCCAAATATGAAGTACTCGATATTGGCGCTAAATGGTTTAAAAATGTATATCCTGCAAATTCTGGCACACCAATTTGACAAGCTGAAGGCACAAATCCAGAAGAATCTTTGCGTTTATAAATGCGATATCCAATTGCATTATTACAATTTGATATATCCCAAGTTAAGGCTATGGCTTTGCCTTGTTTTGTTGCTTTAAAATTCTGAATAGCTGGCCCTACAACTTTAATCTCTGTATTTTCAAAGCTTGATAAGTTGGTTGAACCTCGATCAAGTCCATTATCAATTGCTTTTATGCTCGATTTATAACTTTCAGGTCTAATGTTGTCACAGATAGTATTCCAAATAATACTTGCAAAGGCGGGGTTAGAAACTGAGCCATAATTTACTACAGCTGGATTGGGAAGATTATTTCCAAACAACTCACCAGTTAAATTAAGGCTAATTACATCACTCGGGTCTTGGTCAAAGCTTTGAATTGGGACAGTAATAGTTTTTCCAGCCTCGATACAGTTTTCTCGATTTACCAAAATACTTGGAGGATTATTATTACAACCTGGGTAAACAACAATTTGTAAATCTCTTAAAATCTTACCTATGAGCACCCCATTTCGATACTCTTTTATGATGATGGCTATGTTGAATATTCCGATTTCGGTAGGGTTTTCCCAAATTAAATCTCCAGTAATGGCATTAACATAAATACGATTACTAGCAGGTGGGAAAACATAGCCAGGGGCTATATTGCCAGCTAATCCCAAGCTTTGTGAAATTTCATAAGCCAAACTATCTCCATCGGGGTCAACTGCACCCGGATTATGAATAAAGGTTTGCCCTAAGCAGGCATCATCTATTGGGTCGTTTAATAATACAGGTGAATCATTATAAATGCCACTAAATGGAAAAATCTTTAAAAGGCTTTCAACATAAAAAGGAACAGTAGAAGAGTTTTCAATGTTGTCAACCCCTCCATTTCTATTGGGGTCAGTAACACTTATATTATAGGTTCCAGGACCAGGAAAAGTATGCTCTGCTTTCCACTGCCTTTTTTTAATTAAACCTGGTATAACATCAACTTGATTTGAAACAACTAAAGAATCTAAACCTGTGTTATCTCCCCAATTAATTTCAATTTCTTTTCGAGCAATTGCATTACTGTTAGGATCAGCAAATATGGTTACTGTAATTTCATATCGCAGGCCAAATAAGTGCTTATAGGTAATTTCTCCAGCTCGGTTATGCGTTGCATGAATTAGCAAAGCATTCATAAAAACAAAACCAAAAAGGAGCAGTCTTTTCACCATTAATAGACGTTAATAAGTAATTACTTGTTGCTCAAGCCCCACAGGTAAAGCTCTATTTTCATATTGCTGGGTTCTTAATTGCGGTTTAAATCCAGCTTCAATAATTGCATCTTGAATTCCATTTGCAGTAAATCGATGAGGAGCTCCAGCAACAGAAACTACATTCTCTTCGATCATGATAGAACCCATATCATTTGCCCCAGAATGCAAGCATATTTGAGCCACTTCTTTGCCAACTGTCAGCCAGCTAGCTTGTATATTTTCTACATTAGGCAACATAATTCTAGACAGTGCTATCATTCGAATGTATTCGTCGGCACTAACATTATTGCTAACTCCTTTTACCCTTTTTAGCAAAGTACCATCATCTTGAAATGGCCAAGGAATAAAAGCCAGAAAACCTTTAGACTCTTTTGGTTTTTCTGCCTGAACTTCTCTTAACCAAACTAAATGTTCGAATCGCTCTTCTATGGTTTCTATGTGACCAAACATCATGGTAGCAGAAGTGGTAATGTTTAATTGATGAGCAGCCCTCATAACATCCAACCATTCTTTTCCAGTACATTTTCCTTTAGAAATTAATCTTCTTACACGGTCGTTTAAAATTTCTGCGCCAGCGCCTGGCAAAGAATCCAATCCAGAATCTTTTAACACCGATAGGACTTCAGTATGTGATTTTCCAGCAAGCTTCGCAATGTGAGCAATTTCTGGTGGACCTAAAGCATGTAATTTCAGAGTAGGGTATAACTTTTTTAATTCTCTAAATAAATTGGCATAATAATCTAAACCTAAATCAGGATGATGACCTCCTTGTAAGAGCAATTGCTCCCCACCAAGTTTCATCATTTCATCAATTTTTTGCTTGTATTGTTCGATGCTTGTTATATAGGCTTCGTCATGGCCTGGAATTCTGAAAAAATTACAGAACTTACAATTTGCAATGCAAACATTGGTCGTGTTAGCATTTCGATCAATAATCCAAGTGACAACCTCATCCCCTTTTTTCTCTTTTTTTAACTGATTGGCAACAAATGCTAAATCAGCAGTTGCAGCGTGATGAAATAAAAAAATCCCCTCTTCTTGACTCAAAAAGTCTTTAGCTAATGCTTTGTTTAATAATTCTTCTATCTGCATTAATTTCTATTTTCTTGATAACTATTTAAAACCCTATTAATTGTATTAGATTTGTGACCGTTAAAATTACGCAATATTGATGCATCAATAAGGTGTATTCTAACAAATGTATTTGAAAGAAGTTTATATTTAAAAACGATGATTGCAAGAAAAAGCAGCAAAATTAGAATTGGGATTTCACTTGGCGACCTAAATGGTATTGGACCAGAAGTTATTTTAAAAACACTTGAAGATAATCGAATCAATGATTTATGTATCCCGATTATATATGCCTCTACTAAAACAATTAATTATTATTTAAAAAGTTTAGGCATCCAAAATTTTAATTTTGATCTCATTAAAGATGCGACACAATTTAAAACTAAAAACGCTTGTTTAATTAACTTGTGGGATGAAGAGGTTAATATTAACCCAGGTCAAGAAGATTTAATTTCGGGAAAATATGCTGCAATCTCATTAAAGGCTGCGGCTAAAGATTTGAAAGAAGGTCATATTGACGCCTTAGTAACAGGTCCAATCAACAAACATTCAATTCAATCTGATGAGTTTAATTTTCCGGGGCATACTGAATTTTTACAGAACCTGGATGAAGCAGAAGATTCTTTAATGCTAATGCTTAGTGAGCATGCTAGAATTGGTGTTATTACAGGACACATCCCTGTAAAAGACATCTCAAAAAATATCAATTCTGATGTTATTCTTAAAAAAATAAGCATTCTGAATAAGTCGTTAAAAGAAGATTTTCAAATTCGAAGACCTAAAATAGCAGTTCTTGGATTAAACCCACATGCAGGAGACAATGGCTTATTGGGCGATGAGGAGAAAAACATTATAGAGCCAGCAATAAACCAAGCAAAAAGCATAGATATATTGGCTTTTGGCCCTTATCCTGCAGATGGTTTTTTTGGTTCAGATAATTACAGAAATTATGATGGAATATTAGCCATGTATCATGACCAAGGATTAATCCCAGCAAAATCTTTTTCTTTTGGTGCAGGAGTTAACTTTACATCGGGCTTGTCTTTTATAAGAACATCTCCTGACCATGGCACAGCTTACTCTATTGCAGGGCAAGGGATTGCAAATGAAGGTTCATTTAGAAAAGCAATTTACACTGCTATAGAAATTGCAAAAAACAGGTTGTTAAAAGCAGAATTAGAACAAGATGCTTTACCAATAAATAAAAACAGGTCTTAGCTATTTAAAATAAAATATTTAATTAAATTTGCCCCCTTTCTTTTGGGAAATGGAGTTGGTATGAAAAAGAAAAAACAAAAATTGATTATTCCTTTTATAAGTTTAAAAGAAGGCTTGCATCAATTTGATTTTAAAATCAACGAAACGTTCTTTCAACAGTTTGATTACTCAATTATTCAACATGCAAATTTGAATATTGACATTGATTTCGAAAAAAAGCAAACAATGCTTAAGCTTGATTTCAAGCTAGAGGGCTCAATTTTAACAGATTGTGACAGATGTGGCGACCCACTAAACATTGATGTTTCTGGAGATGAAAAGCTTATTGTAAAATTTGGCAAAGAGAAGTACGAAGATACCGATGAAATCAAAATAATAAGTGAAAACGACTACGAACTCGATTTAACTGAAATTATTTATGAATTTGCACATTTATTACTACCAAGTAAAACAATTCATGAGTCGGAAAATCAATGCAACCAAGAAGTAATTGAGCGATTAAAAGAATTAAGCATTAAAGAACAAACAGAAAGTATAGACCCAAGATGGGAAAAACTTTCAAAACTTAAATAGAAACAAAGAATAAAACTATAGATTATGGCACATCCTAAACGAAAAATATCCAAAACTAGAAGAGACAAAAGAAGAACGCATTATAAAGCGACTGCGCCAACTATTGCTACTTGTCCAACAACTGGCATGCCTCATTTATACCATAGAGCACATTGGTATGAAGGCAAATTATATTACAAAGGAAAAGTAGTTATGGAAAAAGCTAACGCTTGATTTATTTAAAGAAATAGCTAATTGAAAAGGTGAAATACGTGTATTTCACCTTTTCTGTTGTTATTAAATGACTCTAAAATAGATGTTAACGAATTATGAAATTATTTGAATTAACACTACTTTAGACCCCTCAATTATACATTAATTGAAATAAATATATTATGACAAAAATCCGAGCAGCAATAACCTCTGTTGGAGGTTATGTTCCTGAATACCGGTTAACCAACAAGATACTTGAGACAATGGTTGACACTAGTGACGAGTGGATAACTTCAAGAACTGGAATTAAAGAAAGGCGGATTTTAAAAGGAGAAGGGCTAGGTACTTCTGACATGGCAGTAGAAGCTATTAACTTACTTCTTAAAAAAAGAGGAATTTCTGCTGATGAGATTGATCTTTTAATCTGCTGCACAGTTACCCCTGACCTGACGTTTCCTGCTACCGCTAATATAATAACCGATAAAATTGGAGCAATAAATGCCTTTGGATTTGATTTAATGGCCGCTTGTTCAGGTTTTTTATATGGTGTAACAACTGGTTCAAAATACATAGAATCGGGACTATATAAGAAAGTAGTAATCGTAGGTGGAGACAAAATGTCTTCCATTATAGATTATGAAGATCGGCAGACATGTATTATTTTTGGTGATGGCTGTGGAGCTGTTTTATTAGAACCAACCGAAGAAGATCATGGCGTAATGGACTGCATTATGAAAAGTGATGGATCTGGACGAGCTTATTTACATCAAAAAGCAGGAGGTTCTGTTAAGCCAGCAAGCTATAAGACCATTGATGCAAAAGAACATTTTGTTTATCAAGAGGGTCAAGCAGTTTTTAAATTTGCAGTAACCAATATGGCTGATGTTTCTGTTGAAATTATGGAAAGAAACAACCTAAAAAGTGATGACATCCGTTTTTTAGTACCACATCAGGCAAACAAAAGGATTATAGATGCTACCGCTAAAAGAATGGGCGTTGGCAATGAGAAAGTAATGCTTAACATTGAAAAATACGGTAACACGACAAATGGCACTATCCCATTGTGTTTATGGGAATGGGAAAATCAACTAAAAAAAGGGGATAATTTAATCTTATCGGCTTTTGGAGGTGGTTTTACATGGGGGTCTATTTATATAAAATGGGCTTACGATAGCAAATAGGTTTTAAAAACCGAGATTTAATTTTATTTTTATTGTTTAATACACAAAATCGAGATATATGAAATTCAGTGAAATTCAAGAACTCATCAAATTTGTATCAAAATCTGGAGTTAGCGAAGTTGAAATAGAAGACAAAGACTTTAAAATAAACATCAAAACGCCACCATACAGAAAAGGCAAGATGAATGAGTCGCAACAAGTTGTATCAGTTATACCTCAGGGTCAACAAATAATGGGAGCTCAAGCAATGCCAGCCCAAATTCCAGCAGCTGCACCAGCAGCTCCTGCAGCGGCAGCTCCAGTTGCTGCAAAGGTAGAGGAGAAGAATGAAGAAGCAAATTATGTTGCAATCAAATCTCCAATGATAGGTACTTTTTATAGAAAACCATCTCCCGACAAATCGGAATTTGTTAAAGTTGGAGATAACATTAGCGTTGGCGATACCGTTTGTGTAATCGAAGCGATGAAGTTATTTAACGAAATTGAAGCAGAGGTTTCAGGTAAGATTGTAAAAGTTTTAGTTGACGACACAAGCCCAGTAGAGTACGATCAAGTATTATTCTTGATTGACCCAGCAGGCTAACCCATACTGT
The DNA here is from genome assembly GCA_013112545.1 of Bacteroidota bacterium. Lineage (GTDB taxonomy): Bacteria > Bacteroidota > Bacteroidia > Flavobacteriales_E > Vicingaceae > BCD18. The sequence continues at coordinate 331,769 of JABFGJ010000001.1, forward strand.
TTTTATAATTATTCATCCTTAAATCATATTATTTATGTTTAAGAAAATATTAATTGCCAATCGAGGTGAAATTGCTCTAAGAGTAATTAGAACCTGTAAGGAAATGGGTATCAAAACTGTAGCTGTATATTCCACAGCAGATGCCAATAGTTTGCATGTTAGGTTTGCTGATGAAGCTGTTTGTATTGGGCCACCACAAAGTTCTGAGTCTTATTTAAAGATTTCCAGTATTATGGCTGCTGCAGAAATTACAAATGCAGATGCTATTCACCCTGGTTATGGGTTTCTATCTGAAAACTCTAAGTTTTCTAAAATCTGTGATGAACATGGAATTAAATTCATAGGGGCATCACCTGAAATGATTGATGGAATGGGAGACAAATCTTCTGCAAAATCAACTATGATTAAAGCAGGAGTGCCAACTGTTCCGGGTTCTGAGGGCTTGCTAAAGGATTTAGCTCACGCTAAAAAATCTGCTAAAGAAATTGGATATCCAGTCATGATGAAAGCTACTGCTGGCGGAGGCGGTAAAGGAATGCGAGTAATTAAAGCAGAAAGCGAGCTGGAAGCGGCTTGGGAAAGTGCGAGACAAGAATCTGCCGCAGCTTTTGGAAATGATGGCATGTATATGGAAAAATTCATTGAGGAGCCAAGGCATATCGAAATTCAAATTGCTGGAGACCAATTTGGTAGTTATTGTCATTTATCAGAGAGAGATTGCTCCATTCAACGAAGACATCAAAAACTTTGCGAAGAAACTCCATCGCCATTTATGACTGACGAATTGCGTGAAGCTATGGGAACTGCTGCTATAAAAGCTGCAGCAGCTGTTAAATATGAGGGCGTAGGTACTGTTGAGTTTTTAGTTGATAAGCACAGAAACTTCTATTTTATGGAAATGAACACTCGTATTCAAGTGGAGCATACCATAACTGAAGAAGTCATCAATTTTGATTTAATAAAAGAGCAAATTAAAATTGCAGCTGGTTATAAAATTTCTGGGAAAAACTATTATCCACAGATGCATGCGATTCAATGTAGAATAAATGCTGAGGATCCTTTTAATGGTTTTAGACCTAGCCCAGGTACAATCACAACCTATCATTCTCCTGGAGGTCACGGCGTTAGAGTTGACACACATACCTATGCTGGCTATGTTATACCTCCTTATTATGATTCTATGATATCTAAGTTAATTACTATTGCGCAAACAAGAGAAGAGGCCATTAAAAAAATGGAGAGAGCTTTGAGCGAATATGTAATTGAAGGAATTAAAACAACTATTCCATTTCATCAGCAATTGATGCAAGACGAAACATTTAGAGCAGGAGAATGTACAACGAAGTTTATGGAAACTTTTGTTTTGCAAAAACCAGAAGAATAGTAATAAAGAATAAAATTAAACTTATACTCGAATGCGGAGCAATGAATCATTGCTCCGCATTTTATTTTTCTGTAGTATTTACATGTTAATACATGAGTGTATCATTTTTGTAATAACTTTTTTACTCTTCATTCTTTTAATGTGCTTTTCTATTCTTAAAGCCTGTTCAAAAGAATCCGATTTGATTTCAAGAAAGACTATCCAATCTTTGGCTGCCGAAGTAAACTTGCTTTTGCCATAATATGCCATGTTGTGTTCTTTAACACGTTGTTCAACGGTATGTTGAGTAGCACCAACATAGAACCGACTAAGCGATTGACTGTATATAATGGATCAATAAGACATAAAGGAAATGTAGCAATAATAAACAAAAAGCTCCTTCAATAAGATTGAAGGAGCTTTTCAGGATGTGGGCCCTGCTGGGCTCGAACCAGCGACCACCTGATTATGAGTCAGGTGCTCTAACCAACTGAGCTAAGGGCCCTGCTTGTTATAAGCGTAGGCAAGATTACGAAAATCTAATTAAATTGAACAAAAAATTATAATAAAAGCATAACTAATAAAATCAAATCCATTTATTTTAAATGATTTCTCGAACTTTGCAGGCAAATACATTATATATTGAATGTATCGTATTGTTTATGAATCAAAAAGACCTTGATCAGTTTCAACATTTAGTTCAATTGCTATTAAAAAAAGAGCAAGATGAGCCTGTTGCCTACCCCATCCCTTCTCAAGATTTATTCGATCTAATCGACTTAAAGCTAACTGATGAAGGATTGAGTGATGAAGAACTGTATAAAAGATTAGAAATTTTAATCCAAAAAACACCTAAAACGGCCTCAAAGCTTTTTTTCAATCAATTATTTGCTGGAAGAAAAAGTAAAGCGGTACTTGGTGATTTGATTGCTGTTGTATTAAATACAAGCATGTACACCTACAAAGTGGCTGGCCCCATGGTTGGAGTTGAAAAAAGCTTAATCCAGTCGGTTTGTGATTTAATTGGCTTTCCTAAAAACGCAGAAGGTACAATCACCTCGGGTGGCTCCATGAGCAATTTTATGGCTATGGTGATGGCTAAAGATGCTTATGATGCTCAGATTAAACATAATGGTATTCAACAAAAATTGATTATTTACACCTCAAAAGAATGCCACTATTCCATAGAAAAAAATGCTGCATTGGCCGGAATTGGTCGTAAGCAAGTGCGATTTATAAAAACTAATGCAGAAGGAGAAATGGATCTTCAAGACTTGACTTTCCAAATCAAGGAAGACGAGCGAAATGGTTTTGCTCCTTTTTTCTTAAACCTAACCGCAGGCACAACAGTACTTGGAGCATTTGACCCCATAGACGCAGCTACAGAAATTTGTAGAAAACACAAACTTTGGATGCATGTTGATGGTGCTTACTGTGGTGGTATTATTTTTAGTCAGAAGTACAAGCGCTTTCTTAAAGGTATTGAAAAGGCCGATTCTTTTGTTTTAAATGGTCATAAAATGCTTGGAACACCTATGACATGTTCTATTTTAGTAACTAGAGATAAAAAGAACTTAAATGATTCATTTGCTAGTGAAGCTGACTACCTTTTCCAATCTGATGATGACAGTTTTAACTTAGGTAAAACCTCTTTTCAATGTGGTAGAAGAAACGACGCATTGAAATTGTGGACACTTTGGAAATCTATTGGAACAAAAGGGATGGAAAGCCTTGTAAACCACCAATTTGATTTAGCAAATTACGCTAGAACTTATATCAAATCTAATGCTGATTATCAGTTATTTAGTTTTGAAAATTCGATTTCTGTTTGCTTTAATTACAAAGGGATTGACGCAAAATTGCTTTGCGAACAACTATACAGAAAAGGGAAAATACTTGTCTCCCATGGCTCGTCAAGTGGAAATAGCTTTGTGCGCTTAGTTACTATTAATTCTGATAACACATTTGATGATATCCAACACTTTTTTGAAACCTTAGAAGATTTTGTTAAAAACAATAAAACACTTTTGGGATTAAAAAGCGAGCAATCTAAAAAACAATTGACTTCATGAAAGGTGATTTTAATTTAAAAGGTATTGAAACCATCATTTTTGATTTAGGAATGGTAATTATCAACCTTGATATGGAGAAAACCATTAAGGCTTTTAAATCGATTTATGGCGATGACTACGAGCCACTTATGAATAAATTGAACGAAGAAGGATTTTTTAATGCGTATGAAACTGGAAGAATAAGTACAAAAGAATTCACTTCAACTTTAGCTACAAAATCTAATGGAAAAGCAAGCGAGCAAGACATTGCCAATGCTTGGAATGCTATGCTACTCGACATTCCTCCTATTCGTTTTGAGATTTTAAAATGGGCAAAGGCAAACTTCAATACCTACTGTTTAAGCAATACCAATGAATTGCACATTGATTGGATTAATAAGATGCTCAAAATAGAATTTAATCTAGAAAACCTAGACCCTTATTTTCATAAGGTGTATTTATCACATGAAATGCATCAGCGAAAACCTGATGTTGAAATTTTTGAAACAGTGATCAAGAATCACAATTTAAACCCTTCTAATACCTTGTTTATAGATGACACAGCAGGTCATTTGCTAGGGGCAAAACAGGCAGGTTTAAAAACCTATCATTTAACCGGTAGTGAGAAAATTGAGGATTTGATTTCTATCTCAAAGTAATTCACTTTCAATTCTCGTGTATTCATTTAAATTTTGGGTCGTTTTTCTCTTCTGTATCTTTTTATATATATTCTAACCTTTAGGGTTTGGAACTTCAATACAATGACTTGAAACCTTGCTATTAATTCAATTTCTTTCCTGACACAATTCCACCAACACTCCACCAGAGCTTTTGGGGTGTAAGAAAGCGATTAATTTGTTGTCTGCACCATTTTTGGGACTGTTGTGAATCATTTCAAAGCCTGCATTTTTTAGTCGCTCTATCTCTTTATAAATATCTTCTACATCATAAGCAATGTGATGGATTCCTTCGCCTCTTTTTTCTATAAACTTTGCGATTGGACTTTCAGGGTTTGTAGCTTCTAATAATTCAATTTTGCTTTCCCCAACTTTAAAAAACATTGTATTTACACCTTCGCTTTCTACCATTTCAGATTTATATGAAGGTTTTCCCAATAAGGCTTCATAAAGTTTTGCGGAAGCTTCCATGTTTTTAACTGCAATTCCGAGGTGTTCTATCTTTCGCATAATACTTTAGTGCATAAAAAAACCCTTATTCTGTATCTAGACATAGCTCGATAAGCAGAATAAGGGTTTCAATTTAATTTGTGAATTATTTAAACTGTACAGTTTTAGTTGAGTTGTCGAAACTTACATAATATGTTCCTTTTTCAAAGCCTTTAATGTCTGCTGAACTACCATATCCTTTTTTTACAATAATTCCATAACGGTCATAAATCTCAAATAAGGTTTCGCCTCCTGAGAAATTTATAATATCCTTAAACTTTTCGCCTTCTAATACTATGGCTGGAGCAGAGGAATTATAATCTGCTGTTTTAGAATACCTCGGTTTTCCACTTACATCAACTTGCTTTACTCTAGCTTTGTTTTCTCCGCTGTGTGGGGTTATTTTGAAAGAATAGTTATGTGTACCTGGAACACCATTTCCCATTACTTCGCCTACTTTCACCCACTTATTCCATCTAAATTGCTCAACAATGTAATTCAAGGCTCCAGTTTCATTTGAAGTTGTCCATCTTAAAACACCGTTTTTATCAAATGAAATACTTTCAGTTTTAAATGTACTTTTTGGTCTAAGCACTTCTGCGTTTAATACTTCTGGCTTACAATCATCTTTATGCTTAATGTTAATAATAACTTTATCTCCAAGTTTTAAGTCGTGGTTTGCAAAATCTATTTCAAAAGCACTTTGGTTGACTTCATCAGGAGATAGTTTTCCATTAACAGTTACTTCAAAAACACAAAAACCAACACCTGCGCCACCAAATGGATTTTTAACGAAAATGTTTTTACCCATATAGTTGCCTTCTAATACTATCGTTCCTGCAAAACTAAATGCTGAAATGAAAGAAAGTGTAAGTAGTGTAAAAAATGATTTTAGTTTCATCATGATATTTTTTTCTGTTACCCTAAGGTTTTAAAGGACAAATTAAAGATATATTCTCTAAATAATTAATTTTTATCTAAAATATAGCTTACTAAATTAAGGTTTTTTTAAAGTTTCAATATAAAAATTGCTTGTTATTCTAATTTTTTAGCTCAAGTTTTTCTGCTTTCATCTTCAATTCTTTCAATCTTTCTTGTTTTACTGGCTCTCTTCTTTGCTTTGCAGATTTTGTAAAGTACTTATGCTGAGTCAAGAAGCCAATATTCATGTTTATCCATGTTTTTTCATCGGTTCCAATTTTTCCAAACTCGATTAATTCTTGCCTAAGTGTTTCTGCAATTGGATAAAAATCTCCTCGTCCAAGGTAATCTAAATCAGAATCACACATAATTTCTTCCAAGTGATTCTTTGGGTTTTGGGGAATTTTTGTCGATTCTATTAATTCAATCACCTGTTCTATTTGTGGTTCGGTATAACCAAAAGAAGGAAGCATCTCTTTAGCCAGTTTCGCTCCAATTGGTTCGTTACTTTCATAAGAATCAATAAAACCAGCATCATGATACAAAGCTGCGGTTTTTAATAAATAAAGCTCTTCCCCTTTAACTCCTTCCCAAATTGCTAATCTTTCAACAGCCTCGCAAACATCCATTGTGTGGTGAATCCCGTGATAATGCAGTCCATCAGGCAAATCACCAGCCAACCTTTTTACAATATATTTTTCAGCGTTTCTATAATTTATATTGCTGTATAATTTAAGGTTGACATAATGCCAGAATGCTTCATTTGGAGTAACTCCGTCTTCATTTTCAGATAGCTCAGGTTTAATCGCATGTACAAAATACATGTCAATTTCTCCTTTGTTTTTAGCGTTTACCTTTCCACGATATTCTGTAATAAAAAACTCAGCTATTGCCTCATAAGTTGTTTCTGAAATGTTCACTTTTCCTACCTCTCCTGCAGCTTCCATGTGTGCAGCAACATTAACCGTATCACCCCAAATGTCGTAAGCAAACCTTTTAATACCTACTACTCCAGCAATCAAATCTCCTGAATGAATTCCAATCCTAATTTCCCACGGAGTTTCACCCATTTCAATCTTTTTTTGCTTGATATCGCTCATTGCTCGTTGTATTTCAAGAGCTGCAAGGGTTGTGTCTATGGCATTACTTTTATTTCTAATTGGTACACCTCCTGCACACATGTAGGCATCACCAATCGTTTTTATCTTTTCTACATTGTATTTATTCACTATTTCATCAAACTTGATAAAGTAGCTATCTAACTCAGCTACTAAATCTTGTGGAGAATAAGATTCTGCCACTTTAGTAAATCCTTTGAAGTCGGTAAACATAACCGTCGCTTTTCGGTAGTGTCTCGCTTTAGCCTTTCCTTTGTTTTTCAATTCGTCGGCCATTTCTCTGGGAAGAATGTTTAACAGCAATTTTTCTGTTTTTTCTTTTTCTTCTTCCAAAAGCTTTTTTTGCCTTTCTACTTTTTCTTTTTGCTTTATAATTTCAATGGTTCGTTGTTTAACTTGAGATTCTAAAAGGTCTTTCTGTTTTTGAACTCGTCGAATTCTATCTCTATAAAAAAGGTAAACACCAATCAAAATAACTAATAGCAAAAACAAACTTGTCCAAAAACTAAATGACATTGTAGTTGCCTCATGTAAATAAATAAACCCCATGTTAACGTAATGTTTTTAAAATCTTAAATTCTGTTCTACGATTTAAATAATGGTCGTCGTTATTACATTCCTTAGATTCACAATCTACAATAGGATTTAACATGCCAGAATAATTACCTATAATCCTTTCTCTAGGAAAACCATTTCTAACCAAGTAGCGAATGACTTGATTTGTTCGTTGTTTAGACAACCAAATGTTGTATTCTTTTGAACCCCTATTGTCTGTGTAGGAATGAACTTCAAGCATTTGGGTGGCATCTTTATATTCTGAAATTATTCTTTGCAAAATTGGTCTATCAACTGGTCTTACCTCAGTGCTATCAAAACGATAATGAATAGCCACATCTTTCAAATCAGTTCGATCAATATCTAAGTCTAAAACGTAATGGTCTCTTGCTTCTGCTAATAAAATTTCGTTATTATCTATTGAAAGAGAAGAGTATTTAAATTGCCCGAAGCGATTTCTAATGGTTTTATCTATCACGCGATTATTTTTATCTAAAGTAACCAACTGGAATGGATCGTCTTCATCCTCTATCTTATAAATGTAATTAACATCCTTTTTTAATTTTTCGAAGGTGAAATTTCCTTTTTTATCCGTTTCGGTAACAGCCAATAATTCGCCTTCTTCATTATAAACAAACACTTTCATTTTCGATTTAAAATCACCTGGCAATTTTTGGTAAACAAGTCCAGTAACATCTTGGGTTAAATCCACATCTTCTACTACTACATCCTCAATTGCCAAAGGTTCAAATTGTGCTATTTGATAAGTTAGTTTTTTATAACTGAAAGAGCCATTCTTGTTTAAAGTCGCAAGTTCTAATATTTTATTATTTTCATCTAAAAAGGCCATATTCATGGTTTCACCCTCTTCTTTCAATTTAAAAGCATAATTTTTATCTGCATCTAATTTTTCAAAATTAAACCTTCCTCGAGAATCCGTTAATACTGAATCAACAATAGTTCCTTCATTGTCTAGTGCATAAACTGTAATTCCTTTTTCAAAATCACCAGGTAGTTTTTTATACACTTGTCCTGCAATTTTAATAATTAACGGAACAATATTTTCTTCTCGCTCTTGTATTAACTTATACTCATCAAAGGGTAGAGAATTAAATACATATTTACCATTTTTAAGTTGAGATATCAAATATAAAGGGTCGCCTTTAGAGTCTAAAGTATAAACTAAAGACTCATATAATATATCTCCTTCCAATTCTGGAAATTCGATGTAATAGGTATCGTCAAACTCTAATTTATTAAACTGAAATTCGCCTTTGTTGTTGGTGTAAACTGTACCTATTAGCTGATTAAGTGCATTATAAATATTAACTCTTAAAGCTTTTAATGGTAAGCCTTTGTGTTCAATTCTAGCAATCATGGCAGTGATGCCATTGTTTCTAGCTTCTATCGTTTTTAAACTGGCATCTAAGGTATTTGATATCGCATAAACCCCTTCTCCATCGGGACTTATCACTTCGTAAACCCTACCAAATTTATTTTCTAAAGCAAGGTTTAATCCTGGGTCAAGTTCTTTCAGTTGAATTAAGTAATCTTCGGTATTGCCTAGTTTTTCAAAGTTAAAATATCCGAATTGGTCGGTAAAAGCAGAATCCACAACCAATCCCTCTTTGGTAGTTAAATAAACCATGACTTGCTTAGAAAAATCGCCAGGTAGCTTTTTATAAACACGGCCCAAGAATTGAAATCCATCAACAAAGCTGGTGTCTGCCTCTTCTTCTTCTTGTAAGGCCAAAAACTCTTCTGTAGGCAAAACTTGAAAAGTAAACTTGCCAGACTTTAATTGATTTAACAGGCGTAATTTATTACCCATTTTATCGGTTATAAAAAGCCTTCCATCGTTTTTAAACTTTTCATCTTGTTCTTCTATTCTAACAAAAAATTCTTCTTTATAGGGCAATTGTTTAAAATGGAATTGCCCTATGCTATCGGTATATTTTATATAAACAATTGAATCTTTTTGGTTTAAAAGCAACACCTTTACGTTTTCTTTGGGTAGTCCTTTGTATTCATAAACACCGTGAATATCAACATAAAGCTTAGGTGCTTGTTTGGTAAAACGATATAAATCATCGGCTCCTTTTCCACCTTCGCGGTTAGAAGCGTAAAATCCAGTGCTGTCTGTCACAAAATAAATGCTAAAATCATCTCTGTTGGAGTTGATTGGGCTTTTCATGTTTTTTGGAGATTGCCATGTTTCATTGAAAACGGCATACATGATATCCAGGCCGCCATAACCAGCAAAACCATCCGATGAAAAATAGAGGGTGTTATTCCGATAATAGGGAAACACTTCATTTTTAGGGGTGTTGATATTTTTTCCTAAATTCTGTGGTTTAGACCATTGGTTATTTTCCCAATTGCTACGATATAAATCAAATCCACCTTGTCCTCCAGGCATATCCGAAGCAAAATAGAGTGTTTTACCACTGTCTGCTAAATGGCCTTGGCAGACAGAATATTCATCTGAATTAAAGGGGAATGGTTTAAAATTTTTCCACTTATCATTTTCATAGTCAGCCGTGTACATTTTCATGCGGTTTAAAAAATCTTTGCCCCGCATTTGATTGTCAATTCTAGTAATAATCAATTTGGTTTCTTGCTCATTGATAGACAATGGTCCATCGTGATATTCTGTGTTTAATAGTCCAGAAACCATTTTTATTTTCAGCTTTTCGTCAGACTTTATTTCGCTGCTATCAAACTCATACATCGAATAATAAGGGCTTCCATCCCAGGAAGAAGCTTCGGGTGAGTTTTGATTTATATCTCTATTTGATGTAAAGTAAACGAGGTTTTTAAAGAGCACCAAGCCATATTCCGACAAGGGAGAATTCAAATCAGATTCTACTCCACTTTTAAATTCTTTTGGTTCTTTTTCCCAAGTATTAATTTCGTCAATCGATTGTAGCATAATGTTGCCAAGAAATTCATTTTCGGATAATTCGGCGAATTTTAAAAATTGATTTTTGGCTGCGGCCAGTTTACCATTTGCTTTTAGTGCTTGTCCATAATACAAATAGTCTTCTGCTTGAACAGAATCTGAGTTAACTGTTAACACATAATACAATTCGGCATTTTCATAATCCCTGATTTTTCGAAAAGAATTAGCGAGGTATTTTACTGGTAAATAAGCTTTATCGTCAATTTTTCTAGCTTTTTTAAAAAAGTCTATGGCTTCTACAAAGTTTTGCATTTCGTATAATGCGATTCCTTTTTCTAATTTTTTATTTTGCCCATTAGTGAAGCTAAGGAGGCAAGTTAAACTAAGCAGTATGCTAAACTTTAGAATATTTAAATATGAAGGAAATAGCTTTTTCAAACGTTGTTAAAAATATCGAGGTGAAACGGATCTTGATTTAAATAAATTAAAGTCATATCCAATAAAAATTTCATGTGAGCCACCGTTTTCGCGACTCAATTGAGTTAAAGAAATATCGTAAGAATAACCAATACGCAAATACTTGTCAATGTTATATTCTATAATGGCTACACCGCCATAACCTCTTCTATAGGTTAATCCTAACCATAATTTATTGTTCAGCAATACACTTGCATTTAAATCTAAAAATGCTGGTTTGTTATTTGCTGTTTTTAACAACATGGAAGGTTTAAAAACAACATAACGATTAATTTTAAATGCTCTTCCTGCAGTTATAATGGCTTGTGCTTCTTGTCTCGATGTGCTTTCGATGTTCACATTATCTGACTGTATGCCCAATTTCCCTTGGTTTAGATGAGTAAACTCTACGCCGATATAGTTCTGTTTGTCGTAGTAATACATTCCATAGTCAAACGAGGGAACCATATAGGTTTCAGTGCCATTGTTGACAAGGCCATTGGTTTCCTTGTATTCGATATCATCCCAATTAAATTGATAGTTATAGATGCTGGCTCTTAATCCAAAAGCCAATCGACCTCTGGCTATTCTAATGCTGTAAGCATAGTCACCAGAAACAACTACAGTACTTTTGGGGCCGATAACATCTTTAACAGCTTGAAAACCAAAGCCCATTTTCTTATCTCTAGTAGGTGCATGAATAGCGAAGGATTGAGTTTTTGGCGCGCCTTCAAAGCCAACCCATTGTGTTCGATGTACAGCAGCCGCACTCAGCATTCCTCTTGAGCCGGCATAAGCAGGGTTTATGCCTAAGGGATTAAAGAAGTATTGATTGAACTGAGGGTCTTGTTGTCCTTTTAAAACACAAGGTAAAACCAACACGATAATCAATATGTATTTTTTAAATTTCATTTTATCTAGTTAATTCGATCCATCCTTTTTCTATAACTCCTGAAGCTTCGAAGACAAAGAAATAAGTGTCGGATGGCGAATTGCCTCCACTTAAATTTTGGCCACTCCAAACTACGTTATTATTATTATAATTTGTTGCTTTATATATTCTATTTCCTAACCTGTTAAAAATATTTACTTCATTTTCTGGAAAAGCTTCAATGTTGTCAATTACCCATTTGTCGTTTATACCATCGGCATTGGGTGTAATTCCAGAGTAAAATTTGAGGATACAAGGTTCATTGCTAATGGTGCCAACAGTAAAGTTATAATTCTGACTTGTACAATTATCACTTGATGTAATTTGAACGAAATATTCGCCAGCACCTAAATTTCCATTAAAGCTTCCTGTTTTACCATTGCTCCAGAGTATGGTATAAGGCCCTGAGCAGCCTGTGATGTTCTCAATTCGTGCAAAACCATTATTTTGCCCAATACAAGAGGCGGGTTCTACAGTAATGTCATAAAATATTAAGTCTTGAATTCGAACAGGTTGTTGAAATCCTTGGGTATAGAAGTAAGGCGCATTGTCCAAAGTTTGAATGACTGTTTCCCCAATGGTTGAAGTGACAATAGTATTGCCATTGCTGCCTTCGCTACCAGTAACACCAATTACGGAGCGATCTATTTCTTGGGCCAAAGCACTAAATGAAACAAGAGTAAGAAAAATGGATATATAATTTATTACTTTCATTATTAGTCTATTGTAATGTTTGGAAATGTTAAACCACTTACGGAAGTAACGCCTCCTTGAATTGTTAAAAGCTTAACAGAGCCTAGATTATCAATCACATCACCGTGAATTATTAAAGTTCCATTATTTGTAAAATTCGAAAACCTACTTAGTGTTAAATCACCATAAACAGTTAAGGTAACTCCTGAGTTTATTCGTAAGGTTTGAGCAAGGATTGTATTTGTCAAATCTCTACATTCAAAATCAATATCTACTTTACTAGCTGTTAATAAACTCTGACCAACAACCGCATCCTTATTCATATCTGGAAAACCATTAGACCATCTTGCAGCATTAGACCAATTCCCATTAGTGCCTGGACTTGAATATAATGTAGATTGAGCCATTACACCAATAGAAATTTGACAAAGAGAAAGCAAAAAAAACGGCTTCAAATTTTTCATTTTTCTATTCATTTATTTTCATTTTAAATACCCAAGTTCCACCTTCTCTTCTTTCAAAAGAAAGATCGTTTCCGTCTCTTATAATTCTCCATGTACCGTTTGTTGTTGGATCTCCAAAATAGAATGCATCTCCAGAGCCTGTTTCTATGTCTCCTGCAACATCAAGCTTTGAAGATATAGTTGAGTTCCCAATTCCAACGTTGCCTGATCCATCGATTCTCATGCGTTCGGTGTAGGTTGGATTATAATCAACCGAAGTGTTTTCTGTTCTAAAGGCTAATCCATCTGCTGTACCTCCCACATCCATGTATGCCAAAGAACCAGTATGAGAGAGTTTTATGTGATCCCATTCAGCGGCATTATAAAAACCAATTCCAGCTTGGGCACGAATTTCGCCCAACACGTCTAATTTATAAGAAGGGTCTGTTTTACCTATTCCAACATTGCCATCTGAATCTATTCTCATTCTTTCTGTGGTTGTACTTGCACCATCCGCAGTGGTGTGAAACTGAATTCTACCAGGTAAATCTCCTGTTCCAGTAGCTGCATCCATTTCTATTGAAATTTTAGCTATTGCACCATAAGTAGTACCATCATGAGCAAAAGCGGTAACCTGACCTACTATATCATTTTGAACAACTGCGGCTTCTGAACCCTCTGTACCTCTTGCTTTGGAAAAAGCTAGGCTTGCATTTTCCGACAAAGCACTTGCATAGCTGTTGATTCTTGCAGCAACTTCTCCGGTTCCTGCTAGTGTTAATTTAGCTGAAGGGCTTTCTGTGCCAATGGCTACCTTACCAGATGAATCTATTAACATGTTTGGGGTGTTGAAGGTATTCTGAGTAAAAAATCGAATTTGATCTGAGTAATTATTATCATTGGTGCCATATAAGTTAATACCTGCGCCATTATTTAAAGCTGTATCTGCTCTTATCACTAGAATATTTCTAGTTGCTAATGTTGAGTTATAAATTACTGACCTGCTTACTCCCTCAAGTGAAAGTGAACCCTTCACATGCAAGTCAGTTTCAGGAGAAGCAGTTCCGATACCGACCTTTCCTATTGTATAATTAATAGAAGACCCAGTTGTATTCCATGGACTTGCTTCTGCATCTTCCCAAACTGTTTTTCCAGCGCCATTTGAGGTTAGCACTTGGCCATTTGTTCCTCTTAAGCCCGGGAAAGTATAACCCGAACCATCTTTGGCAGAGTCTAATGTAAGAATACCGTGGATTTTTAGACTATCGTCAGCAAAGTTTCCATAGATTAAAGGAGTGGTGGAACTAGAGTTTTCGATAAATAATTTGTTTGATAAATTTGTTTGAGTTGCTGCTGACTGATAACCAATAAAAATATTAGAAGATCCGTAATTTATTAAACCTGACTGATGCCCGATTGCAACATTATTATTTCCCGATGTATCAGTAAAGATTGCCCCACCCCCAAGAGTAACATTTCTAGATCCTGTTTTATTGGTGTTTAAGGCTTCTTGCCCAATTGCAACATTTGAACCTCCAGATGTATTAAAAAACATGGATTGTTGACCAACAGCTGTATTGCCACTTCCTGTCATATTACCAAACATGGCCTTATTCCCAACAGCAACATTAGAACCAGCATAGGTACTTTGTCCCATAGCAACTGCACCAATTGCAACATTTGAACCTCCAATATTATTTCTATTCGCCTCAATACCTATCCCTACATTTGATTCGTATATATGCGGTGTTGTATTATCTGCTGTTCCTGCATTATTTCCTATATAAACATGTTGGCTACTAAAATTGATTCTTCCAGGTGCTTGCATTCTAAAAAGTTCTGACCCTGCAATATCAAAACGAATGATATCATCATCTGTTCCTTCTTCTACTTGTATTTTAGTGTCGCCATCGGTATCAGAAATAAGACTGCTACCATCTACTGCTGATTGTATTTTAATCCAAGAAGGGGCTGCTGGTGTGCCGGCATTAAAATAAAAGCCCGAGGTATTGTCTATTTGAAAAATCATTAAACCAGTAGCTGGGCCAGCAATTGCATTTTTTTGAGTTTCAGTCATTCTTGGAATAAGCATCCCTTTTTGAGTAGAAACCACATCTATCATGGCGGAGCTGTCTGGTTCAGAACCATCCGTATTAATGGAAATACTTTGAGCATATGAACCAGCATATAACCCAAATAACAAAACCAATAAATTTAGTCCTTTTTTCATTTTATCTTTTCTTTTAATTGCTTTAATTCTTCCATTAAAAAGTCAATTTGATATTGTTGTTTTTCATTGTTCTGGTTTTGTTGGTCTATTAGTAGTTGCTGTTCTTTGATGATTTTAAGCAGTTCTTGAATACCTCCGGTTAATAATGGAGTTAGTTTGCTGTAATCAACAACCATGGGTTTTTCTTCAACTGAAAGTGTTGAATCTCCTGTTGCTGCTTGTGGAAAAACCAATTGTAACTCCTGAGCAATAAATCCAATTTCCTTAATACCAGGATTAGATATTCTTTCATATTCTCTAGGTTTCATTTTTGAAATTAAATCCAATGATGACGTGAAATCTCTTATTTCTGTTTTCAATCTTCTATCTGAGGTTGTATTGTAGCTCACTCCTCCAGACCCATCACCAGTAACTGTTCCTCTTATTAAACCTGTTCCTCCTCTAAACTCTATAAAGTTATTAGTCGCTAAAGGAGTTGTTACACCTATTCTGATTGAAATTCCTCGAGCTGTAATACTCGAGTTTGAACTTTCTAAAGCGAGAATTCCCGTTTTAGTGCTTTGAACGATCATATCAAATGATGATGAGCCGCCGGAATTTAGTGATAGTGAAGTGCCATATATATGACCTGTAGTTAGTGCTGTACTTGTAACTGTACCATCAACGTCAAGCTCAGTAGATGGGTTAGATTTTCCAATCCCAACATTTCCATTATTTAAAATTCGCATGTGTTCAGTATAGGTAGGGTTATAATCAACTGAAGTATTTTCTGTTCTAAAGGCTAATCCATCAGCTGTTCCTCCTACATCCATATAAGCTAATGAACCAGTATGCGAAAATTTAATGTGATCCCATTCTGCAAAATCATAGAATCCCATTCCACCTTCAGCGCGAATTATTCCTTGAACATCTAATTTATAATCTGGAGAAGAAGTTCCAATGCCTACATTGCCTGTACTTCCTTCAATAATTAGATGATCGACCATTGCAGAGCCAAAATTATTGATTGTCTGAAATTTTAAATTAAAGTCGTCTGTAGTATTAGCCTTCTGTTCGGTAACAATTGCCGCCCTATTGATGGATCCGTGTCTAAATAGTAGTTGACTACTATTGTTAAACCCACTTGTTTGGCTTTCTGACCAAATTGTTAGACCGATGGTTTCGTCTGAATTGCTACCAATTGTTAATTTAGAAACGGGGCTTGATGCTCCAATGGCTACATCCCCAGTAGCTTTTATTCGCATGGTTAAATTATTGCTTCCCGCAGTATCAACAGTATAAAAACTTAATCTGGTAGGTATTTTACCAGGAGTAGAAACTGCGCCATCAATATCTAATGTAAAGAAATCTCTTACGTATGAATTAGAAGGTCCATCACTTATAGAAGATTTAAATTTAACAACATTATCATTTAGCGCAGGTGCAGATCTTGATAATCTAGAGCCTCTTGATTTACTAAATGTTAATTCAGTTCCTGAGGTTGATCCAGAGCCATAACTATTGAATCCCATCTGAACTTGACCCGATTCACTTAAAAAGCCAACATCTAAATCAGTTGTAGAATTCCAAACGGAAAAGTTCTTAAATCCCCCATTGTGACCAATGCTAACATCACCATCTGCATCTACATGAATTCCTTCACTATCTCCATCGCCTGAAAGGTAATTTCCATCCAGGTTTATGTTAGTTGTAGCTGTATGATTTCCAAGGTTATCGCCTGGAGCTATTCCCCACCCTACATTCCCATGGCCGTCGGTTTGAAGCACTTTTAAGCTATCTCCATCTTCAGCAGGAAAAGAATATTTTCCATCTATTTCTAGCGTATCAACAATAGATCGACCTTGCACTTCAAATGCCGCCCTTGGATCAGCCATGTTAATTCCAACCCTACCGAGGGTGTCAACCACAAGAGCGTCTGTTCCGCTATTGTCGCTATAGATATAAAACTTGCTATCGGTTCCCCAATTGATTAATTGGAATTCAGATTTTGCAGTTACAAAGTTGATGTAGGCATCGCTTCCCACATTTTCCGATTCGATTTGCATTGAACCATTACCTGTTTTATCTACTATATGTAGATCATATCCTGGTTCAGTAGTGCCAATTCCTACACTTCCCCCTCCCTCTATAGTCATGCGAGGCGTGTTGTTTGTAAATAAGGTAATGTCTTCATTACTTTTCATCCCTATTAACATCGAATTACTTGGTGTATTCGCAAACAGCTGATTGCTTGAGCCATGTAGGCCAATAAATCCCTCTATGTTGCCACCATCTTGAAAAAATCGGAGGTATGGATTATCATCGCTTCCGTTATCATCAGCATCCGCTTCTAAAATTAGCTGGGCATCTCCTGAATTGTTGGAAGAGATTTTTGTTGTTGCATTAAAGATTAAAGAATCAGAGGCAAAGTTTCCATAGATTAATGGAGTTGATGAATTGGAGTTTTCGATATATAATCGATCGCTAAATGTCGTTAGTGATGGTTGTGCACCAGCATTAGTTCCAATGAAAATATTATTACTGCCGTTTACAAACTCACCTGAAACTGCTCCTATTGCAACATTGTAATCCCCTGTTGTGTTATTATATAATGCCCCGTTTCCCATCACAGTATTGGCTGCACCTGAAATATTTTTTGTCATGGCATTGTAACCAATAGCCGTATTTTCATAACCGTCATCATTATCATTTAAGGATTGGCCACCGACAGCAATGTTTAAAAACCCGTTGCCAGTTGCCTCCAATGCGCCATGACCAATTGCTGTGTTTTCGAAACTAGTAACATTTCTTAATGCATTGTTACCAATAGCTAAATTGGTATTCGAAGAATTGTTTTGAAGTGCATTTAAGCCAATACCAATGTTATTTGCATCTGAAAAACTTGAGTTTTCTCCAGCTCCTTCACCTAAAAACAAATTTCCTCCTGTATTCACCACTTCAAATCGACCGCTATCCATTCTAAAAAACTCAGTTCCAGCTTGGTCAAAGCGAATGATGTCATCATCCGTTCCTTCTTCTACAAGTATTTTGGTGTCGTTGTCGGTGTCAGAAATTAGACTACTTCTATCTACTGCTGATTGTATTTTAATCCAAGAAGGCGCAGCTGGGGTTCCTGCATTAAAATAAAATCCAGTGAGATTGTCCGTTTGAAAAATCATTAAACCAGTTGCAGGCCCGGCTATTGCATTCCTTTGAGTTTCTGTCATCCTAGGAATTAGCAATCCCTTTCCAGTTGAAACCACATCCAACATAGCCGAGCTATCTGGTGCAGTACCATCTGCATTGATGGATACATTTTGGGCCAAGCTAGATAAACTAAAAGCCAACAGGCAAAGAAAGGGTAGTATTTTATTCTTCATGCTCTTCTAACATTTTAGATTCTATTCGTTCTAATCGGCGAATTAACTGTTCATTGTCTAATTCTAATTTTTCAATAACTCTTTGTTGTTCTTGAATTGCCTTCGTTAATATTGGAGTTATAGCGCTATAGTCCACCATCATGGGATCTTCTTTTACATCACCATTTGGATCCCCTGCAACTACCTGAGGATATACTTCTTGTAATTCTTGCGCGATGAAGCCATCTTGCATTTTATCTGTAGAATTTTTGAAATAGTATTTTCTTGGTCGCATTTTCATCACAATATCCAAGGCTCCTTCTAAGTCCTGAATATTCGTTTTTAACCTCTGATCGGAAGCATTGAAAAAATTAATTCCACCAGTACCATTGCCTCGAACCAGCCCCAAATCAGTCCCTGAACCATCTTCAAATGCAATAAATTTATTATCGTTGGTTAAATTGGCGGTTCTTCCGATAGCAATGATCATCCCGTCGGCATTTGATCCGGTGTTTTCATTTTCAATGCGAAATAAATAACCATTGCTTTTGTCTTCTACAATTTCAAGCAAATGTGTCGGACTTGTAGTCCCAATTCCAACATCACCACCATCTTCAAATACTGAATTAGTTCCAACATAAACATTACCTCCGTCTTTATTTATCCAAAACGATTTTGTGAATCCATTAAATCTAGACATAATTTCATTGTCATCGAATAAAATGTTATTTCCATTAGTTTCCCCAATAAGTAAAAACCCTCCAGAACCAACTTCAGCATCTGTTCCTCCGTCTATGTGCAAAGGAGTAATCGGATTGATTTCTCCAATACCGACATTTCCATTTTCCAAGATTGTCATATTTACAATGCTATTGGTTGCAAACTGCATGGGGAAATTTAAATCAGTTGCCAATAGTAATGCATTGTCGAGTGAGTTGGTACTATTTGTCCCTGCAGAACCTTCAAAGCCTAGAAACCCTGTAACTAATCCCCCATCTTGAGAAAAAATGATTCTTGGGTTATCTTCTTCACCTGAATTATCGGTATCTGCTTCAATCAAAAAATTTGCATCGCCTGTGCTACTAATATGAAGCAATTCGGTAGGTGTTGTACCAATTCCAACTTCTCCATCATCCATTATAGTCATCACATCAGTCAAACCAGTGCCAGCACTCCCATTGTTGGTTTGAAAAACCAATTTGCCAGTTTCACCAGATGTCGCAGCCATTCTTCCGATTACTCTTGCCATAGAATATTCAGTTCCACTGCCTTCATTGTTATCGTGGTTTTTTAAGTCTAAAAACGCCACATCTACAGTTGTGTTTCCACTGCGTTTTCCAATAATTTCAATGCCCAAGTCATTGGTGGTGGTAAATTGCTCAAAACGAGCAACCACATCTCCATTAGAACCAGAACTCCCATCTTGTATAATATGTAAGGGATTAGCTGGATTCTGATTTCCGATTCCTAGCCAACCTAAATTCGACAAGGTCATGGTTTCTGAGCCATTGGTTGTAAAACGAATGTGGTCATCATCGCTATTTTCTACCGTAATTTTAGTATCACTATCATCATCTGTTATTTTTGTAGAATCTAGAACACTTGCCGGCAATTGATCATTTGAAACTTCTAAACTAGAAAACATCCCGTTTACCGTATTATATCCATAATCGCTTCCTTGTTTAAATGCAATAATGGAGAAGGTTTTATTTGCCGTGGCCCCAGCATCATTGGTAACATAAACGGTTACTCCATTTTGAGATAGAGCATTGTAGGCGGCAATGTGTCCACCTGTGCCACTTGCCCCAACACTTGCTATAATAGCAGGTATTTTATCAAAAACACCTGCATTAAATGTTATATCAAAAGTTCCAGCAGATGAACGATTAACAGAAGAAATCCAGTCCTCACTCTCACTTTCTATATTTCCACTTCCATCTATTCTTGCACTATAAATATTCGTCGATAAGGTATCGCCTGATGCGTTTGACGCAGAAAGGCTAGCCCAAGCACTGCCATTATAATACATATAGGCTGTACTGTCTGTATTGTAAATAAATAATCCACTTGCTGGTGAAGAAATACTATTCATGTTGCTGGTTGACATTCGAGGAGGCAAAAACCCTCTTGTCGTATCCAGTAATTCTAAAATAGCTGAATGTTCTGTTAAATTATTTGTTCCTAAACCAAGATAACCTGTTGAATCTAAAAACATTCGTCTGGGGTTTCCAAAATTGCTAGAACCTGTTTTAAAACTGATATCTAATCCATTTAGATCTAAAGCTAAAGACTTATATCCGCTAGAAGATGAAAGTAAGCTTCGCCCATTGTTATTGGCTAGTAAAGCATAATTTATACCCGTAGGTAATGAACTTAATGAATGACTACTCGCAATGATTGATCCTTGCACATCAAGCTCTTTTCTTGGATTTGTTGTTCCTATCCCTACATTTCCATTTATTCCCTTAATGGTAATTACTGTAGCTGTATCATTTAAATACTTGTTAATAAAAAATTTGTTTTGTGTATCATCAGAAACTAGTTCAAACCCTACCGTTTTAGAGAAGTTTAATAGACGTATTCCTGATTTATACGCATTTCCCCCAGCAGTTTTTATGGATAAAAATTGGTCTTCAGTTTTGGAAAAATTTCCAATTTGTAAAGCATCGGTTGGAGCTGAATTTCCTATTCCCATTTTTCCATCAGCATCAACCACCCAACGCACTCCACTTGATGCAGCTGATTTTCCACCAAATAAACCGATAGAACCAGAAGGTAGCAAACTTCCATTTGAACGATCTGAGAATATGGCATAATAAGAGGAATCGCTAGTATATAAAAGACCTACTTGACCAGTATCAGCTACCATTCTTAAAAACAAATTTGACTGTTTCGCTTGATACAATGTAAACCTACCAAAAGAGTTGATTGTTGCTGCAGTATCTAATCGATTTGCATTACTAGGAGAGCCAACTGTAAAAAAAGTTCCTGTTCTTCCATGTATTTGAAGTGCATCACTATCTTGAAGAGAGTCCCATCCAGATTCACCTATAAATGTATTCCATTGGTTTGTCGTTGAACGATAATCATCTCCAAAGACAATTCTTGACCCAGCTCCTAGAGAGCCTCTTCCATATAAATGTAAAAGTCCTTCGGGTGTATTCAACCCTATACCAACATTGCCAGTATTAAAATATAAATTAGTGTCCTTCCTATTCCAGTTGGAAGAATCAGCATTGGTCGCAATTTTAATCCAATCTGGAGTTGAAGGAATTCCTTGATTGAAATAAAATCCAGAATCAGCATTTAATTGATAAATTAATAAACCAGTAGCAGGATTTGAAATGGCATTTCTTTGAATTAATGTAAGCCTAGGAATTAATACTCCTTTAGTGGTATCAGAAACATCGAGTATAGCCGAAGCATCGGGCGAAGTTCCATTTTCATTTATGGAGATACTTTGCCCGATAAGGGTACCAAAGGAACCTAATAAAATAGCAAATATGAAAAGTTGTCGTTTCATGAATTATCTTTTAGACCATTTTATTTCAAATAATATACACACCTAAACGCTTCTGTATTTGTAGGGTCGTCATTAGCAGTAGCCTCAGCACTTCCGTTTCCAACTTTTCTTACGGTGTTTGATGTTCCACCGTCAACCCATTCCCAATTATCAGTTGTTTTGTCAGCAGTTCCTGGAATGGTAGTTCCGCTATACCATTCGGCCCAAGTTGGTAATTTATATCCAGCTGTAGTACAAGTTGTTGCCGCAGCAAACCAAGTAGAAGCAGTTCTTTCTGTAGAATCTACACACATACTAGGGCCTGCTGCTAACATACCTGCAGGACAAGTTGCAGGAGCAATTACATCCCATCTAGCTACACCATTTGCATCGGAAGTCAAGACTTTACCTTCTGCAGCATCTTTTGCCATTACAAAATTTGAATCTAAAACTAACTGATCACGAATAAACACATTACCTGTATCTAAATAAGCTGACCAATTTTGGCTAATTCCACCTTTTGCTTTAGAATAGATACCATACGCTTCAGATGTTCCATTTAAGCCTGTAGCAGTTGCTCGAACACCAAAGGATTGCCCATCTTCAGATGAAGCATCGAATTTACCTCCATAGGCAATACCAGGAGGAGTTCCTGTTTGAGTGACACTTGCTCTAACACCAACTGCATTAGGTGAAAACCCTCCACTTGAAACGGAGTTAACCGTTAAGTTTAACCCAACGTTTTCATTTGTTGCTCCAGAAACCGTAGCAGATAAACCAGCATTATATCCAGATTGCCCTGAAACAACAGAATTAACCCCATAAGCAATACTAGTTGAAGCCGTATTGGTAAAGTATCCTGTATAGTTGTCAGACGAGGTATGTACGTGTAGCCTACCATTTGGAGTTCCTATGCCCATTGCTATTCTTCCGCTATAGGAGTTCCCCATTAATTTCATTCGTGTAATACCATCGGTTTTAAATAGGATGCTATCGCCGTTTGTTAAATCTATTCTTTCATTGTTTGAAGCATCTTTTAGCACAGATAATGTATCTGCAGCTATTAAATTACCGAGGTCCTCCCAAGAAGCAACTCCATTAGCATCGGAACTTAAAACTTTGCCACTTGCTTGATTGCCATCTACCATTTTTATGTTTCCAACTACATGAAGTTTTTCGGAAGGATTATTTGTACCAATACCAACTTGTTGATTTTCATCAATAATCATGGCTAAGTTTAAATCCCCAAGAATTCCTGTTTCAAATCCTAACATGCCTTCAGATTCTCCATCATTGGTCATCCAACTTAATCGACCAAATTCAAAATTTGATCCCCCATCAGAACCATGGAAAGAAAGATGACCACCGGTTCTATCTTTAAAATCGCCAGAGAGCGCGGCATTGAATTGAGCAACTTCATATGTGGTGTCTAACAATCCAGCTGAATTTACTTCAGTAGTTAAATCAAAATGGCCATTTTGATCTATGACTAGTCGATCAGTGCCATTGGTTTTGAAAATAATATCGTCTCCAGTATTAATATCAATACTTGTGTTTCTATCTGCATCTGCTATGATATCTAAAGTATCCGAAGAAGTTAGAGATGAAATATCCACAAAACTCAATTGACCAGAACCGTCTGTTTTTAGGATTTGGTTGGCTGTTCCGTCAGTATTTGGGAAAGTCAATGAATCTCCTCCTGGTCCAGTTGATAAAGTCAATTGACCATTTAATATTGCATCGCCAGATTTGTAAACAATAAGGGCATCGCTTTCGCTACCATTAGCTGTTCCATTACCTAAAACAAATAATCTATCTAAAGCATTAAAAGAGGTAGTACTATTAGGACTTACTACTGTATTATAACTACCAGCTACAAATTCTCCATAAGAATCGGCATTCGTACTATCTCCAAATGCTACTGATCCATCTCCTGATGCATTATTATTTCTACCTGCTACAAAAGAGCCAAAGCCACTACTAAAGTTATCAATACCAAATACAGCCGAATTATCACCATTGGCTCTATTTCCATTTCCTGCTACAAAAGAAGAATGACCCTGAGCAAAACTTAAAAAGCCAAAGGCTGCTCCATAATCTCCACTAGCATACCCTCTACTAGCGGCGAATCCATATGTCCCAGAAGCAATACTTCCAAAACCAAATGCAGTAGAATAAGAACCTGATGCCGTTGTACTGCGACCTCCTGCAAATGAACTAAACCCACTAGCTTTTGTGTTTTCTCCAAACGCCGTTGAAGCTATTCCTATATTTGCATCATTCCATTCGCTTCCTTGTGCATACCCTGCCCTCAAAGCTCCTTTTGATTTATCAAAAAAGAATCTATTGTCGTGGTTTATATTCCCATCATCCGCTAGTTGAGGTGAGCCAAATACAAAATCATCAGCATAATTTCCTGGACTTGTTCTAATAAGGTTTGCTGTGGAATCATTGAATATTGGAGTTAACTTATTTAATATTGGAGTTAAGTCAATTGTATTTCCACCTGTTCCTGAAATGGTTAATTCATCATTTGATGTGTTTAATGAAAGTGTCTGAATTTCATTGGTTGCACTTGAATCGTTTAATACTATACTTCCTCCATCTTCCAAATAAATTTTTCCTTTCCCCCCACTAATCGTCAATGCTTGGTCATCTGTTCCTGTATTTGGGTTTGTCCATGTAATTGTACCATCAGCATTGGCTTGCATAATTTGACCCGGTGTTCCATTTGTATTTGGAAAGGTTATTGGATTAGCTCCATCTGATAATGTTAATTTACCGTTTAATGTAGTGTTCCCATTTTTAAGCATGACTAAGGCATTGCTTCTAGTACTGTTATTAGTCCCATTTCCAATAACAAACAGTCGATTTGTTGCAACAAAAGAGCTCGCGTTAAAAACTGTTGCGGTGTCATTGAACTGCCCAATTACTACTTCACTTAACGACTGAGCAAAATTACTTCGTCCCCCAATAACCGCTGACTGGTCTCCAAATGCCTTATTGCTAACTCCACCACCAACAGTTGACATAGCCCCGTTTGCAGCATTGCTCCAACCTCCTCCAATAGTTGCTCGATCGCCTGATACGACATTACCAAAACCACCACCAACTGTTGAAATATACCCGCTAGCTTTATTCTGCTGACCTCCGCCAATTGTAGATGAATAATTACTAGAAATATTAAAAACTCCACCTGAAACTGTTGAGTATTGATTACTTGCCGTATTTCGGTTTCCAAAGGCAACAGAATTAAGTCCAATACTCGCATCATCCCATTCTCCCCCAGTAACCGTTCCTGCTCTAAATGCTCCTTTCGATTTATCAAAAAACATTCTAGCGTCATGGTTGGCATTTCCATCATCATCCAATTGAGGTGAACCTATAACGAAATCGCTAGAATAATCAGAAGTAGTATCTCTGATTACTCCTCCCACTTTTTCGAAAACTCCTTCAGCACTTTTGATATAACCATCAGCTGCAACAAAACTTAAAACTTTTGCTGCTGTTAAGGTATCATCTGTATAGCTTCCACCACCTACTCCATTGGCTTGGCTTAAGGTAACTGTAGAACCGACTTTAGAAATAGTTTGTGCTTCGTTTGTATTGCTTAAATCATTATCGGCAGAGGTATGAATAACTAATGCTAAACTATCTGAAAAAATTCTAGAAGAATTATTCGTTATTGAATCTCGGATGTCACCAATGTATGCGCCTGTACCACCTTCTATCTTTATCGAATCACCAACTACACTTAAGTTTTGATCGTCAGCTATCCCGGATGTAATATCACTTAATTTCACTCCATCACCATTGCTCAATAATAATGAGTCATTCGCTCCATTGATGCTTAAATCTTGCAACTCATTCGTATTGCTTGCATCACCATCAGCCACATTAATCGTTGTGGATGTTCCTCCTGAAATGGTTATCGTTCTATTGTCTCCGCTTACTGAGTTTCCTAAGTTTTGAATTTCATTGGTTGAACTTGTATCATTATCCAATGCTATATGACTTAGTAAACTGTCGCTCAAAAACTGTACACTGTCTCTTACCGTTTTGATGTCGGTTGTATTCGTAGCTATTCTACCTTCAAAATTGGTTATTGTATCTCGAATGTCACCAATGTATGCGCCTGTACCACCTTCTATCTTTATCGAATCACCTACTACACTTAAGTTTTGATCGTCAGCTATCCCGGATGTAATATCACTTAATTTCACTCCATTACCGCTACTTAATAATAATGAGTCATTCGCTCCATTGATAAGTAAGTTTTGAAGTTCGTTCGTTGAACTTAAATCCCCATCATTTGTGATATGTGTTCTTAAACTCGTTGAATCATTTGTGATACGTGTTGACAAATTACCATCAGTTGATTTGCGTGCTATGGTTTCATTACCAATTGCCGTCGCATTTGTTATTATCGCTGATACATTAGTATTGATTCTTGTATTGTAATTCACAATACTATCTCGAATATCGCCAATGTAAATTCTTCCTCCGTTTTCTAAGACGATGCTGTCTTTGGCGGCATTGAATGTTAATTGCTGGTCATCGCTGCCTGAGTTTGTAATCAAACTTCTTAATACCGAAGAAGTATCGGATAAGTTGGAAATTACTGCATTAATCGAATCTCGGTTCTGAACTGTTAAACTTGAATCATTTACGATTCTTGCTGCTAAGTTTCCTATTGCTGTTTTACGATTTAGAACCTCTGTTGCTAGATCTGTTTTGTTGGTGTTGATTCTTGTATTGTAATTCGATATTGAATCTGCATTGATTGCGATTCTTGTATTGTAATTCACAATACTATCTCGAATATCGCCAATGTAAACTCTTCCTCCGTTTTCTAATACAATGCTGTCTTTGGCGGCATTGAATGTTAATTGTTGATCATCGCTACTTGAGTTAATAATCAAACTTCTTAATACCGAAGAAGTATCGGATAAGTTGGAGATTACTTTATTAATCGAATCTCGGTTCTGAACTGTTAAACTTGAATCATTTACGATTCTTACTGCTAAGTTTCCTATTGCTGTTTTACGATCGGCTACTTCTGTTGCAATGTTTGTTTTGTTGGTGTTGATTCTTGTGTTGTAATTCGATATTGAATCTGCATTGATTGCGATTCTTGTATTGTAATTCACAATGCTATCTCGAATATCGCCAATGTAAATTCTTCCTCCGTTTTCTAATACAATGCTGTCTTTGGCGGCATTGAATGTTAATTGTTGGTCATCGCTACCTGAGTTAATAATCAGACTTCTTAATACCGAAGAAGTATCGGATAAGTTGGAAATTACTTTATTAATCGAATCTCGGTTCTGAACTGTTAAACTTGAATCATTTACGATTCTTGCTGCTAAGTTTCCGGCAATGATATTTAATCGTGTAGAATCATTTGCAATTCTTGTATCTAGATTATTATCAGCGGTTTTTCTTGCGGAGGTTTCCGTTGCGATGTTTGTTTTGTTGGTGTTGATTCTTGTGTTGTAATTTGTTATTGAATCTGCATTGATTGCGATTCTTGTATTGTAATTCACAATGCTATCTCGAATATCGCCAATGTAAATTCTTCCTCCGTTTTCTAATACAATGCTGTCTTTGGCGGCATTGAATGTTAATTGTTGATCATCGCTACCTGAGTTTATTATCAAGCTTCTAAGAATAGCAGAAGTATCTCGTAACTGATCAATAGAAACATTATCCCCTCCAAAAACCAAGGTATCATTCACCCCAACTGCATTCACAACAACCAAAGCAGAATCTCCAAATTTGTATAAAGAGTCCACACCTAAAATATTGGCGAGATCAACTGAGCTTGGATTGTCGCCTGAAAGATTTAAAATTGTATTATTTAATGTTAATTGCTGATTGTCAGTGTGACCTAAATCCACTAAAGCGATTTTCCCTCCTCCATTTGAAAGAACTAATGTATCAGAAGTAGTGTTTAATGTTAGTGTTTGAATCTCATTTAGGGCATCATTATCATCATCAGCATAGGAGAATTGAATTTGTTGTCCACCTAATATGGATAAAAAATAGGTGTCATTTGGTCCAGGGGCAAGTACCAATTCATTATTCAACAGCTTAGACAAATTTAAAGTGTCTTTTCTTGCACCTTCATTTAAAATTAAAGTTGTGTCGTTTATTAATTCAAAACGTGAGATCAATTCATTTGTTTCCGACAAATCACCACGATTAAAAATGGTATCATTGCGAATCTCTAGTCCAGAATTCCCCACTACCAATGAGTCTCCTGAAGATTTTGCATATAATGCATAAGGCACCGATAATAATTTTGTTGTACTAATTTCAGTTAGAGTGCCAGTACCATCATCTAATCTTATGGTTAAATAATGTTCTCCAGCTCCCCAATCAATGTCTGCAAAATTAGTTTGAACTCCTCCTGCAATCGCAGCGCCATCGCCAATTTCAAGATTCACTAAGCCAAAATCATTGGTCGTTGCAAGGTGGCTTTCTTCGTAAACTATTGTTCCGCTTGCGCTAGATAGTCGAATAGCAAATTGCAACTCAACCAATTGATTGTCGAGTGTGTTTCCGTTTGCTGATCTAACAACAGCTTGATAATTAATTCCTTGAGGGGTTTGTGCTAGTATTTCAGAAAAGCTAAAAATTAAAAAAACAAATAGCAATAGCTTTGGAAGCGGTAGTATTTTTCCTGTCATGATGTTAGTAATTGTTAGAACTAGGGGTGTTTTTACGTAAACAAACCACCTTAGTTACGACAAATCTAAGATTTTTATCGATGAATATCTAATAGGATTATACCAATATAATCATTGATTCCAATGATTATAAATCTGTTGTGTTTTTTATAAAACGAAGGGTTTAAATTGAGTTATATCAACTGTGCTTCAATTTTCCAATTAAATTAACTCTTGGTATATGCCGATTAATAGAATTTAGTCTCTTTTATTAATCACATTGAGTATTATTTCCTAAAAATCCATGTCTCAGGATTAAGCTTGGTCATGCCTTTCCAGATTTCCAAATGCATGCTCGAACTCGCTTCCCCTTTTTCAGTAATTAATATACCTAAGTCTTGTTTCGTTTCTATCTTATCTCCAGCCCCAACATAAACTTCTTGAAAATAAGAATACAAAGTAAAGTATTCTCCATGCCTTACTAAGACAGCCTTTCCTTCTCCAGGAATAATGATAATTTTACTAACTGTTCCCTCAAAAACACTTCTTCCTAAGTTTCCTTTTTTAGTAGAAATGTCAATTCCATTGTTCTGCACTTTCACATCTTTAAGGGTCGGGTGTGGATGCTCTCCAAATTGGGATGTAATAACTCCTTCACCAACTGGCCATGGAAGTTTACCTTTGTTAGCTGCAAAATTATTAGAAAGTTCTAGGGCCTCTGGTGTCATTGGAAAGCCAGTGCTTGCATTTCCTGCTTTTTTAGCAGCTTCTCTAGCTTTACGAATTTCCTCTTCAATGATTTTTGCAATGGCTTTATCTATCTTTTTAGCTGCATCCTGTTTCGATTTTAAATCTTTCTTTAATTCTTTTTCTTTGCCCTTTAGCGAATTAAAAACCTCTTGCTTTTTATCTTTTTCCTGAGCCAAAACATTTCGTTCGTTAAGTTTAGCTTGCAATAGACCTTGTTTGCTCAGTTTTATTGCTTCTAGAAGCTTTATTTCTTGATCTAACTTTGTTTTTATTAAATCAATTTCTTCTGCTTGGGCTTGTCTAAATTGTGCATATTGTTGAAAATATTTTAATCGCTTAAAAGCCTGATTGAAATTATCTGATGAAAAAATAAACATCATCTTATTATACGAACTCTTGTTTTTATATGCATTTCGTATCATCTCTGCATACTCTTCTTTTAGCTTTGTTAAGTTCTTTTGTAAACTGTCGAGTTTTTGTTCTTGCTTGCTTATGCTATCGGCATAAAACTGAATTTCTTGCTCCATGGCCACTATCAAATTCTCTCTTGAAGATATTTTTTTATTGATTTGTCTTAGTTGACCTAATGAAGTGTTCTTAGTTTTTTCTGTCTCTTCAAGCAGTTTATTGGTATAGTTAATTTCGTTAAGCAATTTCTTTTTGCGTTGCTCTAATTCTGTTTTAGACTGAGCGTTCAAATTAGAACTTAAAACTAGTAATAACAATACAAACAGGCTGTATATTCTAATAAAAGACTTGCTCATATTTTGAAGAAATATTGAATGAAAAACTAATTGGTTTATTCAAAGATACACGGGAATATTCTATTTCTAACTCTGTTGGTTGTATAGATTGTATATAAAATTTTAACAAATGCGGCAATAGTTGTTCTTCTACATTCTGATGATCAGAATAAACACCTCTAATAAATCGATCGGCAGTTAAATCAGAAAGTAAAAATTTATTGATTTTGAAAGTCGAGTCGTTTAACCAAAGACTTACTACTTCATCCTTCTTACGTTCGATTTTCTGTGGTTTATTGTCCGCTTTCTTTGCTCTTCGCTTAGCCATATTGCCTAAATAATACATGTCATTATCAATAGCAAATTTCAATTTTTCATCTTTTTCAAAAGCTATGGAGTTGCCAAGTAAAACCGATTGTAAGTCATCATACACTAATTCTAAGTTAAACTTATTATTAATGTATTCATAGTCTCCTATAAAATACTCTTTTTGTAAACGATTAATGACTTTTACACTATCTTGTGTGATTAATACCCTTGCGAGTTCTATCCCTAAAGCTGGTGTGATTGACATCCAAATAGCACTGTCTTTTCTAATTCTAAGTGTTGCCTTAAACCCTGTACTTTTCCCTTCGCTAGAGACATTAAATCCAGCTTTCACAGATAGGGTATTGAATTGAAACTCATTAATTGTCAATTGATTCAAAAGGTAGTCAACATTTTTTCCGTCCAACGGTTTTCTACTTGCTTTCTCCTTGCCTTTACAAGAAAATAATAATAGCGCTAAAACAAGGCTTAAAAATAAGAGCTGTTTATTCATACCACTTTTTATCTCTTATTTTCTTTTCTAAAAGTTCTGAAGTATCTCCCTTTTCTTTTGCTTTTATCCAAAACTCTAGTGCCTCATTAACTTTCCCTAATTTGTATAATATATCTCCTTTATGTTCAAGTAAAACTCCACTTGCTCCATCATTCGAAAGTGCCTTATCTATCCAAAGATTTGCAGCCTCATAATCTCCTAATTGAAATAAAACCCATGCATAAGTATCTTGAAAAGAGGATTGCCCCGGCGATAGGTTATTCGACTTTAAAGACATTTCCTTCGCTTTTTCTAAATTTTCTTTTCTTAAAGATAAGTAATAACTAAAATTATTTAAAACATAAACATTATTTGGCTCTTGTTCAAGTGCTTTCATATAGTTTTCATCCGATAATTCATGTTTTTTTAAGGCATGATAAGCATCTCCGATGGATGCATAAAATTGCCCTTTTAGCCCTCTGTTGTCTATCACCAAATCTTTGCCTAAAGAATAATAAGTTATGGCCTCTTCATCTTTTTTTTGTTGTGCCAATCCTATTCCAACTAATAAGTATGGTGTTGGTTGATTGGGAAATAATTCTACAGCCCGTTTACCATAGCTTACTAATTTTTCTACATCATTCGTTTCTGACAAAATCACCAGCAATTGATTCCAAACTGGAAAACGACTACTATCCAAGGCTACCGTTCTTAAATAGGCTTGTTTTGCATTTTCTACTTGATTGTCGAAGTATAAAAAATCTGCATATAAAGCATGTGATTTTGCATTTTCTGGATGCCCTTTAGTTATGCTTTCGCATAAACTTATGCCTTCTTTTTTTTGAGCTTCATCTCTGCTATCCACTTGATAATAAGTAAGCACATATTTTACTTTATCATCAATATTCATTTCTGGATTTTCAAATGCTAATTTTAGTTCTTTTAAATAATTGACTTGATCTCCTTTTTTACGATGATATTCTGCTAAAGAAAAATGAACAAAATAACTATTCGAGTCAAGTGCTTTCATTTGTTGAAAAACTTCATAGGCTTTTTCATCCATATCATTTGACATGTATATGTCAGATAGCACTCCATAATAGCGAATCTCACTTGGATATGCATCAATTAAGTGTTTGACTTCTTTGGCAGCACCTCCCACATCATTTTGATATAAATAAATTCGTTGCTTTAAAAATGAAATTTCTTCATTTACTCCAATTTTCTCTTCAATTTGATTGAGCACTTCTATCCCTTCCTGATACCTTTGTTGGCCGACTAATAGTTTTGATAATTCATATCTTAGTTCTATCTGTGAAGGGCTTTCTTCGGCTAACTCTTTAAACATCTTAATGGCTTTTTCTATATGGCCATTACTTTCTAAAAAAGTGGCATAAGACAATTTATACCAATAATTTGAAGGGTCTATTTGATTCGCTTTTTCAAAAGACTCGTAAGCTCCTTTAAAATTTTTCTGATAGTTATAAATTAAGCCCAATTCATAATGCGCTGCCGCACTTTCTGGGTCTATAGCAATCGCTTTTTGAATTAATTTTTCGGCAGCTTCATAATTCCCTAGAATTTTTTCTTTCGTACCATCTATAAAAGATTCGCCAAATTCAATTTTTTGCTTTTCGCTTAAATTACTTGAATCCGTTTTTGATGCAATTTCTTTTGTACCTTGACAAGAAGTCAAAATAATAAGTAAAGAAACAAGGTACAAAAGTCTTGTCATACTAGAGTTGAAATTCATTATAATCGCCAATGCTTAAACTATGTGCCTTACTTTCTAGTTTCGCCTTATTTCCTATCATTGATCCCTCTATGTTTAGTCCTTTTAGTTCGGAATCCATTTGAATAATTGAATTCTTAATAATCGAATTTGAAATTTTAGTGTTTGCACCAACAGATACATGCGGCCCAACAACTGAGTTTTCTATACTTGCATTTTCTCCAATAAAACAAGGCTGAATAATAGTGCTATTGTTAATCTTAGCAGAAGCTGCCGTATTGTTTTTGTCTTTAATAAATTCTAAAACTCGTTGATTGGTGTTTACCGTGGCAGCTCGATTCCCACAATCCAACCATTCAATTACTTGGCCAGGAGCAAACTTAGTGCCTGCGGTTTTCATGCGCTCCAATGCATCGGTGATTTGATATTCGCCTTTGTCTCTTATATCATTATCAATTAAATACTGTAGGTTTTTTCTTAAATAGTCGCCATCTTTAAAGTAATAAATACCAATGATTGCAAGGTCTGAAACAAATTCACTTGGCTTTTCTATAAAGTCAGTTATGTTGCCATTTGCATCCAGTTTTACGACACCAAAAGCAGATGGGTCTTCCACTTGCTGTACCCAAATAATTCCGTCTTTAGAGTCATCTAATTTAAAATCAGCTCTAAATAAAGTATCGGCAAAAGCAACTATGGTTTTTCCTTCCATGATTTCTTGAGCACATAAAATAGCGTGTGCAGTTCCCAATGCTTCTTCTTGATAATATATATGCCCTTTAGCTCCTAGATTTTCTGCAACTTCTAATAAATGCTTCTCAACCTCAGCTCCAAAATCGCCAATGATAAACCCAATTTCTTCAATTGACTCGTTGCACACTGATGCAATATCTTCTACTAATCGCTGAACAATCGGTTTTCCTGCAACAGGCACTAATGGTTTTGGTACTGTTAAAGTATGTGGTCTTAAACGGCTGCCTCGTCCAGCCATTGGAACAATAATTTTCATAGTTTTTGTGGTAGTTTATTTTTTTCCTGTACTGCCAAATCCGCCAGCACCTCTATCAGTTTCATTTAATGCATTTACTTCTATCCATTCTGCTTGCTCATGCGCCGCAATTACCATTTGGGCAATTCGTTCTCCGTTTTGTATTACGAAGTCTTCCTTAGAAAGATTCACTAAAATAACTTTTATTTCTCCTCTATAGTCAGCATCAATTGTGCCTGGCGAATTTAAAACGGTAATTCCATGTTTGAAAGCTAAGCCACTTCTCGGTCTAATTTGAGCTTCATAACCTACTGGCAGTTCTATAAATAAACCTGTTGACACAACAGCCTTTTCCAAAGAGCCTACTTTTATAGGCTCGTCAATGTTGGCTCTTAAATCTAGACCTGCCGAAGCAATAGTTGCATATTCTGGTAATGGATGTTGTGATTTATTAACGACGTTAATTTTCATTTAAAAGACATTTATTTGAAGACTACGAAATTATCTCTTTTTTAGGTTTTTCTAAAACGTAAATTACACTAATAAATGCGAGCAGCAAAGCTGTATTTAATGTCAGTTTTAATCCTAAAGCAAAATTTCCAAATAAGAAATCTGAAACAAAGTAAAGTCCCGCAGACAGTAACAGATAACCCAATACCCTTTTCACTGGGTAGTTAATAGGATAATACTTTTGGCCAAAATAATAAGAAAGCACAACCATGCTGCCATAACAAATAAAAGTAGCCCAAGCTGAGCCCATATATTGTATCGATGGAATTAATATAAGGTTCAAGGAAATAGTGATTATTGCCCCAACTACCGAAATCATAGCTCCATATCTTGTTTTCTCGCTAAGCTTATACCAAATAGAAAGGTTATAAAATATTCCCAAAAAGATGTTGGCAAACAACAAAATGGGCACGACTTTTAATCCTACCCAATAGGCTTCACTTGGTATAAAATACTTTAAAATGTCTAGGTAAAAAGTAACTCCTAAAAAGATAATCGAGCACACAATTACAAAGTATTTCATGATTACAGCATAAGTCTCTTTTGCATCGATGTTTTTTTCTTGCGAAAAGAAAAAAGGCTCAGCGGCATACCTAAACGCTTGTATAAACAAAGTGATGATAATCGATAATTTATAACAGGCTCCGTAAATACCAACAACTTCGTTAGCACCATCTTTTCCTAAATCATCTAAAAGCATCCATTTTAACATAATTTTATCGGCGCTTTCGTTCACTATGATTGCTAAACTAGCAATTAAAAGCGGGCTACCATATATTAGCATTTGCTTTAAAAGCTTAAAATCAATCTTAATTTGTATTTTAAAATAGGAAGGAAATAGGTAAATAAACTTGGCTATGCTTGCAAATAAATTGGCTAAGAAGACATATCCAATTCCGATATGAGGAGAATAAAACGTGGAAACAATCCAGTTTCTATTACCTACTTCATATTCTGGCAAACAATATTTCAACCAAAAGAAATTAAGCCCTATAAAAACTAAGATGGAGAGAATGTTAGCAATAGCAAACTTTGTGGCTTTGCTTTCTATTCTCAGTTTTGCAAGTGGAATAGATGATATGGCATCTAAGCCGACAATAAATGCAAACCAAACAACGTATTCTGAATTGTCTGGGTAATTGATAAAATCAGCTACTTCTTGCGAAAAGATAGAAATGGCAGCAATAAATAATGTGGTGGTTGAAATTAACGATATCATTACAGTACTAAAAACCAAAGTGGAATTGTTTCCAGAATCATTTTTAGTTTGATACCTAAAATAGGCTGTTTCCATGCCGTAGGTTAAAAAAACAACCAAGAAAGCGACATAAGAATACATTTCGGTAATTACACCAAACCTTTCGGGAACAAAAGTGCTTGTGTGCAATGGTACAAGTGTGTAGTTTAACAACCTACCAACAATACTTGGCAGACCATAAACGGCTGTTTGCCCCGCTAGTTTTTTTAAGGCTTTCAATTAGGGCTTTTCTATTTGCATGTTATTTACCCGGAAAATTAGCTTTCCTTTTTTCCAAAAATGCGCTTGTTCCTTCTTTAAAATCTTCGCTTCCAAAGCAATTTGCAAACGCTTCAATTTCTTTCTCATATCCATTTACTCCGTCGGTATAACCAGCGTTTACCGCACTTATTGCAGAAGCGATTGCAACACTTGAGTTTTTAACAATTTTTGTGGCTATTTCATTGCACTTTGTTAAAAGTTCTTCTTGTGAAACCACGTAATTTACTAAACCAACCTGTAGAGCTTCACCAGCATTAATCATCCCTGCAGTGAAAATTAATTCCATTGCTTTCCCTTTGCCTGCTAACTGTGCCAAACGCTGAGTTCCACCATAGCCTGGTATTACGCCTAAACTAACTTCTGGCAGTCCCATTCTTGCATTTTCTGAAGCCACACGAATATGACAAGACATTGCCAACTCTAATCCACCGCCTAAAGCAAATCCATTTATAGCAGCAATCACAGGCGTTTTGCAATTTTCTACTACATCAAACAATTGATCCTGACCTCCTTTGGCTAATGCTTTTGCTTCTTCTTTCGAGAATTGATAAAACTCAGAAATATCAGCTCCAGCAACAAATGCTTTATCGCCTGAACCTGTTATAATAATTACTTTCACTGAGCTGTCTGCCTCTGCTGCTTTTACACAAGCCCCAAGTTCTTGAATGGTTGCTTTATTTAAGGCATTTAACTTATCTGGTCTGTTAATGGTCAATTTTTCAATTGCTCCATTTCTTTCAACTACTATATTTGACATGAATTGTTTGCTTTTAATATAAAAACAAAAATAGCTTATTTGTTATGGTTTTGGAATTCTTATTTTAAATTCAATATCAAATAGAGGTTATTGA
Organism: Bacteroidota bacterium; assembly: GCA_013112545.1. Taxonomy (GTDB): domain Bacteria; phylum Bacteroidota; class Bacteroidia; order Flavobacteriales_E; family Vicingaceae; genus BCD18. The sequence goes on from JABFGJ010000001.1 coordinate 368,001, forward strand.
GTTTCACTTCATTCATTTCGATACCATTTTCAATAATTGAATGAAACGATACTCGAGGCTTAACTTCATGTTAATTTTAAAAAGTTTATTGAACAAATTTAGCACAAGTATTTTAGCTCTCTATATTGTATTGGTCTTTATACCTTTGCTTGCTAGTTAAAAAATCAATTCGTGGTATTAAGTTTGATTAAGCTGCAAAAATAAATTAGGTATGAATTTAAAACATCTCCCGCTTATTACTTTACTAATAAGCCTCTTTCTAGTTGCCTGTTCGAAACAAGATAAGTTATCTAAAGCTACAAAAAAAAGCACGCATTTTACCGAAAGTTATGAAGCTGATTGGAAAGAAATTGAAGGCTTAGAAAAAAAGGGAGCGGGTAAATCCATTATAGTTAAAGCAGATGACATTTTAAAAAAGAGTAAAGAGACTGGCAATTATCCTCAATTGTTTAAGGCGCTTGCTTACAGGTCTAAATACATAAATCAAATTGAAGAAGAAGCAACGCTTAAAATTTTAAACCAATACACTAAGGAATTAAACGATGCCGGCTTTCCGTTAAAATCTATTTTACATTCAGCTTTAGGTGAGTTGTATTTTCAATATTACAATCAAAACAGATGGCGTTTTCAAAATAGAACCAACACCAGCAATTTTGAACCTACAGATTTAAGAACTTGGAGTTTAGATCAAATTATAGATACTGTAAATTATCATTATCTGGCTGCTTTAAAGGAGAAAGAAAACTTAATTCAAACACCAATCTCTCATTTAAATCAGATTCTTTTAAAATCTGAAATTCAAGCTAAAAATAATTTTGATGGCTCACTTATTCGAAGTAATTTGTTTGACTTATTAGCTTTTAGAGCACTTGAGTATTTTAAACTAGGAGAGAATAGAAAGAATGTTCCATCCAATTCCTTTCAGCAAAATCAATATCCGTTATTTTCTGATGTTTCTACTTTTGTAAAAATTACACCAGATAGCAATGATTTAAAATCAACAGACCGCATTACTTTGTTGCTATACCAAGACCTTCTAAAAACTGCCAATGAAACTCAACTTATTCCTTATAATCTTGAAAGATTACTTCATTATTATAATGAGTCAACCCTTGAAAATAAAGATAGTTTATACTTAATCGCTTTAAAAAAAATTAAAAAAGAATACCCTAGTAGTTCCGAAATAACTTTCGCAATTGCAGACTTGTATAATCGTTGGGGCAGTAGATACAATGCAAATCAAGTTAATACCGAACACAACAGGTGGTATTTAGATAAAGCACATCAACTTATTTCTACGATTTCTGAAACTGATACAAGCTATGGCTATTTACTTGCAGCACAATTGAAAAAACAAATCGAAAGCAAGCACCTGAGTTTTGAATTAGAGCGAGTTTATTTAAACAACGAAAAAATACTTTTTAAGCTCAATTATAAAAACATCAAGCAGGTTTTCTTTCGAGTAATTCAAAGTGAATCAATAGGATTTGACGAAAATAAAAACTATTCGCTTGAAGAAAGAGTAAATTTAATTACGCAAGCCAAAACGATTCAAGAGTTTGACATAACCTTAAACACCCCTGCTGACTTTCAAAATCATAGTGCCGAAATCATGACAAAGGAAAACTTAACAAGTGGCACTTATTTTCTAGTTGTTTCAACGGATAAATCATTCAGCGCTGGTGAAAATGAAATTGCATTCCAAGAGTTTAGTGTCAGCAAGCTTGCTTTTATTAGCCGCTTTAATCCTGATAAAAACGGAACCGATTTATTTGTAATTGATCGAGAAACTGGAGCTAAAATTTCCGCTGCAATAGTAGAAAGCTTTGCCTATCATTATAATTATACCGATAGAAAGGATAGTTATGTGTTAAGTCAAACCTTCACTAGCAACTCAGAAGGTTATGTTTTTATACCAGGTTTGAAAGAGTCGAGAAACATTAAACTTAAAATCACAAAAGGAGAGGATGTATTGGAAAGCGAGCCAAGATATTTTGGTTTTCAGCATCCAAGAGTAGAAAACACCAGCATTAGAACACACCTTTTTACCGATAGAGCAATTTACAGACCAGGGCAAACCGTCTATTATAAAGGAATCGTTATCGCTAGCAAAAAATATGATCATCTGCTAAAAACGGAATACACCCAAAAAATAAGCCTACTGGATGTCAACTACCAAGAAGTGGAAAGCATTAGCAAACGAACAAACGATTATGGTTCTTTTGAGGGTTCATTTACTTTGCCCAACAGCACATTGAATGGTCGTTTTCAGCTACAAACACCTCATGGTTCTATTTCCATACAAGTGGAAGAATACAAGCGGCCAAGTTTTAAAATAAACATAGATACACTTGCTGGAGAACCTCAACTGGGGAAAACAATTAAAGTAGCTGGTTCAATTGAAGCTTTTGCAGGAAACAACATTAACGATGCGCAAATCAACTATAGGGTTACACGAAAAACTTCATTTCCTTCTTGGCCTTGGTTTAGAGGGTATTTTCCTAGCCCAACTACTTACGAAATAAAACAGGGTTCTATTATAAGTGATAATCAAGGAAAATTTTCCATAGACTTTATAGCAATTAAAGATAATAGCATAGACCCCTCAATGGATTGCTTTTATAATTACGAGGTAGCGATAACAGCAATAAGTCCATCAGGGGAAACGCAATCATTCATACATCATATAAATCTGTCGAATAAAGCATTCTCAATTGAAACTAATTTAAAAGAGATTAACACCCTTTCTGACATCGAAAACTTAGCAATCGCTTGTAAAAATGCTAATGGTAAACCATTAAACTTAAATGGAGAGCTTACATTAATTGCTCTTGAGACCCCAACTAATTATAGCAAGCCAAGCTATTGGGAACAAGCAGACCAACAAGTTTATACAAAAAAAGAGTTAGATAAAACGTTTCCTTTTCTCCATAAAGAAGAAAATTCATTGCAGAACTTAAAGGAAAGTTATCAAGTGAGCAAGTCTGGTTTTCTGACAAATTCAAAACTAGAGCTGTTTAATCAATTAAAAGCTGGAGCCTATCTAATACAGATTGAAATTCCAAACAAGGATGGTAAGCTTGTAAAGTTTGAACAGCGATTTCGAGTAGTCAGTTTGCATGAATCCAAACCGTCTTTTCCTGAATTTGAAGGCTTATATGCAATTGTAAATAGCGGAGAACCAGGGGATACTGCAGTCTTTTTAATTAGTTCTAGTTTAGAAAACGTTAAGCTCCTTTACGAAATTGAACATGAAGGGAAAATCGTTCAAAAGAAATGGATACTAGTCAACAACAAGCAAAAGGTTTTAAGAATTCCTATTGAAGAAAAGCATCGTGGAGGATTTAGTCTTCATCTTGTCGGTGTTCATTCAAATAGATACATAAGACACACAGAACACATTTCAGTACCTTATAGCAATAAAAAGCTTAACCTGAAACTCAGTAGTTATCGGAATAAAACGAAACCTGGCGCTAAGGAAAAATGGACAATCGAAGTTTTAAACAATGAGCAAAATCCTGAAAAGACGGAAATTCTTGCTAGTATGTACGACCAGTCTTTAGACCAGTTTACAAAAGTAGATTGGGGTTTAGATCCTTATCAGGCCATGTATTCACGCTATTTTTGGGATTCAAACCATCAGTTTAGTTCCCTGTATTCTCAAACTTTTGGGTCTAATAACACTTACAATGCTCAACCTTATCGGATTTATCCTCAGCTCAATTGGTTTGGCTTTAGCTTAGATTATTCTAATTATTCAACCTATTATTCTCGAGTGGGTTATCAAAAGAACATGCCCATCATGATGAATGCAGTGGCAATGGATGACATTGCAGAAGCAGCAGACTCTGAGGGAGAAGCATCTTTTCAAAAACCCGAAGAAGCTGAAATTGTAAAGCAAACAAACTTTCAGAATCCAATTCGCAAAAATTTTGCAGAAACGGTTTTCTTTTACCCCAAACTAATATCTGACGAAAATGGAAGTGTAAGTTTTGAATTTACCATGCCTGATGCTTTAACTGAATGGAAGTTTAGGGCTTTAGCACATAGCAAATCACTTCAAATTGGGTTACTAGAACAAAGCATAAAAACACAAAAAGAATTGATGGTTTTTCCAAATGCTCCTCGTTTTTTTCGAGAAGAAGATCAATTAAACTTTAGTGTACTTGTGAGTAACTTATCAGATTCTGCCATCGACGGAAATGTAAGGCTTGAATTTTTCAATGGATTAACAAATGCCAAAATTGACATCATTGAAACCCTAAGAAACGAACAAGCTTTTTTTATCAAATCAAAAGAAAACAAGACTTATACTTGGAGCATAAAAATTCCGAAGAACATATCAGTAATAACTTATAGAGTAACTGCAGAAACCGAAAAATATAGTGATGGTGAAGAAAAAATGATTCCAGTACTGCTAAATAGAATGTTAGTGACAGAAACATTGCCTTTAACCATAAGGGGAGGGAAATCAAAAAGTTATTTATTTGACAATTTGCTTCATTCCTCTAAATCTACTAGTCTTGATCACAAATCATTAACGCTTGAGCTAAGTCCAAATCCTGTTTGGTACGCAATACAAGCTTTACCTTATTTAACTGAAAGTAAGTCAGAATGTTCAGAGCAGTTATTTACTCGATTTTATGCCAATGCAATAGCTGAAAAAGTGGCAAATAGCAATCCTAAAATCAAACAAGTTTTTGACCTTTGGAAATTGAATAATTCAACTGAACTGCTTTCTAAGTTAGAGCAAAATCAAGAGCTAAAAGGTGTATTGTTGGAAGAAACACCTTGGTTGAGAAGTGCCAAAAACGAAACGGAGCAAAAAAGCCGAATTGCCCTTTTGTTTGACTATAATCGAATGGCTAACGAACTTAGCTATACGTTAGATAAACTTACAGAATTGCAATCACCAAACGGTGGTTGGCCATGGTATAAAGGTATGCGTGACAATCGTTACATGACTCAATATATTGTATCGGGTTTAGGTCATTTAAGAAAGCTAAACATCGATTTTAAAAATGAGGGGTTTTTAGAAAAAGCCATTGCATATCTTGATCAAAGAATTATTGAAGATTACGCTAAATTATTAAAGGAGAAAAGAGATTTAAGCCAAAACAACATCACACATTTTCAAATACAATATTTGTATGCAAGAAGTTTTTTCAAAGAAATTCCTCTTCCAGAAAACAAAACGGCGTTTCTATATTATTTCAATCAAGCAAAAGAGTTTTCAATGAGTCAATCTATCTACATGAAAGGAATGATAGCACTTGCACTTCATAGATACAAACCAGATAATGAAACATCAATCCAATTGTTAAAGTCTTTAGAAGAATATGCTATACTCGATGAAGAATTGGGAATGTATTGGAAAAATAATTCAGGCGGTTATTATTGGTATGAATCTAAAATTGAAACACAGGCTCTGCTAATTGAAGCATTTGATGAAATTACAAACAATGTAGAATTAGTAGAAGAGCTTAAACTATGGTTGCTCAAGCAAAAGCAAACACAAGCATGGCCAAGCTCAAAGTCAAGCGCTGAGGCTTGTTATGCTCTACTTATGCGTGGCAGCGATTTGTTGAATCAAGAAAGTGAAGTCATATTGCAAGTTGGGGATGAAATCATTCATTCTAAAACAGAAAAAGCCGAGGCTGGCACAGGATATTTCAAAAAACAATGGACAAAAACGGAAGTTAAATCCAACATGGGAAAAATTGAATTAGAAAATTTGAATAAGCAAGCTGTTTGGGGTGCAATTTATTGGCAATACTACCAAGATTTGAATCAGATAAAACAATCAAATGATGATCAATTACAGCTTTCAAAAACTTTATTTAAAGCAACTATTTCAGCATCTGGAGAAACATTAATCCCTATTCAAGAAAATAATATCCAAATTGGAGACAAAATAGTCAGTCGAATTAGACTTGAAGCGTCTCGAGATTTCGAATTCGTTCATTTAAAAGATATGAGGGCTTCAGGTCTTGAACCTATAGAAGTTATTTCTGGATATCGCTTTCAAGATGGACTAGGTTATTATCAGACAGTTAAAGACGCATCAACTAATTTCTTTTTTGACTATTTGCCTAAAGGGGTTTATGTTTTTGAATATGCCACAAGAGCGACATTATCTGGTTCGTTTTCAAATGGAATCAGTTCTATTCAATGCCTTTATGCACCTGAATTTACTTCACATAGCCAAGGAAATAGTTTAAAAATTATAGACTAATTCGAAAAATTTGCAAATGAACACTATATTTGTTTTTCATCAATATAAATTTGAATTGAAATCTTTAAATAAGTTAACATTCGGTTTTATAGCATTATTCCTAATTGCGTGTGGCAGTTCAGAAACAAAATCAACTGCTGAAACTGAAAATGAAAATACAGAAAATCAAAACTCTGAATCTGCTATTGACTTAACAGATATGGAAAAAACAGACTTATCAGAATTTGATTTTCCTATAGAAATATACATTCCTTCTAATAATGGAAAGCCTGAAATTACTGCAACTGAATGGGGAAGCATAGAAATTCGTATTGGAGATAATTTTGGAGTGGAAATTATCCCTAACGGTTCAGACATTACATCACGCAAAGCTGATATGGATAAAGACTTGGTTTTTACTTATAACTTTATAGAAGAAAGTCCCGATTTAATCGTTTATGAACAAACCATTTTAGATAGTGGCGTTGAACCTGAGTTTCACTTTTTTATGAATAAAACAATAAATGGCGAGCTTTTCGAAATAAAAAGTTTAGCAGAAATGAGTTTTAAAAAACATCATATAGAAAAGATGTTAAACGCTGCAAAATCCATTCAAGTCAAGAGCGCAAGCTAAAGGTTCATGAACAAATTGAAAATAAAAAAGGGACGATAAATCGTCCCTTTTTTAATACTTATATTTTTAATTATCCGAAGTGCTCGGGTACAAATATTTGAGAAGGATTCATAACAATAACAGGTAGTCCGTATTTGTTTGAAATAACATCCACTTCACCACTTCCTTTAAAAAGATCTGGTAAAAACCCGCCATCGCCTGTAGAATTTACAATTGCTAGCATATCTGCGTCTATATCGTTTGCATAGTCTATTAATTGAGGTATAAAATTCCCATTCTCTGGGGCAACCTCAACTTCATACTTCACTCCTCTTTCATCAAAGTAATGTTTAGCAAAAGTTAACTCTCTAGTCACTTTTGTTCTAATAAATTCATCTGTTTCGTTCGAAGTAAAAATGTGAACTACAGCACCAAAATGTTTCGCAATACTTGCCGTAATCGAAAGTTTCGACTTGGTTTCTTGAGAGAATTTTATTGGTAATACGATATCTTTAATTTCTCCACTTGATTTCTTTGTTTGAACTACAATAAAAGGAACTTTAGAATGCCCGATAACTTTTAAAGCATAGCTACCTGTTAAACGTTGAATTCCTTTAACTCCATGAGTTCCCATTACAATTAGCATAACATCTTTTTCAGTTGCTACTTCTGGAATTTGATCAAAAATACTTCCTTTGCGAATTTCGTAGTTAACCGGTACGTTATACATATTGGTTGAGTCAGTTGCAATTTGTTTCAATTTTTCTTCAGCTGCTTCTTGCGCTTTATCACTTGAAATTACATGTAAAAGTAGAACCTCCCCATTAAAGCTTTTAGCTACCATAGCTGCATGTGACACAGCTGCTTCTGCTTGTTCAGTAAAATCGGTAGGTACCATTACGCGATAAGTATTCTCCATGAGTCTTTGTTTTATGTTAAGTTCACTCCAAATATATCAAATATTCGTATAATAAACACTGTTTTTTTAATATTTACTAATTAAAAGCCAACAAGTTGAGTTTAAATTGTATTTTCTAACACGATATCAAACTGAACTAAGTCAACAAATTGCTGTAATCGTTTACCTATTTCGTCATCAGATAGGTCAACTAAGCGTTCTGTACCGAATTTTTCAACTGAAAATGAAGCAAGTGCGCTACCATGTATCAATGCTCGTTTCATGTTTTCAAACGAAACATCTTTTGTTTGGGCTATGTACCCAATAAAACCACCAGCAAAAGTGTCGCCTGCACCAGTTGGGTCAAATACTTCTTCTAAAGGCAAAGCAGGAGCAAAAAACACTTGATTTTTATGGAACAATAAAGCACCATGCTCTCCTTTTTTAATAATTAAATATTTTGGGCCCATGCCCATGATTTTTTGAGCAGCTTTCACTAAGGAATATTCACCAGAAAGTTGACGCGCTTCTTCGTCATTAATAGACAGTACATCCACTAATTTTAACGTTACTTTCAATTCATCCATCATGATGTCCATCCAGAAATTCATGGTGTCCATCACAATTAATTTTGGTCTTTTTCTTAAGCGCTCAATTACTTGTTTTTGAACAGATGGCGCTAAATTCCCCAACATTAAATACTCACAATCTTGATATTCTTCTGGTATGATTGGATCAAAGTTTTCTAAGACATTCAATTGTGTGTCAATCGTGTCTCTCGTATTCATATCATTGTGATATTTTCCTGACCAAAAGAATGTTTTTTCTCCTTTCTTGATTTGAAGACCTTTGGTATTTACCCCATGTCTTTCTAACATTTTTATATATTCCTCTGGAAAATCTTCTCCAACAACTGAAACAATGTTTACCTTGTTTACATAGTTAGAAGCAGACAAACCAATAAAAGTTGCCGCACCACCAAGAATTTTGTCTGTTTTTCCAAATGGAGTTTCAATTGCATCAAAAGCAACTGTGCCAATCGTTAATAAGCTCATTAAATTTCTATTTTAATTTTTCGCAAAGATATTGTTTAATTCAAAACTTTGAGGTAATATTGCAGCCCAATTCTTGATAAAAGAATTAAAGTTTTCCTTAGCTCAGTTGATTAGAGCATCTGATCCCGATTCATCGGGAAGGGTTCTTTTCCAATCTAACTAAGATCGTAGTGTTGAAATAAAATTATTAGGAAATAAAATTCCTCCTTAGCTCAGTTGGTTAGAGCATCTGATCCCGATTCATCGGGAAGGGTCCTTTTTCAATCTAGCTAAGATTGTTGTGTTGAAATAAAATTATTAGGAAATAAAATTCCTCCTTAGCTCAGTTGGTTAGAGCATCTGACTGTTAATCAGAGGGTCCTTGGTTCGAGCCCAAGAGGAGGAGCAAAAGCCACGCAAATGCGTGGCTTTTTTTATTTTCTTACTTTTCTTAGTTTTATTTCATGGGGCATTTTGTTTATATCATCTATTCTGAAAGTATTGACAAATACTACGTTGGAAAAACAAAATCAGTTCAAAATAGACTATAGTTTCATAATTCCAAACTCAATAAAATTTGGACAAAAAAAGGCAAACCTTGGATTCTTAAAACCTAATTTTACAATAGGAGAGGTATTCCTCCTAGCAACGAGACAGGTGCAACCTAGGGTTGCGCAATAGCTTGCTCATTGGTTTGGATACACTAATTTAATCTATATAAAATAGGAATAAATGTAGTGTGCGTTTATTTGATTTTTAGCGAAAAAAATGAAAACAATCCTTTTAACACTTTTAATTTCCTGTTTCTCCCAAACTAATATTTTTGGACAATTAATAATTTCGGGAAGTACTTCTATTGAAACTATAAGAGATAAAGTGCAATTTCAAGTCGATACTCTTTCTCAATCAGGAGACAGCATGTTTGTGATTGTTTCTAAATTTGAAAAGGAAATTTTAACTTATAAAGAAGAACAAATTTTTGTTCAATCTAAAGTAAGAGAACATAGAGTAGTTTTTAATGGGCTTTCAGAACAATGGTATCCAAATGGAATGAAAAAGTCAGAAGGCAAATTGAAGAATGGAGAGAAAGTGGGACTTTGGAAGTATTGGGATAAAAGAGGAAACTTAACTCAAGATATTGATGCAGATGCTTTTGGCCGAGGACGAGGTTCGAGTAGTGACTTTATATTTATTGATGAAGAAAAGGTTATGAAAAGAAAAAATCAATGAGGTTTTAGATTTTGAAAAAATTAAATCACAGACTTTAGCTTTCCTGTTCCGCATGGCTTACCAATTAGCGATGTGACAAATTTAGGGCAATATTGATTATCGACAACCTTTCCCTATACCAAAACCTCTCTCACCAAAGATTCTAATATTCTAAGTCCGTCGATGTTTCCAAGTTCTAAATCGGCTGCTCTTTCGGGGTGAGGCATCATACCAAATACGTTTCTACCCACATTACATACGCCTGCAATGTTGTTTAAAGTCCCGTTCGGGTTTGCTTCGTCGGTTACATTGCCTTCTGCGTCGCAATAACGGTAGATCACTTGGTTGTTGTGTTCGATTTTACTCAATAAATCATCTGGTGCAAAAAACCGACCTTCTGCATGAGCTATCGGAATTTTCAACACTTCATCTAATCCAACTCCTTGGTTAATTAAACTGGCGTTGTTATCCGCTTTTAAATAAACATTTTTACAGGTAAACTTTTGGTGGTCGTTGTGCAATAATGTGCCAGGCAATAGCTTCGATTCGCATAAAATCTGAAATCCATTACAAATTCCCAACACATATCCTCCATTTTCTGCATGGGCAATTACTTCTTTCATGATAGGAGAAAAACTTGCTATCGCACCTGACCTTAAATAATCTCCGTAAGAAAATCCTCCTGGCAAAACGATAAAGTCAGCTCCTTTTAAACTCGAATCTTTATGCCATAAACGCTCTACTTCAAAGCCCATAATGGTTTCTAATACATAAATCATGTCTTGGTCACAATTGGAGCCTGGAAAAGTAATTACACCGAATTTCATCTTGATTATTTTTTGCAAAAATAGCTATTTGCTTTGTCCTAAAAAAAAATTATATGGATTTAAACGATCCACTTTACTACAGAAAAAGCAATTAAGAAAAGTAATAAGCCAATTTCTAAAATCCACTTTTTATTAAAATAATAATAGAAGTTCCCTACAAAAAGTGAAGCTGGTATTAATAACACAGCTAACACACGATCTCCTCTCATAAATAATAATATGAACGCAACAACAAATAGAAAACTCAAATAAGAAATTTGATTGCTAACATGAACTGTTAATTTTGCTTTTCTCACTAAATTGAAAAAAAAGCCAATTAAAAATAAAACTATATAGCTCAATTTCCAATAATTTAAGCCTTGCCAATAAGAATTATAACTAAAAAGCGTATCAATATTCTCACTCAAAGTTGTTAAGTTATAATCGAATACATATGCTATGGAAAAGGTATAAAGCATTGGTAAGATTAGCCCGAGCAAAGCAATTAAATAGGTCTTTAATTTAAATGGTCTAATAATAGAAACTCCAACTATAAAGACTATAAAAAAATATATCGTTGGCAGATAGATTAAAGTAGCTAGTCCTAAATATAAAGTGCCATTAAATACAATCTTATTGATGTTTTTTTGATTATAAATGGTCAGGAAAAATCCAACTTGCATCAAAATTAAGGCAGTAGCTAACAATAAGTCCAGTTGTATTAACATGTTAGGCCACAATCCAAGTCCTACCAAAAAAAGAAGTAGTAAAGTAGATTTCTTGCCTTCAAACAATTTATGCTTTTTGGACAAAGAGGCCCAATAAATTCCACAAAAGGCGATTATTACTGAGCCTAGACAAACAGCGATAATGGGATAATTGAATAATTCTGGGTTTTTAAATCGAAATACACCAGTATTTATTTCTTGAATTATAAATATCTCATTATATAAAGCACTGAATATGTATAATATAATCGAACCAATCAATAAGAGTTTTCCAATATTGGAATTGAATATGGTTTTTGTATTCATTTTTTTGAACAGGCTATATGGATGCTTTATTTAGAGAATTATATTTAATACTTTTGCTTTGTAAATTTAACAACACGCGATGACTTGGAATGAATTTGTTTATGGTTTAGGAGATTTATTAGAAGCTTCTTTCGAAATTTTACCTGTTTTAGGTAATATCCCAAATATTATTTTTTCACTTATTATCTTTTTTGGTTTAGTCTATTGGATTATGCAATTGAAGAAGTTTAAAGCAGAAGCCCAAAGAAACGGCACTGCAGATTAATTTCCATTCAATTACAAATCGAAACCAATATCCTTACGATAATATTTCCCATGATAATCAATGGTGCTTGCATTGGCAAACGACTTTGACAGCGCTTCTTTCATGTTATTTCCATACGAAGTAATGGCTAATACTCTGCCTCCATTTGTTATTATTTCGCCATCCTTTTCTGTTGTTCCAGCATGAAACAACATGCTATCGCTTACTTTCTCAAAACCTAACATCGGTTTTCCCTTTTCATATTTTTCTGGATAGCCTCCAGCTACTAACATAACAGTAGTTGCAAACCTATCATCTATTTCTAATTTTTCCTCAGCTAGTTTCCCATTAGAACAAGCCAATAAATGGCTCAGCAAATCTGATTTAATTCTTGGCATCACAACTTCAGTTTCAGGGTCGCCCATTCGCACATTGTACTCGATTACAAATGGGTTATTTTCAACAATCATTAAACCGATAAACAAAAAACCCTTATAATTAAAGCCTCTTTTATTTAAACCTGCTACAGAAGGTTTAACTATACTATCTTCTATTTTTTGCATCAGATTGGAATTGACAAATGGAACTGGCGATATCGCTCCCATCCCACCAGTGTTAAGGCCTGTGTCTCCCTCTCCAATTCTTTTATAATCTTTTGCTTCTGGTAAAATCAAATAGTCTTTTCCATCGGTTAATACAAAAACAGACATCTCAATTCCATCTAGATATTCTTCTATAACAACTTGGCTGCTTGCTTTACCAAATTTTTCATCCAACAGCATGTTTGCTAATTCTACTTTGGCTTGCTCTAGATTATTTAAAATTAGAACTCCTTTACCTCCAGCTAAACCATCTGCTTTTAAAACATAGGGAGGGTTTAAAGTCTCTAAAAAGGCATAAGCCTGCTCAATAGTTTTGGAATCAAAGGTTTTGTATCTAGCAGTTGGCACATTAAATTCTGCCATAAATTCTTTAGCGAAATCTTTACTGCCTTCAAGTTGTGCCCCTGCCGCGTCGGGACCTATTATTTTTAATTTATCGAATTTAGACAAAGCTCTAAAGTAGTTCACAATGCCCTCAACTAAAGGCGCTTCAGGGCCTACTACCAACAAATTGATTTGGTGTATTTCAACTAAGTTTGCTAATGCATCAAAATCAGACAAATTAACTTGTAAGTTAATGCCAAGCTTTTTTGTTCCAGCATTTCCGGGTGCTATAAAAATTTTTGGATTTTGTTTGCTTTGATTTATTTTCCAAGCAATAGCATGTTCTCTACCTCCAGAGCCTAAAATTAATACATTCATGTTTCTATTTTTGCTGAGAAACCCATTAGAAAACAGGTAAAACTATTCCATTTTTAAGAGTTCGTATTCTTCAGAAGCCCATCTAACATAGCGTTTGTCATATATAAAGCCGTCCTTTTGGTCTTTTATTAAAATATTAGCTATTGCAGGAAAAACAGGTTCTTCTTCTATTCCTTCCTTCATTTGGAACAAATCGATATCTAATTGGAAGAAAAAATTACCAGTAATTAAACTATCAGGAGTTTGTGCAATTACTCCAACTGTTTTGGTTATGTAACCTTCTTTAGTAAAACTTATGTTATATATTGAACCTAAAGCAAAGCGATACTTATAGCTTCCGTTTTTATTGTTTATAAACTCATCAACTATTTCATTATCTTTTACTACCTCTATGGTAACATCCTTTAGTAATACAGAGTTGTTTTCTACTCTTCCATGAAGCATAAGCAAACCTCCTTGACCAAAACTAGCTGCGCTAAAAAAAAACAATAAGAAGGCCGATAAAGTTTTCATGTAGAGATATTTAGACTAAAATACTAATTAAAAGATTCAATTACAAGCCTAACAATACTTCTTCTGGATTTTTACCTCCAAATATTATTCTACTTGGATTCTCTATCATTTCTTTTACTTTCATTAAGAAACTTACAGATTCTTTTCCGTCAATTATTCGATGGTCGTAAGTTAAAGCCACGTACATTATTGGCCTAATAACAACTTGCCCATTAACAGCTATTGGCCTTTCTACGATATTGTGCATGCCCAAAATCGCTGATTGAGGTGGATTAATGATTGGAGTACTCAACATACTACCAAATACGCCACCATTAGTAATGGTGAAAGTTCCACCAGTCATTTCGTCAATTGAAATTTTTCCATCTCTTGCTTTTATTGCCAATCGCTTAATTTCTGCTTCTATTTGAGCCAAAGTCATTTGCTCGGCATTTCTAACAACTGGCACCATTAAGCCCTTAGGGCTACTCACCGCTATCCCAATATCAGCATAATCATGATAAATAATTTCATTGTCGTCTATCATTGCATTTACTGTTGGAAATAAATTTAAAGCTTCAGTTACTGCTTTAGTAAAAAACGACATAAATCCTAAGTTCACATCGTGGTGTTCTCTAAATTTATCTTTCATGCGTGATCTCAATGCCATTACTTCACCCATGTCAATCTCATTAAACGTAGTCAACATGGCTGTTTCGCTTTTAACAGCAACAAGTCTTTCAGCAATTCTTCTTCGCAAAGAAGTCATTTTTTCTCTGCGCTGCTCTCTTGATCCACCCCAACCTTGAACTGCATCAGAAGAAATTCCGGCAGCCATAGCATTTACTACATCTTGCTTGGTTATTCTTCCTCCTTTACCTGAAGCATTAACTTGGCTTGCTGAAACATTGTTTTCATCCATTAGCTTTCTTGCCGATGGTGACGGATGACCTGCAGCATGAGAAGTTTCGGCTTTCGCTGGTTCTGCTTTAGGAGCTTCCTCCTTTGTAATTTCTACTTTCTTTTCTTGTTTTGGAGCTCCCTCAGGGGCTTTTGCACTCGTATCTATTTCAGCGACAACACTCCCAACTTCTATCGTATCACCTTCTTCGGCTTTCAACGAAATTGTTCCTGCTGCTGATGCAGTTAATTCTAATGTTGCTTTATCTGAGTCGATTTCTGCTATTACTTGGTCAATTTCTACATATTCACCTTCTGTAACTTTCCATGATGCTAAATCTACTTCTGAAATTGATTCTCCTGGACTAGGAACTTTTACTTCTTCCATTTCTATTCATTATAATGTTATGATACAACCATTGAAAAACTCAACACGCTATCAATTATACTTTTTTGTCTTTTTGCAAACACTTTTGATGACCCAGATGCTGGGCTTGCACTCGAGTGTCTTGAAACTACTTTCCAATCATTTCCTTGTTCGGTGCTTGATTTAATAAACCACCAAGCCCCCATATTTTCTGGTTCTTCTTGTGCCCAAACCAAATTTTCTATGTTGGGATATGTTTTTAATAATTCATTGAATTGCTTTTGTGGGAAAGGGTATAATTGCTCAAATCGAATGAGTGCAATGTCTTCAATCTCTGCTGTTTTAATGGCAGAATTTAATTCATAATACAACTTTCCTGAGCAAGCAACCAATGTTTTTGCATGCTCTTTTTTAACTGTTTTATCGTCTAATATTTCTTGAAAAGATCCTTTTGATAATTCATCAATTGAAGATATTACTTCAGGATGCCTTAATAAACTCTTTGGCGAAAAAACAATAAGCGGGGTTCTAAATTCTCGCTTCAATTGTCTTCTTAGTACGTGAAAGAAGTTAGCAGGAGTGGTTGGATTTACAATTTGCATGTTCAAGTCGGCAGACAAGCTTAAAAAACGTTCTAGCCTTGCACTTGAGTGTTCTGCACCTTGTCCTTCATATCCGTGAGGCAAGAGCATCACAAGTCCACTTTTACTATTCCATTTATCTTCTGCACTACTCAAAAACTGATCTATAATAATCTGTGCTCCATTATTAAAATCTCCAAACTGAGCTTCCCAAATGGGTAATACATTTGGAGAGGCCATGGAGTATCCATACTCAAATCCTAAAACCCCATATTCTGAAAGCAAAGAATTATAAATTGAAAATTTAGCTTGTTTATCGCTTATGTGCTTTAATGGGATGTATTCTTCTTCTGACTCTTCAACTTTAATCACCGCATGTCGATGCGAGAAGGTTCCTCTTTCTACGTCTTGCCCCGTCATTCTAACTGGGTGCCCTTCGTCTAATAAAGTGGCATAAGCCAATAGCTCGCCCATACCCCAATCTAATGCGTCATTATCGACCATCGCTCGACGGTCATCCATTAACTTTCTAGATTTTTTAAAATAAGGCTTCTCTTCCGATAGATGGGTAATCGTTCTACTAATTTCTATCAGCCTCTTTTTATCAAAACCAGTTTCTGGTGAGCTATGAAAATCATTTTCATTTGAAGCCCTAATCCCTTCCCATGTTTTCTCTAAGAAGTTTGAAATAACCGCTTTGTCAATTTGTTTTGAATCTGTTAAGCGATCTTGAAGCATATCGTTGAACGTGGTTTTATACTCGTTCGCCTCTTCTTTAGAAATTACTCCTTGGTTTATCAAATTGGCCAAATATATTTCTCTAGGATTTTGGTGCTTCGATATTGCTTTGTATAAAATTGGTTGCGTAAATCGAGGTTCATCTCCTTCATTATGCCCATATTTTCGATAGCATAACAAGTCAACAAACACATCCTTTTTATACTTATTTCTATATTCTAAAGCTAGTTTAATGGTGTGAACTACCGCTTCAACATCATCTCCATTGACATGAAAAACTGGACACAAGGTAACTTTAGCCACATCTGTGCAATAGGTACTAGATCTTCCGTCTAAATAGTTGGTCGTAAATCCAATTTGATTATTTATGACAATGTGAATTGTTCCTCCAGTGTGATAAGCATCTAATTGAGCCATTTGAATCACTTCGTAAACAATGCCTTGCCCAGCAATTGAAGCATCTCCATGAATTAAAATAGGAGCAATTTTGTCAACTGAACCTAAATACTCATCCACTTTTGACTTTGCAATACCCTCAACTATCGGATCAACAGCCTCTAAATGAGAAGGATTTGGCGATAAAGTTAATTTTACTTTATTTCCATTGTCAGTTTTTATATCGCAAGAATAGCCCAGGTGATATTTTACATCCCCATCAAATAAATTGTCTTCGTATTCTTTTCCTTCAAATTCGCTAAAAATAGATTCATAGGTCTTATTAAATATGTTTGCTAACACGTTTAATCTTCCACGATGAGCCATTCCTACAACAAATTCTTCGATTCCCATATCAGCTCCTGTTTCTATAAGCGCATCTAATGCGGGAATTAATGATTCTCCTCCTTCTAAAGAAAATCTTTTTTGACCTACAAATTTCTTATGTAAAAATTGCTCAAATACAACCGCCTGACTTAACTTATGAAGCATGTGCTTCTTTTCTTCATTAGAAAACGAAGATTGGTTTTTGTTTGACTCTAATTTTTCTTGAAGCCACTTCACCTTATCTGGCTTTCGCATGTAGCGATATTCCACCCCTACCGAATGGCAATAAGTCATTTCTAAATGAGCAACAATTTCTTGCAAACTACATTCTTTTAACCCAATTTCACTAGCGGCTTTAAATGTGGTGTTTAAATCTGCCTCTGACAATCCAAAGTTTTCCAAAGCTAAGGTTGGCGAATACTTCCTTCTATCTCTTACCGGATTAGTTTTGGTGAAAAGATGCCCTCTAGTTCGATAGCCATTAATTAAATTTAAAACCTTGAACTCTTTATCCAAGTCGGAGCTTGATTCGAAAACTGAAGGTTTAGTGCTAGTTTTAGTTGCTTCGGTGTCATAATTTTTAACTGCAAATTCAAATCCTTCAAAAAACTTGAGCCAGCCCTCTTCTACAGAGTTTGGGTCTTTCAGGTATTGCTGATAAAGCTCATCTACGGCCGATATGTCCGCATTGCCTAGGTAAGAAAACTTATCCATAATAAGATTTATAGTGATTTTTCACGGCCTCAAAGGTAACTAAAACCGATGAATTAAACTCATGCAACTTAACTGCAAATTCAACTTGGATTGATGCTTTTAAAATGTTGTCGAATGATTACTTTTTTCAACTCTCTTTCAATTATCATTTTTGATATTTCCTCTGCTGGTTTTTCGTATTCATTACTAAACAATACGTGTTTTAATTGCCTTTCATCCACATCAATAGCGTATAAAAGCGAAAAAAAATTGCTCGAGTTTATCTCTAAAAACCGATCGATGATTGGCGTAATTTGGTCATATAGCTCTTGATAAGCTGTGCTTGCAATTCCGCTAAACTTAATGTCGTGATCAAACAGTGCAAAGTCTTTTTGAATTTGCGCTGCAGTTGCTTTTATTAAGTCTATTTTTTGATAATAAATTGATAAGTCCTTCAGTGCCGGAAAATCCATGAAACAAAAATAATACGGATTAAGATATAAAACGAGCCAAACGCTTTTCACTTTGAGCCAATTTATATGTAAGCCTTTTTTTATTCTGAGAACTAGTATTTAATTTAGTTGTTTAATTGCTATGACAGAAAAAGTATTAATTAGTGGGGGCACGGGTTTACTAGGTAGCCGTTTAACTGAAATTCTTATAAAAAAGGGATATCATGTTGCGCATTTGAGTAGAAGTAAAAATAAATCAACTGCTATAGAAACTATCGTTTGGGATGTAAACCAAATGCAATTAGACCCAAAATCAATTGAAAAATATGATTATATCATTCATTTAGCTGGCGCTGGTATCGTTGATGAAGCTTGGACCGAAAAAAGAAAGAAAACTATTATAGATAGCCGAGTAAATAGCACTAATCTGTTGAAGCAAGCAATTGCCGTCAATCAAAAAAAACCAAAAGCTTTTGTTGCCGCTTCAGCAATTGGTTTTTATGGCATTATAACATCAGAACATATTTATACAGAAAATGATCAAGCTGGAAAAGATTTCTTAGCCAGCACATGTGAGTTGTGGGAACAAAGTAGTGAAGAATTAAAAGGGTTTGGGTTTCCTATCTCAAAAATCAGAATTGGCTTGGTTTTAAGTAAACATGGAGGGGCTTTAAAAGAAATTGCTAAGCCAGTAAAATTTGGTTTAGGTGCTGCACTTGGTTCGGGTAAACAATACATGCCATGGATACACATTGACGATTTATGCCAGTTGTTTATTTATTGTTTCGAAAATCAAAAATCAGCAGTATTTAATGGAGTCGCTCCCAATCAAATGAATAACAAGGAATTCACTAAAACATTAGCTAAGGTTTTAGGTAAACCTTTTTTCTTACCTAATGTGCCTTCTTTTGTTTTGAAGCTAATACTTGGCGATAGGGCTCAATTGGTTTTAGAAGGTAGTAGAATTTCTGCCGAAAAAGTGAAAAAAGATGGGTTTGCTTATCAATTTGAAGATTTAGAAACTGCATTAAAAGATATTTACAAAGCAAATTAAGCTTAAATGCTGTGCTTTTTTATTTTTTTCGCCAATTGCAAACTACTTGAATTAGATTTATAAATACAGGTAAATGGCGTTAACTCACCGCCAAATCCTCGTAAATATTTTTCTATCGCTTCTATGCTGCTTCCTTCGAAATTAAACTTGTTTTTTTGCTTGGTCTTAGCATTTTGAATGGCATGCCACATCAACAAACTCATAGCACCAGAGTTTTTAAATTCTTTCATGGCTCCGCCAATTAAATAATATGCTTGATGTTGATCCCAAACCAAGCACATGGCTGCATGAAGATTCCCTTCTTGATCCATAACATTCCAAACTTTGCCTAATTGGTGTTTTTTAATGTACTCATAAATACGCTGAAAAATCATCGAATCATCGATGGGAGAGTTAAGGTTTTGCGCTTCAAAACTAGATTCAAAAGCTTGTTTCAATTTCTTGCTATCTTCTGCTTCATTTATAATTAAAAACTTTTCGGCCTTTCGAATTTGTTTCTTGATATTATCTCTAAAGTTTAGAAAAATACTTTCTATGGATTCAGTTAGTGGAAGTATATACGTAAAGCGCTTTTGGTCTTCAAATCCATTCCAGATTAAAGGTAAAGAGTTCTTAAACTCTAGGTGAAAATTTTGCTTCCATTCCGAAAAGTCAGGAAGTTGAGTTATTAATTCTTCGATGAGCTTTTTTTCAAATGCAATTTTTGTATCCACTTTTTGGCCTTCTGGATAGCGGATATAAATCCCCGAATAGGGCGTAAAGTGAGGTTGTGTGATGAGGTTCCAAATACCTTTTTTACGAATAAAATAAGGCCAAACTGCAAAAACTTGGTTGTCGTTTGAAACTACAGCAACATCCCAATTGTTTTGCACCACTTCATTCCACCAATTAAAATGTAGCGAAAATGGAATTACCGCCTCATTTTCTAAAGAAAATTTCTGAAAAAGTTCTTTTTTATTCATCATTTACAAAGATTGTGATAAATAAACAAAGAATTAGAATATCTATAGTAAACTAAATCGTAATTCTTTGTTTCTTTGCCGAAAGCTTTAAAATTATGTGGCAACGAATACAAACACTTTTTCTTGCAATTGCAATTGCAATTAATTTATCCCTTTTCTTTTTAAATCTAGGAAGCACTCAAGTGCTTGAACAAACTGTTTATTTCACAATCTATGGTTTTGAACTACCAGAAGCATTGGGTTCTAGTCATGTAATACTTTGGTTGGCTTTCATTTGCACTTTATCCATGACCCTAAGTTTTGTAAGTATTTTATCGTTTAAAAAGCGACAAACTCAGATAAAGCTTGTACAATTTAACTTATTGCTACAACTGGCTTTTGTTGTTGCATTGTTTTTTGCAGTTGAAAAGTTTATGGGCGAGCTAAGTACTTTAGGAGAAGCTACTCCTCCTGAATATGATTTGGGTGCCTATTTAACATTGATTCCTTTACTTTTCATCTTTTTGGCTTTAAAAAACATAAAGAAAGATGAAGCTTTGGTTCGGGCTGCAGATCGAATTCGCTAGATTCTTTTTTCTAATTCAATTATTTCTAAATCCAGTATTTTACCCTTATCTAGATTAAATCGCATGAGGGTTAATACCTGATGAAAACCCACTTTGCCAGCAGCTCCAGGATTTAGATGCAGGCAATTAAGTTTAGGGTCATTTACTGCTTTTAAAATGTGAGAATGTCCACAAATAAAAAGCTTTGGTGGGTTTTTGTGAATTTCATCGAACACCCTACGGTCATAACGGTTTGGATATCCGCCAATGTGAGTAATCCAAACATCAAGCTCTTCAATTGTGAAACGTAAATTTTTGGGAAATTCTTTCCTGATTTCAGCACCATCAATGTTTCCATAAACAGCACGTAATGGTTTAAAGGCTTTTAAGGTGTCACTCAGCGTTACATCGCCAATATCACCTGCATGCCATATTTCATCACAATCTTTAAAGTGATGTTTAACTCTAGGATGTAAAAAACTGTGAGTATCTGATATTAAACCAATTTTTTTCAAATTTGAAATAGATTTTTTAAACATCAAACGCCACTTGTGTCAAGTGGCGTTTAAGCAATTTTAACCTCTAATAATCATCTTATTCATCATCTTCTTCCTCTTCTACATCATCGCTTCTAAATGATTTAAAGATGGTTTCAGATTCTTTTTTACGAGCTTCTATGTTTACTTCTTTGCCCTTAATGTACTCTTTCATTTTCTCTTTCATTACTAGAGCGTCGTCAATGTCTTTTTGAGTGGGCTCATACTTATAAGAAGCAAAGTATTTATCATATTCTCCACTTTTAACTATTAAGGCAAACTCATCCAATGCGTCAACTAAAGTTTGAGCTGATTCTGGATCTGGAACGTAATCTAAACTTAAATTTTCCATCGCAAGCATGATGCTTTTTACACCTTCTCCAACATTTCTAGATTTTATTTCATAGACTCCTTTCATCAACCATACAGCGTAGTCGTCTTCGTCAAATTTGGTAATGGATTTTAAATAATAAGCAGCCTTACGGGCATCGTTGTTATCATAATAAATCTCAGAAATCGTAATGGTAGAGTCTTTTAATTTTGCTAAAAACTCTTTGGCTTCATCATAAACAGCCATGTTTTCAGCTGGTTTGTTTTTATATTTATCTAATTTATAAGCTGCTTTTAGCGCATCTTTCATAGCTTTTGGATAGTCCTCTTGAAGTTCTGGCTTTTTTGCAATCTCAAAATTAGCTTGAGCCAAATAATACCAAGCCCATCCACTTTTGCGATATTCCGGATCTTCAATTAATTTTTGTGACTTAAAGGCGGCATCTTCAAATTTGCCATCAACCATTAAAAAGGTGATTTTGCCAAGTTTTTTATCTTCAGGCTGTGCTTGCGCATAGACCAATGAAAGAAGAAATAGAGTTAAAAAGCTAATATGTTTCATAATTTGTGTTTTCAATGTGTATAGTTAATCATTCTTCTCGATTTTACAAAATCCATACCATTGGAATTGATTCTTTCATTTAACTTTGTTGCATGGAAAAAAGAATCAGCCAAGAAAAAAGACCAGAAGGACTTTTGATAAAGATTAAGGCATATAAAGATGACTCTAAACAAAGTATTTTAACCATTTGGATGGTTGCTTGGACATTGTGTGGGTTAGCCATTATCAGTCAGATTTTTTACGAGCAAGACGAAAAGATGAAAACCATGATTTTAGTTTTTGCAAGTTTTTGGGGATATTTTGAATACATTGTAGTTAAAGCATTTCGCTGGAGAAGAAAAGGGGAAGAACAAATATTGATAAGTGAAGACAAAATTCATATCGGTAGAACAATAAGTAACCGTGGTTTTCTTAAACCTTATCGCAAAGACTTAATGAATAAAGTTAGGCTGATTGAAAAAGAGGAAAATTCTTTTATTAAACTTTTTGGTGATTCTTATTGGGTTATTGGCGGTCAGACTTTAGCCTTGCCTGTAAACGGAAAAGTTTTATATTTTGGCCTTAGACTCAGTGATAAAGAAGCCAATCACTTGATGAAAATAATTAATAAAGAGTTACCTGATTAGTTGTTCTAATTGAATGGTGATTCACTTCACCCTACTCATCAACATTTCGGCGATATCACTTAAAGGTTTTTTTAATTCTTTCTCAGCAGAAATCTTATTCAACGACTCCATGGCCTCATTAAAGTAAGACTGCATGGCGGCCTTTGTTAATTCTGGAATATTAAGTTCATTGTAAATTGCTAGGGTTTTTGTAACCTTCTGCTCTTCAGTAAAACTTGCACTTAAAGATAGGTTTAAATCCAATTTTTGCTGATTGTTTGCTTTTTCTAATGCAGTTAACAACAAATAAGTCTTTTTATGGGAAATAATATCTCCACCTACTCTTTTTCCAAATTTATCTGGATCGCCATAAGCGTCTAATAAATCATCTTGTATCTGAAAAGCAATTCCCAAGTTTCTGCCAAATTGATAAATTAAACTGGCATCTTGTTCAGAGGCATTTGCAATCAAAGCCCCTAATTTTAGGCTACAAGCCAATAAAACAGCCGTTTTTAACTCTATCATTTTAATGTATTCCGATAAGGTAACCGCCTTAGTCGTTTCAAAATTCATATCCATTTGCTGGCCTTCGCAAACTTGAATAGCTGTTTGATTAAATAATTTAAGTGCAGCTGGCAAGTGCTTTTGATCGAGTTTTGCTAAAAATTCATAGGCTTTTACAAACATTACATCCCCAGACAAAATTGCAATATCTCTATTCCACTTTTCATGAACAGTAGCTTGGCCTCTTCGCATGGGAGCTTCGTCCATAATATCATCGTGAACCAAGGTGAAGTTGTGAAAAACTTCTATGCTTATCGCTCCATAAAGGGCCTCTTTTATGTCTCCTCCAAACAGTTCGGCAGACATTAGGCATAGCGCTGGTCTAATTCTCTTGCCCCCTAAATTTAATATGTATTTTATCGGGTCATAAAGCTCTTTCGGAGAGCTGTTTAGCTCAATCGAGTTTAACTCTTTTTCTAATAACTTAGCATAAGTTATCCAGGAAGTATTCATTTATAAAAAGAATGAAGGATTTTCTATTACTTTTTTCAAGCCTTCAACTAATGAACGTGGTTCACGTCCAAGCAATTCAAGCATTTTTCGAGTATCCGGTTGCCTTCTACTCATGTCCCCTTCCTCTAAAGGTGGCAAGTGAATGATTTTAGACTTAGAATTGGAAACTTTAACAATTTCTTGAGCAAGTTCTAAAACAGTATATACTTTATCTGAGCCAATGTTAACGACATCGTTTATAATTTTATCTTCCATAAAGGCATTGACACAAGCTTGAATATTGTCATCAACAAAACAAAAAGTTCTAGTTTGTGAGCCATCGCCATAAATGGTGATGTCCTCTCCTTTTAAGGCAGCTGAAATAAACCTGCTAACTACAAAGTCTTTGCTTTGCAAAGGGCCATAGGTATTGAAAAAACGGAAAATCGTGTAGTTTAAGTCATACTCTTGTTTGTATGATTTTAAAAAGGCTTCACCTACATTTTTTACAATTGCATAAGGCAATCTAGAGTTTAAAGGTGTTGTATATTCGTGCTGAGGAAGTTCAACAGGTTCTCCATAAACCTCAGAAGAGGATGAAAAGAACACTCGTTTTACTGAGGTATTTTTACATAAATCAAGAACGTTTCTCATTCCTTTTAAATCATCTAAAACCATAATTGGATTTTCGATGGTTCTTTTAACACCAACAACAGCTGCATAGTGAAAAACATAATCAAATTTATTTCCGTAAAAAATACTTGAAATTACTTGATTGTCATTCACATCGCCCTTTATAAACTTTACATTTTCAAGTTGAGGAATTCTTCGGATGTCTCCTGTCAACAAATTGTCAACAATGGTAATAGAGTTTCGAGTATCTTCAGCTAATTTATGAGCTAAAGAACTTCCAATAAAACCTGCTCCTCCGGTTATTAATATGTTTCTCTTTCCCATTTAAACGAGTTTTAAAAGGTAATCTCCATAGCCACTTTTCAATAAAGGTTCTGCTAATTTCAAGAGTTGTTTTTTATCAATAAAGCCCATTCGAAAGGCAATTTCTTCTAAACATCCAATTTTTAACCCTTGTCTTTCTTCTATAACTTCAACAAACTGACCGGCTTGCATTAAAGATGAAAAGGTGCCAGTATCTAACCATGCCGTTCCTCTATCTAAAATAGCTACTTGCAATTTCCCTTTTTCTAAATATACTTTATTGACATCCGTTATTTCATATTCTCCTCTAGCACTAGGCTTTAAATCTTTAGCAATTTTTATAACATCATTATCATAAAAATACAGGCCTGGCACAGCAAAATTCGATTTGGGTTTTACTGGTTTTTCTTCGATGGAAACAGCAATTTGATTTTCGTCAAACTCAACCACTCCATATCTTTCAGGGTCAGAAACATGATAGGCATAAACGACTCCTCCATCAGGGTCATTATTCGCTTGTAATAGGTTAGACATGCTTGATCCATAAAAAATATTGTCGCCTAAAATTAAAGCAACCTTGTCGTTACCAATAAATTTTTCGCCAATTACAAATGCTTGTGCTAAGCCATTTGGAACTTCTTGAACGGCATATTGGAAATCACATCCAAACTGAGATCCATCGCCCAATAGCTTTTTAAAACTTTCATTATCATGTGGTGTAGTAATAATTAAAATCTCTTTAATCCCTGCGCTCATCAATACTGATAAGGGATAATAAATCATTGGTTTATCATAAACCGGCATTAATTGCTTACTTACAGCTAGTGTTAAAGGGTGTAATCTTGTTCCAGATCCTCCTGCTAATACAATTCCTTTCATGCTATTTTGTTTGGGTCGAAATTAATTATTCTATTTCTTTTATGGATTTTACTTCCAAATCGTTTAATTCTATGTCGTCTTCCTCGTCTATAATTACCAATAAAACTTCTTCTTTAAAGGCCTTGGTCGTTAACCAATGATCGAAAGACAAAAGTAAAGAAGGAAGTAAAATTAAATTGGATGCCATGGCAATTAACAAGGTAATTGAAACCAGAAGCCCCAAAGCAACTGTACCTCCAAACTCAGAAGCCGTAAAAACTCCAAATCCAAAAAACAAAACAATCGAAGTATAAATCATGCTAACTCCTGTTTCTTTTAAGGCCAATAAGCAGGCTTCTTTTAGATTTAAAGAGTGTTGGTGCAACTCTTGCCTATATTTAGCTAAATAGTGTATTGTGTCGTCAACCGAAATTCCAAATGCGATGCTAAAGATTAAGATGGTAGAAGGCTTGATTGATATGCCAAAATATCCCATAATAGATGCGGTAAACAACAATGGCAATAAATTGGGAATTAGACTCACTAAAACCATTCGCAATGAGGCAAATAGCAATGACATCATGATTGCAATTAATACGATTGCAATACTTAGACTTACAAATAAATTTTTAACTAAATATTCAGTTCCTTTAAGCCAAACAACACTGGTTCCAGTAAAAACAACTGAGTATTTATCTGGGCTAAAAATAGAGTCCACTCGTGGTTTTAAATCACCTAATATCGCTTCCATTCTATTTGACCCTACATCGGCCATTTGAGCAGTAATACGAGCAATCGAATTTGTTGAATCTAAATACGAGTTTAACAGGTTTTGATTTTTGCCATCTGCAGACTTTAAATACGGTCCTAAAAAACTCATTTCTTGAGAATTATACAAACTATACTTTTCTGGGTTTCCTCCGTAAAACCCTTGTTTTGCAAACTTTAAGCCTTCAATAATAGAAAGCGGCTTTGAAAATTCTGGATATTCACTAAGTAAACTTTGCAGTTTATCTATTCGTTTTAATGAAGAGAGTTTGGTGATTCCTCCTTTTTTATGAGAAGTTACTGTTACTTCAAAAGGTAAGACCCCTTTAAAGTTCTCTTCAAAAAACTTTAAATCTAAATAAACTGGATCGTGACGAGGTAAATCATCTGCTAAATTCCCTGTAGTTTTAATTAGCGTTGTACCATAAATGGAAATGCAAACAATGGCAATTGTAACAACAAAAACCCACTTGCGGTGGCGAGTTACAATTATAATTAATTGATCGACAACCAAATGAACCCACTGCCTTTCTAAGTGTTTGGTGTGTTTTTCTCTTGGCGGTTTTTGAAAACTCAGAATGATGGGCAGTAAAGTAATGGATATTAAAAAGGCAGAAGCAATACCACAAGAAGCAACAATACCAAATTGAATTAATATTTCGCTATCGGTAAAAATAAAAGTTCCAAAACCTAATGCTGTTGTTGTATTGGTTAAAAAGATAGCATTGCCAATTTTAAGAATAACTCTTCTGAGAGCCAATATTTGATTCCCATGCCTTTTATATTCTTGATGGTATTTGTTGTAAATAAATATACAATTGGGAATACCTATGACAATAATAAGCGGAGGAATTAAACCAGTTAAAATGGTGATTTCATAGCCAAATATTCCCTGAATACCTACAGCCCAAATAACGGCAGACAGCACCACCACCATTGAGAAAAACATGGCTTTTAAAGACCTAAAAAATAGAAATAAAATTCCTGAAGTAATGAGTATGGCTAATAAGATAAAGAGTTTTATTTCTGCACTTACTTTAGAGGTATTGTTTGCTCGTATATAAGGTAAGCCAGAATACCTTACTACTAATCCTGTTTTTTCTTTAAATAAATCTATTTCGTGCAAAATGTCCGCCATCAACACTCCTCTGTCTTTCGAGTCGAGTAATTCACGATCGAGCGTTAAGGCCATTAAAGTAGATTTCTTGTCTTCGCTGAATATAAACCCTTCATAAAAAGGCAAGTCAAATACTTTTTTTAGTAAGCTATCAAGTTCTACTTGAGATTTTACAGGTGATTGGATGACTTGATGGGGTTCGAATTTTTTTTCTGTAGTATTTTTCTTGAGATCAAAAACGGTGGCAATAGAAACGACATTGTCTATACCCTCTACTTTTAAAAGGTGATCGGAAAGTTCTAACCAGGCATTGAATTTTTCAAGTTCATATAGGGTCGAATCTTTTATTCCGATAACCATTATACTTCCATCTTGACCAAATTGGCTTTGAAATTTCTGAAATGAAATCAAGGTAGAATCGGTCTCAGGTAAAACCTGAGCCATTTCATAGCTCATCTTAACTGTTCTGGCGTGATAGGCCAAAAAAACAGTGGCAATAGCCATAATAGAAATAATAAAATATCTCCTACGTAATATAAAACTGGAAAAATTATCCCACATAATAATAAAGCTCAATAGCTTTGAATGGATAGTACAATTAAAGCTTGCGCAAATATCGAAATTAAATGCTAAATCAAAGAAAATATCTTGAATAAGAATAATTTCAAATAAGCATCTTTCAATTTATACCTTTGCCTCAAAATATTAAAGCAATGAATATAGAAACTTCCATAAACGAAATGCTGAAATACCTCGACTTAATAGGTACTTTAGTTTTCGCCATAAGTGGAGCCATGGCGGCATCTAACAAGAAATTAGATTTATTTGGAGCTGCATTTATTGCCTTTGTAACTGCAGTTGGTGGAGGAACTGTTCGAGATTTACTCATAGGAGCTACACCAGTTGGATGGATGAGAGATTCTAGTTATCTCTTTATTATTTTAACAGGAGTTGGCTTGACATACTTGTTTCAAAAGCAAGTTCGCAAACTTCGGAAAACTCTTTTTTTATTCGATACCATTGGAATTAGTGTATTTACTATTTTAGGAATGAAAAAAGCATTATTAATTGATGTTGACCCCATTATCGCCATTATGATGGGAATGTTTTCTGCTGTGCTTGGCGGTGTTATTCGAGATATGTTAATCAATGAAATTCCTTTGATTTTTAGAAAAGAAATCTATGCCATGGCTTGTATTCTTGGAGCAACAGCTTTTCATTACATTCAAAAAACAGGGCTCAGTTTTGAGTGGAATGCACTCATTAGCATATTGCTAATTATACTGATTCGAATAGTGGCTATAAAATTTAAAATTGGTTTGCCTAGAATTGACGATTCAAAAAAATTGCCTTTTCAACGAAATAAATAGGCTTATTTCGTGGTATTAGGTTTATTGCTGTTAAAAACGATAAGTGGTGTTATTTTTCACAATTTTCTTGGAAACCACTCTCTAACTCGTTTTTACTCGCACCAAATATTGCCAAAAAATTCATAAACTTTACTCATTCTTTTATTCCACTTTTCCTTGATGAAATTGGAGCAAAAATCAAGAAAAAACAAAGCTTCCTCCCTATTCCTTTCGCCGCCTAGCTGTTTTTTCATCCCGCCCCAAATCGAAATAATAAACAAAATGCTAGTAATTACAGCATTGGTAATTAGTAATTATTTTTCACAATTTTCTTGAAACCCACTCCTTCTCTTGTTCTTAATGCACCAAATAATGCCAAAAAATTCATAAACTATACTCATTCTTTTATTTCAAATTTCCTTGATGAAATTGGAGCAAAATTCAAGAAAAAACAAAGCTTCTACCCCTAGCCTCTCGCCGGCTCGCTGTTTTTTCATCCCGCCCCAAATCGAAATAATAAACAAAATGTTAGTAATTACAGCATTGGTAATTAGTAATTATTTTTCACAATTTTCTTAGTAATTACATTCCCTTTTTCATCTTCAACTTGAATAATATACATTCCTGTTTGTTCAGGCAACTCAAATTGCTTTTGCCTTGATTTTAGCTTTTTGATTAATTGGCCTTGTAAATTATAAATGCGAATGGATTCTATGTTTTCAGAATTTGAAATGTTTATTATGCCATTACTCGGGTTGGGATATAACTCCAAGCTTTCAGCTTTTAGCTTTTGGCTTTCGACTCCTGTTAAAAGATCGTGTATTCTTACAATCGGTTGGCTAGGTTGACCATCCCATTTTAAAAAATCTCCATATACATAATAACCGCCAAGCTTAGAGGCTTTTATACCAACAACCCCTGCCAAGCCGCTACCATTTTGACCTGAACTATCGGGACCTGCACCTAAAAAATACTGAGGCTCTACATTGCCAACTGAATCTATTTTTACTATACTACTTCTAGTATAACCATTGTAAGAATCAAATACACCCCCCACTAAATAACCGCCGTCTGGTGTTTCT
Source organism: Bacteroidota bacterium (assembly GCA_013112545.1). Lineage (GTDB taxonomy): Bacteria > Bacteroidota > Bacteroidia > Flavobacteriales_E > Vicingaceae > BCD18. The sequence continues at coordinate 398,042 of JABFGJ010000001.1, forward strand.
GCTATTGATCTTATCTCCTCAGCTCCAGGAAATACAGTAGAAGTCAATTGAATTGCAAAATTAAAACTCGAATCTATTACACCATCGGGTTTTAGTTTTACTAAGTATCTAATTTTACCAGCTGTGTCATTTTTTAGCTCAACATACCCATTGATAAACAAACTACCATCAGAATTAACCTTTTTAATAAAAAAACTACTGCTAAATGAGTTCTTTAAAGGGCTTGAGAAAGTAGTATCTAAAGTGCCATCATGATAAATTCGACATAAGCCATTGATGGTTTTCCCATTGTATTGTGTAAAGCTCCTCGGTAAGCCATAAACAAGAATTCTACTTGAATCATATTTAAAAAAGCCTTGTGGTTGATAATTTGGACTTGCTTGAAAGCTGCTATCATAAAGGCCTTGTGGGTTTAATTTCACAATGTACTGATGCGGAAAGGTGTCGTTATAACTGTATATTTGACAAGAGGTAGGTTGACCACCTCTATAATTAGCCATTAAGGATGAGCCGTCTGGAAAGAAATAGGGGGCGACTCCTGTTCTACAAGATGCTGTTCTCCAATAGTTATTAAAAAAAGCATTATTGAGAAGTGTGCCAAATGTATCTAATTGTAAGTAAAGACCTTCTGATATTAATGCAAACATTGTATCATTAATTGGATAAATAGAACTCCTCGTTTGACCACCTCCAACAGATGCAGAAAAGTTAGAATTAAAAACACCACTTCTTTGTGTTTGAGTAAAATTACTGTGAGGTGGAATTCCACTACCCCCAACATCAAAATCACCTACTATAAATAACTTCCCATTTTTAGGATTTTCCCAAACATCCGCAACCCTGCCGCCATAAGGGGTATTTGTTCTAATATCAAAATAAGGTAAGAAACTCGGATCTATTGTATAGGGTTGAGCTTGCAGAATTATTGCAAGTATGCCAAACATCAAGGTAAATCCGAGTCTCTTCATGTTAGTTTACGATTAATTTGTCTTTTTTAATTACTTCTGTTTCATTCTTTATTATCTGATAAAGGTAAACCCCATTCTCGAAACTTTGTAAATTAATCTCTTGTTTGTTGTTTACAATTCTTCTACTCAATACTTTTTGCCCAATTACTTTTTTATATCCGCTACAAATCAAACTAAGAAACTACCCCCTTGGAAAAGTTAATTTAAAGGTTGTACCCACTTCAACAGTGGAGTCAATTTCTATCTTTCCTTTTAAATTTTCGAGTATGTTTTTAGACATGGCCAAGCCTAAACCAGATCCACTCGTTTTGGTAGTAAAGTTGGGTTCAAAAATTCGCTCTAATTGGTCAGGTTGAACACCAATTCCATTATCTGCAATGCTAACTACATAGCTCGTATCGCTTGACAATAGACTGATTCTTATATGTATATTCAAATCCTTTTGTTTGGCTTGGATGCTGTTTTTTATCAAATTATTAAAAACACGAATCAATTGGTCGCGATCTGCTTTTATAAATGCTTGCTCTATGGGAATATCCAATTCTATGATGGCACCATCTCGTATGGAATACAAATCAACTGCTGTTTTTATAATTTTTACTAAATCTATTGCTTCGAATTTTTGCTCTGGCATTTTTGCAAAACTTGAAAACTCACTCGCGATATTCGATAAGGTCTCAATTTGTTCTACCAAAGTTCTAGTGGTTCGCTTTACCTTTTCATCCAAGTCATCGCTTTTTCGATCATAAGCCATTTGCAAATGCTGAATGCTCAACTTCATGGGCGTTAATGGGTTTTTAATCTCATGAGCTACTTGTTTGGCCATCTCTCTCCAAGCACCTTCTCTTTCTGACTGCGCCAAACGGTCGGCACTGTCGCTAAGCTCTACTATCATGCGGTTGTATTCTTTTACTAATGAGCCAATTTCATCATCGCTATTCCATTCAATTAACTCTAATTTGCCGCCAAACTTTAATCTTCCCAATTGTTTTCTTATCATCAACAATGGCTTCGATAATTGATTAATCAGCAATACAGATACAATTAAGGACAAGACAAAAATGGCAACATAAATGTTAATGGTTGACACCAAAAAGCTGGAAATCTCTTCTTCCAATTCTCCCTGCTTTGCAAAATAAGGTAGGTTTAAATAAGCTATAATTTCGTTGTTATCGTTTTTGAACGGAAGATAAGCCGAGAGGTATTCCATTTCTCCAATCTTCTCATTCAGCAGACACTCTGCCTTGTTGTCTTCAATTAACATCTTATATGCAACTGGATTCAACCTATTGCTCTTTAATCCTTTAGAAAAAACCTCAAACCTCGAGCTGGCAAATAAAATGCCTTTGGTATCATATATATTTATGTCCGTATAAAACACATTGGATAGCTTTATTAAGCTCGCATTAACAAATACATTGATGCTGTCTGACAATTGCTCTTCCCCTCCAATTGCGTTTTCTAATTCTATATTGACCGAGCGGATTTTTTCGGCAATGCTTTTAAAGTTTTTCGATTGATTTTGTTGCTTGATATAATAGGTTGTGCCGATGCCAAATAAAACCAAAGCCAATAAAAGTGAGGCAATTAAGAAAAATTGTATTCTTGAAGAAAAGTCATTAAACATAATTTTAAACCGCAATGGAAAACTTGGAAGGCTTAGGCTCAGAAATACATACAATAAGCTGTAAATGACTAACAAATAGGCCAATGAAGTTAAAAAATTATAGGTGTTTTCAATCTTTCGACTCAATACAATGGTCACGTTTTTATTTTTTTGAAAAACCGTATGCACATGATTCTCCGATTCGTATTGATACATCGTGTTTTCGGCCAAGTCTGAAACTTTGTTTACCGTAGAATAATTAAAATCCCCAGAGTTTAAAATCAAATTTCCTTGATCGTAAACCGCATAAGAATAGTTCCGAATGTCAATGTTGTCTTTTTTGCTTTTTTCATCAATCAACAATTCTGGATAACCATCGTTTTGATTAAACATATTGGCACTCATTTCTATAAACAGATTAACCGAAGTGCCCTCCGTTGGCAATTCAAGCTGAGCGATGTAATCTATTCTTCCCGCTAAGTTTCGCAACTGAAATAAATTACTTGAACTAATTAAATCCCCTTCATATCGTATTCGATTTTGATAATACTCTATACAAGATACTTTCCGGTTAGTCGGGTTGATGTATAAAAAATCTGTTGGATGGCAAACCGTAAAAAGCAAAGAATACTTTTTCCAATAGCCTGAGAAATATTTGGTTCTTAAATACTCGTCTAAGCTGGGATTTTTGATGCTGCTCTTTTGAATTAATTGTTGAATTATGGTGTCTTTCCTAATTTCATTTTGAACATTGTCGAATAAATACTCTGCAATGGGGTCTTTCTCTTCGGCTAGTTTGTGAATAATGATGTTGCGCTTTTGGGCTTCTCTATTTTGCGAGGCCTTGTTAATTACAAATGCAGAAATAGCTGATAAGCAAATCAACAGCACCAAAATGCTAATGGTTGGTCTGTTTTTGGTTTGATTGACAAACAAAAGCAATAAGGGAATCATTAGCCAAAAAGACAATAGGCTTATGGTAAATGCAGATTGAAAGATAAAAGCAAAAACAGCAGATAACAGAACTGTCATTCCAAATAAGACAATTCGCTTAAAATGCAGCTGACTCGACTTTACAACTAAGTCTAATAAAGTAATGGCTGAAAACAAAAGCAAACCAAAACCAAACAGACTCAAAAAACTAATGTAATTAAGGTCGAATAAATTGTTTAAGTTAAAGCTTATTGTAGAGTTTTGTATGCTATCTTGAATTATTACCAAAGTATAATTTCCCAAGGCTACAGAAGCAATTAACACGAGACCCAAAACCCATTTTTGTGTTAAAACTTGATGGTGCTTATTTAGTTGATAGGCTAAATAGAATGCAGTAATCACATTCAGTAAAAAATCACCAAAAGTGGGCATCCACCGAGAAAAAGCATAAATGTCGGGTTGAAAAATAGGCAACAGCGACCAAGAAGTAGGAACGAAATAAAAGAGAAGCAAACGAATTAAAACAAGGCTTAAAACCAAGCTAAAAACTTTTGCCAATTGAGAATTAAAAAATTTTGGAATTATGGCTATGAGCAATACGATGCCAATGAGCGATATAAGTGCTTGAAGTTTGGATAATGAAGAATAAACCGACTTAATTGATTTTAATTGAAGATCAAAAACTACCTCCCCAGCATTATTTTCTATGGAATATCCATATTCTGATGGTGGACGAATGGATTCGATTAACTCATAGTTGAAATCGGCTTGCAGCTGGTTTTTCAAGTATTTGTTTTGATAGGGATAATCTGTTTGAATTAAAAGCAGGCCTACGAATAATTGTGTCTTATTTTGTATGCTTGCTTTGTAATATAGGCCATTTCCCAATTTCACTAAGCTGTTTTCTTGGCTCAATTGATTAAGTTCAAAAGCAGCATTTTCATCAGTCCAAAAAATGAGTTTATTGTTCTCAATCACATAGAAGGAACTGTTTTCATCCTTATCTAAGCTCAATAAGTCCTCATTAATCCTCAACGATTGGTTTAATTCAAACTGTTCCTTAAGCTTCTCTAATTCAGCATTTAAAGCTGCTTCTTTTTCTAGAAATTTATGTTGAAACTGATTTAATTGAAATTGCTTTGAGTTTTCTTTAATAGAATCGGGTAAGTGGTACCCAATGAGGATAAAACAAATGCTTAAAATAAATAATGAAACTAATTTCTTACTTGACATGTCGTCGCTTTCAACAATAATTGAACCTATTCAAAAATATGGAATTTGAAGATATACAATGATAAGCTTTGTAATCTTCATGAATGAACCATTGAAGTTTTTTATTTATTCATTGAGTAATTTCCCTTTTTCGGTAAGAATGTGTCGTTGGTTTGGATGGTTTGGAAATTTCATCTCAAATAACTCAGCTTCTAACGCTGGTTCCAATTAATTTTCTCTAAAATTTCCTGCCTGTTTCAAATCCATTACTTGTTGAATTTCTTTTCGGCTCATTTCATCATTTAATGCATTTATAAGATTTCGAACTTCTACGGAAGTGCTACGGTAGTTCATCGAAGCTTGGTCGGTACATGGTCGGTAAATAATGATTTTGAAATCTTCATCCAGAATAAATACAGGCACTTGTAAGTTGTTTTCATGTGCAATACGAACCATTTTTGCAGTACCTGTGCCTAATCTTTCGGTATAGAATAAATCTTACCTAGCCCCGAATCGTCTCGTATGCAAGTCGATTATACCTTGTTTGAACAACAATATAATCAACCTTTAATAATTCTTTGTAAAAATAAAAGCCCCACACTTGCATGCAGGGCTTTTCAAAATATATTTGATAATTCTTAATTATTTAGGGCTTCTGCTCCTCCAACAATTTCTAAAATTTCATTGGTAATGGATGCTTGTCTTGCTTTGTTGTAAACCAATTTAAGGTCGCCAATTAACTCGGTAGCATTGTCCGTTGCTTTGTGCATTGCAGTCATTCTAGCGCCGTGCTCTGAAGCATAAGAATCTAAAATAGCTTTGTAAAGCTGAATTTTTAATGACTTAGGTATTAATTCAGTAATTATTTCTTCTTTCGAAGGCTCAAAAAGATAATCTACGTTTTCGCTTTTTCCCTTTTCTTGCACTGGTGGTAGAATTGGTAGGTATTGCTCAACAATTACATTTTGAACTGCAGCATTTACAAACTCATTGTAAATCAATTCTATTCTGTCAAATTGTTTGTAAGAGAAAGACCTCATTATTTTTCTAGCAACACTTGCAACGGTATCAAAAGTCAAGTCATCATAAACTTGATCTAACTTGCTCGGTAATGTAGTTCCTTTAATGTTATAGGCTGTTTTCTTAAAAAAGTCGTCTGCTTTTTTTCCGATTGCCAAAACAGTAATGTCTTTACCGGCATATTTGCCTTCAGCAAGGCGGTTGGTTTCTTTGATAATGTTTGCATTAAACGCACCTGCTAAACCTCTATTAGAAGTAATCGGAATCAATAGAACCCTTTCAATAGGTCTAGTGTCCATATAAGCGTTTTCAGAGCTATTATCAGAACTAGCACTTAAGTTACTCAACAATTCACTCAATTTGTTGGCATAAGGCCTCATTTGAGTAATTGAATCTTGAGCACGTCTAAGTTTTGCTGCCGATACCATCTTCATCGCAGAGGTAATCTGTCTTGTAGATGATACAGAAGTAATTCTGTTACGTATTTCTTTTAAGTTTGCCATTTCTTTGTTTTAAAGAAAATTTTACTTGCTTTTATATGTTGAAGCGATATCTGCTGCAACTTTTTCTAATACTGATGTTTCTGCCTCAGTGTATTTCCCTGCTTGAAGCGCATCCAACGTATCTCTATGATTCAAGTTTAAAAATTCAAGGTATTCTGCTTCAAATTTTCTTACTTGATTTACAGGTACGCTTCTCAACAAACCTTTCACTCCAAGGTGAATAATTGCAACTTGGTTTTCTACAGTCATTGGAGAATTTTGAGCTTGTTTCAAAATCTCAACGTTTCTAGAACCTTTGTCAAGTACAGACTTTGTTGCAGCATCTAAATCAGAACCAAATTTAGAGAATGCTTCTAGCTCTCTATATTGAGCTTGGTCTAATTTCAATGTTCCCGCAACTTTTTTCATCGATTTAATCTGAGCAGAACCTCCAACACGAGATACCGAGATACCAACGTTAATAGCTGGTCTTACACCAGAAAGGAATAAGTTAGACTCTAAGAAAATCTGTCCATCTGTAATCGAAATTACGTTTGTTGGAATGTATGCAGAAACGTCACCTGCTTGTGTTTCAATAATTGGAAGAGCCGTAATAGAACCACCTCCTTTTACTAGTGGTCTCAACGATTCTGGTAAATCATTCATTTTAGAAGCAATGGTATCGTCATTAATAACTTTTGCAGCTCTTTCTAATAACCTTGAGTGAAGGTAAAACACATCACCAGGATATGCCTCACGACCTGGAGGTCTTCTTAACAATAATGATACTTCACGATAAGCAACAGCTTGTTTTGATAAATCATCATAGATAATTAATGCGGGTCTTCCTGTATCTCTAAAAAACTCAGCAATAGCAGCACCTGTAAAAGGAGCGTAAAATTGCATAGGTGCAGGGTCTGAAGCTGGTGCAGCTACAATAGTTGTATAAGCCATTGCGCCAGCATCTTCTAAGGTTTTAACAATACCTGCAACAGTAGATCCTTTTTGACCAATTGCAACATAAACACAGTAAACTGGTTCACCTTTATCGTAAAATTCTTTTTGATTGATAATGGTATCAATTGCTACCGTAGTCTTTCCTGTTTGTCTATCTCCAATAATCAACTCACGCTGACCTCTTCCAACAGGAATCATAGAGTCAATTGCCTTAATTCCAGTTTGTAAAGGCTCGTTTACAGGTTGACGGAAAATAACTCCTGGAGCTTTTCTTTCAATTGGCATTTCGTAGGTAGTTCCTAATATATCACCTTTTCCATCGATTGGGTGACCTAAGGTGTTAACTACTCTACCTAACATTCCTTCACCAACATTAACAGAAGCAATACGACCAGTTCTTTTAACTGTGTCCCCTTCTTTAACTTTATTTGAAGAACCTAATAATACGGCACCAACATTGTCTTCTTCTAGGTTTAGTACGATACCCATAAGACCGTTATCAAATTCAATCAACTCTCCTGATTGCACTTGAGACATGCCATAAATTCTAGCAATACCATCTCCAACTTGTAGAACGGTACCAACTTCTTCTAAATCTGCGGCAGTTTTTACACCCGCTAATTGCTCTCTAAGTATTGCAGAAACTTCTGCTGGATTAACTTCAGCCATCTTTTTTATTTATTATGCTTGAACTAATTCGTTTTCTATTTTTCTTAATTGTCCTTGAATGCTTGCATCCAATTGTTTGTCGCCAATTCTCATTATCAACCCTCCCAACAAGTCTGAATCTACAGTTTCTTCCAGTTGAATTTCAGAGAATTTATATTTTTCTTTAATGGTTTTTAATATCAATTCTCTAGAATTGTTATTCAATGCAGTTGCTGTAGCAAGACTAACTTTGGCGATATTATTTTTCTCGTTGTAAAGCGAGATAAATTCTTGCATCATTACATCGAGGTGTGATTCTCTATTATGATCTACAAGCAATTGAATAAATTTCAATGTTAAAGCATTTACTTTTCCATCAAAAATTGCACTTAAAATGCTGTGCTTTTTGTCTGATTTTATCAAAGGACTAGACAACAACATTTTTAAATCAGCACTTTCTTCAATCAGTTTGTGTATCATTTTAACATCTACCACAGTAGTGTCTAATGAATTGTTTTGATCTGCCAATTGCATTAATGCTTTTGCATATCTTTTTGCAGCTCTAACTCCTTTCATGTCTTAGTTGAGTTTAGACTCGTTCATAGCTGCCTCAATCAATTCATTTTGTTTGCCATCGGCGGCTAATTCTTTTTTCAAAATCTTTTCAGCAATTGAAATTGACAATTCAGCAACATGAGTTTTAATCTCATTCATTGCGGCGTTTTTTTCAGCTTTAATTGCTTCTTGTGCAGACTTAATAACTTTATCTGCTTCTTCACTTGCTTTCAGCTTTGCATCGCTAATCATTTTGTCTTTTGCTTCGCGAGCAGCTTTAATAATCCCTTCTCTTTCTAGACGTGCTTTGGCTAACAACTCTTCATTGTCTTCCTTCATTTGTCTCATCATCTCCTTAGCCTTATCAGCCGCTTCAAGACCTTCTTTGATTTTATCTTCTCTAGCCTTAACCGAAACTAATATCGCAGTCCAAGCGTACTTTTTTAATAAAAAAAGCAACACTAAAAAAACAATCATTTGCCAGAAAAACAGGCCTACCGAAAAATCGTTTAATAACTTTTCCATCTTTTAATTTTTTTTGAAAATTCAATTAAAACAACAAAGCAGCCAACCGCTACTTTGTTGTTTTGTTTTTGTTTGAATTAAGATGCGAATAACGCAGCAAAACCAATACCTTCGATTAATGCAGCAGCAATTAACATCGCTGTCTGAATTTTGTTAGCAGCTTCTGGTTGTCTAGCAATAGCTTCCATTGCCGAACCTCCAATTTTACCGATACCAAGACCAGCACCAATTACAATTAGTCCTGCACCTACGATTCCTGGAATTTCCATAATATATAGTTTAAATTAATGAATACTTGTTAATGATGATCGTCATGTTCTGCTGCAGCTGCACCAAAATACAATGCCGTAAGCATGGTAAAGATGTATGCTTGCAGAAATGCAACCAATAGTTCTAATACAGATAAAAATAATGTTAATCCTAAAAATGCTCCTGTAGCAAACCAGTTGTTAAAAACATATAACAAACCAATTATACTCATGATTACAACGTGACCCGCTGTCATGTTCGCATACAAACGTATCATAAGAGCAAAGGGCTTTACAAAAACACCTAACAACTCAATTGGAGCTAAAATAACTTTCATGGGAGTTGGTACTCCAGGCATCCAAAAGATGTGGGCCCAATAACTTTTCTTAGCAGTAAACTGCGTGATAATAAAAGTGATTAATGCCAATCCAAATGTAACAGCGATGTTATTGGTAACGCCTATTCCTAGTGGAGTCATCCCAGCCAAGTTTAAAAACCAAATAAAGAAAAATACGGTTAGTAAGTAAGGCATGTATTGACCATAACTTTTTTTGCCAATGTTTGGAATAGCAATATCATCTCTAATAAATACAACTAAAGGCTCTAAAAGTCTTCCCTTTTTGTTTGGAATCATACTGTGTTGATATGATTTTGCGAAATTTCTGAATAACCAAAAGATCAGAATAGAAATCAGAATGATTGAAAAAACATTCTTAGTTATAGAAAAATCTAATGGCTTTACATTTGATGGGTGATGAGTAGCCTCATCCATTTCGATAGTGCCTTCAGCGTCTGTTCTATATATTTTACCGTGAAAAATTTTATAATATTTCCCATTTGATTCTGCAACGGCTTCACCATGATGAAACTTAGAAGACATAAATAAATGAAAACCTTCATCTACTAATATAATAGGAAGCGGAAATCCAATTCCGTATTCATGCCAAATGGTAAAATCGTAAGAATCTTGTAAATGATGTCCAATATATTCTTTGATTTCTGTCTTTACGTTTGGCTCAGATTGTGCGCTAGAATCTCCCGATGCATTAACGCAAAGCGGTGATAATAAAAACGTTAAAACCAGAATTGAAAATAATCTTTTTACTAACATATCCACCAATCAAATAGGGGTTTTAATTCGGATGCAAAAGTAAACAAATTAAATAGTCTGAAAAAACAATAATTGAAATATTTCAACTGTGTTCATTCTAAATCAAGTTATGCCCTATTTAATATTTTTACAAGCCTCATTGTTTCTAAGGTTAAGCCTAAAGAATAGGGAAGAAAAAAGGCAAAAAATTCCGCAGTTTCTATTTCATTGTCTTGCTTATAATATGGGCTAAAAAAAATGAGAAAAACAGCAAATTTCACAAAGGACCCTCCTAAAAACAAAAAACCTAAGCTATTGGTGTATTTTTTTTGAAGGAAAATAAGCATTGCAAAGCTCATTACAACCATCAAATAATTGATTAAATAAGAAGGAATTAATAAGTGTTGAAAATAGTCTATGTCGTTTTGATGCTGAATAAATGCATGAATTGGAAAAGCGACAATAAAAATTAAACCTAACTGTAAAGAAAAAGCAAGTATTTTATTTGTCTTCTGAGTCATTTATACGGTTGACTTGTTTTAATAAATTATACATTGCAATGGCTACTGCCAATAGCGTAAAGCCAATTGTAAACCAATTTTTTTCGTGAGGATATTCTGAATCTAGCTGTTTTCCTAGATAAGCGCCAAAAAAAATAGTAGCTCCCATTTGGAGGCCCGCTCCAGTGAGTACTATAAATTTATTACGCTGTTTTTGAGGTTTCATTCCCCTTTTTATTCATGGAATGTTTGCTGTTTTCTAAGCCTTTAACAACCGCTCCCATTTTGCAAGATCCTGTAAAATTGGCTCCTGGCTCAATTTGCAATTTATTGGCAGTAATTTCTCCAACGATATTTGCAGTTGATTTTAGGGTCAGTAATTCATTTACAATTAAGTTAACTTTCATATCTCCCGAAATGGTTGCATAAGCACATTCAACGTTTCCTTGAACCAAACCATTTTCGCCAACTACAACTTTACCCTCTGATTTTAAATTGCCAAATAGTTTTCCGTCTATGCGAATATCTCCTTTGCAAATAATATCTCCAGTAATTTCAGTACCGCTTCTTATTGTATTAATTGCAGAAGCATCTACTTCATTATTTCTTGCCATTGTTTTCGATTTAGAATTAAACATAAGAGCATTTTAAGTTTGCAAATTTACTATTTCTTCAATTGATATAAAACTTATCTTAATCTATAGGATAGTTTTCATTAAAAAAAGTCACGTATTCTTGTTCGTTACGAGATTTAAACAACAATCTAAAATTCTCATTTGATATTAAATATTCTGTAGCTCCTTCTTGCCTAGCTTTTAACATTAAAGCACTATTGTTGCGTGCAGCTTTATAATACCTTGCAGCCTGTTCTAGGTTTTCAAATGTTCTGATTAAAAATAACTGGCTATCATTTAGTGCAGATGATGTGATTTGTAACTTGGTTTCTCTAAAAAAGTTCTTGTTGAAGTCTGATATTTGATTTTTAAACTCATTTAAATCTTTGTCTTTCACATCTATCGTGAACACAAAAATATGCTTTGCTTTGGGATTAAAGACATATTTTATTTCTTCTTCCGATTCAGCATTCTTTTCCGTAGTAGCCGTTTTATTCATGAAATTCAATATTTCTTGAGCTTTTTCTTTTACTGGCTCTTTGGGGAATTCTTGAATAATATATTCTAACTGCTTGCGAAATGTTTCTTTGTCTTCTGTATAACCTATCGATTTGGCTTTCATAAAAGCAAACTGGGGTCTCAAATGATTTTTGCTAAAAGCAGTTTCTGCTCTATTGCAACTAGTAATCACGTCTGCATATAAACCGTATTGGTATAATTTATAGGTCGCTTGATAAAATTCCTCTACTTTTTGTTTGGTTTCTTTACTCTCCTTATTATAATTTGGGTTTTTTATTAGGTAGGCATATTCGCTAAATGGATGGTTTTCTAAAATCCATTTTTTTTCTTCTTCGGCTAATTCCACATCAGCATTGGCTGTGTAAGTCCGATAAAGTTGATAATGAGCTGGCAAATTGTATCTAGAAGTATCATATTCAGAAGTAATTCTTTTAAAAGATTTTATAGCACTCGGATAATCTACAAAACTTTCTTTGAAAATGGTTCCTACATTAAAAAGTGCTTCAACCAACTTCCCGTGGGCATTTAGTTGGTCTTTCATTTCTACAGGGATGTCTTTTAAGTAAAATTCCGGGTCGTACTTCTGCGCTTGAGCTAATGAGTCCGCTTTAATGTCCTCTGGCGTAAGTTGAGCGACCTCTTCAATGTTTGTATTTGTACTTACAATTGATTGGCTTTTCTTACGGTTCCAGTTGTCTTCTAACTTTCGTTCTCCCCAAACTTGCTTAAACTCTGACAAGCCAAGAGCTTTAGTCGTAACATTATAAAAATACCATTGCCCTTTTGAGCGTCCACTGTTTCTATTTGTGGAGTTAAACCCAGGGTTTTCTGCTTGTTGCTGCCTAAGTGCCAAAGCCCTCATTTCTGCTTGCTTCTTGCGATCTTCTTCTTCTTTTAGCTTTTTTATAATTTTATTGACTTGTTTCTTTCTGTCTTTTTCATTCAGTTGTCCCAAAGCCAACAAGCTATCTTGAAGCATGATAACTTTAAGATTCGTAACAAGCTCTTGAAGGTTATTATTTTTAGATTCTACTTCGTAATATTCTGGGTGGTCTTTAGGCAAAAACTGAAGCGTACTATCGTAATGTGATTGAGCTAAGACATAGTCGGGTCTGGCAAAATATAATTCTGCCAGCTTAAAATATGATTGTGCTTTTTGCTTGTTGTTGGTCACACTGAATTTTACTGATTTTCGCAAATAATCGACAGCTAAAGGCTCATCTTTTTCTTTTAATGCCAATTCTGCTAAAGCAAAATATATTTGATCTCGGAATTCCTCATTCTTTTTATCACGCAGCATCTTATTTAATTCCTTTTTAATGCCATCGCTATTGTTGGCTGTTGCATCAAAAGCTAAAGCTCTGCTAATTCTAGCATTAAAACGCATCGTGTAATTGGGATTAAGTTTAATCACTTGCGAATACAATTCAGTAGCTCTTGCTAAATTTTTATCTTTCAAATACAGTTGTGCAAGAATATAAGTGTAGCGTCTTCTTTCTTCTTTTGGTTTAGTAAATTTTATAGCGTCTTCCAATTTTTCAATTGCCTTAGCTCGGTTTTTTTCTTTTTTTAGGTAAAAATCAGCGTAAACCGCATAATAATCTCCTTTTAATTCTTCTGGATATTTTTTATATTCTAATTCAGCTAGATCTAAAAACTCTTCTGCTTTATCCCATTGTTCGGTTTCTATAAATGTTTTTATCAGCCAATTTAAACCTTGATAACGATTCGGGTCTTGTTTAAAAGCTTGATAAACATATAAAAAAGTTTCTTCTGCCAAACCAAATTCTCTTTTATACAATCTCGCCTTAGCTATTAAAAAGTAGCTATCATCAATCCATTTTACATTTTCTTTTTTTCGAATATAGATGGAATGTCTTTCGATTACTTGAGAGCATTTCTCAATTATTTTATCCATGTCAGGATACATGCTTTGAGACTTTTTTTCATCGGGATAAATGAAGATAGGTAAGACTTGGGAGTAATCATCTACATGAGATTTTTTGACTATTATATCATTTTTCTTCATGATTTCTCGAGCATTAAAATAGCCGTTATACCTCGAAGTTGTGTTGTGGTATCCCCTAGATAAAAAAGTGCTTTTTTTGCGCGAGCAAGAAACAGTAAGCAAACTCATTAAAAGAATTAACAAGGCACTATGGGTCAGAAGATATTTTATTCGCAGAAACATTAAAACAGCTTAACTCAAAAACAATTAAAAAATTATACAAATTTATATGAATCGGCTAAATTAAGTAAACTATTACTCCCATTATAAATGTTAGAATAGGCTCATTTTATTTCGGATATTTGGCCTAGAAAATAATTGCATGGATTCTAAAAAAGTAAAAAATAAGTTTTTTAAAAAAATAAAAAACAAGTATCGGCTTGTAATTCTAAACGATGCTTCGTTTGAAGAAAAGCTATCCATAAAGCTTTCCCCTTTAAATACTTTTATTATCACCTTTTCTGCAGCAGTTTTACTTATCCTCTTTGTTACTATAGTTATTGCATATACTCCATTAAGAGAATCTATTCCTGGATATACGGATGTTAGTTTAAGAAAAGAGCTTACTGCTTTGGTGTTAAAAAGCGACTCATTAGAAAAAGAGTTAGAGCAAAATCATCAGTATATAAAAAATATATCTGCTATTCTTAGAGGAGAGCTTCCCGAAACAGGAATTGACGATCAAATCGTAGATGCTACAGTGTCGCCTGGGAATCCCAATATAAAATCTAAAGAAGATTCCAGTTTGAGAGAATATGTTGAAAGAGAAGAAACTTTTTCATTAAACTCTAGTAAAGATGAAAATGGAAACTCGGGAAATAAAGTGTTTTACTTTCCCCCACTGATTGGCTCTGTTACTAGTGAGTTTAATCCTTCAGAAGATCATTTTGGAATCGATATCGTAGCACCCAAAGATGAGGCCATTAAAGCCACCTTAGCTGGCACTGTTATTTTCGCCGAATGGACTGTTGAAACTGGATATGTTATCCAATTACAACATGCTAATAACTTAACATCAATATATAAACACAACTCTGTTTTACTTAAAAAAACAGGAAATAAAGTTAAAGCTGGAGAGGCGATTGCCATTGTTGGAAATTCTGGAAAATTGACAACAGGCCCTCACCTCCATTTCGAATTGTGGAGAAATGGAACTGCGCTTGACCCTAAAAAATATATAAATTTTGAATAATGGGAATTAAAGCAAAACTTAGTTTGCCATTTGCAAAAATCATCCGTTCTAAAACCAAAAAATGGTCTTCAAAACCAATTGAAACACAAGAAAAAGTTTTTAAGCATTTAATTTCTAAGGCTAAGAAAACCACCTTTGGAAAAGACCATAAGTTTGAGCTTATAGATAACTATGAGGATTTTAAAAAACAGGTTCCCATTCGTACTTATGAAGACCTAAAATCTTATATCGACCAAATTGTTGCCGGAAATGAAGACGTAACTTGGCCAGGCAAACCCATTTATTTAAGCAAAACCTCCGGCACAACTTCTGGAGCTAAATACATTCCTCTTACCAAAGAGTCAATTCCATACCATATAGATGCTGCTAGAGATGCCATTTTACACTATATCGCTGAAACTAAAAAAGTTCATTTTGTAGATGGCAAAATGATTTTCCTACAAGGTAGTCCAGAATTGGACTTGAGTTATAAAATTCCTGTTGGGCGACTCTCGGGTATCGTTGCACACTATGTTCCTAATTATTTACAACGCAATCGAATGCCATCACTAAAAGTGAATTGCATAGAAGATTGGGAAGAAAAGGTGTTAGCTATTTGCAAAGAAACTTTGGCAGAGGATATGCGATTAATTTCGGGAATTCCTCCTTGGGTTCAAATGTATTTTGAAAAACTAATAGCAATAAGCGGCAAGGAGAATATCAAATCTATTTTCCCAAACTTTTCTTTATTTATATACGGCGGGGTTAATTATGAACCATATCGCGCCAATATGGAAAAACTAATTGGAAAGCGAATCGATTCTATAGAACTTTATCCGGCTTCAGAAGGATTTATTGCTTTTCAAGATAGTCAGAATAAAGAAGGGATGTTATTGTTGCTTAACTCGGGAATTTTTTACGAGTTTATACCAGCGGCAGAATTTTTTAATGAAAACCCGACAAGAATCTCTTTAAAAGATGTTGCCTTACATGTGAACTATGTGATCATATTAAACACCAATGCTGGATTGTGGGGCTATAATATTGGTGATACTGTAAAGTTTGTATCGCTTTCTCCTTATCGGATTGTTGTAAGTGGAAGAATAAAGCATTATACCTCAGCTTTTGGGGAACACATCATTGCAGAAGAAGTTGAAAAGGCGATACAATATGCTGTAGAGAAAACTGGTTTAATGGTAGCTGAATTTCATTTAGCGCCACAGGTAAATCCTAAAGAAGGTAAGCTACCTTATCATGAGTGGTTTGTTGAATTTTTAGACCCAAATTCTGATGTAACAGATTTTTCAACTGCTTTAAATGAAAAAATGATGGAGTTAAACCCCTACTATAATGACCTTATAAATGGAAAAATTCTTCGCAACTTAATCATATCCAAAGTAAGAAAAGATGGGTTTCTTGATTACATGAAATCTCAAGGAAAACTAGGTGGGCAGAACAAATTGCCCCGATTGGCCAACGATCGAAAAATAGCTGAAAGTTTGCACTTGTTGTGAATTAAGTAATGGCAGCCCCTTTTATTTATGATCTTTAAAAACTGTAAGCACCGTTAGCAGCACAATTTTAAGGTCGAAAAAAATTGTCCAATTGTTTACGTAAAAACGGTCTAAACGAACCCTATTTTGCAACAAGGATAAATCATCGATCTCACCTCGAAAACCTCGAATTTGTGCTAATCCTGTAATACCTGGTTTAATGGCATGTCGGTTCATAAAATTTCCAACGATTTTACTGTATTCTTCTGTATGCTTTAACATGTGTGGTCTTGGCCCCACAATACTCATCTCGCCTTTTAGCACGTTGATAAACTGTGGCAGTTCATCTATGCTCGTTTTGCGAATAAAAGCTCCCACTTTTGTAATTCTTGGGTCATCTTGTGTGGCCTGTTTTACATCTGCTAGAACATTGGTTCGCATACTCCTGAATTTATAACAATAAAATTCTTTGTTATCTATTCCTGTGCGCTTTTGCTTAAAAAATATTGGCCCTTTTGAGTTTAGTTTTATAGCAATAGCCATAATAGGAAAAAGCCAACTCAGGAGAAATAGTGTCACAAATAATGAAAAAACAACATCAAATGTTCGCTTTACAAAAGCATTGTAAGGCTCGTCAAGAGGAGTTAATGTTACTCGAAATATTGAAGTTTGATTTAGTTTAGCTGCCTCTAATTTTCTTGCACCTAATTTTCTCCAATCGAAAATAATGCGCAAACGAATAAAATTATTATCACAATAATTAGAAATTTCTTCTAATCGGTCTTCGTTAAACCTAGAAAGCGGAACATAAAGCTCTGTTATGGTAGTGTGCTTCTTAATTGAAGATAACTCATGTTCAAGATTCTGTGGCTCTTTAATATTTATTACTTGTTCGTATTCTAAATCTATTTCTTCATTCAGAAAAGAAACAATTTCCTCTTGATAAATAGCCGAACCAACAACGACTATTGCGGACTTAATAGCTTTTCTTTTTAAATAAGTCCTGTATATTTTTTGAGAAAAGTACCTGCCAATAATCAAGAAAACCGAAAAGTTTAGATAAGTATAAAACAGAAATATCCGTGAATAAAAAGTCTTGATAAGTCCATTAAAGGCAATGGTAACAACAAACTGAACAAGCACAACAAAAAACACCCGAAGGATGTATCTATTTCTACTTGAAAAATGTTGTCTTTGATAAACCTTTTGATTAGTTGCGATAAACAACCATGTAAGGTTGATAAAGAGCAATAAACTCAGGTAATTGCTTTCGGAGAATTGAAAAGCAGGATCTCCCCAAAACCTTAAAAATAAACCAATAAAAAAGGCCAGATTTAAACTAAATAAATCAACTAGCTTATAAATTTGGCCTAAATAATATTCTTTATTTTTAATCACCTTTGCTTATATATGGCTAAGGTGCTAAATTAGTAAATAAGTCTTCATAGGCTTTTACGATTTTCTCCCAAGTAAAATCGTTTCTAATTTTTTGCTTGTTGTTTAGTCGCATTGAATGATCCGAATTTTCTGAAACAGGCTTTTCGATTCGTTCTTTAACTTGTGTAGCATTTTCAAAATAAAAAGCATCTTCGCCCAATATGGCTTTATTAAAAATATTGTTATGTGCTACAATACAAGTATTAGATGCCATTGCTTCTAACAATGAAGGATTAGTTCCCCCAACAGAGTGTCCATGAAAATAAAGCGAAGAATAATGCCGTAAGTTGTTCAGCTTTTCTATATCGTATATCCCGCCTACAAAACAGATTTTTGTGTTATTCTTGTATTTTTCAATTAAATGGCTAGAGAATTCGTTTTCCGTTTTACCAACCACTATAAATGGCCATTCACTATTCGATAGATTAAACCCATCTAAAATGGTTTCCACGTTATTCTCGGGTTCCATTCTAGCTATAAGTAGGAAATATTGGTTTTTTTGGAGCTTAAACTCATCCAATACACTTTGGTTTGGTTGTTCAAACACATCTGCACCATAGGCGATATAAGTAGAGTCCACCTGATACTTTTCTTTAAGGTAGGACTGAATGCCAATTGAATCAGCTACCAAAACATCACTACTTTTGACCGCCCATTTTTCAGCCATTTTTAAAAAGCCTTGAACTTTTCTTGAAAACTTAGTTCTTTTCCATTCTAAGCCATCCATATTAGTTACAATAGTAGCTTTTTTGGGAAGTAAAAAAGCCCAAACTGAACTGCTAGTATAACCCAATTGCAACAAAATATCGAAGTTTCGTTTTCTAGCATCTAATATGCAGTTTAAATCATAAACAAATTGGCCTGCCGTGCCTATTTTATCTTCTAAATCTTTACTATGAATTAGATTTACCCCTTCCCAAGTTTTTTCTTGATAAGGGTGTAAAGAAGAATTGTAAACAAAAACTTCGTGCCCTTCACTCGCTAAGTACTTAGATAAATATGAAGCAAATTGCTCAAATCCCCCATAATGGTTGGGAACACCTCTAGTTCCTAATATTCCTATCTTCATTGGGGTTTAAACTTAATTTTTGAATAAATAATAAGAAAAAAACAAAAAATACAATACCTTTATTTCGCTCTAAAACAGATTCAGTCATTTGAAAAATTGTAAAGGCAATCATAAACAAAAGCAAAATGTAGTTTTTATCTGCTAAGGCAATTTTAAAGAAAACAAAATTTAAGCCTATATATAGTAAGAGCCCAATTAAACCAAGCTCAACAAAAGTTTGGATGTACTGATTGTGCAAATTATAGTCTTTATAGGCCGGGTTTAAACCATTTTTATCAAACTCTTCATTCATCACATCTTTACGGTCGCCTGAGCTTAAACCCAAAACAAAACGATTGTTATCATTTAGTTTTTTAAACCCTAAATACCAAAAAACCACTCGAAGCGATGTGCCGTTAAACAGGATTCGATCCTCATGTGTCAGCACTTCTCCAGATTTGATTTTTTCAAGATTTTCAATCCCACTAAGTTGTGTTAACTCACTAATTCTGTTTTTAATAACAGGCGATTGAGAGAATGTAATGACACAAACCAGCAAAATACCGAACGAGGCAATAAGTTGTTTTTTCTTAATTCTTCCTTTAATTAGATTAAAAACAGCTAAAGATACAATGCTTAAAATGGTTACAACCAGAACATTTTTAGAAGCTGAAATAACTAGAGCGGCAAATGCAAGAACGGTAGAAACGGTCATTAATGCGATTTCGATAATGCTATTGCTAATTCTATTAAACAAGAAATAGATAAACAGAACGCTCAAATACAGACAATAGGAATAAAATACGGCATGAAACCCTAAAACTTCAGTAAAGTCGTGGTAAATCAAAAAAGTTCCCTCTTGAAAATAATGTATTATTGAAAGACTAATTAAAAAGATGTTGCAGATTGCTATTGAATAAATAAAGTATTTAACTAGGCTGATTAATTGTTCTCTTTTAAAAGTTAGGTCCCCTAGAATTAATGGAAAAATAATAAAACTCAATTTGCTCTCTAAGTTTGTAAATCCAACTTTTAAATTACTAGTGTATAATAATGAAATTGCTTGCCAGAAAAAAAGTGAAAAAAACGCAAGGGTCATCCAATTGTATCCATCTTTGGTTTTAAATGATTTGATACTTTCTTTAGCTACAATCTTTTTAATTATCCAAAAAAGTGCTAGTGCAATTATGCCAAGGTTTGATATCTTGAAGGATAAGGGAACAGTTGAAATTATAAAAATCAATGAGAAATAAATTGCCTTATCAAGATATGTGATGCTGTTCTTCAAAGTTTATAGGCAATTTGTTTAGGTGCAAAACTAACTATTTCAATACTTTATTATAAGCCATCAATGTTTTTTTTGCGGCCTCCTCCCAGGTGTAATTTTGGCTCACAAAATCCTTCAATTCGGGGTTTGTTTCTGCTTGAAGCGCTTTTACAATAGCCTCCCTAATTGAGTCTGGACTCCCAGGTTCACAATAAAAGGCAAAGTCCTTAAAATATTCTTCTGTATCTCCTTTTCGTGTTATCACAATGTTACAAGCTCTTGCTGCCGCTTCAATCGTACTTAATCCGGTTGTTTCAAACCAACTCGGCAATACATGAACTTTAGCTTGATCTAGTCTTTTTATAATTTCTGTTTTATCTAACTGTCCTAGAAATTCAATATTGTCAGTCGCTTCTTTTTTGCATTGTTCGAAATAGGCTTGATGATTTGGAGCAGGTTTACCAATGATTTTCAAGGGTATATCCGTATTTCGGAGAGCTCGAATCAAATTGAGTTGGTTTTTTATAAACTCAATTCTTCCGATGCACAATACTTCTTGCTTTTTTTCGGCAATAGAAGGTCTTTGTATAAAGTCGGAAGATATTGCATTTGGAACCTTAATGTACTCGTTATCAAAATTGTATCTTTTTTTCAAACGTTGAAACTCATGATGAGAGTTAGGTAAAAGCATAGCTGCTTTATTTAATAATGATTCTATGCTTTTTTTGTGGCCATGTAGTAAATAGGTGTTGTCAATTAGTTTTTCTCCATTCAATATCAATCGCCCTAATGTTTTAATATAATCCGTTCCATCTGGACCAAAAAGCCGAGCTAAAGTTTTAAACATAACCCCTCTTTCTTCTTTTTCTATTTCTGAATAATCAACAAAAATGGTTGAAATAACATAGGGCAACTTCGACTGTTTAACATGTGCAGAAATACTATTTGGCCTGATTATGTTAAAAAAATGAATCAGCCGATAGTTTTGATATTCTATTTCTTCATCAGCTAGTTTTATATCAACCTCAACCCCTAATTTCTTTAAAGCAGCTGCAGTTTGTTCTATTTGCACAGTATCTCCCCCTGGAACAGTAAATAGTGTGGGGCGGCTAATCATCAAAACCTTCATAAGACTAAGTTAGTTTGAATTTTTTAGAAGGAATAATTTCAAACTCCTTAAATAGTGGAAGTATAGCAATTATCCAAAGGATGAGTTCTGCAGTTGAAGTGATAAAACTGCCCATAAATTGATAAATAAAAACGAAACTAAACAGGCATAAGTTAAAGTAGTTGCGACTGACATTAAATTTAAAAAATAAAAAAAGTTGAAGTGAAATTCTTAAAAACAAACCTAAATACCCATAGATTGCTAGTGTTTCAGCAGCTGAATTTGGAATTGCAATTGTTGGCCAATTTTCTTTCTGGTATCCAATTGGATCCCTTTTCGCATAATATGGTCGAATAACTTCTTCACCAATTACTTTTATTTGACCAGGCCCTATACCAAACCATAGGCTTTTTTGAGCAGCACATTGATGAGCTAAGTAAAAAGCTTCATTAGTTCTACCATTTACTGAAGTGTCTTCTCCCTGAAAAATTTTTTCTATCCGTTTTGAAATCGAATTATCATTATTTGCCACAGCCACAAGCCCTATTGTGCATAGTAATAGTGGCAATAAAAAAACTTTTCGAATCTGTCGAAATTGAATTGCAACAACAGTTATTGTAAAAATGATACTCAGTCCGAATGCTGCAAAAAAGCCAAATGAAAAAGTAAAAACGATAGGCAAAAAAATGGCTATAACGAAGCAAAAGTGACGAAATGTGCTTTTATTGATAAAAAGCAAAAAAGCAAAAATGGCAAGTGGCGAACAAATATATGCAAGGTAAGAAGGCTCATAAAAGAACCCTTTAAACCGAAGTATTGTATCTTCACCTTCACCAATAAAATCATGTGCTTGCCATAAAAAGTAGCTTATAGGTGTTTTAAGAATAAGTAAGCCGATTAAAAACAAACAAGCAATGCTGATTAGATTAAAAATGAAAACATTATGTAGTTCGCTTTTTAATTCTCTTAAATAATTATAGCTTGAAAAGCCTGTAAAAAGCAATACCAAATAATAAAAAGAAGATTTAATATAAACCGTAGAATCTACACCAAGATTAAAGTGTATAAATCCATAGAAAAAGCTAAAGCTTAAAAAAGAAATTGCCCAAATAAGCGTTTTTTTATTAAAGCTCTTCTTAACTCCTAAAAGAGCAAGGATGTTAATCCAAGTAATAGGAGCAATAAGAAATACAGTATTAAACAAAAAGAAGATTTGGCTTAAAAAATAAGTGCTGTATCTTTTAATTTTATTTAACATGAAGAATTTTTTTACAGCTTATTTTAAAAAATATCCAGTAATAATCGATGTGTGCAAAGAATTTTGAACGAGCATTATTTTTAATTCTAGCTTGCATCGCTTCTTTTAAAGCCTTTTGAATTAAGGTATTGCTAACTCCATCCGCATTCATTTCAACCAAAAACTGATTGATAAAAATAACATTTAGTTTTTTGCCTTTCCTCAGTAAAAGTTCGTAGTCTCCTGCTATTCTATAACTTTCATCAAATTTGCCATACTGCAATATGTAGTTTTTATTAATAAAGCCACCTGCATGTAAAATTTTCATTTCTCTTTTAAAAGACTTCCAATGCCAATCAGTACCGAATTCTCGCTCTAGTATTCCATTAGACACAATTCTAGCTTTTGCAGTTATAAAATCCGATTCTGGATTTTTAAACATTTGCTTTCTGTATTGTTGAATTGCTTTTGGAAGGTATATGTCATCCGAGCCTAAAAAAGAAATCCAATCTCCTTTAGCCAAATCAAGTCCTTTGTTCCAGGCATTGTATATTCCAGTATCTTTTTCGCTAATCCATTTAAAAACAACACCCGCATCATTAAAAAATTTTTCAAACTTTTGAATGATTAAAAGAGTCGAATCTGATGAACCTCCATCAACGATAATATACTCCATGTTTGAGCAATCTTGATTCAAAATAGAATTCAAGGTGGACTCTATAGTTTTTTCACTATTGAAACTAGCTGTGATTACACTTAGGTTAATCTTTTCCAAACCTTAATTAAATCGGTTCATAATATCAACAACTTGAAGTATATCTTCTTCTGAATGAAAATAGGAAATTGGAAGACTTAATGTTGTGCGATGAATTTCTTCAGCTATAGGAAAGCGCTCATTGATAATACCTTTCATTGCCTTTTGATTGTTAGGCGCAACAGGATAATGCACTTCGGTCTTCACTTGATGCTCTTCTAGATATGCTTTTAGCTGGTCTCTTTTTGGATGCCTCACATTGTATATGTGAAAAACATCGTGAAATTCAGGATCTCTATCTGGTTTAATAAACTGATCGGAAAGGCCATTAAAATAGATTTCAGCTAGGCTTCTTTTGTGATTGTTAATTTGATCTAAATGCTTTAGCTTTATTCTTAAAAATGCTGCTTGCACTTCATCTAATCGTGAATTGTAACCTAATACTTCGTTGTAATATTTTATTTTGGAACCATAATTCCGAAGTGTTTTTATGGATTCAGCTTTCTCTTCGTCTTGGCAAATAAGTCCGCCAGCGTCGCCTAATGCTCCTAAATTTTTAGTTGGATAAAAACTAAAAGCTCCAAACTCACCAAAAGTTCCAGTTAGTTTATTGTTTTGCATGGCACCATGGGCTTGAGCTGCATCTTCAACTATTTTAAGTTGGTGTTTTTTCGCAATTTCAATAATTCGATCCATTTCACAGCATTTACCATATAAATGCACCGGCAAAATTGCTACTGTTTCACTTGTAATCTTAGCTTCTATAAGTTTAGGGTCAATATTATACGTTTTAATATTGGGCTCAACTAAAACAGGTTTTAGCCCCACATTTACTATTGCTAAAATACTAGCGATATAAGTATTAGAAGGAACTATAACTTCTGAATTCGGTTTAAAGTTAAACGACTTAAGGGCTAATTCTATAGCATCTAATCCAGAAGCCAAGCCAACACAATAGTCAGCTTTGCAGTAGCTTGCGAACTCCTCTTCAAAGGCTTTTACTTGCTTGCCTAAAACAAACCAGCCGCTTTCTAAAAAGTGATTGAACGTATTTTTATATTCCTCAAAAAAAGGAGCATTTAAACGACGTAAATTTTCATATTCTATCATAACTAATAGGGTTCATCTATATAATCTTCAACATCGTATTTTGTAGAAGCAAAAACCAATAGTATGCTTCCTTCTGAAAATTTATCCATGGTGTGCCAGTCATCTTTATCTAAAATAAGGCATTTGCTTGGGCTGTCTAATATGACTGTTGATTCTTCACCGCGATTATTCATATAGATTTCACAAGACCCATTGAGGCAAATTAATGCCTGGGTTGTCGATTTGTGACGATGTCCCCCTCGCTTACCTTTTGCTCCATATATGTAATACACGCGTTTTATATCAAAAGGGATTTTATCTTGAGCCACCGTTAAGTAACCTCTATCGTCTCCGAATGTAGCTAATTCTATTGTTTTTCCCATGTATCTTCAATTTAATCTAATGGATATAAGTTAAAATTCTTATCGAATTTACGTTTAATCCGTTTCAATTTATCTTTTAATGTATTAGGTTTATTTCTAGTGCCATGTGGGTCAATTTCTCGATCTACTTTTTGAACCATTGTTTTTGCTTCATCCAAAGCCTTAAGATATGGTTTATAAATTAAGTCTAAAACATCCTTCTCAAGCGTATAATTTCCAAAATCAACCTCATTGGTGTTTAAGAACCTTACATCGTGAAAGTGAAAGAATACAACATCAAATACTTTATTGGTCTTTTTTTCTAACCCGATGAGCTTATTGTTTTGAAGTTCAAATTTATATTGTTGAACGTTCCAAGGGGCAACTCCTCCTCCCAAATGTTCTAATTCATGAATACCATCAAAACGCTCTGTCCAATCATCAAGATACTTTTGATCACCAAATTTTCCGTCTTCTGGAATTGCATAACACCATTCGATACATGCATCAACCCACCAATTAAGGCACTTTAAACCCAATTCGTCATTTTTAAAATACATGAATTGAACACAATATATACCGCTCATTTCACTTTGGTCATATTTAGGTGTATAGCGATGTTCAGTAATTAAGACTGACTTGTTTGGATTCTCACTAAGCAAAGGCAATGGCGAGCTAAAGAAATACAAATCTGAATCTAAATAAGTACAATGGTCCAAGTGGTAGGTTTCAAGGCAATATTTAATTACTGACGATGTGCTAGTCCAACAATACTCACCTACCCCTCTATGTGGTTTTACACTTAGCAGTCGTTCATTTTCAAAAGCTTCTAAAGAAATGATAATTGCATGTTGTAAGTTTAATGTCTTTAAAATATCATGACTCTTCTGGTTGAAAGCAACGATATAAAGCTTAAAGTGTTGACATTGTTTTTCCAAACTATTGTAGAGAGCTAAACCCCTAGACAAGTAACTCGTATCAAACAAGGTACAAAAATATAATGTATCAGACTCTTTCAAAAATAAAACCTTTATATGTGTAATCTATTCCGTCCCCATCTATCGCTGAAAACTCAGCATGCAAATTATAATTATTTTTTCTAAAAAAATTAACAAAAGATTCTTTTTCTAGTAAATGGCATGGGTATGAGGCATCATAAATTTCTGGATTGACTTTTTGCACACATATCCTATTAGCTTTTTTCGTATTAAAAGGCATTCTATCTATTATAATGGTCTCAAAATTATATTTTAAAACACCCTCTAAAAGTTGATAAGGGTTTTCTACATATTGCAACATGCTTGAAAATAGCAAACAGTTTGGTTTTTGTTCTTGAAAACATTCATCAATGGTATAATAGAATTTTAACTGATTATTCTGAAACTCATTTTTCCCTATTTCTACAAAATGATTTTGTTCAATTACATTCCAATTAAGGGAGCTTATACCTGACAAGAATTTTTGATTTTGAAAAAAACTACTTCCTAAACTACCTCCAAAATCAATTACGTTTAATTGACTTTCGTTTTTTGACGCAACATATAAAATTGAGGTTAGAAAGGGCCAATTGAAATCTTCTTCAAAAAATAACACACTGTCTCGCTCAAAAACAGCTTCGCCATGTTCCACTTTTTTTAGTGATGCTCGGACTTTTTCTACTATGATTTGCTTGTCGTAGCCTTCGGATTCCTTCTCAGCTTCTTGCCAAGTTGCATAATTGCCATGCCAACCATATTTTTTGGTTTTTAGCTTTTTTAGCTGAGTTAACACATGTGGAGGAATAAATCCTTTTATCAATTGCTTCAATTTCTTAATGATTTTAATTTGGCCTTCACTTTTTGCAAAAAACTTGGTGATGTTGATTTATAAAACTCAGAAAATTTTTTTCGGATATTCTTGTTCTCTTCTATTATCAATTCGGGTATTCCATTATAAGTGTTAGCTAATTTCACTTCAAAAACATCAGTAGTGTCGCTATGTGTTCCTGTATTATCATTTCCAATATTCTGAACTAAAGACTCGTGATAATACAATACTAATTGATTGTTTAAAAAAGTAGAAGCCTTCCATCTAACCGCCCAGGAATTGTTTTTCCCGGCAATTTGATCTTTTAGCATCTTAGTATAGGGGTAACTTGATTCAAAGTCAAACTCACTACTTAGCTTCTTTTTTTCAAGCTCTTCTAGTAATTCTAACCCATTTTGATTGAATGTTTTCCATGCTCTTTCCCAAGTAGCCCAGCCCCAGCAGTCAGAACCTCTAAGAAAAAAAGGTTGGTGTGCGTTTATTGTTGGGTAAACATATCCGTGAATGCTGGCAACAGCCTCAATGGTTTCATATTTAACTAATCCTTCATTCATAAAGTTGAGAAAATAAGGACTTGTTACCAGATCATCTTCTAATACGATTACACTAGAATTACTTGCTAATGTTTCACTTACACCTGATAAAATCGAATTGGCTAAACCCCAATTTTTCTCGCGCTCTATTATCCTAACCGACTTAAAGCCATCAACTGTTTTTAAATAGTGTCTAACTTTAGCTACAGCTTCTTCTTGGCTTTTATCCTTTGCAGCATCACTATAAACTATCAAATCGGTTTTGTCTGCTAAAAGATTTTTACCTAAAGCCTCAATTGTTCTTTGAGTATGAGCCAATCGAGCGTAAACAAAAAGTATGACAGGGGCATAAGTCATTTTCTTTTTATTGCAATAATATTCTGATAGGCATAAATTTCACAATCAACTCCTACGTATTCATTAATCTTCAACATTCTACCATTTGGAAGCAATCTAAAGATGTTGTAATTTTTCAATAAATCCCAAAAATCTTTAAAAGATGTTTTACTAAAAATATTCATCTCGTTAAATTCAAAGTGAATAACCTCAACTTTACCTTCTTTTAAAAAACTTCCTAGCCCTAATAAAACATTCAATTCATTCCCTTCAGTATCAATTTTTAATAAATCAATATTTGAAATTTGCTGTTCTTTTAAATAAGATTCTAAAGAAATTACATCTACTTCGTGTGATACCGCTTTTTTATTGTGAATTTCTTCAATAACTCCTTTGTAGATTGAAGCATGCGAAGAGCCATCTTGATCTTGATAGTCAAAAAGCTTAAGACTAGCTTTTTCTTTGCCTACCCCTTTATTGTTCAAGTTGGAAGCTAAACCTTTCATTGTTTCACTTAACTTTTGAAAAGTGCTTGGATGAGGTTCAAAGCTATGTAATTTAGCACTGGAGTTGATTTTTAGAATGTTTTTAGAATAACGCCCCACATTTGCTCCTACATCAAATACAACGGGAGCATTAAGTCCTTTTAATGTTTTTTCAAGAAAAGCCTCCTCCCCGCTTTCCTTATCGTTTTTATAATTTAGAACGCCCATTCCTTTTAATGAAGCGTGATATAAAAACCGATTCCATTTTATAAAGGACGGTTTGGCAAATATTTTTACATATAGGGACAAAAGTGAATCTCTCAAAGCTTTATAATTCTTTTAAAAGTGTTAATTAAAAAAAGTGATTTTAATTTCATGACAAAAGTATCTCTTGTTTGCTTATAAAATAAATCAAACAACCATGCTGCAGTTATTTGAGAAACTAAAGTAGTTAAACTTGCTCCAATTATTCCATATTTTGGAATTAGCCAAAAATTTAGAAGAATATTTACTACAGCACCTAATGAAGTCCTTAACATCGAAATTCGCTGTAGATTTTCACTAATCAACCAACTACTACTAGCAATACCTAAAGACACAAAAATACCTGCCCAAATATGAATAACCAATACTTTAGCAGATTCAATATATTCTGAACCATAAAGAAACTGAATAATCCAATCTCCTAAGAAAGTAACTGGAATAGCTATGGCTAAAGAAACAATGACCATAAAATCATAAAGCTGCTGCATTCTCGATAAATAACTAGAATCCTTTCGTTCTTTCGCATTTAAAATAGCCGGAAAAAGGGAGCTGCTTAAAACCATTGGAATAAAATACCATGCCTCGCTTATTCTTACTGCTGCAGCATAATTCCCATTGGCTTCAGAACTTAGCATTTCATTAATCATTATTTGATCAATCTTCATGTAAATGGTTACTACAACACTTGCTAAAATTAATGGCCAACTATACGCCATTAATTCCTGTGCTTTTTGCTTGCTGTACTCCCATTTAAAAATTGAATTTCCCGACTTAATATAATGATAAACTAGTCCTATGGCTACTATAAATAAATCAAAGGTGAATACAGCTGCAAAATAGAATAAATTGGCATTCCAAAAGATTAACAATAACTTGATTATTGCTGAAATAGATAAAGAAATTATATTTGAATATACTACGTATTTTGACTGAACGGTTGATTGAAAATAAAAATCTATTACATTAAAACTTTGAAAAATTGCAGAAACTCCAATAACCAAAATCATTAAGGTTAGCACCAACTCTTCTTGCATCAAATAACAGGATAATAACAAAGCAAGTAAAACAACAAATGCCGCCATTATTTTTAGACGAAATGCTGTTCCCAGAATTATTTTTTGATCACTTGGCGATTTGACTAATTCTCTTACTACAATACTATCAAGTCCTAATGTGGAAAAAGCTAGAAAAAGGCCAACAAAACTCATGGCGTAATTTAACATGCCGAACTTTTCAGGCCCCAAAAATCGCGCAACTAAAGCTCCTACAACTATTCCAGAAATTAACCTTAGTCCTTTTTCCAAAAAAAGCCATGATGTGTTTTTGAAATACTTTTTAAATCCTTCTTTTTCGTAAAGAGATTTAAATGAGTCTATGATTTTCAATACAAATGCATTTTCAACAAAAGTATTCAATATTCTAGGCTAGCAGACATATATTTTTTTAGCTTTTAAACAGACAAATGCTAATTATCCCTTTTACATTGAATCGAACTTAATCCTTCCTTTTACTTCACGATTTATAAGTGTCTTAAAATTGGATGTTTATAGTGTTTATCCTCTGCTTGTAATAAAGTTTTTTGCTCATCTATCCGTTTTATTTGGTATTAAACTATTAATAGCATGATATTTGTTTTTTCTAATTTATGAGAATTCTTTTTTTACTTTTTTTAGGATTAATTTATCAATATACTTTAGCTCAATCTTTTTTAAGTCAGACAAGCTTTGACTTAGGAGAAATTACTCAGCTCAATGAAGATATTGTTGACTTAAAAATCAACAATTTAGCCGCCGATAATTTTCTGCTAAGGGTTGAAGGTAATCGTAACATCACCTACAAATTCACCAACAAAAATATAAAAAGTGGTGAAACCGTAACTTTTAGATTTAAGCTAAATCCAAAGTCAAAAGGTCGATTAAAAGAGGTTATTAAACTATATTTTAGTCAACAAGCTGAGCCTATTGAACTTACATTTCATGCAAAGGTGATTGAAGTTGTAAAAAACAACTTACAAGCCTGCCCTAGCTTTAATGGTAAAGAGTTAAGTTTAAATGAAAACGGAGTATATAATCCTCCTGCAATCATTAAATCTTATCAAGTAACTCTAAGCGAACAAAAACCAATTAACACAATTTCAGAAGTATCTGAACCTGAAAATAAATCTATTTCTGAAGTAAACAATAATACAATCCCTAGAAAACCAAGAGAGAAAAGAGAACCAAAAGTTAACGAAAGACGAAATCAACCATCATTAGGTCAAATTTTGTTTGGAAAACAAAAAGATGAAGAGAAGGAAATCAAAGAACCAAAAACTGCTGATACGACATTACAAACAATAGCTGACATAAACGATTCATTATTAAACGACAGTTACAAACCTAATAATATTGTTTTCTTAATTGATGCATCTACATCTATGCGAGAAGATGATAAAATGGATTTGCTTAAATCAGCCATGATAGAATTATTGAGGCCCTTAAGATCTATTGATTACCTTTCAATTGTTACCTATTCTGGTGAGTCAACTGTTATTCTTAATCCAACTTCGGGAGTTAACAAACAAGAAATTCAGTCCATAATTGAAAATATAAAAGCTGATGGAAGCACACAGGCTGTTAAAGGAATTAAAAAAGCATTACAAGTAGCTAAATCAAACTTTTTAGATAATGGGAATAATCAAATCATATTGGCCAGTGATGGCGCTTTTGATATCGGCGAAAGGAATGAAAGTTTGCGTAAAAAAATTAGGAAAGAGGCAGAAGACGGAATAATGGTTTCGGTAATTGGGATTAAAAATGAAAGTTGGACAAATAAATCCTTGAAAGAAATTACCGAATTAGGAAAAGGCTCGCTCATTAGAATTAATAAGACTAACGACACAAAAAAAGTTCTTGAGGAAGTAAAAAGTAACTCAATATACTAATTTGGTACTTCTGAACTGCTAGTTATTTTAGCTTGTGCCTGTTTTAATTCAGCTACTTTTTTATCGGAATTTTGGATAACAATTGCTAACAGAGAAATTGTTAATGCTAAGCCAAATGAGATTATTGTTCTTCTAATAGAATGAGATTGATGCATGGTAGTAAAATTATTCCCTCTTTTCAAAACTTATTTTAAGAAACGGACTGTAAATTTACGGCAAAATTGAACTTTTGTTTCCAATATGCGAGAAGAAATTAAAAAAAGAAAAAAAATTGCACTGCTAGGATCTACTGGATCTATTGGTACACAAGTACTTGAGGTGGTTAGACAAAATACAGACAAATTTGAAATTTGTGTGCTTACAGCCCATTCAAATGACCAATTACTCATAAAACAAGCCATTGAATTCCAGCCAAATACAGTAGTTATCGTAGATGAAAACAAGTACGATTTTCTATCAAATGAACTTTGGAATCACGACATTAAGACCTATGCTGGTGAGGAATCTTTGAGCCAAGTAGTGCAAATGGAAGAAATTGACTTAGTTGTAACCGCTCTTGTCGGTTATGCTGGGTTGAAACCTACCATTGCAGCAATTGAAGCAAAAAAGGCAATTGCCCTGGCAAATAAAGAAACGCTTGTAGTTGCTGGTGAGTTAATTACTAAGCTAGCCGAACAACACCAAGTCCCAATTTACCCTGTTGATTCAGAACACTCTGCAATCTTTCAATGCATGGCAGGTGAATTTCACAATAAAATTGAAAAAATTTACCTTACTGCTTCTGGTGGTCCATTTAGAGGTTGGTCTGCTGAGAAGCTTGCTGGCGTTACAAAAGCACAAGCACTAAAACATCCCAATTGGGAAATGGGAGCAAAAATCACCATAGACTCAGCAACTCTAATGAATAAAGGATTAGAAGTAATCGAAGCGAAATGGCTTTTTGCCCTAAACTCTTCCCAAATAGACGTAATTGTGCATCCACAATCCATCATTCATAGTATTGTTCAGTTTGAAGATGGCAGCATGAAAGCTCAAATGGGCTTACCAGACATGAAACTTCCTATCCAATATGCCATGTCTTACCCAGACCGAATTTACTCCGAATTTCCGCGATTTAACTTTTTAGATTATCCAACTTTAAGTTTTGAAAAGGCAGACGCAAAAACTTTTAAAAATTTAAGCCTTGCATACCAAGCTTTAGATTTAGGTGGAACAGCAGCATGTGCATTAAACGCAGCCAATGAAATTACAAATGCTGCATTTTTAAATGAGCAAATCAGCTTTTTGCAAATTGCCGAAATCAATGAGAAAACAATGCGACAAACTGACTTTATTGCAAAACCCACTATTAACGACTATGTTGATTGTAATTTAGAAGCCCGAGCTATAGCGACTTCTTTGCTAAAATAAGTTGTTTTCGATGATTTTCATAAGGCTTGTTAATTCATTCCTTTTAAGCAAAATTAGGTAGTTTAGAATACTTAATTTCGCGTCATAAATTTTATGAATGGATATACTTATTCAAGCCGCTCAATTAATTCTTAGCCTCTCTATTTTAGTTATACTTCACGAGTTGGGCCATTTTATACCTGCAAAACTTTTTAAAACTAGAGTAGAGAAGTTTTATTTGTTTTTTGACCCTTGGTTTTCTTTGTTCAAATTTAAAAAAGGAGATACAGAATACGGTGTTGGCTGGTTGCCTTTAGGTGGTTATGTCAAGATTTCTGGAATGATTGACGAGTCTATGGATACGGAGCAAATGAAAGAACCTGCTCAACCCTGGGAGTTTAGATCTAAACCTGCTTGGCAACGCCTCATTATCATGGTTGGCGGTGTTGTAGTTAATGTTATTTTAGGTGTTGTTATTTATGCTGGTGTTTTATTTACTTGGGGCGATCAATACATTCCTACTGAAAATCTAACGTATGGAATTTACGCTGACAGCATGGCTGTTGAAATGGGCTTGCAAAATGGCGATAAAATCTTAACCATCGATGGTGACGTTGTAGAAAAATTCAACGACATTCCTTTAAAAATTCTACTAGAAAACGCTAAAACGATAGAAATCGTTCGCCAAGGAGAAACAACCTCTGTTGCTATTCCCGATGATACAAGAGCTAAAATGATTCGGAAGCAAACGGCATTTATTCAGCCTGCATTAATACCAGTTGTAGCACAAGTCACAAAAGGCTCTAATGCAGAAAAAGCAGGTCTAATGTTAGAAGATAAAATTGTTGGTATAAACAATAGCGAGACCCCTTTCTTTCAAGATGTTGTAAAAACTCTTGGGGTACATAAAGGAGAAACCATAAATCTAGTTGTTACTAGAAATGGTGAGAGAGTTGACTTAACAGCAGAGGTTAGTAGTGATGGCAAGTTAGGCTTTGGAATAAAACCACAAGAAGAACAATTAGTTTTAAAGACTGAAAAATATGGCTTGTTTGAATCAGTTCCTGCTGGCATAAATAAAGCTTATGAAAAATTTGAAAGCTATTTAAAACAAATGAAGCTAATCGCTGACCCTGACACCGAAGCCTATAAATCTTTAGGTGGGTTTATCACTATTGGAAAAGCGTTTGACACCGAATGGAATTGGTATCGTTTCTGGAATTTTACAGCTTTTCTTTCTATCATTCTTGCCATAATGAACATTTTGCCAATCCCCGCTCTTGATGGAGGTCACGTAATGTTCTTGGTTTACGAGATTATTACCGGTCGAAAACCTCATGATAAAGTGATGGAATATGCTCAAATTGCGGGAATTATAATTCTGCTTGGCCTTATGCTTTTGGCAAATGGTAATGACATTTTAAGGCTATTTCAATAAACTTTGTTGTTAACACTACATTGTGTTTAAAATATGGACTTTGGCATGTTTTTGACTTACAGGCTGAAATAAATTTGTAAAAAATATTTCATGAAGTTTTTCAGCTGTCTTTTTTTAACTCTAATAAGTCTATTGTCTTTGGCACAACACGCTACATTGCGCTATACCGAAGAACCTATTAACCTCAACGATCAGTCTTTATTGCTCATACCGTTTGAAAGTAAAATGTATCTTTCTGATGTCAATCGTGATTTGGCTTTAGCAAACAATTTAAACTCTCAACAAATTATTGAACGCTTTAATGCCGCAATCGACCAAAGTATTCTTTATACGTTTCAAGAAAAATGCAATGTAAGCTCATTCTACTTGCTAG
Organism: Bacteroidota bacterium; assembly: GCA_013112545.1. GTDB lineage: Bacteria > Bacteroidota > Bacteroidia > Flavobacteriales_E > Vicingaceae > BCD18. Next base: position 432,441 of record JABFGJ010000001.1, read on the forward strand.
ACGACCAAGAGTCTATTTCGGATTTAGGATATATTTATCAAAATAGAAAGTTAGAATATGAGCTTGTTTCCAGCACCGAAGAACAAACCAAAGTAGATAAACTCAAATCGAAGTTTAAGAAAAAGGAAGACAATTCTTATCAAGGAGCTAAAATTATAAATGGTGAAATAGTCAGCAAGAGAGACGATCGTGAACGCTATATGAAAGCAGTAGTGACCAATCAAAAACTACTCGATAGCCTGAGTGAAAAGTTTAGCAACAAATACTTTTTGTTTATCAATGAATTGGATATTCGTAATGATTATTCAGATGCCATTGCCATGCAAAAGATGGAGTATCAGCGAGAAATAAAAATACACTACTCTTTATACCACAAAAACGGGGAAATACTTTCTACTGGAATTTCAAGAACAAATTTTCCTGCTAGCGAAAATGATATAAATGTGATTATTAAAAGCTATTTTCCTATCTTGGCTCAATATATTTACGATGATCTTTTCCCTCCGGTAGAAGAAAAAACAACAAATAAATTAGGAATTAAAAAATGGAAGTAGTAGGACCTTATGCAGCGATTATTGGAATAAGTGTAATTATCATTATTTCTTATTTTTTCAATATTATTTCAAAAAAAACCAATATCCCTTCGGTTTTAATGTTGATAGGCCTTGGCTTGCTGATTAAGCAAGGACTTAGTTTTATGGGGTTCACCACTGGTGGTGCAACTGAAGCGAGCCTGTTAGAAATTTTAGGTATTGTAGGTTTAATCATGATTGTTTTAGAAGCCGCTCTAGACCTTCATCTTAGCAAAGAAAAATGGCCGACCATTTGGAAATCTTTTTCCGTTGCCTTACTATCATTAGTTTTCTCAGCTTTTGCATGTGCTTATATCATCAATTTTTTTATCATTCCAGATTTTTTTACTTCACTCATTTATGCTGTCCCGCTTTCAATTATGAGTAGCGCTATCATTATTCCTTCTGTTGGCGAATTATCTGAAGATAAGAAAGAGTTTATGGTTTATGAAGGCACTTTTTCTGACATTTTAGGAATTATGTTTTTTTACTTCCTTATTGGAAATGCCGAAGCTGACACAGCTCAAGTTGTTGTTATGGATGTCGTTGGAAATATAACAATTACCATCTTTTTGTCTATATTAATAAGCTACGCTTTGGTATTAATATTTCAGAAAATAAACTCACAGGTCAAGTTATTTATGCTCATCGCTGTTTTATTAATCCTTTATTCGGTTGGGAAATTATTTCACCTATCCTCTTTGTTAATTATTTTAATTTTTGGATTGGTTTTAAACAACAACAAGCTCTTTTTTCAAGGTGTTTTAAAAAAGTGGATTGTTCAAGACAAAATAAATGAAATACTGAAAAACTTTCATTTAGTTACTTTAGAGTCGGCATTTGTAATTCGTACTTTCTTTTTTGTTGTTTTTGGAATCAGCATTTCACTAGCCAGTTTAGCCAATTTAGAGGTAGCCATTATAAGCCTTTGTATTTTGGTTGCGCTATACGGCGTCCGGTTTATTTTTCTTAAACTCATTGTTCAAAAGGACCTTTCTCCTCAAGTTTATCTTTCGCCGAGAGGCTTAATTACAATCCTATTGTTTTTTGCAATTCCCGCAGAATATCAATCGGAAAGTTTTGACTCTGGTATCTTATTATACACCATTATTATTTCGAGCTTAATCATGGCTGTGGCGCTTGTAGCAAGTGGCAAAAAGGTAATACCCATTGAAGACATGTCTTTTATTTATTCTCCAACTAAATCGGAGCAAGCAAAAATAGACGAAATAGATTTGGATACTATAGAAGAAAAAAAGGGTGAAGAATAAGTCAGGTCTATTGCTTCACAACTTTCCGATTCAAAACCTGCCCTTTTTCTGTTTCAATTCTAATTAAATACAAGCCTTTTTCTGTTGGTAGTTCTAACTGTCTCAGACTTCCCTTAATATGTTTTAAAAAGCTGCCTTGCATATCATAAACACTTATACTCTTTATTCCTTCTTCACTTTCTATGTTTACAATTCCAGTGCTTGGGTTTGGATATAAGTCTATTGTCTTTTTACTAAACTCTAAACTCTTTTCTCCCACCAAACAATTGCTTATAATACAACCATTACTATCTACCCGAATTACCCAAGCATCTTGTTTATAAGGTAAAGCAGGTGGCAAGGCGATTACTTCTCCTGCTGCCATAAAACCACCATCATCCATCAAAACAACATCCCATAAATAATTCTGACTGTCAACTCCATTGGGATTGTTTTCGTAAGTAGCCACAAACAAACTATCTCCGTTTTTATCGGTGTGCACCATTAGGCCTTTTATAACTGGCGATGTACTTTCTTTTCTTCTGCCTACGGCTATTAAACTACTATCTGGCAATTCTAAAACTCGCTGAAAACTATGGTTATTAGAAATAAATCCATACTCTTTGTGCCACATTAAATTACCAGAACTGTCTATTTTTAGCAAACTCGCTTTGCCAAAACCATTGCCAGTGCCACCAGAAGCATGAGATGTACTGGCACCAAATACATAATTGCCATCTAATGTTTGAATAACATAAGCCACTGCATCGTTGAATTGGGTATTGTGTATATAAGTCCATTGATGTACTCCCATGGCATTTACTTTTATAATCATGGGGTCAAAATTGAGTACTTGTGGATTGGGATTAGTGCCAAAATGCCGCCTACCGCCGCCTAAAATATAGCCCCCATCGCGGCATTGATATACCGAACTTAAACGCTCTGTTAATGAAATTTGTCCGTAATTCCTTTCCCAAAGTTTATTGCCCAATGAATCTGTTTTAACTAACCAGCCATCACTAAAAGTGCCATGCGGATAAGAAGTTTCTCCAACCGCTACATAACCACCATCGCTGCTTTGAATAGCCATGCGAAAAGTATAATAATCGGTGGTATCTCCAAAGGTTTTGGTCCATAATGTATCTCTTAGTTTGTTTAATTTAATCAGAAAACCAAAACCAGAGGTATCGGCGATTCCTCCACCAATAATAAACCCTCCATCTTTTGTAGGACTGGTAGAATTAGCCCACCCAAGGTAAATATTTCGGTTATTTATAAAAATAAAGTTTGAGTCTAACAATACACCATTGCTGGTAATACTAAATGTGTTAATGCCTAAGAACACCCCGGCACTATCTCTTGTACCAGAAAAAAACAAAAAATTAGAATCCAAATGCTCTATATTAAGCACTCCGTCAATGTTATTAAGAAAATCATAGCTTTTATTAAAATATTGCCCAAAACCATTAAGGTTAAGGGCAATACTTAAAGTCAATAGAAAAACAATTTTCATTTTTATTGGATACTAATTTTATGGCTTTCTGTTTCTCGGCCATTTGTAATAAGACGAACTAAATAGATTCCAGTTGCCCAGTTTTCTGTACTAATCTGGTATTTATTTTGTTTCGAATTTAAATCTATGCTTTTTATCTTTTTGCCATCTATGTTGTAAACATGAAGTTCTCTTAATGTTTCATCGCTAGGTGTCGAATTTTCGGAAATCGCTATGTAAAATTGATTCTTCGCTGGATTGGGATAAAGCGAGATTTGACTTCCTTTTAAGCTCTTGTTTATTTCCTGATTTTCTCGATTGGGTAAATTGACTGGAGCGGGAATGTTGCTGCCATTTTTTTGTTTTTCAGCCGATTTTGCCCAAATATAATAGGGATGAGTATTGTCTTGCTTGGCGATATCGTATATTTTGCCACTTCCCTGTTTCAATTCTTGCTGAAAAGAGACATAGGTTTTAGCTTCTTTAGACATGCCCTGAATACTTTTCGTATTAAAAAACTCGGCGCCTCTGCGCGACATGGCAGCTAACATACGCACTTCATTGTTCGCATTGGCCGATTTTGCTAGCATAGCCACAATGCTATCTATGGAAATGGTATCTGACAATAATTGCAAACGCACGTATTCGTTAATTAAATATTCTGCGCTATCGTTTATTGATTTTTGACCTGCTGATATGCCACTTAATCGGTTTCTAATTTCGGTTACCCTTCTTTGTCTTGCACCACCAGGTTGATTGCCACCACTGCCTCCTGAGCCTAAGTTAGTAGGACAGGCATCTTGTTTATTTGAATATGAAATTAGACCATCTATATTTGTGACTCTATTTGTTGTTCTACAAACTGGTGTCGTAATGTTATCGCTGTGGTGGTAGTAATTGAAAGGACTACCGCCAGCGTCAACATGTATATCACTAGTGGCAGAACCACTGCATAAATCATTAAAGGTATTTCCAGCTGGGTCAGAAATACCTGCATTACCGCCTTGGTTTACAGCAATTTCTGGGTTAATTGTGCCAAACATACTGCTTACCGAAGTTAATGCGATGTGATAATCGTCGTTGTCGTAATCGTTGCATTTTAATACAAGCCCTGTTCCATTGCTCAATTTATTATCGCCTTGTACCAAACTGGCTACTTCAAAATCTTCAAAACTGTTGTTGTACAATTCATTTACCGTAGAATAAGATTGGTTAATTAAAATACCTACGGCACTTTGTGCCGTTCCACTGCCTATTGTAGTAAATTCATTTTCTTCAATTTGGTAGGCATTGCAATAGTTCATATAAATACCCAAAGGCTTTAAATTACTTGCTAAATCAGGTACTTCAAAGGTATTTTCAACAATAAACGCATAGTCATTCCCATTCAAACTAATGGCTTGTACATTATTTACAAAATCGCACTTCCGTATATATGGGCTATACAGTGGGTTTTGAGTATAGCTGTATATCGCTTGGTCGAAACCTTTGAAACTAGAGCGAGTACTTTGATAATCAAAAACACTAAAACTTGAAGTAATCGCTTCTATAGCAGTCCCTCTTATTGGATAGTTATTAAACGACAATTGGTTATCAAACCTACAGCCACCGAACTTTATGCCATCTACCCCTTCCATCTCAATACGATTTTGGGTAAAAAATAAATTTTTAGCCAATTGATCGTCAGATATAAAATCGGTATCGTATATTTCTGTTTTGTCTTTGATTAAAGTGGATGGGTTTGCGGCTTGGAAGTTTTGATACGGATGAAATTTAATGTCAATAAAATTGTTTCTAAAAGTACTTCCTACGCTAGTAAAATAAGCTCCTGCGGTACCTTCAATAAATTGACCTTGCATATTTGTTTGCCCAGTTCTTATCCCAACTTTTGCATCTGAAATTTCTACCCCATTTATCAATTCTAAGCTTTTAGCCATGTTTTGTTGGGATGTTGTATCTTGCGAACACAATTCAATTCCATGCCAGAGTCTGGTTTTACAAGTTGAAATACTTGTTCCATCCAAAATTAATCTATTGTTAAATGCTATTGTATTATCTACAACAATTTTTCCTTTTTCATCGGCATAAAATGAACAATTTTTAAATGTTAAGGGTTCGCCATCAATTAGCTTATCAACGGTTAATAAGCCCCCTAAATAAATTTCATAATTCTCGAACACATTACTAGTCCCCGACTTAGGAGTCATGTTGGCTTTTATCCAATCCACGTCCGATCCATGTGGGATATTGTAATCTGTATTTCTATAAGTCATGTAATCATGGAAGTTACCTTTATGAAGAACAACCGTATCTGAAAGTGAACAAGTGCTACCAGCAATGCTGACTGTTAGGGTATGTTTTTGATAAAACCATGTTAATCCGCTGCCATAAGTAGAATGGGGGTTTGGACTGTTTGGATCAGACAACCCTGTGCTTGGCGACCAAGAATAGGTCGTATTAGGAAAAACACAATCCGGTCCAATTGTTATTGGTAAATGACAATAATTATCTATCCCGATATAAGGATCTACATCTAATCTCTCAAACTCTCTAAGGCTGATATTGTCTAAGCCAATAAATTTCAATTTATAATTTCCAGTATTACTAATGGCAACAAAAATGATGACATCGTAATCATCGTTTGCATTAAAACAAAAATTATAAGGATGAAACGTAGAATGCATCTGAGATGAACTAATACTTGCTACTAATTGCTTGTTGCCCAAGCTATCAATAAATTTTTGGTAATATCTAATGGGGTCATATAGTCTATTAGGATTATTGCTAGTTACAGAGTCGAGTATCGAATCTAGAGAAATTTGAGTGGTTAGAAAAACATGAAAAGTATCCGGTTTTTGATTTGTAGAACGAAAATTAATCTTGTACAAGTAATCAAATCCCGCTTTCAAGTCATAAGCTAAAGAATAGTTTTTTGTTGCTGTTACATTTATTCTTTGCAATAAAGCACCAGGTGCTTGCTCTGTGTTTCCATACTTAGTTGCATATAGCACCGCATAAGCACTATCTTCTGGTCCCGAATGGTAATATGGGGCATAATAACCAAAAGCGTTTTCGTATTCACAAACTAAGGTATCCCGAAAAAAAGTATGACTCAAGTTTCCAGATGTATGTTCAGTTTTAGCATAAAAAAACTCACCATTTTTAATGATCTCGCCACATTCAGACGTAAATTCAGGGCATGGATAACTGTATGAACGATTTATCAAAAAATTAAAGCTTTTCTCCCCTAGTCCTGAACTTTCTGTTCTTTCTAATCGAATCAAATAATTATTTTCTTCAATTAATTCCGTGAAAATAAAATTATCTGATGGGAAGTAATCTGTCAAACCTCTTTGATATTTTAATTCTAAATCGCCGCAATCTGAAAAAGCATACAATTTTACATTATCAATTGTGGTTATGGGTTCTTCTTCGAATGGACTCAAATTCAAGGTCAATTCTGAATTATTTGCTAGAAATGAAATAAAATATTCCGTTTGTCCTTCTTCAAAGTCATATTTTTCTTCATTCCCAATCGTGTATTCAATTGCTTCTTCACAATTGGTTTGTGCAACCACAGTAGTAGTGCTTGTTGTTAAAAGCCCAATCAATAGAGCAGTTTTAACATAGTGTCTAAGTTTGTTCATGGCATTATTTGTTTTAGTTAATAGATTAAGAAAGTTATAACATTAATAATCAATCAGTTAAACCATTCAATTAAAATGTATGTTTTTTTCAAAAAATATTCTTTGGTTTTTACTTTCTGTTTGGTCTGGTTTCTATTCTGTGTCTCCTGAATTCCAGAGCTTAGTTTTTAAAGTTGATTTCCAAAGGGTTACTTTAAGAAAGAATAAATGTAGAAAAATTTTACATAAATGTAAATTATATGTAAAATATTTAATACAAGGTGAGGTACATTTTTGTAAAATGGCTTTACATAAAGGTGCAATTATAGAAAAAGCAGTCCGCTCAGTAGAATATCCGATTTCCTTATTGGCTAAAAAAATGGGTAAAAGTAGAAGGCATATCTACGATTTATTCGCCATGCCTAATGTTTCAATGGATACCATATTAAAAATTGGGCTTATAATAAATTATGATTTCTCCAAAGACTTTAAAAGGCTAGTTAATATCCCTAAAGATTACCAATACGCTGTACTCCAAGAATCAAGCAGTACTGAAAATTCTACAGCGTATTGGAGAAATAAATATTTAGAATTGCTTGAAAACCATCAGATTCTATTGGAAAAACATCAATTACTTCTAGAAAAAAATTTTAAATCCTATTTTGGAAAAAAAGAAGAATAAAAGTTCTTACTTTAAATGCTTTATTCAAAACATTCAACATGAGCTTAATCGTAAAACTTTTAATTAATGCCGCTGCCGTATTTCTAGGTGCCAAATTTTTAGAGGGAGTTAAAGTAAAAAATTTCTTAAGCGCTGTGTTAGTCGCAGCCATAATAGGAATAGTCAATGCCACAATAAAACCAATCTTAATTTTTTTAACCATTCCTGCAACTATTTTAACGCTTGGGCTTTTCTTGTTTGTGATTGATGCCCTTATGATTTTATTAGTCGATAAACTCTTAACTGGCTTTGAAGTCAAAAACTTCGGCTGGGCTATACTTTTTAGTATTGTTTTATCTGTTATAAATGCCATTTTTTATTGGATTATATAGACCTTTGCCCCTCTATATATCCCTATGAAAACAAAAATTATTGTTGCCTCTCTTTGCCTTAGTGTTTTATCTGCTTGTGGCAATCTCGATCAAATTATAAAAGAAATTGAAAACACGACAAATGGCACGGGCGTTTCTATGATACCCAGTGAGTTTGAGATGGCTAGTGGCTTAAAGGAAGCCCTTGAAAAAGGCACTAACTCGGGAGTTAATAAATTGAATGTGGCTGGAGGTTTTTTAAACGACCCACAAGTTAAAATTCCTTTCCCAAAAGAGTTAGTTAAAGTTGAAAATACATTGCGTGATATTGGTTTAAGTAGTGAAGTAGATCGTGTTGTCAACTCATTAAATGAAGCTGCTGAAAAAGCAGTAATTGAAGCAAAACCTCTATTTGTGAATGCCATTAAAGAAATGACTTTTCAAGATGTAAAAAACATTTTAATTGGTTCCGATAGTGCAGCAACAACTTACCTAAATAGCAAGACGAGAGGCGATTTAGTAAATGCATTTCAACCAAAAATTAAAAACTCACTTGATCAAGTTAACGCTACAAAATATTGGACCGATATCATTGGTACTTACAATAAAATTCCTTTTGTAAATAAAGTAAACGAAGACTTACCTGCTTATGTGACCGGAAAAGCTATTGACGGTTTGTTTTTACAGATTGCAAAAGAAGAATTGGCGATAAGACAAAATCCGATTGAGCGAACAACCAGTTTGTTGAAGAAAGTATTTGGGTATGCTGATTCAGCTGCTTCAAACTAAGCTAAGCTGATTGTAAAGTTAGGATAGTTATTTCTGGCAATATGCCAAAACGACCAGGATAACCTATATATCCAAAACCCCGATTGACATATAAATATTGATTTTTTGATTGATATAAACCTGCCCACTCGTCATACATATATTGAACTGGACTCCATTTAAATCCAGGAATTTCTACACCAAATTGCATCCCGTGAGTGTGTCCTGAAAGAGTTAAATCTATTTCAGGGTATTTTGGTAATACTTCGGCTTGCCAATGACTTGGGTCATGTGATAATAAAACCTTAGTACTACCCTCGGGAACTCCCATCATGGCAACATCCATTTTACCATATTTAGGAAAATTAGCTTTCGCTCCCCAGTTTTCTATGCCTATAACAGAAAGTTGTTCTCCATCAATTTCTATAATTCTATTCTCATTTATTAATAATTCCCAACCCATGTTTTTATGAATACTTGACAAATTTGCTATATTCTTTTGTTTGGCTTGGGGCGACTCCCATTGGGTATAATCTCCATAATCGTGATTTCCGAAAACAGAATATGTTCCTAAAGGTGCTTCAACTTTAGAAAAGATACTACCCCATTCGCTCATTTCTGTTGCTTTATTATTAACTAAATCTCCTGTAAAAAGCGCCAAATCTGGTTTTTCCTTTAACAACATTTCTACCCCTCCTTTTACAGCAGTTTTGTTCCAAAAACTACCAGAATGTATATCGGAAATTTGTGCAATTTTAATTCCTTCTAATGCCCTAGGTAAGCCCTTAATTGGAACGTTAATTCTACGAACACGATAATCATGAGCTCCAGAAATAATACCCCAGCTTAAACTTATAATGGGCGCAGCAGCTACAATAATTCCTGTTTTAGCAATAAATTCTGACCTTGTAATTCCAGAAGTATTTGTTTCTGCAACTGGGTTTGAAAATTTAAAAACTGCCCACCTAACTCCTCTTTGTATATCATCAATAAAAGCAAAAAGCATCAATACCACTTTTGATAAATAATGCATAAAAACCACTGTCATCAAAAAAGTGCGTGCATGCTTGCCCAATGTGTCTGGATTTCCAAAATGATAATAAAAAAATGAGGCTAGAGCCAAAAGCATAAAAGCAAGGTAAAGCCAATTTAGAATTTGCCGTGTTGTTGCTGAAAAGCCCAAAAAAGCTGTTCTAAACAGTTGAAATGCGTACCAATCGACAAATAAAAAAACGATTGCTATGATAGGTACTATAAATGCTTTTCCCATATTGACAATATTAATGCTATTAATTAACTCAATTAGTCGATAAATGTTCTAATTTTGTCGCCTAATTTTTAAAAAAATATTTTATGGAAGATTTAACTACTTATACTGACCTATTTATGGAATTTGTATTCTCCTATGGGCCCAAATTAATTGGTGCAATCATAACATTAGTTATTGGGCTTTGGGTTATTAAAACAATAATGAAGGGGATTAGTAAAGGATTTGAAAAAAGAGAGATGGATCCATCTTTAATCCCATTTTTAAAGAGCTTAATCGGCACTCTTTTAAAAGCTCTACTGGTTATTTCAGTTATGTCTATGTTGGGCATTGCAATGACCTCTTTTGTAGCGATTTTAGGTGCTATGGGTTTGGCTGTTGGTATGGCCCTGTCGGGAACTTTACAGAACTTTGCTGGAGGAGTCATCATTTTAATTTTAAAGCCATTTAAGGTTGGAGACTTTGTTGAAGCACAAGGTTATTCTGGTACTGTGAACTCAATTATGATTTTTAACACTATCCTTAAAACCCCTGACAACAAGACAATTATTATCCCAAATGGCGGTCTATCAACTGGGTCGTTAATCAACTATTCAACAGAATCAACTAGAAGAGTAGATTGGACTGTAGGAATTGGATATGGGGATGACATTCAAAAAGCAAGACAAATTTTATTGGATATATTAACAACAGATAGCCGTGTATTTAAAGATCCAGCTCCATTTATTCAAGTTTCTGCCTTAGCAGATAGCTCAGTAAACTTAGCAACACGAGTTTGGGTAAATTCTAGTGATTACTGGGCGGTTTACATGGAAACCAACGAAAAAATATACAATGAATTTAACAAACAAGGCATAAACATTCCATTTCCACAAATGGATGTACATGTTCATAAAGACTAAAAACAACTACAATGATTAATATGAAAAAAATATTTCTATTTACAGCTTTAATTACCTGCTTAGGTGTCACAGCTCAAACGACAGAAGCTGAAAAAAAACTTAAAGCACAAAACTCAGATACTACACAAGGTTGGAAAACTGGCGGTGTGTTTGGTGCTAATTTTTCCCAAGTTTCTTTGACAAATTGGGCTGCTGGTGGTCAAAGTTCAGTTACTGTTAGCGGTATTTTAGATGTATTCGCAAATTATAAAAAAGGAAATTCCGCTTGGGACAACAACTTAACTTTAGGTTATGGTGAAGTAAAACAAGGTGTAGCAAGTTGGATTAAATCTGATGACCGTATTTTGCTAACTTCTAAGTATGGAAAAAAGGCGAGTGAAGATTGGTATTATGCTGGTTTAATGAACTTCAAATCTCAATTTACAAGAGGTTATAGTGACCCTAGTAAAGCTAATGTAATCTCTGACTTCTTGGCTCCTGGGTATTTACTTGGAGCACTAGGAATGGACTATAAGCCCAACGATAACTTCACCATGTTTATTTCTCCATTTACTGCTAAATTAACCATGGTAACCATTCAAGAATTAGCAGACGCAGGTGCATATGGCGTAGAAGCTGCCGAATACAACAATTTGGGAGAAAAAACTAAAAGCGGTGAAAATACTCGACTTGAAGTTGGGGGATATATGAGAATGTTGTACAAAAAGCAATTAATGGAAAACATTACTTTTCAAACAAATGTTGATTTATTCTCTAATTATTCTGAGGAACCAACCCACATTGATGTAAACTGGGATAACTTGCTTTCGATGAAGGTAAACAAATACATAACCACAACTATATCTACTTCATTGATTTATGATCATGATATTGATATTGCAGAAACTGATTCAAAAGGAATTCAAAAAGTTGATTCAAATGGCCTTCCTATTATTGGGCCAAGAACACAGTTTAAATATGTTTTAGCGGTTGGCTTTCAATACCAATTTGGTGCTAAGAAAAAATAAATAAATTATAGCTTTAACTCATGTAAAAGCCCTCATTTTCATTGGAGAATGAGGGCTTTTTAGTTTTTAATCCTTATTCAGGAAAATATGAGTTTGTTATACTTTACTATCCTGCACTTCTTTTAATACTACAACCAAGCGCATTTGTATTTTTAGGATTTATCTCTTCTCCTTTAGCTAAGTTTTGTAACGCATTCTCTAAATACTTCTTAGTTACTCCTTCGGCATCTTTATGATTATCATCAATTGCGCCTTCATATACTAGCTTCCAATCTTTGTCAAATAAAAAAACATGGGGTGTTGATTTTGCTCCAAAAGCATTGGCCAATTTTGATCTTTGATCTACTAAATAGGGTATATTAGAATAGCCTTTTACTTTAGCATGAGCAATCATTTCTTCCATGGAATCTTCGCTATTTCTTTTAGCTTCGTTTGAGTTTATTAAAGCAAAACCAATTTGATTTTCATTCGCCATGTTTGCAATTTCTGGGTATCTTCCTTCCCATGCAATTACAAATGGACAAGTATTACAAGAAAAAATAACTAGTGTGCCATTCACCTTTTTTAATTGATTTAAACTCATACTCTCTCCTGAAGTGCTTTTCATTTCATAATCAAGTAAAGTTGCTTTTTCGCCTATTTTTAAGGTTTCATATTGGCCACCATTTGTAAAAGCTAATAAACCAACAGTAGCTATAATCAAACCCATTATCGTTTTAATGTCCTTCATATTTTTTTTGTTTAAAAATATAGAAAAAAAATTTGCTGAGATTGGCTAGTTTAATTTAGACATATAAAATGACACTAATTATTAATTCTCCAAAATAACAAACTCCGTTCTTCTGTTGGTTTTTCTACCTTCTTCCGTTTCATTATCTGCTACTGGTTGTGTTTCGCCATATCCCTTTGCTTGTAGTTTTTCTGATTTAATTCCAGCCTTAACTAAATAATCTCGAACCGACTTAGCTCGTTCGTGAGACAACTGCATGTTAGCATCATCTGAGCCAACATTATCGGTATGGCCGCCTACCTCAACAACCATTTTCGAATTGGCTTTCAATAATTCAACTGCTTTGCCCAACTCTATATAGCTATCTTGAGTTAATACAGCGCTTCCTGTCTCAAAGAATATATTGTTTAATACTACGCGAGCCCCTTTCTCTATTGGTTCAAGTTTTATGTGCTTTATAAACTCCTCATATTTAGCAGTTTCCTCCACCTCAAACTTATTGGAATAAAAGAAAAACCCTTCTTTGTTTGCCGACACACTATAATTTCTTCCTGAAGGCAATACTACTAAGTACTCTCCAGATTCAGAATTGCTTTTGGCTGTTGCGATTAACTCGCCAGTATTAATATCTTCTACCAACACCCAAGCGTCTATATATTCATTGTTTTTGGCATTTTTTACCTCGCCTTTTACAATTACCGATGGTTTTGGTCTTAGTTCGTCGGGCAAATCAATGGAATATATATCCAATTTTCCGGCTCCACCTCTATTGGATGCAAAAAAAGCGCTTTCTCCACTAGCCGAAATCGTAAAATAAGTGTCTTCTCCAGATGAGTTTAAAGGTGCTCCAAGATTTTTAGGACTTGACCATCTCCCATTCTCAAACACACTAACAAATAAATCATAAGAACCATAACCTGGGTGTCCTTCAGAAGCAAAATATAAGGTTTTCCCATCTGGAGCCAAATAAGGGCTTTTTTCACCAAAAGGTGTATTAATAATCGGCCCTAAATTTTCAGGCACCCCCCATTGTCCAAATTTGTTTTTTCGGCTTATAAAAATATCCATGCTTTCGTTATACGTCCCTTTTCTACCCGACACAAATGCCAATGTTTGACCATCAGAAGCTAAGCAGGGTTGAGAATCCCATTCTTCATTGTTTACTACGTTTCCCAAGTTAATCGGCTTACTCCATTCGTTACCGTTAAGTTCACACAAGTATAAATCACAACTACCAATTCCTTCATCGTCACCACATTTAACATAAATCATTTCTTGTCCATCTGCCGAAAAAGTTGAAGTTCCATCATTATCGTATGAATTAATTGGCTCTGGTAATAATTTCGGAACAGACCATTGTCCGTTTACTTTTTCTACAAAATATAAATCTTCGCCCCAGTCATTTTCTTCGTCTTCATCAACTTTATCTAGGCCGCCTTTTCTGTTGCTGGTAAAGTATAACCTGGTTCCCGTTGGGTCAATTTGGGGCATCATGTCATCAGAAACGGAATTAATCGCTGAACCGAGATTAACAGGATCAGGCATGCTATTTTTTAATTTCCTAACTGCAATGGATTGCTTGGCATAATTTAATTTATATGCCGCTTTGTGATGATAAACTGTCAAGTTTGGTTTTTGCGAATATCCATCTAAAAACTTCTGAAAATCAATACTTGCATTTTCTAAGTCACCTATTTCTATATTTGAATTTCCTCGAATATAAAAGTACCATGCCGAATAGTCCGGATTAGATTGCTCTAAACGATTAAATGCCTCTACAGCTTTAGCGTGCTTCCCTAAATCCGAATAGGAATAACCTAAATAACACAGAGCGTCGCCATGCGTTGCATCTTTTTCAAGTGCTTTTTCAAATTGTTCTATCGCTGCTTCATAATCATCATCTTCATACAAAACTTTACCTTGCTGAAAATAATAATTCCCCATTTGGCTTTGAGCATTCAAAGACAATGAAATTAGAACTATACCGTAGAAAAATAATATCCTTTTCATCTGTTTTATAATTAAAAAAAGGGGAGCCAACATCTAATGTTTAACTCCCCTCATAAATGTGCACTAACCTAGCGCGTTTTTAATTTTGTAACTTCTTTTTTCTCATATGCCCAAACAAATTTTCCGTCTTGACTTAATTCTTGTTCAGAATCTTTTTTGGCATTGTACATCACATAAGAGCAATCGTCTAAATTAAATGCAGCAAAGTCGTTTTTCTCAGTTCTCATTAACAAGATATTGTCAACAAGGCTTTCCGATTTCGATCTTTTATATTTATTGGCCGCAATTAGCTTCCCATCAGAAATTTTAAAGGTTGACACACCTTTCTCTCCAACAACAACAATTTTATCTTTGTATTTTAAAATTTCAACTGCTAGTCCTACTCCACCATTTTTAACATCTTCTTCATAATTTACATTACCATCAGAATAGCGAATAGAGTACAAGGACTTTCCACTACAAACAATTAGATTTTCTCCATCAACAAAAGCATTGGTAATCCCTTTTTTGAATTTCTCAGAATCCCAAGCTGGTGTTCCATCGCTTACATTAAATGCCATTAAACCAAAAGGTTTAATGTTTGTTGTTCCAACTGTTCGAGTTATCGTAGTTGTACCATCTGAGTTTTTTGATATAGAAATACTTTGAAACTCAACAGCTCCCCCTACTTGTGCAATTAATTTATCGTTAATTACAAAAATATTAGGAATTGCCTCAGCAGCTTTAAACTCTGGTGAGGACCACAAGTTTTTTCCAGTATTAACATCATATTTGTTAATTACAAATTTCTTTTTCTTTGTTTTCTCAACAATATAAACATCTCTCCCAACTCTTAATGGATCTGCAACTGTTCCATAAAGCGCATAAGAGCCATTGGCTCCTTTTGAACCACCTTGTGTATTATCAAATGCAGCAGACCACAAAGTTGCACCTGTTTTTAAATCAAATACTTGAAGTCCATTCATGGTTAAAAAAACTTTATCCCCTTCAATATTCATTTTGTAAACTTGCTCACCAGTTACAATTTTTCGCTCAGGTATCCCAATATAAGTTTGTGTCCATTTTAAATCTCCATTAGCCATATCAATTCTGGCAATTTGATTTTTAAAGCCTTTAAAAAGCCCTTTTAATCCGGGAGGAGATACGTTTAAGGCAACAAGGTCGCCGTCAACAAAAGTAGAAGTTGCAATAGAACCCTTAAACGCAGTTGTTTCCCACTTTTCTTCTCCTGTTCTTGCATCTACGAAAGTTAAATTACCTTCTAATGATAAAATAAATCCTTTTTTCTCAGCGATATAGGTAATATTACTGCTTGAAAGCCCTTGATAAATAGTGCTTTCCCACAATACATCTCCAGTATTTAAATCAACAACAGCCAACTGGTCCTTTCCCAACTTATAGTCAAATAAAAAGATGGCGTCGGACTCCCAAAATGGTGCAAATGCATCAATTTTTCTCAACCTTGGAACCATTTCCTTGTAACGTTTACTCCAAACAATTGAGCCATCGGAGGTTTTAAAAACCGTTATTTCTTTGTCGGTGGCTATATAGCTGACTTCGTTTGGGCCTTCTAATCCAGTGCCCACTCGCTCCGCTTTATGTTCGAATTTTTTTGTCCACTCAACTTTCATGTCTTCTTGAGCGAATAGACCAATACTCAATAAGAGACCGGTGCTAATAGCGATTAATTGCTTTTTCATTTTTTTAAAATTTAGGTTAGTGTATAATTAAAATTTGAATTCATATCGAAACTTATAGCTTCTATCTTTTGGTAATTTAAAGGGCATGCGCATTAACTTTACATAGTTTTTTAAGCTGTTTTGATGTCCTATTTCTCCATCTTCACTTCTTTCGATGGTGCTTACAGTATATACTTCACCTTTTTTACCACCTATGGTAATGTCAAAAGTATAGCTCCCTTTAATTCCCTTACTAGTAGCCCATTCTTTTAGCTCACCTGAATTCATCTCGTTGTCAAACGCTATATATGCAGCTTCAATGGCTTGCTCCTGCGTATTATAATAAGGTGTTTTTTGAGCGTTTGCTGAGATACTCAAAAAAAGAATCAGACTCATTAATATTGTTTTTGTTATGTTTTTCATCGTCGTGTTATTTATTAAATCTCCATTTTATTACTGAATTGCCATAGGCAATTAATACATGTTTGTTGTCTGGCAAAAACACAAAACTGGTATTGGTACCGGCAAAAATGTTGTTTTTAATGTTTTTCCATATTTTCATGCGGGTATCATATTGGTCAATTGTGCTTCCAGTTTCTACATTATAAATATTTACAACAGGAAACTTTTCGTAAGTTGCAATCCCAAAATATTCTCCTGTGGCATTGTAAGAAAAATCTGGCTGCATGGTTGACCTGCCTGAATAGCCTTCTCGTGTTGGCTGGTAATTGTTTTTAGGTAAAGCAATGTTTACATAAGAATTTTGAGCCACATTAAAACTGACCAACTTTTCGCCATTTTGCATGTAATACAACTGGTTGATGTTGTCGTAAAAATCTGGCACTAAGTTTATTAATTCAAAGGTTTCTAAATCGTAAATGGATATTAGAAACTTGATTTTTGCAACTGCTTTTATAACTTTTTTGCTCACATTTTTACTGGCAAGCATCGCCACTTCTTTTTTACTAGGCTTTTTTACTATTGCCAATTCTTTACCGTCAGGACTAACTGCCAATACATTGGTGGCATCCTCTGGTTCAAACTTCTTTTTAATTTCCCCTGTAATTAAATCCCGAATATATACTTTGCCTTTTTCTAATGTGAAAAGCTCTTTTTCATCGGCAGAGATTTTGGCATCACTTATTTTATCAAATGAATGGATTGCTTTATTGCTGTTTAAATCTATTATAGTGTAATCTCTTGTTGAGGATTTTTTTGTTGAATAATCAGACACACGCTCTTGAAGCAATAAGTAATTCCCCTTTGTTGAATAGTTAACATTGAAACCTCCATAATCCTTTGTAATAGGGATTTCCTTTATAATTGACTTATTGGAATAGTCGTAGATGATAACATTTTTCATTTTCCCCCCTACCAGGGCTACCTCTTTGCCATCAGGAGAAATGTCTATTCCAGTGATATTAATTGGTTCTTCAATTACTGGCCATTTTTCAAAGTTTTCATTAATATTTTGTGTGTACACTAATGTGGCAAACAAAAGCAATGTGATTGTTATACTTTTTTTCATTTATGTCGTTTTTTATTCAAATTAACTTGCGTTTTTACTCCTTAGCAATAGAGTGATTACCCAGTTTAATCTATTGATTTTCCTATTGAATTAATCCTGTTTTTAGAGCATACTTAATCATACCAGCAAGGCTGTTAACTCCTAGTTTATTTCTAATGTTTGTGCGGTGTGTATCTACAGTTCGGTGACTAATTTCCAATAACTTACCAATTTGGGTATTTGAATACCCACCACCAATTAGTTTTAAAATTTCGATTTCTCTTTTAGTGAGGATTTCGCTCGGTAATGTTTGAATTGTATCCATGGTATTATTTTATACCACGAAATAAGTCAAGAAAACAAGGGTGAAAAATAGAGGATATAACGGATTTTACATCCGTTGTTTACCCTAGATGAATTAACTAGCTAAGCCATTCTTGATGGCAAATTTGATCAAACCAGCAATATTATGTGCGTCTAACTTCTTCATTAGGTTGGTTCTATGAGTGTCAACAGTTCTATGAGAAATAAACAATTGATCTCCAATTTCTTTGTTGGAAAAACCTTCGGCAATTAGTTTTAATACTTCAATTTCTCGCTCAGTTAATTTTGAAAGTTGTATAGTGTCTGGGTCGATTTCAAAATGTGAGTGCTTTTTAGAATTAGGGTCTAATAGCGTTTGAGTGACTTCTGAGCTAAAGTATGATTTGCCTTTTGAAACCATATTTAATGCATCACTAAACTCTTGGCGATCTGCGTTTTTTAATAAATATCCATCCGCACCAATCTCCATTACTTTTTTAATCAAAGAAACTTCATTATGCATGGTAAGAATAATAATTTTTGAAGCTATTTTAAACTCTTTAATTCTTCTAGTAGCCTCCAATCCATTCATAATAGGCATATCTATATCCATTAATACGATATCGGGAATTAAATTCTGAACCAACAAGGCTCCTTCTTTTCCATTTCTTGCAGTGCCGATAATTTCAAATTCCTTCATCTCAGCAACAATGGAAGTTAGTCCATCTAAAACCAATTGATGGTCATCTACTATGATTATCGACTTAGGCAAATTAGTGTATATAAATATTTAAGCTAAAATATATAAATATTCTGGTTTATTACATCGCACTTACTAAGAATTGAGTTTATAGTTTTCTTTATCTTCGCAAGCCATTTAATTGGAATATGCCCTCAACAAAGATCCTTTTTTTAACGACTCAACTTCCCTATCCTCCAACTAGTGGAGGGACAGTAAAATCGTGGAATTATGTAATGCATCTAGCTCGAAACTATAGCCTTTCTGTGGCTTGTCTATTAAAAGACGATGATGAAAAATATGAAAAAGAGTTTTTGTCTTCTGTAAATCTAGACAACTATATTTCCGAACCCTTAAATACTCCTAGATCTGCAATTAATTTATTGAAGAGTTATTTTTCTGCTCCATGTTTAAATGTGTTTCGAAATCAGTCTAACTCTTTTAACAAAAAAATAGAAGCCGCCTCTTTATCGGCAGACATTATTTTAGTTGATCACTATGAAGTTTTTCAATTTGTACCAAAAAACTATAAGGGAAAAGTAATTATGCATACGCATAATGCCGAATTTATGCTTTGGCAAAGAATGGCAGATTTATGCAACAACCCTTTCAAAAAAATAGTTTTAACCCTTGAAGCTTCCCGAGTAAAGAAATATGAGAAGCTGTTGTTTAGTCAGTCCGACTTAATTTTTTCAACACCATCAGATATTGATTTGTATAAAACGCATGGGTTTAATACTCAAAAACACCATGTTACTTATCATTTAGGCAACGATACCTTGTTGGATTTACCCGATTTGAACTTTAATGAAACCCAAAAAGCAATTAGCTTTATGGGCACCTTAAGTTGGGAGCCTAACATTGATGGTTTAATTTGGTTTTTAGAACAAGTATGGCCTTTGATTATTAAACAAGAACCAGAAGTATTGTTTTACATTATGGGAAAAAACCCAAATGAGAGAATAGTAAAAGCATGTAAAAACGACAAAAGAATAATTTTAACAGGCTTCGTTAAAGATTTAGATTCCTATTTGCAAAAAACTCGCGCCTATATTGCCCCCTTGCGATTTGGCAGCGGAATGAAAGTCAAAGTTTTAGAAGGCTTATACAGAGGCGTTCCTAGTGTTGCTACGCCTGTTGCAGCAGAAGGTTTAGAATTAACAAATGGAAGAGATATATTCATTCATGAAAATGCAAAAGATTTTGCTGAAGCTTGTATCAAATTGCTTAGAAACGAATCCATTTGGAATCAATTTAGAGATAACACTAGAAAAATCGCTGCTGAAAAATACACCTGGAAAGAGCTTTTTAAAAGCATGGACAAAGTGATGGAAGAATTAACTTAGTGGAATTCTAATTGTCGCTAAAGTGCCTGAGTTTGGACTTGGTTCTAAATTTATTTCTCCGTTTAATGTGTTCACTCTACTTTTTATGTTCAATAAGCCGTGTCCATTGTTTTCCCCAGCTTTTATTCCCAAACCATTGTCTTCAATAACAAGTATTATTTTGCCAGCATTTTTAAACAACTGAACAGACACATGGCTGGCCTTTGCATGTTTAATGATATTATTAATTAGCTCTTGAGCAACCCGATACAAACTAATTTCAATTTTCTCGCTTAACCTTTCATGTAAACTAAAATGTTCGAATTGATAATCAATTTTGCTAATGCCCAAAGACTTATTCAACATATCTTCTATGGCCTCAATCAATCCCAGTTCTGTTAGAGCTTTAGGCATCATTTGATGCGAAATAGACCTGACCTCATCTGCCGATTCCGATAGTATTTTGCTCAGGTTTTCAACTTCTACCGATTTGTCTGGAATTAAACTTTGAATTTCTGTTCCTAGCTTTTGAAATGCCATTTTAAGCCCACTTAATTGTTGGCCCACTCCATCATGCAAGTCTTTTGAAATGCGTTTGCGTTCTTCTTCTTGTGCATTAAATACCGCTTGTGTGCCTTTGTCTCTTTCTGCAATAATCGCCGCATCCTTTTCTGCCTGAGACTTTCTTTTATTCTTTTGCATAATTACAAGAGAACCCAGAACAGCAACTATAATTAGGGCGGCAAAAAGCAACATCCAGTTTTTGCGATTTGCTGCTATTAGCTCTGCTTCAGCTTTTTCTTTCGCTAATGATTCTGACTTTATTTTTTCTTCAGCCAAAGCTTTTTCTTTTTCAACGGTTTCATATTTGGTCCTCAACTCAGCAAAACTTTTTGCGTTTTCTTCGTTCAGCAAGCTGTCTTTATAATTCAAGTGCAATACCAAATTATCATAAGCAATTTCAAAGTTTCCTTGCAGTTTATTAGTCTCAGCTAGCCCAGCATAAGCCGAACTTATTATGTTCATATACCCATGCTCTTTTGAAATGTTTAAAGCATCAGTATAATACACTTTCGCTTTAGGGTATCTTTTTTGATTTTTTAATAGCTCTCCCAAATTGACAAATTCTAAAGCAATTCCCCGCTTATTTTCAAATTTTTCGTGAAAGGCCAATGCTTTTAGATAATAATCTTCTGCTTTTTCATAATCTCCAAAATCATCATACACCCCGCCCAAATTATGGTAAGCTATTGTAATATCGCTTAAGTCATTTAATTCTTTACTAATTTCTAATCCTTTCTCATAATATTCTATCGCTTCTTTGTATTCTTTATTATACAAATGAATAGCTCCAATATTCATATACGACTTTTTAAGTACTTGTTTGTCGCCTATCTCCTCCGTAATCTCTGTTGCCTTTTTTAGGTAAACCAAAGTGTTTTCCATGTCGCCCATGTAATAATGAACTACACCAACATTATTATACCCTTCTGCTAATCCCTTTTTGTCTCCAATCTTTTTTTCATAATCTATCGCTTCCAAATAGTCTTTTAATGCTTCATTGTATTCTCCTCGTTGAGTATGAATAATTCCAATGTTGTTAAGCACTATCGCCATTCCTTTATCGTCTTTAGTTTCTATCGAAATCTTTTTTACAATTTCATAATAAGACATGGCTTCATCAAAATCCCCCTTTCGTTGAGCGCAATTTCCCAATAGGTTGTTGATTTTAATAATCCCTCGGGTATAGTTTAAGTCTTCGCTTGGTTTTTTTGCTTTTAGAGCATAATGTTTTGTTGAGTCTATATTGATATCAATATAAGCTGATGACAAATTGATGTGAATGTTTATTTGAGTGGTATCGCTAACAATTGGGTTTATTAAACCTCTCAAACTGTCGATGTGTGAGCCATTTGCTAAAGCGAATTGGAACGCACAAAAAAGGCTGATAAAAAGAATTTTTTTCATCAGCCTAAAGTAATATTTAGTATCCTAAAAATAAAATACGTTGATAGTCGTAGATTTAGAATTCTACTTTTTCTGGTTTTTACTTATTCTACAAAGGAATATTCCCATGCTTTTTCTTTGGTAAAACAGCCACCTTGTTCTCTAACATTTTAAATGCGCGAATCAATTTTTCTCTAGTTTGGTCTGGTCGTATTACCTCATCAACATAACCTCTTGCAGCAGCATTATATGGATTTGCAAACATCTCAGCATATTCGGCTTCTTTCTCTTTCCATTTAGCTTCTGAATCCTCTGCTTCTTTTATTTCTTTTTTGAAAATAATTTCGGCCGCTCCTTTAGCTCCCATAACTGCAATTTCAGCAGAAGGCCAAGCATAATTCATATCTGCGCCAATGTGTTTCGAGTTCATCACATCATAAGCTCCACCATAAGCCTTTCTTGTAATTACTGTAATTCTTGGAACTGTAGCCTCACTAAAAGCATACAACAATTTCGCCCCATTAGTAATGATGGCATTCCACTCTTGATCTGTTCCTGGTAAAAACCCTGGTACATCCTCAAAAACTAAAAGGGGAATATTGAAACAATCGCAAAAACGAACAAATCGCGCCCCTTTAGTTGAACTTTTTATGTCTAATACTCCTGCTAAATAAGCTGGTTGATTGGCAACAATTCCTATTGATTTTCCTGCTAATCTGGCAAATCCAACGACAATGTTTTCAGCAAAATCTTTATGAACTTCATGAAAACTATCTCCATCAACTGTATTTGAAATAACTTCACGAATGTCGTAAGGTTGATTTGGGTTATCGGGAATTATACTATTTAATTTTTCTCGTTTCTCATTGCCTGCAGTATATGCGATAGATGGAGCATCTTCTTCACAGTTTTGAGGAACGTAAGAAAGCAGTTTTTTCAATCCATTGATGCATTCAATTTCATTGGCATAAGTAAAATGTGTAACCCCAGATTTAGTTGAATGTGCAGACGCACCTCCTAAATCTTCTGAACTTACTTCTTCGTGTGTTACCGTTTTAACCACATTTGGCCCTGTTACAAACATGTATGCAGAACCTTCAACCATGCTGATAAAATCGGTTAATGCAGGTGAATAAACTGCCCCACCAGCACAAGGACCCATAATGGCAGATAATTGTGGTATAACCCCACTTGATAAGGTATTTCTATAAAAAATATCAGCATAAGCGCCTAATGAAACCACCCCTTCTTGAATTCGCGCTCCACCTGAATCATTTAAACCGATAATTGGGGCTCCATTCTGCATGGCTAAATCCATCACTTTAACAATTTTTTCAGCATGAGCTTCTGCCAATGATCCTCCCATAATGGTAAAATCCTGAGCAAAAACATAAGTTAACCGCCCATTAATTGTTCCATACCCAGTAATTACTCCATCGCCTAGGGGTTTGCTTTTATCCAAACCAAAATTATTGCTCCTATGTGTAACAAACATTCCAATTTCTTCAAAAGAGCCTTCATCCATCAAAAAATGGATGCGTTCTCGTGCAGTTAATTTATTTTTATCGTGCTGAGCCTTAATTCTTTTTTCTCCTCCACCTTGCTGAGCTTCTTCAATCTTATTGTTTAAGGCATTAATTTTATCTTGCATTCTTAATAATTTAGGTTGGTAAAAATAGAAAAAAGGGTGAGATTTCTCTTCAAATCTATTATTTTTAACCTTTTTAATCAAAAAACTAAAATTTAAAAATGGACATTAAGCAAATTTTTGAAAACAATAGGAATTGGGTCAACGACAAATTAAATAAAGATCCTAATTATTTTAACGAATTATCTGAAGGTCAAAGTCCCCAATTATTATACATAGGTTGCTCTGATAGCCGAGTAACAGCCGAAGAGTTAATTGGTGCAAATCCTGGGGACGCTTTTGTGCATCGAAACATCGCTAATATGGTTTCTAACTTAGATTTAAGTGCTATGTCTGTGATTAATTATGCAGTGGCTCAACTTAAAGTAAAACACATTGTTGTGTGCGGCCATTATTACTGCGGTGGTGTAAAAGCCGCCATGCAATCGCAAGATTTAGGAATACTAAACCCCTGGTTAAGAGGAATTAGGGACGTATATCGTATTCATAGAACTGAATTAAATGCCATCGAAAACGAAGAAGAAAAATATAAAAGATTGGTGGAATTAAATGTACAAGAACAGTGCATAAACGTTTTAAAAACTGCCGAAGTTCAACTGGCTTATCGCTCTAGAGGTATTTCTGTTCACGGATGGGTTTTTGATATCCACAGTGGTAGATTAATTGATTTGGAAATTGATTTTGCTAAAAAATTAGAAGGTATTTCTGAAATTTATCGTTTAGGGGAATAAATTCAGTTTAAACGAAACCTTGTTTTTCTGAAATAAGTATCAGTTGCAATCTCTATTCAAGGAATTAACGTTAATTGCTTCAGTGTACTTTAAAAATTAACATTATACCAATTAAGTTTTTAAATGCTGTATAAAATAAGGAGTTGATTTTTTTAAAAACGTAGATTTTGATAGCTAAATCGGTATTAATTAAACTGACATTAAAAACAGCCCATGAATTTGATTCATGGGCTGTTTTTAATTTTTAAATATTAGGACAAAGAATTAGATTTCCTCAAATAGAGCAGTAAAAAATCGAAGTTGTTTGGGTTCGTATATAAACTTTAAACCTTTAATTTTTTCTTTGTTTTTAAACAGCTCAATCACTGCATCGGCTACCACATCTAAATGACGATAAGTATAAACCCTACGTGGTAAAGTCAAACGAACCGTTTCTAATTTTGGGCGATGGTGTTCACCTGTAATTTTATCTCTTCCGGCTGATACTATGCCTCGCTCCATGCTTCTAACTCCAGATTCAACATATAAGTTTGCCGCTAAACTTTGAGCAGGAAATTCCTCTTGTTTCAAATGTGGACAAAAACGACGAGCATCTATAAAAATTGCATGCCCGCCTGCGGGTTCAATCATAGGAACCCCTGCTTCTTTTAGCCTATCTCCCAAATATCGAACTTGCATAACTCGGTGTTCAATATATTCAAACTCTACCGATTCTTTTAGTCCAATTGCCATGGCTTCCATGTCTCTACCAGCCATTCCTCCATAAGAAGGCATTCCCTCATATACTACAACCAATTCTTTAGCCGACTCAAACAAATCGTCGTCATTCATACAAAGAAAACCACCAATGTTTACGAGGCAGTCTTTCTTACCACTCATGGTGCAGCCATCGGCATAGCTAAACATTTCAAAAACTATCTCGCGTATGCTTTTATCTGCATAGCCGCTTTCTTTTACTTTGATAAAATAAGCATTCTCTACACAACGTGTAGCATCAAAAAACACTTTAATATGATAAGCATTACATAGTGCGCGAACTTCACGCATGTTTTTCATAGAAACTGGCTGACCTCCAGCTAAATTTACCGTAACAGCCAAACAGACATAAGCAATGTTTTCTGCCCCTTTTTCTTCGATTAATTTTTTTAGTTTATTAAGGTCAATATCTCCCTTAAAATCAATGTTTAAACTAGCATCATGTGCTTCGTCGCGAATAATATCGACAAAAATTCCACCATTATGCTCTTGATGAAACCTTGTTGTTGTAAAATACATATTCCCAGGAACATACTGCCCTGGCTTTATAGCTAGTTGCGAAAGTAAATTTTCTGCTCCTCTTCCTTGATGTGTAGGAACAATATGCCGAAACCCAAATAGTTCTCTTACTGTTTCTTCTAAATGGAAAAAATTTCTACTCCCAGCATAGGCTTCATCGCCCATCATTATGCCAGCCCACTGCCGATCGCTCATCGCGTTGGTTCCGCTGTCTGTTAGCAAATCTATATAAACATCCGCCGAATTTAACAGAAATGTATTATAGCCAGCTGCTTTAATTGCTGCTATTCTCTCTTCTCGTGTCGTCATTTTTACCGTTTCTACAGCCTTAATTCGAAATGGTTCTGCAGGGTATTGATTCATATTCATAAGTCTTCTCTCTTTTTCTTATTGATAAAAATTTTTTGTTTTAATGTGGCAAAAGTAAGATTTTTATGTAATTTCGGACATACTTATCCAATTTAACGAAAAGCCCATTTTATTTGGGAAATATTATATAAAAACAAGCATTATGAGTTTTAAAACGATTATCGAACCTTTTAGAATAAAATCAGTTGAGCCTATTAGCATGACCACCGAAAAACAACGAAAAAAGCTATTGAGTCAAGCGAATAACAACTTATTTTTATTAGATGCCGAACATGTAATTATTGACTTATTGACCGATAGTGGTACTTCTGCCATGAGTGCAGAACAATGGGCTGGAATTATGCGAGGAGATGAATCTTATGCTGGCGCTAAAAGCTGGAAAAGAATGAAGGCCGTTATCAGCGATTTAACTACTTACGATAATGTAATTCCTACACATCAAGGGAGAGCTGGTGAAAATATTTTATACTCTATGCTTGGTGGAAAAGGCAAAGTTTTTATCAGCAATACTCATTTTGATACTACACGAGCAAACATAGAATATTCTGGAGCTACCGCCATTGATTGTGTCATTAAAGAAGGTAAGTCACCCGAAGTTATTCATCCATTTAAGGGAAATATGGATGTAGAATTGTTGGAAAAAAATATTGTAAAATACGGTGCAAAAAATATAGGTGCTGTAATTTTAACAGTTACCAACAACAGTGGCGGTGGACAACCTGTGAGCATGGAAAACGCAAAAGCAGTTCAAAAGGTCTGCAAAAAACACAAAGTTCGCTATTTTTTAGATTGCTGTAGAATTGCCGAAAACGCTTATTTTATTGGGGAACGTGAAGAAGGTTATGCCAACAAAGATTACAAGCAAATTGCCCAAGAAATGTTTTCATTGGCCGATGGCGCTGTGATGAGTGCCAAAAAAGATGGATTGGTAAACATGGGAGGATTTATCGCATTAAAAGATAAAAAACTAGCCGACAGCTGCACCAACACCTTGATTATAAAAGAAGGTTTTGTAACCTATGGTGGGCTTTCAGGAAGAGACATGGAAGCCATTGCCATTGGTTTGGTTGAAGTTTTTGATCGTGATTATTTGAACTATCGAATTAAGAGCACTACCTATTTAGGTGAAAAACTTTCGGAGCTTGGGGTTGCAGTTATTTTGCCTATTGGAGGACATGCAGTCTATGTTGATGCTAAATCTTTTTATAATCACATTCCTGTAGAGCAATTTCCTGGTCAAGCGCTTGCTTGCGATTTATACTTAAAAGGTGGAATTCGAGCTTGTGAAATCGGATCAGTAATGTTTGGAAAATACGAAAAGTCTGGAAAGTTAATACCAGCTTCCATGGAACTTGTACGCTTGGCTATTCCACGAAGAGTATATACCCAAAGCCACATAGATTATGTTATTGAAGTATTTGAACAGTTAATTAAGGAAAAAGAGAAATCTAAAGGCTTTGAAATTACCTGCGAACCAGAGTTTTTAAGACATTTTACAGCACATTTTAAACGAGTTGATTAGGGTTTAGTTTTTTTTAAATATCAAATTCATTTTCCATCTCTTCCGTAATCTCCATGTTGTGAAAAACATGGTTCACGTCATCGTCTTCTTCAAACTTTTCAATGATGCGCAGTACTTTTTTTGCGGTTTCAAAATCTAATTCTTGTCTTGTTTTAGGAATTCTTTCTAATTCTTGGCTTTCGGGTTCTAGGTTTAATTCTTCTAGTTTCTTCTGCATGTTTCCGAAATCTTCAAAAGCCGTATAAATGGTCAAAAACACCTCGTCTTTATCCAATTCGTCGGCACCACCATCAATGAGTTCCATTTCTAATTCATCTAAATCTCGCTCACTTAATACAGACATTGGGATGGAAAAAACTCCTTTTCGATCAAACAGAAATTCTAATGAGCCGTTCGTGCCTAAGCTCCCCTCGTATTTCGAAAAAATGGCTCTCACATTGGCAACTGTGCGTTTTATGTTATCGGTAGTTGCTTCTACAAACAAAGCGATTCCACCAGGCCCATAACCCTCATAAGTCACTTCGTTGTAGTTTTCGCTGTCTTTGTCTCCAGCTTTTTTAATAGCTCGGTTTATGTTGTCTTTAGGCATATTCACCCCTTTGGCATTTGCTATTGCTACCCGAAGCCTTGGGTTTGCATCTGGGTCTGCGTTTCCTCCTTCTTTTATTGAAATGTTTATTTCTTTAAGAATACGCGTAAAAATCTTGCCTCGCTTAGCATCGTTTGCTCCTTTTTTTCGCTTGATAGTTGACCACTTACTATGTCCTGACATAATCTATTTTATTCAATTCTACTGTAAATCGAATGTACCAATTTATTTAAGAAAGTGTAGGGTTTTGAAGGTTGGAATAAGTGTTTTTAACACTCTTGAATTGGAGTTTGTGGAAGGTAAAATCATTATCAACCAATTCCAGAGCTAAAATGGTACTTAAAAACTTGAATTACATACAGTAAAAAACAAAACAGCTTTTTATTATAAAAAAATCCATTCCAAATAAATTTGGAATGGATTCGACCCTAATTCTGTAGTTTAACTAAAACGCTGCTAAAGAGATACCAACCGTAAAAGGATAAATCTCAGGGCCGTCATTGTCTTCAAACATTTCGGTGAGGCTATAAGAAGCGAACATGGTAAATTGTCCATAACCAACTCTAGCTGTTAAATTTGCTCTAAAGGGATTCATGTTAAAATCATTGCGGTTTTTCACTTTAAACTCTTTGCCGCCTTCCTCATAAATTTGTTTTGTTTTAGATCCTACTCGGTAACTTAACATAACACCAGCGGCTAAGTGAAATGAATGCCTTGCATCTTTGCCAATGTTAGTTTCTAACATAACTGGCCAATTCAACATGGTGGATTTGAATTTGTTTTTTTCTATCGATTTTGAAGCGATGTCCACACCAAAAGTGGTGTCTTTATCTGTAAAAATGGTTACATCTCTGTCTAAGTCGTAGTTGTTAAACTCAAAACCCAAACCCGTCATTATTCCGAATTTCTCTTTGGCTATTGGAATGTACTTCTCCCAAAAGTTCAAGCTGACAGCAATTGATTTTCCATAGTTTAAATCCATAAACTCAGCTTCTTTCTGCAGGTTTGTTCCCATGTCGGGATTTAAAAATCCATTTACACCAATGTCTATCCCCGCAAAATGATTGTAACGTTGTTTTTTACTATCATCTTCTTTTGAATCTTCTTCATTGTCTCCTCCCACAATTATAACTTTGCTATTTCCCCAAGAAAACTTAATGGAGTCTGACTTTACTTGTTTAATCGTGTCAGTTTTTTCTTGTGCCATTAACCCAGCTCCAAACATCATTAAAACTGCAAATGCAATTGTTTTTCTATATTTCATATTTGTTTTCATCGTTTCTATTTTTTCCCTTTTGTTTGAATTTTAATTGCCCTCGAGTGAAATTTCAAATCCGTTTTTAAGGCGTTTGTATTGTGACGTACAAGTAATTGTTTTGTTACAGCTCGGCTTATTTTTTTCTTGAAAAACTGAATTTTCCGATGTTAATAGCAAGTTGTTCTGTTTTTCCTTCTTGGTTTTTTACTGCCTCAAAACTAATCTTTTGATTTGTCGCCGCGGCTAATTCTTCGGCCAAGGTTTCTGTTAAGGTTTTATTTTTAAGTACTTCCTCCTTAAACTTATTTTTGGCAAATTGGACTAGTGGAACAAATTCTTCAGATGCTGAAACTTGTGCTATTTTTTCTTCCTGTTTTTCTACTTCATTCGGTTCCATCCGTTGGTTTTCTGTTTCTTTTGGCGTTTCCTTTGCTGGTATTTCGGCTAGACTCTCCGCTTCCGAAATTTTTATAACTGGCTCTTGTTCTTTAAATGATGCTGGTATTATTGGTTTTTCAAGCTTTTGGGCTGCATAAATAATAGTTGAAGGTTTGTTCTTTTTCAAGGTTTTAGGCTCTTTTGCTTTTTGCTCTTCAAAAATTACATAAGCCGCTTTCATTGGAATTTCCTTTTCAATTTCACTATTCGCGAACTCTATTTTTCGAGGTTCATATTGGTCATCCGGAAAATTTAAATTGAAAAGAAACAAGGCCAAAACTGCTGCTGCTACAGATGCAGCATATCGATAAAAATAAATCAGCTTTGCTGGCTTTTTAATCATTCTTGCCTTGTTGGGAAAAAGCACAACTTCATCCTTATTCAGTTTTGTTTTTGAATAGAATGCTCGTTCTTTGTCCACCTTACTGCTTTCAAAATTTAATCGTATTAGGCTCTGTTTATCTTCTTCAGAAAGGGTGTTCTCCAATTCGGAAATCAACAAATAGTCCATTTCGTTTAAGCCGGTTTCTTCATTTCGAATTAGTTCGCTTTTAGCAATCTTATCCACGCATTCTTCTTTGGGCAAAATCACTTCGTCAAAAGAATCTAATTCAAATTTTAAGTCTGGGTTTACTGCTAAAAATAAATCCAATTCTGCTTGTTGATTTGCAGTGAGCTTGCCTTCTACAAAATCTAAAAAATATGCTTCGTAATTGCTTTTATTTATCTTCATCACACTACCGTTTCTATACTTACTAAATAATCTTTCAAGTATTTTCTCGCTCTAAAAATATACACTTTCACTTGCGATAGAGAAAGGTTAGTTATTTCACTTATCTCATTGTAATCATATCCTTCGTAATCTCGTAGCATAATAACCGAGCGTTGCACTTCTGTCAGCTGAGCTAAGGCCGATTGTAATATTTCGCTTAAATCAGAATAATGACCACTGTGCGAATAGGACTTTTCAGAAACTTCGTTCCAATTACCTTGCTTTTTTTCTCTTCTAATAATGTCAATCATTCTGCGATAAGCGGTTGTAAATAAATAAGCCTTGCATTTTAATGCGTCAACTTCTTCAACCTTGTGCCACAACTTTTCAAAAGCATCTTGCACAATGTCTTTCGCCTTTTCTTGATCGCGAATGCTTTTCAGTATAAACCGAAAAACATGATCAGAATGAAGCTCAACAGCATTATTATATTCTTTAACAGTCATTTTATTTGGTAAAACTACAACCTTGTGACGGATAGCAATTTCATTTTGTTACAGCTTGTCTAATCTTTATATCAACTCTTTATTATACTTAACTTTGCCCCTTTATAATATTCATGGAAAAGAAATTCAACAGCAATAAATTTCAAGGGAAAAAGACCGTTTCTTTTTCTAAAGATAAACCAAAAATTGTAAGCAAAGAAAAACGAGTGATAGAAAAATCTAAATCGACAACTTCTGCGTCATCCGAGCAAGATATAGTTCGTTTAAATCGATTTATCGCAAATGCTGGCATCTGCTCCAGAAGAGAAGCGGACACTTTGATTTCGGATGGAGTTGTTGAAATTAACGGAAAAATTGTAACCGAATTAGGAACCAAGGTTTTGTTGAGTGATGTAGTTAAAGTAAATGGCAAAAAAATCGAAGGAGAAAAAAAGCAATATTTATTGCTAAACAAACCCAAGGATTATATCACAACCATGGATGACCCTAAAGACCGGAAAACGGTGTTGGATTTAGTAGGTAAAGCTTGTATGGAACGTGTTTATCCTGTTGGAAGATTAGACCGTGCAACAACAGGCTTATTACTATTTACCAACGATGGCGAAATGACTAAAAAGCTAACGCATCCCAGTAGCAATATCAAAAAAGTATATCAAGTTGGTTTGGATAAAAACGTAACACAAAAAGACATGATGCGCATGGTTGAAGGTGTTGAGTTAGAAGATGGCGTAGTTGCGGTTGACAAAGTGATGTATGTAAAAGAAGGCTTAGACAAAAGTGTAATTGCTTTAGAGTTGCACTCCGGTAAAAATAGAGTTATCCGAAGAATGATGGAAGCATTAAGTTACAAAGTATTGCGCTTAGATCGAGTTCAATTTGCGGGTTTAACTAAAAAAGATATTCCTCGTGGTCGATTTCGTTTCTTAACTGAAAAAGAAATTGGCTTTTTACATCGAATTACTGGAATTAAACAACAATCGTAAATAGAGATTCGTTTTAGCCTCGTGAAAGCGTTAAAATATTTTTTTTATTCGATCCTTTTTCTAATCAGTCTTATTCTGGTTGGCTCCTTTATTATCGTTCGTTTTTACGGGGACGACATCAAAGCTTTTGTGGTTCAAGAAATAAACAAAAACTTACTGACTAAAGTTGATGTCGAACAAGTTGACTTTAAAATTTTAGAAACCTTCCCTCTTGCATCGGTTCAGTTTTCCAATGTGGTTATTTACTCAAGTACAAACGAGAATGACACTCTATTACATGCAGCGAAGTTGAATTGTAAATTCAATTTAATAGATCTGTATCAAGAAAAATATGAGCTTCTAGAAATTGAATTAAAGCAAGGTATGTGCAGGCTTCAAATCGATAAATATGGGCATGAGAACTACTTGTTTTGGAAATCTTCAGATAGTAGTTCTACAAACTTCAAGGTAAACTTACAACAAGTAGAGATTCATGAAGTTGCATTCAGCTATTCTGATTCTTCTCGAATTTTCTATACGGATTTTAATATACAAAAAGCCACGTCTAAAGGTTCATTTTCAGCTGATGATACCGATTTGGAAATAAAAACACAGCTTAAAAATGCGAATTTAGTTAGCGGCACATTTAAAGCGATAGACAATCGTAATCTGTACATTTTTGCTCAAGGAAACATCGATCAAATTAAAGATGAATTGATGTTGAAAGATGTAACTATTGGTATCGGAGAATTAAATTTTGGATTAACTGGCACTGTAAATTATCAAGATGAAACTTACATCGACCTATCGGTTAACAGCAAAGAAACGGACTTAGAAAAAACCATTACCATTTTACCACAATCCATCCAAAACTCTTTAGCAGACTATAAAATAAAAGGAGAAGCCAGTATAAACGGCAGCATAAGTGGGAAAGTTGGTCCATTAAATAATCCATCTTTCAATATCAGTTTTGCCATAAAAAACGGAGCTTTTGAAAAGAGAAACACTGACCTCGTTTTTAGCAATAGTTTCTTAATGGGAAGTGTTAGTAACGGGGCTGAAAACAAATTGGAGACAACACAAATAATCGTTGAGAACTTTTCTACACAATTGAACAAAAGTAAAATTGAAGGTTCTGTAAAAATTGAAAACCTCGTCATGCCAGAATATGTTTTTAATGGCTCATTGAATTTTCAGTTGGCCGATGCAATCGATTTTTTTGAGATTAAAGAATTGACAAACAACAAAGGCAGTATATCTGCAAACCTCAGCTTAACAGGAAAACTAGAGCAATTTGAAAAATACAGCCTTGCTGATTTTAAAAAATCAACGGTTGAAGGTCAAGTAAAACTGCAGCAGATTACTACTAATATTTCCAAAGAACAACTCAACATAGATTCTTTGTCAGGACTAATTAACCTTCAAAATGCAAATTTTAAAATCTCTAAATTGAACAGCATTTTAAACGGCAACAAACTGTCTGTTTCTGGTAAGCTTTTCAACATAGTCCCTTACTTACTTTCAGAAAAAGAACATCTAATCTGTGATTTGGCTATACAATCTAAATCACTTAACATAAATAATTTCATTAAAGAATCGAGTTCCAAAGATTCAACTCCTTTTCAGTTTTCTGAGCGCTTGACTTTGTATCTTGAAAACCAATATAATCATGTAAAATACAAAGACATTGATTTAACTGACCTAAAGGGTGATTTAATGGTAAAAGGTGGACGATTAGATTTTAGAAACCTTAGTTTTAAAAGTCAAGGAGGAGAAATTAAAGGGGACTTTTTCTTGCATGAGAAAAATGAAAAACTGGCCTTTTTTACAAAAACTCAGTTGCTCAACATTGACATCAATCAGGTTTTTAAAACTTTTAATAACTTCAATCAAAAAACCGTTTTAGCTGAAAACATTAGTGGTTTAACTAGTTCTGATTTAAATGTGTCCTTTTATATGGATCGCTATTTCAATATAGACTTGGCTTCATTGAAAATTGATGCCGACATTATAATAGACAATGGAGAGCTAAAGGATGTTAAAGCCCTAGAGGCGCTTTCTGATTATGTGGATTTAAATGAACTTAAACGAATCAGATTTAAATCATTGAGAAATCAATTAAGCGTTCAAGATTGTACCTTAACTATTCCGCAATTTGAAATACAATCTTCGGCTTTAAACCTAAGTGTATCAGGTAAGCATAAGTTTAACAATGCCTTGGATTATCATTTTGTGATTTTATTGAATGAAATATTAGGTAAAAAAGTAAAAAAGCCAAAAAACAACGAATTTGGATATGAAGAAGATGATGGTTTAGGAAGAACAAAGCTGTTTTTGAAATTGTATGGAACGACTGATGAGCCCAAGTTTGGATATGATAAATCAGAACTAAAATTACATTTAAAAAATGAAGTAAACCAAGAGAAAAAAACCATCAAAAAGATTTTAAATGAAGAGTTTGGATTGTTTAAAAAAGATACAACAATTAAAGATATAAATACGAACCCAAAACCTAAAAAGAACCCTTTTGAAATAGAGTGGGAAGAAGGAAATAAGAAGAAAGAAAATGAGGAAGAAAAGAAAAGTGAAAAAAAAGGAAAATTTGGAAAATTTATTGATAAAATTGCAAAGCCCAACGAAGAAGAATACGTAGCTCCTATTGAAAATTAAGACTAAATTCGCAACCTTCTAAAAGGGATACTCGTCTAAAGAATAAACAAGGGAAGATTTTGAACATTTATTCAAAAAAGCAGCGTTGGAAATTTGTATTAGCTACTATAGCAGCTATCATTGTGTTAGTTTCTTTATGGTACACCAGCATATTGGTTGGGCAAATAGCCGAGGAAGAGAAAAACAAAGCAAAATCATGGGCTGAAGCAATACAGCGAAAGGCTGAATTGGTAAGCTATACTCAAGATCTTTTTGAAAAAATAAGCGAAGAAGAGCGCAAACGTGTCGAGATTTGGGCCGAGGCAAACCGAAGAGTTGGCCTTTCTGATGTTGACGAAGATCCTACTTTTTACACTCAAATTTTATTCAGCAACACAACCATTCCCATGATTCTTACCGATCAGGCTGGTAAAATTATAACCTATTCCAACTTAGATGAAGATCAGGTGTCGGATACTTCGTATTTGAGAAAGCGCCTTGCCAATATGAAGGAACAAGAAAAAGTAATTGAAATAAAATATTACAAGAACAATTCAAACCTTTTATATTACGATCAATCAACGATTTTCTCTGAATTAAAAAATGTGTTGGGCGAACAAATTGAAACCTTTAACAAAGACATCATTACCAACTCGGCATCTGTTCCAGTCATTTATACAGACTCTGCAAGAAATGTAATTGCTTTTGGAAACATTGACTCTACTAAGATTTTAAACCTCGGCTATTTAAATCAGTTAATTGCAGAAATGTCAGAAGCAAACACACCGATAGAAGTAAATTTAGGCGATGACCACACACATTTTATTTTTTATAATGACTCTCCATTATTAATAAAACTAAAGTTTTACCCTTTTATTCAACTTGGTGTTATTGCTTTGTTTTTATTGATTGCTTATTCCTTATTTAGCACAGCCAGAAACGCTGAACAAAATCAAGTTTGGGTAGGCATGGCAAAAGAAACAGCCCATCAATTAGGAACTCCATTATCCTCATTATTAGCCTGGATAGAGGTTTTAAAATCCAGAGATGTTGATGAGAAAACCATTGCCGAAATGAGTCGTGATTTAGGAAGGCTTGAAACGGTAACCGAGCGTTTTTCTAAAATTGGGTCAGCTCCTAACTTAGAGCAGCAAGACATCAATAAAGTAATTGAAAATACATTAGCCTATTTAAAAACCAGGCTGTCTAAAAAGGTTAATTTTTCGCATACAAGCACAAATGGCAATAAAATTCATGCAAGTATAAACGTGCCTTTATTGGAGTGGGTCTTAGAAAACATTATAAAAAATGGGGTGGATGCTATTGGAGGAGAGGGAAACATTAGCATACACGTAACAGATCAATCTCAGTTTGTTTATATCGACATTAGCGACAATGGGAAAGGAATTCCTAAAGGTGAGCGTAAAACGATTTTTGAACCTGGATTTACAACAAAAAAACGTGGTTGGGGTTTAGGGCTATCACTAACAAAACGAATCATCGAGAATTACCATTCAGGTAAGGTTTTCGTGAAACAATCAGAAATAAACGAAGGCACAACTTTTAGAATAGTACTCAATAAAGTCACACAAAATGGCAGGAATATACATTCATATTCCTTTTTGTAAGCAGGCTTGCTCCTATTGCGATTTTCATTTTTCTACCAATCTTAAAAATCGATCTAGAATAATAGAAAGCATAATTCAAGAAATGATTATGCGGCAAAACTATTTAGAAGAAGAGCCCATAGAAACTATTTATTTTGGCGGAGGCACACCATCTCTGTTAACAAAAAAAGAACTTGATGTTGTATTAAATCAAGTTTATAAAACATTCCCAATTGCAAAAGAAGTAGAGGTTTGCTTAGAAGCAAATCCCGATGATTTGAATAAACAAAAGCTGATAGATTTAAACGATTTAGAAATAAACCGTTTAAGTATTGGTGTGCAATCTTTTCACAATGAAGACTTAATATTCATGAATAGAGCACATAACAGCGATGAAGCAAAAACTTGCATAAAAACAGCACAAGATGTTGGTTTTAAAAACATTAGTATTGATTTAATTTTTGGAAGTCAAACCACAAGCAATCAAATGTGGGAAGAGAACTTAAATGTGTTTTTTAGTTTAGATATTCCTCACCTTTCATCTTATTCATTAACGCTAGAAGAAAAAACAAAACTGGATTATTTAATAAAAACTGGAAAGGCAAACAAGCTTGATGAAGACAAAAACTTCCAACAATACTTAATTTTACAAGACAGTATAGACAACAATGGCTTTGAGCAATATGAGCTTTCAAATTATTGTAAAAATCAAGCCATTTCAAAACACAACACATCATATTGGAGTCATGTTAAGTACCTTGGCTTAGGCCCTTCTGCTCATTCATTCAACCTAAAGGAAAGGCAGTGGAATGTTTCAAATAATTCACTTTATATTAAAGGAATAGCAGAAAATAATTTAGCATTTGAAAAGGAACTTTTAAGCGAAAGAGATCGTTATCACGATTATTTAATTACCCGACTTAGAACCAAGTGGGGAATTCTTTATAAAGACTTAGAGACTTTATTTTCAAAGCAATTAATTGAACATTTTAAGAATAAATCTAATTTGATAAACCCCGAATTAGTTAAGAAAGAAAGTTCTGGAATAAAAATTCCTCGTCAGCATTTATTTCAATCTGACGAAGTCATTAGAAGTCTTTGGTTAGATTAACTCAATTAAGAACGGTATTTTTGCAAAAAACATAATTATGAAAAAGTCTATACTATTTTTAGGATTTGCCCTTTGGGGTTTTATTAGTAATGCTCAAGAAACGAGTTTTGGAGTTAAAGCCGGTTTAAATTATGCTTACATCAATGGTAGTGATGTAAAAGACATCAATCCCACTTTTAAGTATCATGCTGGGGCCTTAATAAATATAGGCATCACTCAGTTTTTTTCTATACAACCTGAATTTTTATATTCTGTCAAAGGATATAGTAGCGATCAAGTTGACTTAGACTTAACATATTTAGATCTTCCTATTTTAGTAAAGGTGAAATTCTCGGACCAAATAAGCCTTCACGTTGGCCCGCAGTTAGGTTATTTAATCTCTGCAAATCAAAAAAGTGATTTAGGTGAAGATGACGTAAAGGATCAATTGAGATCTTTTGATTTGGCCTTAGCTTCTGGCTTAGAATACGAAATGAATTCTGGTCTTTCTTTTGGTGTAAGATATACTTTTAGTGTAGAAAGCATCGGTGATGACTATGAAGAAGAAACAACGACAACAGTTAATGGTGTTACAAATACTGTTAAAACAAATGTAAAAGCCCCTGATTATAAGAATGGCGTTATCCAGCTTTTTGCCGCTTTTAAATTTTAATTAATCCACTTCCGATTTGAAAAAAACAATATTCGTTTCACTGATAATTTTATTGAGTTATACAAACCTCAAGGCTCAGTATTCAGCTTTTGCAATTAAAGTTGGCAATAACTTTTCTACCTTAAAAGGCTCAGACGCCGATGGCTTAAAAACAAAATCAGGTTTATATATAGCGACGTTATATCGTATTCAAACATCAGATTTCTTTTCTATCGATTTTGGTTTAGATTATTCCAGTTTGGGTGCTAATGGGCCAAACGACTCTTTAAGCATCAGATTAGGATATTTAGATTACCCCATAATGTTAAAATATAATGTTTATTATGGCTTAACTATAGAAGCAGGGTTAGAGTTGGGCATGATGATTTATTCAAAGTATGGGAACAAAGAGTTTGATTATGCTGAAGATTTTAAGTTTTTTGATGCTAGGTATGTCGCAGGGTTTGGTTATCATCATGATTCTGGCTTAGCTGTCGATTTAGTTTATAAAGCGGGGTTTTCTTCAATAGGTAAAGAGTCTGAGGATTATAGCACGTATGCTACAACCACCAAACCAGCACTAGATCTAAAGCATAGTGCCTACATGATATCACTTACCTATTATTTTGATTAATCTAAGTAAAACAACGGATTCCATTTAGGGTCTTTACATTTCTTGCTTATTAATATTTTTTCATATGTTTGTTAAAACTAAAAAACTAATATATTATGAAAAAATTATTTATGGTTGCAGCAATGTCTTTAGGATTAATTGCAGCAACAAATGCTCAAGAAACTTATTTTGGTGCTAAAACTGGTTTAAACTTAGCAAACGTAACTGGTGATGTTGAAGAAAACTCAATGCTGATTGGGTTTAGTGTTGGAGGTTTTGTAAGTGTTGGAATCTCTGATGCGTTTTCTCTACAACCTGAATTATTATACTCTACAAGAGGTACTAGCTATGATGGAGGTAATTTTGTAACTAGTTATTTAGATATTCCAATTTTAGCAAAATACAATTTTAGCGATGAAGTTCATGCTGAATTAGGACCACAAATTGGATTGTTAATGGGTGCAAGTGCTGATGGTACTGACGTTAAAGATGGGTATAAAAGTATGGATCTTGGGTTAGCTATTGGTGGAGGTTACACCTTAGAGTCTGGAATTGATATCTCTTTAAGATATGTGACAAGTTTGTCTTCTTTTGCTGAAGATTTTGAAAGTACTGAAATTACTTATGATGCAGCGGGTATGCCAAATGGCACTAAAGTGGTAACAAAAGAAGTTGATCTTAAGCATTCTGTTATTCAAATTGCAGTTGGTTACAAGTTCTAAAAACAAATTATTTTATTTAAAAGCCTGTTTTCGAACAGGCTTTTTTTTGCTTTAAACTGAAAACATTATGCTTGACAAAGAAACTACATGTAGAATTTGCTTGGCAAAGTTGAAATAAGAAACTTAAACTAAATAAATTTCTTACTGTCCTTTCCTAACCAAGCCAATACATTTTTACACCAAATATCTTTTCCATCCTGCTCTGTTAGGATACCAACTTCAATAGCATAATCTACAACCCTTCCAGGGTAAGAGGTTCCAACACCCTGCATTTCTCCTAGAGGGTATGGGTCGTCTAAGCCCATCATTATTTGACTAACCCCTACTCGCTTTTTAAGTAATTCTAAAGTGAATGAATCATGCACCAAGGTATCATAATAGAGGTTTTTGTGTCCTAAAGTTGTTCGAGGGTCTTCTAAGCCTTTAAAAATATCTGGACGGCCGTCAAAGCCTTGAATTCTTCTTCCATAATTTGCAATACCAAGCATTCCTCCATGAGCAAAGCTGGTTCTAATATTAGCGTATTTATTGGGCAAATTGCGTAAGGTAAAAAGGTGTAAAGTATCTGCGCATTGCGCCATCATCCAAACTAGGTGAAACCTCCAATATTGATCTTTTAGATTAATCATCTTCTCCCCATCGTAAGGGTGTATTTGGACCGCTAATCCATATTTATCTGCTAACTCATAAATTGGATCTACATCTGCTTCTGCAACAGAAAGCCACTCACCTTGCTTATTTAAAAAGTGTGTTGGTAAACAAAGTACACTAAGATTTAGCTCTTTCACGCACCTTTCTATCTCATTTAGAGCCATGTCCATATATAATGGCTGAACAACGAACCCGCAAGTGAACTTATCTGGATATTCAGCCTGCACAGAAGCGTTAAAATCATTTTGGAAACGTATTCCATCTGCACAACTTTGTTCGTCCCATCCGTTGCAATATAGCTGCGAAAGGCAGAGAATTACTGAATGGTCTATTCGATTGTTTTCCATCCAAAGCAACTTCTCCTTAATGAAAAAACTAGGGTCTGTAATTGGTCTTGACCAATTACCTTGTCTCATAAATTTTTTATTCTCATCAATCCAAAAGAGCTTTTTGTCTTTCATAAATTGAGGAATCTGAGAAGGCTCAGGTAATAAATGTCCGTGTCCGTTAATTCGCATAACTTCCCTATACAAATCTTTCGTCAACTTCCATTACATGATTGCATTTGTCACAAGTTCTCAATTCTTCTGAACCATAGAATTTTTTAAAGACAGGAAGAAAATCTTTAACAATGCTGGTTAAATCGAAATACTCTTCATACAACTTGTGATTACATTTATCACAAAACCATAGTAGTCCATCTTTTTCGTTGTCCTTCCGTTTAAGTTCAATGACTAAGCCAACTGAGTTTTCAGAACGATTTGGGGAATGGGGAACTCTAGCTGGAAGCAAAAAAATATCCCCTTCCTTAATAGGCACATCCACGGCTTTTCCATCTTCTTGAATTCGGACTACGATGTCTCCTTCTAATTGGTAAAAAAACTCTTCTCCTTCGTTGTAGTGGTAATCTTTTCTTGCATTCGGACCACCAACAACCATCACAATTAAGTCTGCATCTTCATAAACCAACTTGTTGCCAACAGGAGGTTTTAAAAGGTGTCGGTGTTCATCTATCCATTTCTGGAAATTAAAAGGTTTTCGAATAGCCATTGTATTAAATTTTAGATTCCGAAGGTAAATATTCTATTTAGAATTTGCGAATTTGAGTAGAAGTCTTTTGAAACAGCTTGTCATAGATTAATAATCCACTTTTGATTAACTTTACGTTTATGAATCATGTATTAAAAGGGAAAACAAATAAACTAAAAGCCTTGTGCAAAAAGCACCATGTTTTAAGTTTGTCCTTATTTGGTTCATCAGCAGGGAGTTACACCCACGATAATAGCGATATAGATTTTTTAATTCGATTTAAACCCAGCTTATCGTTATTAAATTATGCAGATAATTATTTTGATTTACTAGAAAGCCTAACGCTTTTATTCAATAAAAAAATCGACCTAGTTTCAGAAAAGGCACTAAAGAACCCCATTCTTATTGAAGAAATAAATAAAACTAAAATTCCTGTCTATGAATTTTAGGGCGTTAAAATATATACTTGACATTGAAAGTATCATTATTGAAATAGAGCAAATTCTTCAAAAAACAGAAAATAATTTTACAGTTTATTCGAATGACTTTATTATTAAAAGAGCCTTAGAAAGGGATCTAGAAATTATTGGGGAAGCAATTAGCAAACTAATTAAGTTAGAACCTCAACTAAATCTCACTAACTATAAGAAGATAATTGTGTTAAGAAACTTAATTATTCACTCGTATGATTCGATAGAAGACGAGTTGATATGGAGCATTGTTCAAAAAGACATTCCTTTGCTAAAGGGAGAAATAATAAAATTAAAATTATGAATTTAGACTTAACAGGAAAAAACGCATTAATCTGCGGCAGTACAGCAGGTATTGGAAAAGCGATTGCAATTGAACTTGCTTTACTGGGTGCAAATTGCTTTTTGATGGCAAGAAATGAAGATAAGTTAAAAACCGCTGTGCGTGATTTAAGTAAAACTGTCAATCAAAATCACAGTTATGTCGTTGCCGATTTCTCGAATGTAGGTTCCGTTAAAACAGCTGTTGAGTCTATTCAAAACCCCATTCATATTTTAATAAACAATACCGGAGGGCCTCCTGGAGGACCTATTGTTGATGCTAAAGTAGAAGAGTTTGTTTCTGCTTTTTCCATGCATTTATTATGTAACCACATCTTGGTTCAAGGTGTGAAACAAGGAATGATTGACTCGGGCTATGGGCGTATAATTAACATTATTTCCACTTCAGTAAAAATCCCGTTGAATGGATTGGGCGTTTCAAATACCGTAAGGGGAGCTGTCGGAAACTGGGCAAAAACGATGGCTAACGAATTGGGTATTCACGGTATAACAGTTAACAATGTTTTACCTGGTGCAACCGCTACAGAACGATTAAGCTCAATTGTAGGTAATAAAGCCGAAAAACTCGGAAAGTCACAAGATGAAATAATGGCTCAATTTGAAAATGCAGTCCCTATGAAGCGAGTTGCAGAACCTCATGAAATAGCTGCTGCTGCTGCTTTCTTAGCTTCTCCTGCTGCTTCATATATTAACGGAATCAACGTTCCTGTTGATGGAGGAAGAACAGGGAGTTTGTAAAGCAATACCAATTGAAAAATTAACTTTTTTGCTTTTGATAAAGTATTTGCTCATGTATTTTGCATAGTTCCTTTTTCCTCAGAAAAGCAATTCTTAGAAACTGGAGCATAATAAACTCTTAGTTGTCACGAACTGTGATTTCGTTTTCATAATTTTAGGAAAAAGTATCATCCATGGGTCTATTAAACTCCATTCGCTGGGCAATTCTATTTGAGAAGCAATTAAATGCTTTTCCGAATTTTTCTAGTGCTCAGCTTTTAAAAGCAAAAAACTTAAAAGATGCTCATATCGATCGTGTAAACCAAGAGGTTTATAACCGAATCGATGGAAAAATTTTATCTTTTTCAAAAGCTGAGAAAGCTGAAATTTGGCCGAAGTTTCTAGAGTTCTTGGCATGTTTAGGTTGGGAAAAAGATGCTTTTCTTTTTAAAGAACTTTTCGAAATTGAGATGACATTAGCAGAAAAAAATGACCTCAATAGAAAAGAAATGATATTGAAAGGCATTAAAAATGATAAAATAAACAATGCCAATGCAGATAAAGTTGCTA
The DNA here is from genome assembly GCA_013112545.1 of Bacteroidota bacterium. Taxonomy (GTDB): domain Bacteria; phylum Bacteroidota; class Bacteroidia; order Flavobacteriales_E; family Vicingaceae; genus BCD18. The sequence goes on from JABFGJ010000001.1 coordinate 475,719, forward strand.
GTGGATTTAAGTACATGAAAGCTATCGTAATTGCAGGAATAATAATCCTTGGAATTGTTTATTGGGAAATTGCAGTTGGTATATTAGGACTATTGTTTTTATTAGCACTCTTTTTTGGTCTATTGTCTTTAGTTATGCCTCGGGCTGGCAGTTTATTTCGACTATTTCTTATTTGGCGATATTGGTAATTGGAATGAATGTTATTTTAGATGCTTCTCATCTTGTTCTTATACTAAAGAACAAAATTAATTGCAGCATTTTTGATGTTTTTAGTTCAATACATAGTTAGGCATCTAACCAGTTTTTCAACATTTCTTTCCCGAATTCTGTCAATATGCTTTCGGGGTGAAATTGAACTGAGCTAATTGGTAGTTTTTTGTGTTGGATTGACATGATGTTTCCTTGCTCGTCTGTAGAGGTAATTTCAAAGTCTGTACTCATGCTTTCTGGTTCAATCACCCAAGAATGATAACGGCCTACGGTCAAGTTTTTTGGTAAACCTTTAAATAATCCAGATTCTTCTTTTTCCCCTCTATTAACTTGAAGAACTTCTATTTTTCTAGCTTGACCATGAACGACCTCGCCTAAGTTTTTTAAGCGCATTCCAAAGTGCTCTGCAATTGCCTGTTGACCTAAACAAATACCCAGTATTTTCTTATGATTGGCAAAGGCTGCTAAAAAATCCATTAATAAACCGGCTTGCTTAGGCAAACCTGGTCCTGGCGAAATAACAACAGCATCGTATTGATCCATCTTAGAAAAATCGATTTCATCATTCCGAACTACTACAATTTTGAGGTCTGTCAAAGATTCCAAGTAATGAACCAAGTTAAAGGTAAAAGAGTCGTAGTTGTCGATGAGTAAGATTTTGGACATAGAGTTTAGCTCGATTTTAATAGTTGTAATAATTTTTCTGGGTTTTGTCTATTGTCCCAGAACCCAACAATAAATAAAAAGTTTTTTGCTGTTTTATAATGAATCCCATAGTTTAAGTAATACAAAACCCGAAAGTCTTTTCTTGTTGTTTCAACCCCAAGCTTGGGGTTGGTTTTAAGTAATTCTAACCTTGCTCTAATTCCTCGATTTAATTTTGTTGTATGTGTTTTTTGTTACCGTTTCTATTATTCCAATAATTAAAAACGTTTGTTCTTTGGTTTATGGCAGCTTGGGTCCAAGTAATTTTTAAACCATCCATTCATCGTCCTTCTTATCGAGTTCTTCTTGAGAAATTACTCGACCATACTTAATGTCTTCTTCTGCTAAATTTAAAAGTTCATTTTCAGCATCTGACAATTGATAAACCTCTTCAGAAACCGCTTTCTTTAATATCTTATCAAGCTCTTTTAATACGGCTTTGTTTTGAGATACATTTACCATATTGTTAATTCTAGCCCGAAGTAATTCAATTGTGTTCATAAAAGAATTTATTTATCTTATAAAATTACTTGTTTTTAATTAACGCTCGTTAATTTAACTGAATGGCCAAATCTATTTGCTTAAATTTTTAAACGTTGATTTATTACGCTCTTTCGTGCTTCGATTAATGGTGCTTTTCTCCTAAGCTTCATTTCGGCGGACAAGCAATACTTTTGCAAAAGCACTACGTGCTCATTTTTTGTTTTTGATATACGCTTATGAGTAAAATTCTCGCGGATTCCCTGAGGGCATCCGTGTTTCGATTAATGGTGCTTTCCTCCTACGCTTCACTTCGGCGGACAAGCAATACTTTTGCAAAAGCACTACGTGCTCATTTTTTGTTTGTCATATTCCGCTTACAAACAAGTTTGACGCAAAACATGACAAACAAAAAACCCATCCGACTAGCGTCGGATGGGTTTTGCATTTTATTGAGGTCTCGAGCGGATTCGAACCGCTGTGGATGGTTTTGCAGACCACTGCCTAGCCACTCGGCCACGAGACCTTTTTTATAGGATTGACAAAATTAAGCAATTCATATAGTTTAGCAAGCTAAAAATTTATTCTTCTATAACTATACTTACCCTTCCCACTTCTCCTGAAATTGGTGGGTTTAATTTGCTGATTTTTAATTTCACGAATTGAACGGTCGGAAAGCTTTTATAAATGCCATCTACGATTCTCCCACCAAGGTTTTCTAACAATTTAGCCGGAACAGACATTTCTAAAGCAATTAAATCATACACCTTTGAATAATCAATTGTGCCCGACAATTCATCTTCTTTTAAGCCTTGCTGAAAATCTGTTTCTATTTCGAGGTTTACCTCAAATTTTCCACCAATAATGTTCTCTTCTTCAAAGAAGCCATGCTTGGCATGAAATATCATATTTTCAAGCAGAATTTTATGCATTTATCCGAGTTTACTAATTCCGCCTTTTATTCTTGAAACCGTTTCGGATTTACCCAACAGGGCTGCAATCTCAAACATAGAAGGCCCCATTCCTTTACCCGTAACTAACAATCTAAATAATGGTAATACAGCTCCAATTCCTAAGTTTTTCGTTTCAATGAAAGCTTTGAAAGCATGCTCTATCGCTTCAGCATTGAATGGTGATATGTTTTCAAGTTGAACAAGCCATTCGTTCATTAAAGCAGCAGATTCTGCTTTCCATTTCTTATTGACTGTTTTTTCATCAAACTCTGTTGGAACTCCAAAAAAGTAATCGCCCTCACTAACAATTTCCGTTAAAAAAGTAGCTCTTTCTTTCATCATACCACATACATCAGCTAAATAATCAGCTTCAAAACTAGCAACTTGATTTGCTGTTGATGAATCTGATTTTAACATCTTAGCGAGCTCCGTATTGCTTGTTGCTCGAAGATACTGTTGATTAAACCACTTTGCTTTCTCTGGGTCGTATTTAGCGCCTGCTTTACCTACTCTTTCTATTGAAAAAGCTTCTATCAACTCTTCCATACTAAATACTTCTTGGCTGGTTCCAGGGTTCCAACCCAAAAGCGATAAAATATTGATAAAGGCTTCTGGAAAATATCCTTTTTCTCGATACCCTGAAGAAACCTCATTAGTTTGTGGATCTTTCCATTCTAATGGAAAAACAGGAAACCCTAGTCTATCGCCATCTCTTTTGCTCAACTTTCCGTTGCCATCTGGTTTTAACAATAATGGCAAATGCGCAAATTGAGGCATGCTGTCTTCCCAGCCAAATGCTTCGTATAAATAAATATGCAATGGTGCCGATGGCAACCATTCTTCTCCTCGAATTACATGAGAAATATTCATTAAATGATCATCCACAATGTTGGCTAAATGGTAGGTTGGCATACCGTCCGACTTAAACAAAACTTTATCGTCTAAGTTCGAAGAGTGAACCATCACATAACCTCGAATCATGTCCTTAAACTTGATTTCTTCATTTCTTGGGATTTTTACACGAATTACATAGGGGTCTCCTTTGTCTAATCGCTCTTTCACTTCTTCAGCAGAAAGCGAAACAGAGTTTTTCATGGTACCACGAGTTATGGCATTGTATTGTGGTGCAGCAACGCCAGCCTTTTTCATATTCTCCCGCATGACATCCAACTCCTCAGGCGTATCAAATGCGTAATAGGCTTTGTCTTCAGCAATTAACTGATCAGCATATTTTCTATAAATATCTAGTTCTTTTCGCTCAGATTGTTTGTATGGGCCTAAATCACCACCAAAACCTTGACCTTCATCAGGTATGATTCCACACCATTTTAAAGATTCGGTAATGTACTGTTCAGCACCTTCTACAAATCGTGTTTGGTCAGTATCTTCTATTCTCAATAAAAAATCGCCGCCGTGTTTTTTGGCAAATAAATAATTATACAAGGCCGTTCTAACTCCACCCATGTGCAATGGACCAGTCGGACTTGGCGCAAAACGAACTCTAACTCTTCTTTCCATAATCTAAATCGCTAAGTATTTTAGGGGTGCAAAGGTAATTGATTCTTAGATTATAAACAGCGCATATTTGAAAAACACCAATGCCAATTATTTACAGTAGTTTACTGCTGTTTTAGTTAAGTTTGTGTTTATGAAAGCGAATACAAATCAACAAGCTGGTCGGTTTATTTTTCCGAATCAAGGCTTAGATTATGAGCTGATTGATTCGGGAAACAGAAGAAAGTTAGAACGTTTTGGGAAGGTTTTGTTGAATAGACCAGAATCAATTGCTACATGGAAACCCAATTTGGGAAAAGGGACTTGGGAAAAAGCACAGTGGTATTTCTTTGAAGAAAAAGGCAAAACTGGGGTTTGGAAACAAAACCACCCTGCCGAAAAAGAATGGGAAGTCGGTTATGCCCTTGAAGATATAAGTTTGAAGTTTTATCTAGAATTAACCTCCTTTAAACACGTAGGTTTATTTCCCGAACAAGCCGCCAATTGGTTTTATATTCACAAGCAAATTAAACGAATACAAGCTGAGGAAGTAAAGGTTTTAAACCTTTTTGCTTATACGGGTGCAGCTAGTATTGTTACTGCAAAAAGCGGCGCCAAAGTAACTAATGTAGATTCAGTTAAACAAGTACTAAACTGGGGTAGAAAAAATGCTGGCATTAACCAAGAAGAAAACATTCGTTGGATTTTAGAAGATGCTCGAAAATTTGTTGAAAAAGCCATTCGAAGAGATGAAAAATTTCATGGAATCATTTTAGATCCTCCCATATTTGGCATGGGTGCAAAAAAAGAAGTTTGGAAACTAGAGCAAGACTTAAAACCTTTGCTTGAATCCCTTATGCAGGTGATAGATAAAAACCAAAACTTTTTTGTTTTGAATACCTATTCACCAAAACTTCCTATGCCTTTATTAAAAAACATGCTAAAAGAAACTCGAAGATTCCCTAAGCAATTTGAAAGCGGAACGCTCGGTTTGGTATCCTCAAGCAAACAACAACTTGGCTTGGGGAATTTGATTCGGTTTTATACCTAAATATTGTGTAATTTTTTGCTGTTTTTCTAGTTCACTTCAGAAGACGCTAGCTTTGCATAAATATGAGTCATTCTAATTATCAAAATTTAATCAATAAACTCGATCAGTTTATACGTAAATACTACGTTAATCAATTGATTCGTGGAGCAATATACTTTTTTAGTATTGCTTTAGCAGCCTTTTTATTGGTTGTTGTTTTAGAGTATTTTGGTCAATTCAATTCACAAGTTAGAACGGTGCTTTTCTACAGTTTTACTGTGCTTACCGTACTTGTTTTTGCGAAATACATCTTTATTCCAGTTTTAAAAATCCTTTCCATAGGTAAAAAAATAAGCCATGAACAAGCGGCTAAAATCATTGGAACTCATTTTAAAGAAATTCAAGACAAACTGGAAAACATCCTTCAATTAAAAAATGGATTAGCTTATGGCTCTCCTAATTTGTTAGAAGCGAGCATCAATCAAAAGATTTTTGAACTAAAACCCATCACATTTTCTTTGGCAATTAATTTCAGAGAAAATACAAAGTATTTTAAATTTCTAGCTGTCCCATTGAGTTTAGTGCTATTCCTATTTTTGTTTTCCCCATCTATTATCACCGATAGCACCAATAGGTTGGTTGCCCATCAAAAAGATTTTATTCCTCAAGCTCCATTTAGTTTCAACATAGTAAATGAAAAATTAAGTGTATTTCAAAATGAAGATTACTTGCTAAAAATTAAACTTACAGGCAAAGAATTCCCCACTCAGCTTTCTGTTATTGCAAACGGACAAGCCTTTTTAATGAAAAAGACAGAAAACAATCTGTTTTCTTATAATTTCAAAAATGTTCAAAAAAACATCGCATTTACCCTAAAGGGAAATGAGATAGAATCCATGAAATATGAGATTAAAGCATTGCCTAAGCCCATTATAAGCGACTTTAGGCTTAGTCTAGATTTTCCGAAATACCTAAATAAAAAAAGCAAAACACTTGAAAATACTGGAGATTTCTCTGCTCCAGAAGGAACTCGAATTACATGGTTATTTCAAACAAATGCAACTGAACAACTGAGCTTTGCAACAGCAGATAGTGTTTACGACTTGGTTAAGATTTCAGAAAATGAATATCGTTACACTCAAACCATTAGAAAAAGTTTTGCTTATCAACTAATCGCTAAAAACCAATTTGTTAGCAATGGAGACACCATTCGTTATCAGGCAGAAGTGATAAAAGATAAATTTCCTCAAATTGAGTTGGATGTAAAAACAGATAGCGCCGCTTTTAATGTCCTTTATTTTAGCGGTTATGTTAAGGATGATTATGGTTTTAGCCGGCTTGTTTTTTACAGTCAGGTTAGTCGCGCTAATGGCGAAAAGGAACAACCAATGCAAACGAACATTCCAATCAATTTGTCCTTACCCGAAAGTGACTTTTATTATACGCTTAACCTAAGCGATTTTCAATTAAAAAGTGAAGATGAACTAGAATATTACTTTGAAGTTTGGGATAATGACGGCGTGAATGGAAGTAAACCTGCAAGAACACATAAAGTGACTATTAAGGCACCTAGCGCAAAAGAACTTGCTGAAAAAGAAAAAGAGAGTAATCAAGCAATTAAGGAAGATTTAAAAGAAAACATAGAACTAGCAAAAGAAATTAGAGCTGATTTAGAAAACCTAAAACTGAAGATGCTTAATAAAAAAACAATTGGTTTTCAAGAGAAGCAATTATTGGAGGAGTTATTGAAAAAGCAAAAACAAATTCAAAACTCCATTGAGAAGTCGAAACAACAAAACGAGCAAAAGAACAAATTCCAACAGGAATATAGTAAGCAAGATGAGGCATTATTGGAAAAGCAAAAATTACTCGAAGAGCTTTTTGACAAAGTAATGACAGACGAAATGAAAGAGATGCTTGCAGAACTTGAAAAAATGATGGATGATCTTAAAAAAGATGATTTGGAAAAAACCATTGAAAAAATGGAGTTGAGCAATGAAGAGCTGGAAAAAGAATTAGATCGAAACTTAGAGCTTTTCAAGCAATTGGAATTAGAAAAGCAAGTAGCAGAAGCCATAGAAAAGCTCGAAGAAATAAAAGAAAAACAAAAGGATTTAAAAGAGAAATCACTGGATAAGAAAAGTGATGATTTGGCTAACAAAAAAGAACAAGACAAACTAAATGAGGAGTTTAAAGAACTAGAAGAGAAGCTGGAAGATATCAAAAAGAAAAATGAGGAGCTGGAAGAGCCAAATGAAATGAAAGACACTGATTCTTTGGAAGAAGAAATCAAAAAAGACATGAAGGAGAGTTCTGAAGCGCTAGAGAAAAAACAAAGCAAGAAGGCCGCTGAAGAACAAGAAAGTGCGGAAGAAAAAATGGAAGAAATGGCTGAGCAACTGAGCGACCTTCAAATGCAAATGGAGTCGGATGCGAATGTTGAAAACCTCGAAGATTTGCGTTTTTTATTAGAAAACCTTATCCACCTTTCTTTTGAGCAAGAACGAGTAATGCTAGAGCTAAAACAAAGTGACAGAAACGACCCACAATATGTTGCCTTGGCTCAAGTTCAAAAGAAACTTAAAGATGATGCTAAAATAATTGAAGACTCTCTTTTCGCGTTGAGCAAACGAGTTATTCAGCTGGAATCTATTGTGAACAAAGAAATCACAAGCATCAATTACAACATGGATAAAGCCATCGAAAACTTAGGCAACAGAGAAACTCCACAAGCAAATCAAAGGCAACAACTTTCGATGACATCGATAAATAATTTAGCGCTATTGCTCGATGAAGCCATTCAAAATATGCAAGCTCAAATGCAAATGAAAGGCAGTGGAAAAGGATCTTGCAAAAAACCTGGCCAAGGAAAACCTTCTCCAGGAAGCATGAAAAAAATGCAAGAGGCCCTGAATAAACAAATGGAAGAAATGAAAAAAGCCATGGAAAATGGTGAGAAACCTGGAGGAAAAAAGGGCAAAAAACCTGGAGAAACTGGAAGTGGAGGACAAGGTGGCATGAGCAAAGAATTAGCACAAATGGCTGCCAAACAAGCTGCAATTAGAAAAGCATTAAAGGAAATGCAAGAGCAATTAGAAGGAGAAGGAAGTGGTGGCGGTGGACAGTTAGAAAAGCTTGGCGACCTTATGGAACAAAACGAAATTGACATCGTAAATAGACAAATTACAAATCAAACTATTCTTAGGCAACAAGAGATTTTAACCCGATTATTAGAATCTGAAAAAGCAGAAAAAGAAAGGGAAAAAGAAGAGAAAAGAGAGTCGAAAGAGTTTACCGAACAATTTATTCGTAACCAAACTAACTTTTTAGAGTATAATAGGCAAAAGAACAAAGAAGTAGAATTACTAAGAACATTGCCTCCTAGTTTTAATCAATTTTACAAGCAAAAGGTTTCAGAGTATTTTAAAACATTAAAGCAATGATGTCAAACGCACAAATCATATCACATCAGCTACCTTCTAGCATTGAAAGCCTAAGTCTTCTTGAAAACATAATTGAAGAGATTAAATCGCTTCATCATGTGCCCGAAGAACTATATGGCAATATTTTGGTTTCTGTAACAGAGGCTGTAAATAATGCCATAAGACATGGCAATAAATTTAAAGAGGCTTTGCTTGTGGATTTGCAATTTGAGTTAAATGACGAGGCTTATTCATTTCAAATTAAAGATCAAGGAGAAGGGTTTGATTATACTAACATACCAGACCCTACTCATCCTGATAATTTAGAAAAACCCGACGGAAGAGGCATTTTTATCATGGAAAGCCTTTCTGATGAGGTGAAGTTCCAAGATAAGGGTAGTGTCGTAAACATTAAGTTTTTAAGAAAATAATCATTTGTGATAAATTATTTTTACGAAGATATTGATTTTCAAATAGATGAAAGTCAAAAACTCAATTTGTGGGTCGAAAAATCTATTCTTAATGAAGGGAAAATATTAGGCGACTTGAATTATATTTTTTGTTCCGATGATTACCTTTTAACAATGAATCAAGATTACCTTAACCACGATACTTATACCGATATAATCACGTTTAATTATTGCGAAACTAACATCATATCGGGAGATCTTTTCATAAGTATAGATCGTGTGATAGATAATGCCAAAAAAGCTAAAGTGAGTTTTATTCATGAATTAAAAAGAGTGATGATACATGGAGTTTTACACTTAATAGGGTATAATGATAAAACTTCTAGTCAAGCTAAAGAAATAAGAGCCAAAGAAGATTTTTATTTAGCTTTGCAGTCCTAATTTTCTTGTTCCACGTGAAACCTAAAAAATATGCTTAAAGAATATGATGTAATCGTTGTTGGCGGAGGCCATGCAGGCTGTGAAGCAGCAGCAGCAGCAGCAAATACCGGCTCATCGGTTTTGTTAGTAACTATGAATATGTCAACAATAGCACAAATGTCATGCAACCCTGCAATGGGAGGAGTGGCCAAAGGACAAATTGTAAGAGAAATAGATGCAATGGGTGGTTATAGTGGCATCGTTTCTGACAGAACAGCGATACAATTTAGAATGTTAAATTTATCTAAGGGGCCTGCAATGTGGAGCCCAAGAGTACAAAGTGATCGTTGGTTGTTTGCTCAGGAGTGGCGCTTAATGTTAGAAAAAACACCTAATGTAGATTTTTGGCAAGATACAGTAGTTGGTATTTTAGAAGAAAAAGGGATAGTTAAGGGCGTCAAAACTTCTCTTGGTTTAGATATAAAAGGCAGTTCGGTTGTATTAACAAATGGAACATTTTTAAATGGATTAATACATGTAGGACAAAAGAATTTTGGTGGCGGAAGAGCTGCTGAAAGAAACTCCACAGGAATAACAGAGCAATTGATAGACCTTGGATTTGATCATGGAAGAATGAAGACTGGAACACCTCCAAGGGTGGATGCTCGTTCTTTAGATTATTCAAAAATGGAAGAGCAAAAGGGAGACATAAATCCAAGTAAATTTTCTTTTACAGACACAAAACCATTAGCAAAACAACTCAGTTGTCACATAACTTATACTAACGATACCGTTCATGATATTTTAAGAAGTGGATTAGACCGATCTCCAATGTTTAGTGGAATGATAGAAGGAACTGGTCCTAGGTATTGCCCTTCAATTGAAGAAAAAATTGACCGTTTTTCAGAAAAAGAAAGACACCAAATATTTGTAGAACCAGAAGGATGGAACACAGTTGAAGTTTATGTGAATGGTTTTTCTACATCTCTTCCAATGGATGTTCAATTCAATGCAATTAAAAGAATTGCTGGATTTGAGAATGTAAAGTTGTTTAGACCTGGCTATGCCATCGAATACGATTATTTTCCTCCAACACAATTGAAGCACACTTTAGAAACCAAGTTGATTGAAAACTTGTATTTTGCTGGACAGATAAATGGTACAACTGGTTATGAAGAAGCGGGTGGACAAGGTTTAATGGCAGGACTAAATGCAAGCTTAAAGGTAAAAGGAAAAAGCCCCCTTATCTTAAGAAGAGACGAAGCTTACATAGGAGTGCTAATAGATGATTTAATAACTAAGGGCACAAAAGAGCCTTATCGCATGTTTACTTCTAGAGCCGAATATCGAATTTTATTAAGACAAGACAATGCGGATATTCGGTTGACACCTTTGTCTCACGCAATAGGTTTTGCTAGTGATGAGCGTTTAAAATTAGTTGAGCATAAAAGAAATGAAACAAATAAAATAATTAAACACCTATCTACATCAAGCATAACTCCAGAGGAAGCCAACCCGTATTTAGAAAAGTTAAACACTAGCGCAATAAAACAAAAAGTAAAAATTTCTACTATCATTTCTAGACCACAAGTTAGTTTAAACAGCTTTATAGAAAATGATAAAAATCAAAAATTTGGATTGAGTAATTTTTCAAATGAGTGTTTAGAACAAGCTGAAATTAAAATAAAATATTCGGGGTACATAGACAGGGAAAGAGAAACTGCGAAAAAATTAACAAGACTCGAAGGAATTAAGCTTAACCCTGATTTCGATTATTCTAAAATGAATTCCATTTCATCTGAAGCTCGTGAAAAACTTTCAAAAATTAAACCTGAAAGCATAGGTCAAGCCTCAAGAATTAGTGGGGTTTCTCCTTCAGACATCTCTGTGTTATTAATCCATTTTGGTAGATAGTTCCACGTGAAACATTAAGCATGAAAGAATACAAAAATTGTCCCATCTGTAATTCAGAAGGGTTTAATCCCATTCGAAACTGTATTGATTATACCGTATCGAAAGAAACTTTTAAGATCGTAGAATGTGAATCTTGCCATTTTCAGTTTACGAACCCTATTCCATATGAAAATGAAATAGGGAAGTATTATGAGTCTGATGAATATGTATCACATAGTAACACAAGAAAAGGCTTAATATTTAGCTTATATCAAAAGGTTAGAAACAAAACACTACAAGATAAATTAGGTTTAGTTAAACATTATTCAAAAGCAAAAACTCTTTTGGATATAGGCTGTGGCACAGGCGAATTTTTAAATGTTTGTCAAAAAAGTGGAATAAAGGTGAGTGGGATTGAGCCCTCAGAAAATGCTAGAAATAGTGCAATACATAACTATGACTTAAATGTTCAAGAAGAAGAACATTTACAGCATATAAAAAATGAGTCATTTGATGCGATAACCATGTGGCATGTACTTGAACATGTATATCATTTAAATGAAAGAATAGAAACTATAAAAAGGTTGCTAAAAAAAGAAGGAAAGCTTTTTGTAGCAGTACCAAATAGAAGTTCATACGATGCTATCAAATATGGTAATTTCTGGGCAGCTTATGACTTACCAAGACATTTATATCACTTCACTCCAAAAGACATAGAACATATATTTAGATTACATAATTTTAAGGTTGAAAAGGTTTTGCCTATGAAATTTGACAGCTATTATGTCAGCATGTTGAGTGAAAAATATAAGAAGGGAAGCATAAAATATTTCAGTGCATTTTTAACAGGGCTGAAATCAAACTACCTTGCAAAAAGAAACAAGAATAATACATACTCCTCTCAAATATATATTTTGAGTAAAACAGAGATTTAATTCGTTTTAATTAGCTCTAACATTAAAAATGGCGTTTTGAATGTCTTTATCCATTTTTCTGCAAACCCTTTTTAAAACCAATAATTTAAAGCCAAGACAAAAAAGAGTTAGCTTGTTGGTTTTTAATTACTTATCGAGTTATTTGCTTGTTACTTAATTTAATAGCGTATTATTTACAAAAGAACTTTGTCTAAATGTTAAATTAATTGTTTAGGAAGCGTTTTATTGTTATCTAATACAAATTATGCATTATGCACATAAAACTTTGTTTCGAACCCTCGGATTCTCATCCTTCCCCTAAATAAAAAAACCAAAATCGGAATTGAATTTGGTTTTTATACTTGTGACTCCGGAAGGATTCGAACCCTCAACCAACAGAGCCGAAATCTGTTATTCTATCCAGTTGAACTACGGAGCCATTTCAAAATGCAAATATAAGCGATAAGAAAACAATAAAAAGCTCACTTTTGTGTTAAGATTGGTCAATATGAAAAAAACATTATTAACTTCTTTTTTACTGCTAACTTTAATTGTGCTATCTGCTCAATCAAAACCCATAGGTTCCTGGTCAGACCATCTTCCATATCAAGTAGGGACTTCAATAACTACAAATGGAAACTTGGTTTATGTTGGAACAAAAACAGGTTTGTTTACTTATAATACTTCTGACCAATCAATTAATCGATATTCTAAAGTTAATTTATTAAATGATGTAAATATTGCATTGCTTAAATACAATAACTTTAATTCGACTTTAGTCGTTGTTTACGAAAATTCAAACATTGACCTCATTAAAGATAATCACGTTTTTAACATCCCTTTTATAAAAGACAAACAAGGCTTGGGAAGCAAAAAAATTAATGACATTAACTTTAATAATGAAACTGCTGTTTTGTCTTTTGCCTTTGGAATAGTTGAAATTAACACCAATAAAAAAGAAATCTCAGACACTTATTTATTTGGAGAAAATGGGACAGAGATAAATGTAAACTCTTCTGCAAGGACGCAAGACGCTATTTATGCTGGTGGAGTAAATAATTTATATAAAGCAAATACGACAAGCAATTTGTTGGATTATAACTCATGGAAAAAAATAGGTCAAAGAAACAATTCAAACTTTACTAAGGTTTTTAGTTTTTCTAATAAAATCTACACCCTAATAAAAGGAAAAACCAACGAATCTGATAGTTTATTTGAAATAAACAACAACACTTTATTAAGTATTCAAGCTTTTACAAACGAAACCTTTATAGATCTTTTTATAAGTTCAAATAAGCTTTATATCGTTACGGATATTAATATAAAAACCTACGACAGTAATCTTAGCTTAATTTCAAGTTTTCCTCATTCTTTTTATAACATTAGAGGCATTGTTGCCACAACCAACAATCAAATTTATCTTATAAATACTGATCAACCCCTAATTCAATACAGTGGTACAAGAATAACACAAACTATAAAGCCAAATGGTCCTATAGGTAAAGATGTGTTTTCAATAGAAGCACATGAAGGAACCGTTTGGGCTGTTCCAGGGAGTTATACTGCAACTTACAATAGCTCTTTTAATAGTGGTAAAATATACCGTTACGAAAATGGTGTGTGGAGTTCGTATATACATTATAGCGAGCCTTCTCTTAATGGGTCATTTGATTTCGTTAATATAAAAATAAACCCTGAAAACAAAAACGATGTTTATTTTGGAACTTTTGGTTCTGGAATGTTTCAATACAACCAACAGACGCCGTTTATAAAATACGATGAAAACAATTCTAGTTTAACACAAAGACAAGATGTTGTCTGGGATTGGACTGGTGTGGCTGGAATTGATTTTGATGAAGACAATAACCTCTGGTTGACCAACAGCTATACTTCAACCTGTTTAAAAGCAAGGGTAAATGGAAATTGGTTAAGTTTTGACTTATCAAGAGAAGTAACTAAAAGCACAGCTAGCACACAACTTATTATAACCCAATCGGGGCACAAATGGATTGTTTTGCCGAGAGATAATGCAATTGTGGTATATGATGACAATGGAACATATAATAACCCTTCTGATGACAGATATACTAAGTTGACTTCAGAAAAGGGCAATGGGTCTATACCTGGAATTGTCGGATTAACAATAGAAGAAGATAAAAAAGGACAGATTTGGGTTGGCACAACCGATGGTATTGCCGTTTTTTATAATCCTGAAAGTGTTTTTGAAACAGGCAAAAAAGATGCACAAAGAGTCTTGATTGAAGGAGGGGAAAATGTCGAAGTATTGCTTGCTGGAACAACCATTAAAGACATTGCCATAGATGGTGCAAACAGAAAATGGATAGCAACTGAACAGTCAGGGGTGTATTTAGTTTCTGAAGATGGAACTGAAACAATCCACCACTTTACAAGTGAAAACAGCCCACTTTATTCCAATTCGGTTTTAACAATTGGTATTGATCAAGAAAGTGGAGAAATCTATTTTGGAACTACAGAGGGAATTATTTCTTACAAAGGAACATCAACAGCGGGTAAAGAAGACTTTTCGAAAGTTAAAATTTTTCCAAATCCAGTAAGAGAAAGCTACAAAGGGCCAATAGCAATCAGTGGTTTAATGGATAATTCAACTGTTAAAATAACTGATATAAATGGTAATTTAGTAAATGAATTAAGATCTATTGGTGGACAAGCAATATGGTACGGTGAAACATTTAATGGCGAAAGAGCAAGTACTGGTGTTTATCTAATTTTTAATAGTGCCGTTAACAAAGACGAAGAATTAAAAACTCAAATAGGTAAAATACTATTTATCAATTAAATGCTTCTTACTACAGAAGGTATTGTTTTAAATACTACTAAATACGGTGACTCATCTTATATAAGCAAGATATTTACTCTAGAAAAGGGTATTATATCGACCATAACAAATAGGTCTAAGTCTAGCAAAAAACACCTTTATCTTCAAGCTTTTGTTTGTGTTGATCTTACCTGTTATGTAAAGCAATCAAAAAACATACATCGAATAAAAGAAATTGGTTTTTCAAAGTTGTTTAACTACGATTCTAACAACGTTGTTAAAACATCAGTTTCGTTTTTTATTGCTGAATTTTTAAGTAAAATAATTAAAGAGGAGGAACAAAATACTGTTCTATACCATTATCTAAAATCTGTGCTTTATAGTTTAACAAGCTCAGAAAAAGTAGATTCTTGGTTTTTAGTCAATTTTTTAACTTTACTCACAAAGCATTTGGGAATTGTGCCCGAACTTAATAAGCCCTTTATTTGTTTCGACCTTCTAAACGCTGAATTTATTTCTAAATTTCCCAATCACAAAACTTATATCTCAGGAGAAGAAGCGATAGCATTTTATAAAGCTTTTTCATCTGAAGGAGAGTTATCTAGTTCCGAAAGAAAAGGGTTAATTAAAAATTTATTACACTATTATTCTATACAATTAGACAACACAATACATTTAAAGTCTCTCCCCATAATTGAAGTTATCTTCACTTAAAATGATAAAAAAAGAAAAAGCTATACTATTTACATTAGCAATTATTCAATTCTCACACATAACAGATTTTATCATTTTAATGCCGCTTGGGCCACAATTGATGAGAAACTTCAATATAGTTCCAAGTCAATTTGCCTTATTAGTTTCTGCCTATACATTTAGTGCAGGTATTTTTGGTTTTGTCGGTGCTTTTTTTATCGATCGCTTTGATAGAAAACATGCTTTAACCTTTATGGCTACAGGGTTTGCATTAGGAACCCTTGCTTGTAGTTTTTCCAATAGTTATTACATTCTCTTATTTACACGTTCACTTACGGGTGCATTTGGCGGGGTTTTAGGAGCTTTAATTTTAGCAATTATTGGAGATATTATTCCAAATGAAAGACGAGCAAGTGCAATGGGTGTCGTTATGGCTTCATTTTCTGTTGCGTCAGTTGTAGGTGTTCCATTGGGATTATATATTGCTACCATTTCCAGCTGGCATTTACCATTCTTTTCTTTAGGGTTAATTGGCTTGTTAACCTTGGTTCCAATTTACTTTTTTATACCCCGAATAAATGGGCATCTTTTATCAAAAGAACTAAAACCTAGTCCAATTCAAATTATAAAAAATGTTTTTCTAAACAAGAACCAATTATATGGATTAACTTTTGGCATCATTATCATGTTTAGTCATTTTACGATTGTTCCATTTATTAGCCCATATATGGTATCTAATGTTGGTTTTGCTGAAAAAGAACTTGCCTATATTTACCTTATTGGAGGTGGTTTAACAATCTTTACAGCGCCTTTAATCGGTCGCTTGGCTGATCGGTTTGGCCGCTTTAATGTTTTTACAATTACAGTTATATTGGCTTCTATACCTGTTTATATTATTACCAATATGGGACATATTCCTAGGTGGCAAGTTTTAGTTGTTACCTCTATGTTTTTTGTCTTTGGTTCGGGCAGAATGATTCCTTCAACTGCTATGGTAACATCTGCTGTAAAACCCAAAAATCGCGGAAGTTTTATGAGTTTTAATGCCTCTTGCCGCCAACTCACAAATGGCACAGCCGCTTACCTTGCAGGGCTTATTATTGTGAAAGGAGATACCGGTTTACTGGAAAACTATGATTATGTTGGATATGCAGCCATATTGGCTGGAGTAGTTTCAATTTTTATTGCAAAAAAAATGAAAGTTGTTGATGACAATGACTACTCTAATTAAAGTACTTTAACTGACTTTAATATTGCTTCCACCTCTCTAAGATACTCGCGTTTATTAAACTTGGGAGCATACACAAAACCATCTAAATTAACTACTCGGTTTCTTTTTTCGTCAACCAAGGTATAATGTATAAAAGGACCTCCCATAAAATCATTTTTCATGTTCCACAATCCTCTATATTCAATGGAATAAACGCCATTAAGGTTAATTTCTTTTTCCAAAGGAACAAATTCAGAATAAACTTGCATATAAGAGCTATCCCTAGAGCCTTGAATAAAGTCAGAGCAGAAACTATCTCTGTTTTTAATTAAATATGCGCTTTTAAATACACTATCCGATGTATATGGAGTCGTATAAATGGAAACTCCTTGAATAATTTGATGCTGTCCAACTCTTTTCTCCATTTTATACCAAACACCATTCTCTTTTTCTTGCATTTTAACGAAGCCCTTTGGAATTGTAATTTCAATGTGTTTATTCGCTTTTAATGAGTCAACCAAAGCTGTTTGATTGTTTTTACTGAAGTACCCTTGTAAACGAGCAACTTCTTCTTCATTAAAGTAATTTCTGATTGTTTCTGTATTTTTCTTCAAAATCCTTGCAGCATCCTCATCACTAGCCGCGCTAATTTGAATCATCAGTTGATCTTTTGCCCAAACATCTTTGACAATTTTTATGTTCGTTTTATTTGTTTTCTTGATGTTTAATTTCAAGATGTTTCTACTTCGCTGTAGAATTGATTTGAAAGCATTAGAAGGCACGGTAGAGGCCCTAAATTGATATTCTTGTTGTGGAAGGCCTGGCATAGCTTGAAAAAAGATTTTATCTATTGCTTCTCCAGTTTTTCCATTTTCATAAGTTGAATCTACTACAACTAAAACTTCTCCATATTTACCAGAGCTTGAAGGGAGTAGTTCATTGTCTTTTTTTATGTTTTCACAAGAAAAAAAAACCATTAAAAGAGCTATGTATAAGAAGGGTTTCATTTAGCCAATCTCCTTAACCTTAACTTGCATGCCTGGTTTTAAGCGTTTAAAGTCAAGGTTGCTATTTAATTTTTTTAGATCATTTACGCTTGTTCCATTGTATTCCTTTGCAATATCCCAAAGTGTATCACCCGACCTTACAATGTGAACCTTATACTTTCCGTCCTTTTTTAATGTTGCTGGCTCTTTCTCTTTAGGTACATCACTTACAAATGATTTTCCATTGGTGTATATGATTAGTTTATCCCCTGGATTTAACCTAGTTGACCTTCTGTTGTTCCACGTCATTAACTGACTAACAGTACAATTGTATTTATTGGCAATTGAGCCCAAAAACTCTCCGCTTCTAACGATGTGTTGTATTGATTCTGGAAGGATTTCTTTTTGTTCTTTTCCTGCAATGCTATCTGCAATTTCAATTCTTCTAATGTCAGCAACGATTGCTTCTTCATTTGCCAAAAACAAACCTACTTTTTCAATAGGGAGGCAAAGGCTTTGTGTTGATTTCGTTTTTGGAATGTATTTTAATTTATATGCAGGATTTAAAAATACCAGCTTTTCTTCTGAAATGTCAATATACTCAGCAATTTGGCTAAATTTATAATCTCTATTCAATTGAATAGTATCAGTTAAAAACGCATATTCATTTAGCACGTTTGCCGAAATCTGGTGCTCCTTGTAATAATTCATAATGTAATTAACAGCGATAAAAGCAGGTACATAACCTCTTGTTTCTCTTGGAAGGTATTGACTTATTTCCCAGAAATTCTTTTTCCCTCCAGACCTTCTAATGGCTTTGTTAACATTACCTGGCCCACTATTATAGGCAGCTAATGCCAATTGCCAGTCACCATACATACCGTACAAATCATTAAGGTATTCGCAAGCAGCAACTGTTGCTTTATATGGATCCATTCTTTCATCGTAATATGATGTAACATTGAGGTTATACATTTTTCCTGTTCGGTACATGAACTGCCATAAACCCTGAGCTCCAACTCTAGATTTAGCAACTGGATTTAAAGCAGACTCTACAACAGCTAAATGTTTTAGCTCCAGCGGCATATTGTATCTATCTAATACCTCTTCAAACATGGGATAATAAATTGGTGCAAGCCCTAATACATTGGACACCAATGCTCTTTTCTTAACGGCATAAAGATTAATAAACGCTTTTACATAATCGTTATAGTCTAACGCTATTGGCGACTCTTGATTGAGTAAGCTTATTCGTTCTTCTAATAAAGAATCGATGAGCTCTGTACTGCTGTTTTCAATAATATTGGAATCTAAAACAATTCCTATTGATTCGTAATACTTACTTGCTAACATACTGTCCACCATTTTTAAAATAGCGTCATCTGAAGAGATAACATAAGTCGTGTCTTTCTTGACAGTTTCAGAAACCGTTGCAAAAGTTAAACTAACCGAACATAAATAAACAGACAGAAGTAAAGTAAGGCGCATAGTTTTAAAAATAATTACAATTTAAACGCAATTTTAGTTTAAATCGTATGATTAACAATTAACGAAATTCTGATTAATAAAAAGGGGAAAAAGTTATTTCTAACCCTTTTATCAACTAGTTTATGTTTATTAAATATTGTGAAAAATTAAGCAATTTTCCTTCTTCAAAAGGGCTTCCCATTAGTTGTATTCCAAAAGGTAATTTTTCTTTTGTTATACCCAAGGGTAAAGAGATTGCTGGTAATCCAACTAAGTTAGCTTGTACAGTAAAGATATCCTCTAAATACATTTTAATTGGGTCTTCGTTTTGAGACCCTATATCAAATGCAGGGTGTGGAGTTGTTGGAGATAAAACGAAATCATAGTCTTTTAAAATTTCTTGAGTTCGCTCTTTTATTAATCTTCGTATTTTTTGAGCTTTTGAATAATATGCATCATAATAACCCGCACTCAAAACATAAGTTCCAAGCATAATTCTACGCTTTACTTCTTTTCCAAATCCTTCTGACCTAGATTTTACATAAGTAGAAAGCAAATCGAAAGCTTGTGGGCTTCTATATCCAAAATGAACACCATCATATCGCGCTAAGTTTGACGATGCTTCTGCTGTTGTCAAAACATAATAAGCGGGCACTAACTGCTCTAAATAGTCAAAGTTAATTTCATCAACTTGATGCCCCTTTTGTTTTAAGTTTTCTATTATCGCTAAGGTTTTTTCTTTTACCTCTGGGTTTAATCCCTCATGATTTACATAACAAGATAAATAAGCAATTTTTTTGGAGCTTACTTCTTGTACTATATCGTCTGTATAAGAGTTTGGTTTTTTTTGACTTAATGTGCTATCGTATTCATCAGGACCAGACATTATTTCTAACAAAGCAGCTGTATCTTCAATTGAGTTAGCAAAGGTTCCTATTTGATCGAAAGAACTTGCATAGGCGATTAAGCCATGTCTGGAAACTCTTCCATAAGTAGGTTTTAAGCCTATGTTGCCACAAAAAGAAGCTGGCTGTCTTATAGAACCTCCGGTGTCTGAACCTAAAGAAGCCAAACACATCCCTGCTGCTACAGATGCTGCAGATCCACCACTTGATCCTCCTGGCACTTTATTGCTAGAAATAGGGTTTTTTACAATTCCAAAAGCTGAGTTTTCATTTGAGCTTCCCATGGCAAACTCATCGCAGTTTGTTCTTCCAATTATTATTGCATCTTCTTGGATTAACCGCTCTACAACGGTTGCAGAAAAAAGGGATTCAAACCCTTCGATAATTTTTGATGAAGCGGATACTTTATGCCCTTTATAACAAATATTGTCTTTTAAAGAGATTACCATTCCGGCTAATTTACCGGCATTTCCAGCTTTAATTTTTTGATCTATTTTTTGAGCGCTTTCTAGTGCTTCGTCTTTAAAAACTTCTAAAAATATATTCAAGCCGCTGTTTTCTTCTATTTTTTCTATATAGTTTAAAACAAGGGTTTTACAAGAAATTTGGCCAGACTGAATGTCTGCTTGTATTTCTTTTAAGCACTGG
Source organism: Bacteroidota bacterium (assembly GCA_013112545.1). Taxonomy (GTDB): domain Bacteria; phylum Bacteroidota; class Bacteroidia; order Flavobacteriales_E; family Vicingaceae; genus BCD18. Next base: position 496,356 of record JABFGJ010000001.1, read on the forward strand.
TAATTTTTCAAGAGAGATGGTATTTACTTTTTCTTAGATTCTTCGTTTTTATCTTCGTTAGTTGCATCTTTAAATTCTTTGATGCCTTTTCCTACACCTTTCATTAGTTCAGGAATTTTTTTTGCTCCGAATAATAAAACCAAAGCTAAAACGATAAGAATAATTTGAGGCATACCAATCATGCCAGCTTCGTATATAACAACGTTTTCCATGTTGAATAATTTCAAACAAAATTAGTCATTTAATAAGCAACAAAAACATACTTAAGCATAGATTAATATCTTTGTTCTCTTGAATAAGCAAGTTGATTATATAATTGTAGGGCAAGGAATCGCTGGAACTATTCTAGCTTATCAATTACTAAGTCGGAATTTTAAGGTTATATTAATCGATCAAGGCTTTGAAAAAGCGTCTTCTTATGTTGCTGGTGCCCTAATAAATCCTATCGTTTTAAAGCGAATTACCAAAACTTGGCGAGCCGATGATTTTGTAAAATATAATCGTCCTTTTTACAAGCAACTCAGTTTATATTTAGGCAACACCTTTTATCACGATATGCCTTTTGAAAAACTTATCTATTCTGATGATGAAAAATATTTTTGGAAATTAAGATACAATCAAGAAGATTTAAAAAAATACATAGCTCCTGAGCTTAGTCCGATTAAAAACTCAACCCCATTTAGTAAAGAATTTTTTTCTGGAATTGTAAAAGAAACCGCTTGGCTAGATATTAAGCTATTGCTTGAAAGTTTTCGGACACATTTAAAGAATTTAAGTTGTTTAATTGACTCTGAGTTTGAATATGACAAAATCATTTTTCAAGAAGATTCAATTATTTATAAATCAATTAAAGCCAAAAAAATCATTTTTTGTGAGGGATCTCAACTAACCAACAACCCGTTTTTTAATGATATTCCGATGAGCTTAAATAAAGGAGAATTAATCACAATAAAATCCAATGAAATCCAGACAAAAAGTATATTAAAAAAGTCAATCTTTATTTTACCAATTGACAAAGACACTTATAAAGTCGGTGCAACATTTGAATGGAAATGGGAAAATGAAAATCCTAGCGAGTCAAAAAAACTATGGCTAATCAAGCAATTAACTGAATTAACAAAAGCTAAGTTCACTGTGATAAACCATGAAGCAGGAATTAGGCCTTCTACTAAAGATAGGAGACCAGCAATAGGGCTACATAAAAATTACAAAACTTTAGCTCTGTTTAATGGCTTAGGGTCAAGGGGTTGTTTTACGGCCCCTCTTTTAGCTGAGGAGTTCATTCGCTTTTTAGAAAATAAAGAGGCTTTAGATAAGGAGGTGGACATTAATCGTTTTTACGATTAAGCCATATTAAGTCTGTTAAATAAGTTTTCTTTGTATGATCCGCCTATTGGGATAGCTTTTTTATAATCTTCTAGCATTACAAACGAACTATCAATCGAACTAATTTTCTTCAAATTGATTATGAATGAACGATGAACTCGAATGAAATATTCATCTGGTAGTTTCTTTTCGATGTCTTTCATGGTAGAATGGATAGTAAACTTCTCTGTTAAAGTGTGAAGAATAACATAATCCTTTAAAGCTTCAATAAATATTATTTTATTGTTGTCAACTTTTACTAATCTAGAGTTTGACTTAACGTAGATGTATTCTTTGGCAATTATAGAATCTTTCTCTAAGCCTTTGTGAGTAAGTTTTGAAAATTTTTCTTTTTCTTTTAAAAACTTATAAGAAGCCATTTCAATTGATGTTCTTAAATCAATTTCTTTAAATGGCTTAATAATATAACCATAAGGCTCGGTAACTTTAGCTTTTTCTATGGTTTTTTCATCAGCATAAGCTGTTAAAAACACAACAGGGATATCGTATTTTTCTTTAATTATAACAGTCGTTTCTATTCCAGTTAACTTGCCAGCCAACATGATATCCATTAAAATTAAATCCGGTTTATCTGTTTTTAAAAACTCTAAGGCTTGCTCTCCATTAGAAAAAGTGCCTATAACTTCATATCCTGTTCTAATTAAACAAACCGAAATATCTTTAGCTACGATAGCCTCGTCTTCAACGATTAATATTCTCTTCTTTGCCATTATTCAAAGCTATTAAATTTGATTGAATAAGAAACACCATTTTCATTATTTAATTCTATGCTTCCTTTTAATTGATCTACTAAGGTATTCACCAACTGTAATCCCAATGTTTCTGTACTCTTAAAGTTAATTTCATTCGATAAACCTATGCCATTATCGCTAATTACTAGTTCTATTTGGTCTTCTTTCTTTTTTAGAGAAGCTTTTAATGTTCCTTTTTCTCTATTTATAAAAGCATATTTTAAAGAATTTGATATTAACTCATTTATAATTAAACCACAAGGTATCGCTTGGTCTAAACTTAAAAAAACTTCTTCTAAGTCAAACTCTGAATTAATCTTTGTGTTTTTTAATTCATAAGAGCTAATAATATTTTCTACCAATTCTCTCAGGTAATTGCTAAATGAAATCTGAGTGAAATCTTTTGTTGTGTATAATTTTTCGTGAATTAAAGCCATCGTTCTTATTCGATTTTGGCTTTCTCTTAAAATGGTTGACACTTTTTTATCAGACGAATAATTACTTTGCAGGTTCAATATACTTGATATCACTTGCATATTATTCTTTACTCGATGATGAACTTCTTTCAAAAGAATCTCTTTTTCTTTTAATTCTTTTTGTAGAATTTCATTAAACTTTTCAGTGGCTTTTATCTTTTCTGTAGCAGCTTCTATTTTTCTTCTGTCAGAAATATCTATAAAAGAAACTTGAACACATGTTTTGCCGTCGTATTCTACTAAAGTTGGTTTGGCTTCAACTTCAATTAATTTGCCACCCTTTTTTTTGATGGTATAGTTAGAAAATGGCAATATTCTTTTGTTTACTAGCGCCTTTATTTGTTTGCTATACGTTTTTTCATCTTTTTTTAATAATACTTCAAATGTATCCTTGCCAATCAAATCCTCTTTATTAGAGTATCCTAAAATTTGTATAGCTTTTAAATTAGCAAAAACAAATTTTGCTTCTTTGCTGATAATAATACCAAAAGAAGAGGATTCTATTAATTCCTTATATCTTTTTTCACTTTTATATAATTGATCTTGAATAATTTCTAATTCAGTAATATCAATTACACTTCCTTCGTAATATTCAAATTTATTAGATCCATCATATATCGCAGAAACATTTAATATTACAGTTACAAAATCTCCATTTTTCTTTCTTAACTCAATTTTTTCTCCTCTAACATATTTTTTTTCGATGACCTTACTCAGTAATTTTTCTCTTGTTTTTTCTTCTACATAAAACTTATTGGTGTTAAGGGGTTCCTTGTCATTTTCTTCTTGATCATAACCTAATATTTTTAAAAAGGCTGGATTACATTCTAAAATTTCTCCATTTTTTGAAGTACGATATACTCCTGCTAAATTTCTTTCAAACAAGTCTCGATATCGTTTTTCTTGATCTTGAAGCTTTTTTTCAAATTTATAAGATTGAGAAATATCTTTACCTTTTGCTACTAAGACTTCTTCCCCTAAATAAAACCCTTTTCTAATTGTCAATCTTTTTGGAAAAACTTCACCAGATTTTTTTAAGCCCCACCAAAGAGTATCAATATTTTCTCCTTCCCAAACTTTCATCATTTGTTTAAGAAACTCTTCTACATTGTTTTGACCAGGAGCTGAAAATATAATTGGTGTACTTCCTATAATTTCTTCTCTTTTAAATCCATAATGATTTAAAACAGAAAGATTTATATCAACAAATTGATTATCTCTATTTAAAATATATAATAAATCTTCAGAATAATTAAATAAGTCTTTATAGCTTTTTTCGGAAATTTCTAATTTTTGTTGTGCATTTTTAATTTCTGTAATATCAACAACTTGTGCAAAAAAGAATTTAGGTTTGTTTTGCTCATCTTTTTGCAAAACAATTTTTATCAACGAACAAAGATAGCTACCATCTTTCTTATAGTATCTTTTCTCCATTTCACCAACTAATATTTTTCCTTGTATTAGTTCTTCTCTAACTTTTGAATATTGTGGTATATGCTCTTTAAAACTAATATCATAAACTGTTTTTTTAGATAATTCTTCTTTGCTATAACCCAAGAAATTTCTAAATGCGCTATTATTTTCTAAAATATTTCCTTCTATATCTGAAACAACAAAGCCAATAGAAGACTGCTCGGTTATATTTCTATATCTTTCATTTGATATTAATGCTTCTTTTTCTAATTTCTTACGCTCTCCTATATCTCGAGCATTGCTTATTAAAACCTCTTTCCCAAAATATTTCCCTTTCATTAATTCAACTTCAAGCTGAATTATATTACCTTCTTTTGTTAAAACACTTTTTTCAAAATTTACTTTCTTACCCAGCCAAACTTCTTTGTTTAATTGTTCTCTATTTTCTATTTCTTTTACTGTTATTAAGCTAATATTTTTGCCTACTAATTCCTCTTTACTATATTTAATTGCATTACATAAACTTTTATTGACATCAATGAAATTATTGTTGATGTCAATAATGCACATATAAGAAGTGTTTTCATGAAATAAATAATGATTTGATTCTTCTGATAAATCGATTAATTTTTTTATTTCTAACGACTCTTTTAATTGGACTTCATTTTTAAACTCTTCGATTAGAATTAATAAATAATCTTGCTGTTTATATTTAATTTCTTTTTGGATAATTTTTACTATCCTTTTGTCTTTTAATTCTTTTATTATATATGAATTATTAATAAGATCTCTAAAAATATATTGATTATCAATTTTTAAGGATTCTATTTTTTTCTTTATTATTTCTTTTTTATCACTAATATTTAATATGCTGACTACCTTGTCATTAACATCATATATTAATGAACTTTCTTTTTTAACTAGTATAAATCCTATGATTGAATTATTGAAAATATGATTGAGTAAATTCTCTCTTTCAATTATTTTATTTTTATAATATTTTCTCCCACTTGTCATCACAAATCCTGCAAGTGAAATCATAAAAATTGATGAAACAATTAAACTTATTGGGGTGATTGTTTTAAACCCTATAAGAATTAAAGCAATTAAGAGAATTACAGAAAAAGAAAAAACAAATTTTAAGTAATGTTTAGATGAAGAAAAAAGAAAAGATAAATAGCTATAGGTTAATAAAACTGCATAAAAAGATCCTCTATTAAAATCATTGATATAAGCACTGTAAATACAATTTATAATGATTAAGAGTAGAATTACATTATAAAAATCTCGAATATTCTTTTTTAATATTGATATTCTTCCAATAAATATAGAAAACATTAATATTAAAGCACTTATACCGTGTATAAAAGTATAAGAAAAAACAAAACTGTCGTATTTACTAAACCAAAATGCAAAAAACTCTAGAAAAGCAATTATTGAAATTAGCTCGGCTCTTATTAAGACATTAGAGTTATAAAAAAAAAATTTCTTGTTAAATATATTTTTCAACATTCACCAAAGATAGTTATAGATAATTATTTTTTCATATACTTTACTCTTTGGCCGTCTATTTTTCTTTCTAATCCATCTTTGTATAATATATTCAGTGTTTCAAAACCATTTACATCATACCAAATCCATTTGCCGTGTTTTAGCCCATAACTATAATTTTCTTCTCTTTTTAAAATCCCATTTTCGTAGAAATATTCATGTTTTCCTTCAGGATTTCCATCAACAAAAGAACCAACAAAAGAAACTTTGCCATTAGGATAATAGTAATTCCATAAACCATTTCGTTGACCATATCTATATTTACCTTCTTCTTTATGATCGTTTAGATGATAAAACCATTCACCTTCTCGTTCTCCTTCTATATATTCTCCTTGCGAAATGATATTCCCATATTGATCAAATTCTTGTGATTCTCCATCTTCTTTTCCTCTATCATATTGTTCTTTTCTAAGCAATTGTTCGTTTTCATAAAACCATTTCCACTCTCCTGTATATTGTCCTTTATCATTATAATATCCTTCTTGTTCTACCTTTCCACTTCTAAAATAAAATATCCATTTTCCTATTCTTAAATCATTTTTATAAGCTCCTTTTGATTTTAATTCTCCACTTAAATAATATGCCTCCCAATTTCCTTGCTTTTTTCCTTTAATATCAACAATACCCTTTTCTAATAAAACACCATTTCTATAAAACTCTGATGAAATTACATTACCAATTGAGTCGTAATGTGTTGAAAATCCATCTTTTTTGCCATTTAAATTAAATGTAGTCGTGTTGCTAATTTGTCCATTTGAATGGTAATTGTATTTAATATCAAAGTCTGCTATATTTTCTTCATTTAGCAGCTTTTCACCATTTAAATATAATATAGCACTATCTAATTTACCGTCAACATTATAATATTTTACATATCCATTGAGCAAATCATTTTTAAAATTTTTTTCAACTTTTACCCTGTTATTCTCATAATAACTTTTCCAAATTCCAGTTTTTTTATCGTCTTGGGTTTTTCTATTTATATTTTCTTTATAATCTATAAAGCCATTTTTATAACTTGTTACTGTTATTATTCTTCCATCTTTTGCATATTCATAACCAATACCCATTTCTTTGTCATCTATAAAAGGAGTTGTTTTTTTTATGATAGAATTTGAAGTATCAGGAAAATATTCTATTCGAGTACCTTCTAACTTGCCATCGATATAAACTTCTTCTAATTCTTTTAAACACAAATCATTATAAATGATACTTTTCCCATTTTTTAAATCATTTTTAAATGTAATTATTGATTTAATATTTCCATTTTCTGCATAGAATTTCCAAGATCCATCTAATAAAAAATTAACACGATTTCCTTCAGATTTTCTTAAACCATTGTTATAATATGTTATCCAATAAGAATCAGGTTTTCCATCTATTAAATATCCTTCACTTGAAATGTTACCATTTTCAAAAAAATAAGCTTTATAATTTTGCGAGCTTGTATCTATAAATTGACCAAAACCCATTTGAACTTTAACAAGCAAAATAAAAAGGAACAAAAAATAGGTTTTCAACATCATATAATACAATATTATATTTTTATAAATTTTTAAAAGAAATATGTTATTACTACTAGTGCGTTAATACTGTTAAAACAAAAATCATCATTTTGTTGCATTAGTCAGTTATTAAATTAAAATAACAATTCATTAACAACTAAAATATAGATAATCCTTTGATTTATTGATTTATTATAACTCTATTAACAATTGTTGTATAAGTTTTGTTATTATAAGTAAAGCATTTTAATATTTTAAAAAAGGTGTGTTAAGTGTTCAAAACATTACATCAAATAAATAATTAAATAAGGGTTAATTTCGAATTTAATATTGGTTGTCTTTTTATTTTTATAAAGCAAATTTATCTTTCAGTATTTATTAAAAAATAGAACACAATTAAAACATAGTTTATTAACAATTAACTAACATAATTTTTATGAAAATTGCCATTGGGGGAGACCATGCTGGTTTCCAATTTAAAGAAACAATTAAAGAGCATTTGGCTGCTTTAAATTTAGAAATAATAGATTTTGGACCAAAGAATGAAGAAAGTTGTGATTATCCAGATATAGCACATCCTTTAGCTATAAGTATAGAAAAAAAAGAAGCTGATTTTGGAATAGCGATCTGTGGAAGTGGGAATGGTATTAGTATAACTTTAAATAAGCACCAAGGAATAAGATCTGCTTTATGTTGGAATGAAGAATTAGCCGAATTGGCAAGGTTGCACAATGATGCTAATGTATTAGCATTACCTGCTCGCTTTATATCAATTGAAATGGCTTTAACATGTGTGGATGTTTTTTTGAATACAAATTTTGAAGGAGGAAGACATCAAAGAAGAGTTGAAAAAATAGCTATAAAATAAAAGCATGAAAAAATTAATAAGTTTTGTTTTTGCAATTGGTATCTTGGCAACTGTTAGTGCTCAGAAATATGATTCTATTGCAGTTAAATACGCCAATACAATAACAGATAAAGATTTAAGTAAACATTTACACATAATAGCCTCTGATGAATATGAAGGTAGAGAAACCGGAAAAAAAGGGCAGAAGATGGCAATGAATTACTTGATTAAAGAATTCAAAAGTTATGGAATAGAAGCGTATAATGGTGAATCGTATATACAATCTTTTGATTTAATAGAACAGAGCAGCTCAGGGATAGAGTTAAGCTTAGGAGTAAATAAATTTATTGTAAATAAAGACTTTACTTTTTCTCCAACAGTATCAAACAATAAAGTAATAAATGGAGAAATGATTTTTGTTGGTTATGGAATTGAAGAGGATAATTATAATAGTTACGAAAACCTGGATGTAAAAGGAAAAGCTGTTTTTATTTTAAATGATTTACCCAAAAAGGTAGAACTTAAAAAATCTTGGAAAATTATAGACCGCATAAAATTAGCTGAAGAAAAAGGGGCTGTTGCTGTAATATATTGTGTAGAAAACTTAGATATAATGATTCAGAAATACGAACATTATTTCTCGAAGCCAAAAATGGAATTGAAAGATGATGTGATTGATGAAACCCCAATTCTAAAAATCACAAAACAAATGGCTGAAACTTTATTTGAAAGTGAGAAATTGGACTATAATAAAATCATAAAAAAAGGACTAAAGAAGAACAAGACTTTTAGTGTCAATTATGAACTAACTATAAACAAGCCAACAAGTTTATTGACAAGTGAAAATGTGTTAGCTTATATTCCAGGTACTTCACATAAAGAAGAAGTCTTGGTTCTTTCTGCTCATTATGACCACATAGGAAAAGATGACTCCTTGGTTTTTAATGGTGCCGATGATGATGGAACAGGTACTGTAACACTTATAGAAATTGCACAGGCATTTATGCAAGCTAAAAAAGAAGGACATTCTATGAAGCGAAGCATCTTAATTTTAGCAGTTTCGGGCGAAGAAAAAGGCTTGTTAGGATCAAAATATTATACTGATAATCCCATATTTCCTTTAAAAAACACAGTTGTTAATTTAAATATTGATATGATAGGAAGGTATGATGAGATGCACAAAAATGATAGCAATTACATTTATTTAATTGGCTCCGACAAGTTGAGTTCAGAATTACATGATTTGAGCGAAAATGTGAATAAACTATACATTAACACACAATTCGATTATACATTTAATGATGAGAATGACCCCAATCGATTTTATTATCGTTCAGATCATTACAATTTTGCTAAAAACGATATTCCTGTTATTTTTTATTTTAGTGGTGTACACGAAGACTATCACAAGGCTACAGACACAGTAGAAAAAATTGACTTTAAGAAAACCCAAAAGATTGCAAGGCTTGTTTTTTACACAGCTTGGGAAATTGCTAATAGGGAGGAGAGAATAAAAGTGGATAAAAAGGAGTAATTCTTGAAAAAAACTGTTTATTCCTTCAATAAAGAATCGACATAAAGTGCTGTTTCCTTTTTAAAATTTTCAAAATAAATTCCTGTACCTGGGCCATAAAATCCTGTATGTATTTTGCGGATAACACCTTTTTTATCTATAAATAAAGCTGTTGGGTAAGACATGATGTGATTTAACATTGGAAAGGTATTTATCGCTTTATCTTCAAAAGTATAACCACCCATCAAAAACTCATACTTGGCACCAACCTTTGATTGAAGTCTTTTTACATTTTCTATTGCTTTGTCTTTTGTTCTAGAACGCTCAAAAGCAACGGCAATCACCTCTAACCCTTTTGGTTGATATTGATTGTATAAATCACTTAAATAGTGAGTTTCATCCAAACAATTAGGACACCATGAGCCCATAATTTGTACGATGATAACTTTGTTTTTATATCGCTCGTCAGTCAACCTAATAAGTTGATTTTCTAAATTGGATAATTCTAAGTTTAGCTTTCCATATCCTTCTTTTAAGAACGTAAGAGAATCTGGGCTTCTCAATTCAAAGCTGTTGTTTATAGTTGCCTCCCAAGGTACTTTTGGGCTTAAGCCAGACCAAAAATGACCGATTAATTGATTGCCAATTAATTTAGCTTTAAACAAATAAGCATGTGAACCATCAAACGTTGAAAGAAATAAAGAGTCTTTAACAAATTCGCCATGCAAGTGTCTATAATCACCAGTTTCTGTTGCAAATGTCCCTTGTATTTCGTTGTTGGTTTGTTTGAACAAACCAATTGCTTTACTAGCTTTTTCACTATTGGGCGAAAAAGTAACTTCATATTTTCCACTTATGTCTTGCATAAATTGCTCTACTGTTCCCGAAAAACGATTGCTTTCTCCAAAGCTAGCTTTTACATTAATCTTTTTCGCTTCTCCTTTATAATGGTTTATCCAATAGCCACTTAAATGGTTTGAATCTACAATTGTTAACTCAAATTCAGAATCAAATACAGGAAGTTTAATAAAAATAGAATCATCAATTATCTTTATTTCATCTGTTTTAATTCTTTCTTCTGCATTTATAATGGTCATTAAATAACCTGGTCGTAGCTCTTGAAATGTGAAGTTAAAGGGTAAAGATTCTCCGTTTAAATCAAGTTCCATTTTCCATATTCCTGTTGAAATAGGAAGTTTTTCTTCAATAGTAACATCTTTATTCATAGGGCTTTTACATGAAAATAAAATCAATGCTATCAATAATGTAACGAGTTTATTCAAAAACTTCTTTATTGTTTTTTGCATCTTTTACAATTTTCTTTTGAGTCTCAATTTTTTTAACAAGATCTGCTTGTTTGTCTTTATTTTCAACAATTTTATATTCGTTATCTTTAATAGAATCCTTGCAGTCTTCAATTTCTTTTTCAGCTTTTTCTTTTTCCTTTATTAAGTTTTTCAATTCTCCTTGCAGTTTATTTAAAGCTTTGTCTTGGTCTTCATAAAACTTTTCTGTGGCCTCTTTGCTTAGCTCTGAAGCAAAATTGGAAACAATTTCTTTTGCGGCAGTATATCCTGAAATATCAGAAGAGGAAGAAACAGCTTGACTGCCATTTAAAAAGATAAAAAAAACTTCTTTAGACTCTTTTGTGTAGTCTTTCACTTTTGCATACACTTTTATTTGGTGTTCACTTATTAAACTGATAATAACATTAGTAGCCGTTAATTCATCTTTTTTGATTTTTACTTCACCATCATAGTTTTTCATTTTAGACTTCCATTTTTTTAAAATGGTTTTAGTATCAGCCCTAAATATTTCCACTCGCAAGGCATTGCCATTTGCATCAGCAATATTTTCAGATGTTTCAGTTATTGTTGTTTGCTTTTGTGCATGAGCAACCAATAAAAGCCCTAAAAAGCTAAGGCTAAAAAGTGTTTTTTTCATCATGTTTGTTTTTGTTTTTTTCAATACTTGTAACCCCACCAGATACAATTAGTTTCATAATGTCGGAAGAAGAGGCATCAATAGGGCTTATGTTTTTTTTAGGGACAATATATACTTGTCCGCTTATTGCATAAGAAAAGGGGAAGTAAACAGCTGCTTTGTCGTTTCCAATTCCAATATCGCTTAAATCTTCTTTGGTCATAAACCCTATTCTCTCTGCTTCAAAATCTCCACCCATTTTTACAAGAACTGGTTTTTTAAATTGATTTTTTTTCCCAACAAAAGCATTCATTAAGTCTTTCATTGAGGTATAGATTAGCTTGATTAACGGAGTACTTTCTATGGCACGATCAAAGGGTTTGAAATAAGCTAAAAAGTAAGTACCAATAAAACCAATTAAGGTAACTCCAACCAAAATAATTAGCAAACCCAAGCCTGGAATATCCAAGTTTACGATTCCGTCAATTAGCAGTATTAAATAAACAATAACATAAATGGTTACTGCTATCGGTACGATATAAAAAAGACCTTGGACAAAATATTTTATTAATTTTTTTGCGAGGTTACTTTCCTTCTTCGATTCTAAGTTCATGTTGTAATTTCTTGCTCAGCGATTCTACTATTAAACGATAGCTATGATCTATTAGTTCTGTGATTTGTTCAGGTTTTAAATTTCCCTTTACCCCAACAGAATTCCACAATTTTTTGTTCATGTGATAGCCGGGTTTAATTTCTTCAAAGTTAGCCCTCAATTCGATTGCTTTTTCAGGGTCGCACTTTAAATTGATATAATTAAACTCAAAAATATCCGCCAAGGCAAACATTTTACCCATAACCTTAAAAACCAACACTTTATCATCAAAAGGAAAAGATTCTGTAACTCCCTTTTTAGAAATACAGTAATCTCTAAAACGTTCTACGTCCATTAAATTATTTATTATTTATTAAATCAAAAACCATGTCAAAATACAAGTATAAATCTTTTGGAACCTCAACATTTCTAGTCTTGTCGCGTTTATGACCTAATCGGACAAAAACAATTTCTAATTCGGGAATCACAACGATGTACTGACCCAAAATACCTCTAGCGTAGTAAAAGGATTTGTTTTTATATTGGCCTAACCAAATCTGATAGCCGTAATAATCAATCGTTTTGCCGTTTTCATCAGGTATATTAACTGGTTTAATCATTTGATTATAAAAAGTAGAATCAACAATACTTTTGCCATTGATTTTTGCGCTATCTAGTAAAAACTGACCAATTTTTGCAAAATCTCGTGCATTGCTGTAAAAACAGCAATAGGCCCGTTCTTTTCCATCCTCTTCAGCATAAGTCCAAAGGGCATCTTCACTAGCACCGATGGGTTTCCAAAACTTTTCACTAAAATATTCACTAAGTGTTTTTCCAGAAACTTTTTCAACAATAAAGGAAAGCACAAGTGTATTTCCACCTTGGTATTTCCATTGTTTCCCTGGTTTAAATTGTTGAGGTTTTGACAATGTTAACTGATAAATTTCTCTGCCATAATAGGCTTTTGCCATAAATCCAAACGGGTCGCCATAGCTTTCACCAAAATCTATTCCCGAGCTCATAGTGAGCAAATCCTTTATTGAAATATTTTTTTTGTCTGGAGTATTAAATTCATCAAGATATAGAGCAACAGGGTCGTTTACACTTTTTATTAGACCATCTTGTATGCAAGCACCAATAGCTAAACCTGTAAATGTTTTAGCCATAGAAAAAGAATTTGTTAAACTTTCTTTAGAATAGCTATCCCAATATTTTTCATAAATAATTTTATTTTTTTGACTAACTAAAAATGCAACCGTTTCCCAATTTTTTGCTTTTGTTATTAGGCTGTCTTTTATTTTTAATTGTTGATTGGAAAGATTCCATGGTATTGGGTTTCCTTTGGCAATAATTCTATTTTCAAACTTTAGATAATCATTTATGGAAGGACCAGTTTTACCAACAAGATAAGTGCTCCTAACTGCTTTAATTAAGTGAGCATTTCCGGTTAAATAAAGCGATATACACGCTATAAGAATGATAGAAAACAAGACTAGAATTGTTTTCAAAAAAGGGCGAATGAATTTCATTTTTTAAAGGTAATCAAAAATAAAATTGGTAAAAAAGCAGCAGTTAATTGAATTTCAGAAGGCTAAAGTTTAAAATTAAAAAAAATTATGTAATTTTAGGCTCTAATTACTAAAGAAATTAACGACTAATTATGAAAAATAAAGGATTATTTATCTTTGCTGCTATAGTGGCAATGACATTTTCTTCTTGCGAAAAGGAAACCCCTTTAACTGCAAATGATCAGTTTATACCAACTGCTACAGGAGAAGATCCAAGTGGCGGTAACCCTAATGGCGGCGGCACTGGCGGTGGAACCGGTGGTGGCACTGGTGGTGGTACTGGCGGTGGTACTGGAGGAGGTACTGGAGGAGGAGGCTCATCTCTAACTGTTGATGAAGATCAAAGAGCTGTAGTAACTTATGTTGGTGCGACTTGGTGTCCACCTTGTGGTGCTTACGGTGATCCAACTAAAATTCACATGGAAGCTACACACGGTAGCAATGTTGTAATTTTAAATGTTCAATCTAATGATGCTATTAGTAGTTCAGGAACATTCGGACATGGCTTTGGTAGCGCTTTTCAAACTTTTGTTAGTAGCACTAGTATTCCCCATGCATATTGGTCAGGTGCAAATTTTGCTATGGTTCATAGAGGTTTTTCTGGTTCTGCAAGTAGCAATAACTCACAAGCTGACAATAACATTAACTCTATTATAGCTAATATGCCTGATGTTGGGGTTGCAGCAAAAGCAATTATGGATAATGATACAATTAATATAGAAACATTATCTAAGTTTTATAAAGCAAGCTCAGAAATGTACCTTGGTGTTTACTTATTAGAAGATGGTGTTATGGCGAATCAAAAAAGGACTGGTTTACCAGACTCTACTACATCACATGAAAATGTTATTCGTGGAGCAGCATATACTGGAAATGCTTTAGGCATAGTATCTATCGGTTCTTCTTTTACAGTAAACCAAGAAGTCGTTGGAGATTACTCTATAGTAATCCCTGCAACCGTAGTGGACAAAACTAAATTACAAATTGCGGTAGTAGTTTGGGAATCCAATCAAGCCGATGGAGTTTCAAATGGAATTATTGTTGATATAGAATAAAAAAAAAGAAATTGAAAATAAACTAAAAATAAAAAACCACCCAATCAAGGTGGTTTTTTTATTACCATACCTCAAAATAGCATTTATTATGAAAATAGCACAAAATTTATTATTTGTTTTGAGTACATTTATAATGTGGTCTTATACTACTCCATTATTTTCACAAGGGACAATAGGATGTAATTTTCTAAGTTCAAATTGTAATGAAATACTAACAAACCCAACTTTTAACTATTTTAAACAGGGCTCCACCTCTTCATATGATTTCAATGATCTCTGTTCTTGGGACGTTGCTTTTGGAAATCCGATTTTGAAGCTTGATCAATCAAATTATTATAGTACCCTAGAGTCCAATAAGAGCGCTATTATTTCAAATGCCTTATTTAAACCAACCAACCTCTATAAATTAAATTTTGATTTTAAAAATGCAAATCAACCTATACTTAATATACCAACTCCTTTTCCTTTAAATAAGTGCACATTAAAGGTCTGGATAATTAACAACAGTACATTAAATGGTATTTCAAAAAACTTAAATGCTTTTAAAACAATTGCCTCGAACTTGTATGATGAAGTTGTAAGTGAAGAGTTTAATAATTATAATAAAACGAACTTTCAACAGTTTTCTTATTGTTTCCAGCCAACCCAGCAATTTGATAGAATAGTTTTTTTGGTAGAAAGTAAAAATGTCACTTTGGTTTTTCATAAGGAAGAGGTCGGCATAGATAATATAAACCTTCAAGAGCTAGATGTTAGTTTAGGAAACGATATTTATGGGGGTTGCATAGGGATGGGATATGTATTTGGGCCAATCTGTGTTAACAATGATGCTACTTATTTATGGACCCCTGCAAACAAGGTTGCGGGAGCAAACACCGCCAATACGGGTGAGACTTTAAACCAAGGAGAAGTCGAAACTTTTGAACTTACAGCTACATTTCGCAACTTGCAATGCCCATCTATAAAAGATCAAATAACGGTAGATAAATTAGAAATAAATGCAGGGTCCGATATTACCATTGGTTGTAACTCTAACACATTTACATTGGGACCAACAAGAGTAAGGCAAGGATCAAAATATGTATGGACACCCACTACGGGGTTAAACAACGCAAATAGTCCAAACCCTACCGTAAACCCAAACTTGTTAAACCAAACAACAAAATACACTCTAAAGGTTGATAATTGTAAAGAAACAGATGAAGTAACAGTTTATTTGTTAGAAGCAGATGCAGGGCCTGATATAACCTCTAATTGCGCTGTTAAAATCGGGCCTTCTGTTATTATGCCAGGAGCCACTTTCAGCTGGTCTCCAGCTTCATTTTTTGATAACCCCAATGAACCAAACCCAATTTTTTATAGGAAAGGAGTAAGTGTTTGCACCTTAACAGTTTCCATGAGATTACCCAATAATACAATTTGTTCGAAAACAGATTTTGTTACAATTACAAATACTGGGGGTAAAACATATGATTATATTATTCCGGATAATTATACATCACAACAAGTAATTCAAAACCTAAATAACAACAGCTCTACCATAAATGGAAAGTCGGTTTTAATAAAAGGAAGTTTTGTAATAAATCAAGACCTTAACTTTAGCAATTGCAATATAGACATTGCTGAACACACAAAAATTAACATAACAAGTGCTGAATTAAAAATAATAAACAATAGCTATGTAAAAAGTTGCAACACCAATAAGTTCTGGGATGGTATATATTTAGATAGACATTTAAATTCAAAGCTAAATATTCAAAACTCAGATATTCAAAATGCGGATAACGGAATTGTTAGTTACAATGGAGGTTCTATTATTCTTAATGGAGTTAATTTTGATAGAAACAATAGGTCAGTTACTGTTAATGCAAACCATGGCTTTGCTTATACTTCAAACTACTTTTCGGAAATAGTAAACTGTACTTTCGGATGCTCAAGTCTCCTTTTAATTAATGGTCATGGGAAAATGCCAGATTATTCAATTAAGATTGATAATTGGAGTTTAATCGGGCTAAGTAACAACAATGGCTTTCAGATTGGTAAAAAGAGTGCTAGTCCAAATATTTTTTATGGTAGTGGGGGCAAAGTAATATTGCACGAATCAAGCGTAAACATAGAAAACTCAATATTTGAAGGGTTTAATAAACAAGGGAACTTTCTTAATCAAGATGTTGCAATTGAAATTACTGGAGAGCATAATGGCAATACACAAGGAAAAAGAATAGATATTAGTTCTTGTTGGTTTTTGGAAAATAAAAATAGTATTCATTGTGAAAGGTTAAATTCTGCTAGTTTATTTGTTAAAGAGAACAAATATAATATTGATAGACAGAGTATAATTCACCCAAGAGTTTTAAGCTCATCTTTTGTAACTATGAAGTCTTGTGCAAATAGTTTTTTAGATGCTGCAAAGAATGAAATTTACAATGTAAATAGGGGTTTTTTAGTTTTCGATGTTCACAAGATTAACATAGTGAACAATCAAATAGACATGGAGTATCAAGCTAATTCAGGTTATAGTCAAA
This sequence comes from Bacteroidota bacterium, assembly GCA_013112545.1. Classification (GTDB taxonomy): domain Bacteria; phylum Bacteroidota; class Bacteroidia; order Flavobacteriales_E; family Vicingaceae; genus BCD18. The sequence continues at coordinate 513,441 of JABFGJ010000001.1, forward strand.
CCAACAACACTGGAAGCGCAGGAGTTTATATTAATAATTTAATGGCAGACCCAATGGGTGCTGGAAAGATTTATAGAGTAAAAATTAAGAAAAATACAATTTCACATGCAAGAGTTGGAATTTGGGCAGAACATACGCAAGCACTAATTGACGATAATACGATTTTAGATTTAAATACAGTTACCCAATTATCGAGTTGTGATTTTTGTATAACAGAGGAAGTTTTTGGAATTAAAGCATTTAACGACGTGGTTCGTGTAGAAAACAATAAGGTGCTTCTTGATCCCAATAATTATCTCAACATAAATCTTACTAGTAATTCAACTATAAAAGGGATATCTATCGCAAATACTAGTTGGCTACTAAATCAAAGATCCCCCTTCGTATCATGTAATGTTGTTAAAAACACCGGTGTCGGGTTTCATTTCGCTGGAAATAATAGCTCAAATACATACTTCTGGTATAACAGTATGGAAAATCATTATGATGGATTAGCTTTAACTAACAAGGCAATTATAGGGAATATTGGATCTAGAGGAAATGCAAGCCAAAACTTATGGAAAGGAGCTTATAGCAGAAGCCATGTTTATACAAGTAACAATACTGTTGGAAGCAATTGTACAATTTATTGTTTAAGGGGCTTGCCATTTGAACCTATTGCAAATTTCAACGACAAAAGCTCTTCTAGGGTAATTGTAAATGCAGAGGGAAATGATGGAACAAGTATGGATTGTGAAAATTGGTTATATGAATTTTATGGATATGAACCAGAAGGGGGAAACGAGGAAGCCAATCAAAATAATTATATTAATAAAACAGAAAGAAGCGCTACATTAGACAAACAGGAGATGACAATTTTAGACAAACAGTTTTTTGAATATGAGCAGATTACTGCTAGTGAAAACTATAATCCATCTCAAATCGCAGATTATATTTTTGATTTATCAAGGGAATTTAACTATAAGGAAGCTCTAAAAATCAATTCAAGCCAAGAGAGTGAATTAAAATTTAAGGGGTTGTTTAAGAAATATATTAATTATTTAAAAATAGAAGAAGGAGAAGTCAACCTACTTATTGATATATCTAAATCTTGCCCATTTGATTTTGGAATGCTAGTATATATTTCTAGAAGAATATTGACAGACTTGGGATATAAGTATGAACAAAGTATATGTGAAACAATAGACGAAAAGAGCAGCAACCAAGCAACAAAAAAACAAAAGTTCTTAGATTTCTCGAATCAAATAATAAATGTATATCCTAACCCTGCCAAAGAAAAAATAACAATTGAACAAAGTGTGCCTCAAGAAGATTTAAAAATAAAATTATTGGACTTAACAGGTAAAGTAGTTTTTCAAAAAAGATTGACACCTATATATAGACAGGACTTGAATTTAAATCCAGAGATTAAAATAGGGCTTTATTTGTATCAAATAATCAATATAGTAGATGGGAGTATAGTTAAGTCAGAAAAGTTGGGAGTGAGATAGAATAATATATTTTATTTTGATGCTGGGTTTTTTTATGCTTGTTTTTTTCAAAGCACTTAGCAGCATAGCTTTAAGCAAACTAACCCGTAAAGAAATCAAAGATATTTCCCAGTTGGTTGCTTTTTGCTTTGTAAAACTCGGTGAAAGAACACCGAGAGCAAGCAGTGTATGAGAAACGCTCTGTTTGCACATCAAACAATTTGCTCAGTATTCCGCCTGTTGCTCTAATTTCTCCTATTTCATAGGTTTTGTTTCCGCATTTAGTGCAGGTGTATTTCAATGGTTTCATGTTTTGTTTATTTAGTGCAAAGCACCTTTCACTATATCTTCAACCACATCTGGATTTAATAAAGTAGAGGTGTCGCCAATGTTTTTTACTTCGCCTTCGGCGATTTTTCTAAGTATTCTTCGCATTATCTTTCCAGAGCGTGTTTTAGGTAAATCGCTAACAAATTGTATTTTTTCTGGATTTGCTATTTTCCCAATTTGCTTTGTTACCGAAGCAATAATTTTTCCTTCTGCCTCAGAATTATTCTCTGGCAATTTATCGCAAACAACAAAAGCATATATTCCCTGCCCTTTAATGGCATGAGGGTATCCAACAACAGCAGACTCTACTACAAGCTCGCTCGAATTAATTGCATCTTCAATCTCTGCCGTTCCAAAACGATGGCCACTTACATTAATAACATCGTCAACACGGCCAATTATACGATACATGCCATTTTCGTCTCTTTTGGCACCATCACCTGTAAAATAGTGGTTTTTATATGCAGTAAAATAGGTCAGAATACAGCGCTCGTGATCTCCATAAGTTGTTCTTATTATAGATGGCCAAGGATATTTAATACATAAATGCCCTTCTTGATTTGCTTCGGTAATTTCTTTGCCGTCTTGTCCCATCAAACAGGGTTGAATACCAGGTAGGGGATATCCAGCAAAAGTTGGTTTCATAGGGCTGTAGCCCCCTAAACCAGAAATCATAATTCCCCCATTTTCTGTTTGCCACCAAGTATCAATTACTGGAATTTTCTCTTTTCCTACCTCCTTATAATACCATTGCCATGCCTCTTCATTTATTGGTTCGCCTACGCTTCCAATTAATTTTAAGGAATCTAAATTTGCTGAAGTTACATGTTCGTTTCCACAAGCCATTAAGGCTCGAATAGCTGTTGGAGCAGTATAAAACTGATTAACTTTGTGTTTTTCACAGATTTGCCAAAAACGACCAGCATCTGGAAAACTAGGTACTCCTTCAAACATCACACTTGTTGCTCCAGAAGAAAGTGGCCCATAAACAATATAGCTGTGACCTGTAATCCACCCGATATCGGCAGTGCACCAATACACGTCATTTTCTTCGTATTGAAAAACATTTTGAAAAGTATAAGTAGTGTAAACCATATAGCCACCATGTGTATGCACTACCCCTTTTGGCTTTCCTGTAGAGCCAGAAGTATATAAAATAAAAAGCATGTCTTCCGAATCCATTTCTTCTGCTGGACAAACTTTTGGCATTCCTTCAATTGTATTATGCCACCATAAATCTCTTCCTGCTTGCATTGTTATATTTCGATTCAGGCAATTAAAAACGATAACTGTTTCTATCGTTGTACAAGATTTCAATGCTTCGTCAACAACTTCTTTTAAAGGAATTTGTTTTGGACCTCTATTTAATCCGTCAGCAGTGATTACCATTTTAGCTTGTGAATCATTTATTCGATCGGCCATTGCTACAGCACTAAATCCTGCAAATACAACAGAGTGAATTGCACCAATCCTTGCGCAAGCTAAGCAAGCAATTGCCAACTCGGGAACCATTGGCATGTATAAAACAACACGATCTCCCTTTTTGATTCCCTGAGCTTTTAATGCATTTGAAAATTCACAAACTCGCTCATAAAGTTTTCGGTAAGTAATTTCTTGATGTTTTTCTGTTGGGTTATTTGGCTCCCAAAGTAGGGCTATTTTATCTCCTCTTTTTTCTAAATGTCGATCTAAAACGTTTTCAGTTATATTCAACTTTCCATTGACAAACCATTTTATATCGGCTTTTATAAAGTTATAATCACATACCTTTTCATAAGGCTTTTTCCAAGTAAATGTTTTGGCGATTTCATCCCAGAATGCATCGGGATTATCAACACTTGCTTTATACTTTGCTTTATATTCTTCGAATGATTTTATTCTTAAATCCATGCCTTTAAGTTTGTTCGTCTAAAATAATATTTTATTCTAAGGATTAAAACACTAAATTAATCCACCGTAAACAATCTACTTACTTTCTGAGATTGCTGTATTTCTCTCGAAACTTTTTAAGTTTAGGGCTGATTACTGCTTGACAATATCCTGCTTCTGTATTGTTTTTATAATAATCTTGATGGCTTTCTTCAGCTTCATAGAACACTTCGAATGGCATTATTTCAGTGACTATATCATTGTCATAAGCAGCCTGAACTTCATTGATCACTTTTTCTGCAATTGCTTTTTCCTGTTCATTGGCATAAAAAATTACACTTCTATATTGAGTTCCAACATCTCCTCCTTGCCTATTTAAAGTGGTTGGGTCGTGGGTGGTTAGGTGAATCAACAATAAACGCTCAAGACTTATTAGCGCGGGGTCATAAACTAGGTGTATTACTTCGGCATGGCCTGTTCTGCCTGTACAAACTTCTTTATAGGAAGGGTTTTTTATATTTCCTCCACTAAAGCCACTTTTTACACTTATTACACCTTTTAATTCTCTAAACATGGCTTCGGTGCACCAATAGCACCCCCCGCCAAATGTGATTTCTTTTTCCATTAGATTTTATTCGTTTACTTTTTTTAATGCTACAGCATTCATGCAATATCTTAAGCCACTTGGAGCAGGCCCATCGGGAAAAACGTGTCCCAAATGTGCATCACAAACACTGCAAAGGGCTTCAACCCTGACCATTCCAAAAGAAATGTCTTTATGATAAGCAACATGATTTTCGTTTATTGGTTGAGTAAATGATGGCCAACCTGTTCCACTTTCAAATTTTTCATTGGCATCAAAAAGGATGGTTTCGCAACAAGCACAAGCATAAATACCTGGCTCAAATTGTGAACACAAATCAGAGCTATGAGCTCTCTCTGTTCCCTTTTGTCTGGTCACTTGAAATGTATCAGGGCTTAAAACCTTTTTCCACTCTTCTGCTGATTTTTCCACTCTCTTCGGAGGGTTAGGGTTGCCCTTGTTTGCATATTTTATTACATCATTCCATTTAATCATTTTCTTTTTTTTAATAAAACCAACATTACATGGCTTTAGTTTAATCCGGAAATTCAAATATCTTAAACTAGAGCTTAAAAATATACCTTAAACATGGTATTGCTCAAAAAGTACTTCGCCGCTATTTTTGCCAAAAAAACCCTTATTTAGAATTAGTCTAAATTAAAATAAAATAAATGAAAAAAGCAACATTCAAAATTTTAACTTTAATCTGCTTTGCTACAGCAGTTTCACTTACCGCATGTACTAAAGACGACGATACGAATCCTTCAAGTTCCAATAATGATGGAGGAGGGAGTCAAATTACACCTCCTGCTACTTATTCTTTTTCTCGCTTAGGGTTCTCAACAGTGAATTACGATGGGCAAACGAGCAGACTTCAGCAATTAGACGAGTTGGTGGAAGAAATAGTGAAAGGCGGCAATGGAACAGTTTTGTCTGAGCAGAAACTTCAAGACATGTTTAGCAATACAGGTAACCCATTTAGCCAGGTTTATTCTAAAGATTTAAAAAGCAAAACCTTTGCCTTAGATACAACTTATTTTAAAAGCATTTTAACTGCAGCTGCTGCAGCTAGTGTTTCTCCTCCTACTGCAAGCAATGGGGTTGCTGGTATTCTGACTAGAACCAATGGCAAAAAGATGTTAGTTGATGAAAACGGCAGAGAGTTTAAAGAATTAATTGAAAAAGGATTAATGGGCGCAACTTTCTACAATCAAATTGTAAACAACTACTTGACGAGCAGCAAAATTGGAAGCGCAGTTGACAATGAAACGATAGATTCTGCTAATGGAAAATACTACACAACCATGGAACATCACTTTGATGAAGCTTTTGGCTATATGGGTTTTCCCACTGATTTTTCAAGTAATTATTCTGGTACAAACTCTACCCAGTTTTGGGGAAAATATTGCAATGTAGCTGATGACGACATACAACTTAATGATAAGCTAATGAATGCCTTTAAACTGGGAAGAGCGGCTATTGTTGCAAAAAACTACAGGGTATTGGATCAGCAAGTTCAAATCATTTATGAGCAATTAGAGGTTTTAATTGCAGCTTCTGCCATTCATTACATCAATCAGGTATTGTCTTACACCAATACTGGAGATATTCATCATTCGTTGTCAGAATGTTATGGATTTATTAGATCTTTAAGGTATTCAAATGCACTGAATAGAAAACTTACGGCAAGTGAGGTAGATGATTTGTTGCAAAATAGAATAGGAGATAATTTTTACAATACCACTAAGCCAAATTTAAATTACATTAAAACGACACTTAGCACGACATATGGCCTAGATTCAGTAAAAGATAACTTATGATGAAAAAAAAGAAATTTTTATACTTACTTCTTTTTTCGCTTTTTGTCATTGCTTGCGATGATACAAAAAAGGAAGACGATAAAGCTGCAACTGATATGGATCAGGCAGCTTTTTTGGCAAATTTATCAGATCAGATTATTGTTCCTAATTATACCGAATTTAAACTATCTGTTAACGAATTAAAGCTAGCAATTGACTCTTTTGTTTTATTGAGAAATCAAACAAACCTCGATCTTGTTCAACTTAAACTAAAGCAGGCTTATATTGTCTGGCAAAAAGTAAGTTTTTTAGAATTTGGACCAGCTGCGCAAATTGCTTTAAGGGGCAATGCAAACGTATATCCAGCTGATGTTACAAAAGTTGAGTCAAACATCAACAACGGAAATGCCAATTTAGATGCTTTGGGAAACTCAGCCGCAAAAGGATTTCCCACATTGGATTATTTATTAAACCACACATCAGATTCTGCAATTTTACAAGAGTTTACTGATTCAAAAAGAGGTGATTACTTAAACTTAGTTAGCAATGATTTAAATTCAAAAACAAACCAAGTTATTGCAGATTGGGCTTCTTATCAAAATACGTTTAAAACCTCGTTGGGAACAAATATCGGTAGTTCAACAGGCATGTTAATTAACGCCTTGAACCAGCATTTGGAACGTTACTTTAGGGATGGAAAAATTGGAATTCCAATTGGAGTTCGTTCATCTGGCATTGCACTACCCGATAATTCAGAAGCATATTATGGAGCCTATTCTTTCGAATTAATTCAAGCCAACTTTACTGCTTTAAAGAATATTTACCACGGTAGTTCTGGGCTTGGCTTAGATGATTATTTGGTAAGCGCAGGGGCAGCAGATTTGAATGACATTATCAATACTCAGATAACAATTATAGAAAGTAAAATCAATCAGTTTTCTGGCACGATGCCCGATGCAATTCAAAATAACTTAAGTGAACTAAACTCAACTTATAGTGAAATTCAAAAGTTGATCGTTTTTTGGAAGGTTGACATGCCTTCTCGACTAGGTGTTTTGATTACTTACCAAGATAACGATGGAGATTAAAATTTTTAAATAAGGCTTTAGCAACCTTTTAGATCATGTTTAAAAGCATAAAACATACACTTACTTCGCAAACACACCTTGCTCCACTTGCTGTTTTTAGAATAGTTTTTGGAGCAATTATGCTTTTCAGCATTTTGCGGTTTATAGCTAATGGTTGGGTGTATGAATTATATGTTAGTCCAACTTATTATTTTTCATATTATGGATTCGAATGGGTAAAACCATTACCAGAGTTAGGGATGTATTTCGTTTTTGGCATTATGGCTATTTCTTTTCTTTTTCAGGCTTTGGGTTTGTTTTATAAAGCGGCTTCTATCGTTTCTTTCGCGTCTTTTACTTATGTCGAGTTGCTCGACAAAACCAATTATTTAAATCACTATTATTTTGTTAGCATCATCTGTTTGTTGCTCATTTTTGTGCCAGCGCACCGTTATTTCTCTTTAGATGTAATTCGAAAGCCAGAACTTAAAAAAACACATGCCCCAAACTGGGTCGTCCTTATTTTTAAGCTGCAATTGTTGTTGGTTTATTTTTATGCTGGTTTGGCAAAACTTAACCCAGACTGGCTTTTCAATGCGATGCCACTTAAAATATGGTTGCCTTCAAAAGCCAATATTCCTTTAATCGGAACATTGCTAACAAAAGAATGGGTTGCCTATTTATTTAGTTGGTTCGGGGCTATTTATGATTTAAGCATTCCCTTTTTGCTCTTGTTTTCAAGAACTCGGTTTTTTGCTTACTTCTTTGTGATAGCATTTCACATCATGACCTGGCTATTGTTTCAAATTGGTATGTTTCCATTCATAATGATTGGAGCAACACTTATCTTTTTCTCTGTTGATTTCCATCGAAACTTAATATACAAAACAAAAAATCTATTTGCACAAAAAGCAGTCAAAGAAGAAATTGAAAAGAAACTTAATTATCGAGTTGGAACTAGTGGAATTGCTATGGCTTTGTTGTGTTTTCACTTTGCATTGCAGGTTCTTATTCCTTTTCGTTATGCTTTATATCCAGGCAATTTGTTTTGGACAGAACAAGGATATCGTTTTTCTTGGCGAGTTATGTTAATGGAAAAAGCGGGCTATGCTATTTTTCACGCAACAGACCCTAAAACAAACCAAACATGGGAAGTCAACAACTATGATTTCTTATCTCCAAACCAAGAAAAAATGATGTCAACTCAACCCGATATGATTCTTCAGTTTGCACATTATTTAGAAGAGCATTACCAAGGCCTAGGTATAGAAAACCCAAAAATTAGGGCAGAGGTTTATGTAAGCCTAAATGGGACTTTAAGTCAAGCATATATAGACCCAACGCTAGACTTGACTAAAATAAAAGAAAGCTTTAAGGCCAAAAATTGGATCTTAGATTCACCTCAAAAACAACAGCACTGATGAGGATAATCGTTGCTTTAATATTGTTTTGTAGTACGCTACTTTCTTGGGCTCAAACCCGTAACCTTACTGGAAAAATTTCATTGGAAGGGCAAGAAAAGAAAAGTCAAGAAATAGAGATTTATTTAAATGAAACTGGACAATTTGAGAAATCGGATAAAGAAGGAAACTTTTCTTTCGATGATTTAAAGGAGGGCGATTACACACTAACCATTTACGCATTAGGATATACAACAAAAACAATTCAAGTTAATTTGAATGCTGAATTTCAAGCACTAAGCATTCATTTAAATCTGATTACAACAAACATAAAAGAAGTTCAAATTGTTGAGAAAAAACAGAATGAATATGGAATTGGGCGTTTGAAACCTGTGGAAGGAACGGCAATATATGCAGGTAAAAAAAGTGAGGTCGTAACGATTGACGATATGGCTGTAAACCAAGCCACTAATAATAGCCGACAAATATATGCGAAAGTTGCTGGGCTTAATATCTGGGAAAACGACGGTGCCGGAATTCAATTGGGAATTGGCGGAAGAGGATTGAGTCCAAATCGAGTTTCTAATTTTAATACCCGCCAAAATGGCTACGACATCAGTGCCGACGCTTTGGGTTATCCTGAAAGTTATTATTCGCCAAGTGCAGAAGCCATAGAGCGAATAGAAATTGTTCGTGGCGCTGCTTCCTTGCAATACGGAACTCAGTTTGGTGGGTTTATTAATTTTAAATTAAAAGAAGGTCCAGCTGATACTATTCCATTGGAAGTAGTAACCCGTCAAACAAAGGGCTCATTTGGCTTTTTTAATTCTTTTAATAGTGTTGGTGGGAACAAAGGCAAATTTAAATATTATGCATTTTACCAATACAAAACAGGTGATGGTTGGAGACCAAATTCGCAATTTGATGTACACAGTGCACATGCCAATTTGCAATATAAGCTCAACGATAAAGTAAAAATAGGAGTAGAATACACCTATATGCACTATATAGCACAACAGCCTGGAGGCCTAACCGACCGAATGTTTGAGCAAAACCCGCAACAGTCTATACGAGATAGAAACTGGTTTCAAGTGAACTGGAATTTAGCCGCTTTGAATATAGACTACAAAATTTCAACAAAAACCGACTATAATTTTAGAGCATTTGGCTTAATGGCCGGAAGAGATGCCGTTGGGAATTTAGGACAGATTACTCGTTTTGACGACCCTGAAAGCTCTCGTGATTTGTTGAAAGACGACTATGCAAATTTTGGTTTTGAAAACCGCTTCCTGACAAGGTATAGTTTTTTGAAAAACACTTCTATCTTTTTAATCGGAATGCGCTACTACAACGGTTCTACTGATCGAAAGCAAGGAGATGGTACAGCAGCTAAAAACGCTGATTTTTCCTTAATAAACGAAAACGAGCCAAGAGATTCTAAATACCACTTTCCGAGTCAAAACCTTGCTTTTTTTACTGAAAATGTTTTTTATTTGAGCCCAACGATTACAGTTACTCCAGGACTACGATTCGAGTATATTTCTACTAAGTCTGATGGCTACTATTTTAACCGTTCAACAAACCTAGCAGGCCAAGTTATTTCAGAACAGAAAATACAAGACAATAGAGCGAATAATAGAAGCTTTATATTAGGCGGTATAGGGTTTTCATATAAGCCAAATGAGTTTTTCGAAGCGTATTCTAATGTATCGCAGAACTATCGTTCTATAAACTTTAATGATATGCGAATAGTAAACTCAAACTATCAGGTTGACACTAACCTGAATGATGAAAGCGGCTATAGCTTTGATATTGGAATTCGAGGAAACAAAAACAAATGGTTCAATTATGACATTAGCTTCTTTATGTTGAGTTATCAAAACAGAATTGGAGAAGTTCGGATAACCGATCCTGTTTTGTATCGTCCTATCCGTTTCAGAACCAATGTGTCAGACAGTAGAAGTTATGGTTTAGAAAGCTTCTTCGAAATAAACTTAACTTCTTTGTTGGGCGCAAAAAACTCAAAACACCAAGTGGCTGCTTTTTCTAATTTTTCTTTAATGGATGCTCGATACATCAACAGTAAAGAGACTGCATTTGAAAATAAAAAAGTAGAATTGGTTCCCCATATTATTTTTAAAGGAGGCTTAAGCTATCGTTATAAACAATTTCAGCTTTGCTATCAATACTCATACACAGCAGAGCATTATACAGATGCTACGAATGCAACTTTTACTTCCAATGCTGTGAATGGCATAATTCCAGCCTATGCAGTAATGGACTTGTCGGCTAAATACAATTATAAGCATTGGATTTTTGAAACAGGAATTAACAACCTAAGCAATGAAACCTACTTTACTCGAAGAGCTTCTGGTTATCCAGGCCCTGGAATTATCCCTAGTGACCCAAGAAGTTATTATTTGATGGTGGGGCTGAGGTTTTAAAACTATTTTAGTTTTTCATCATCTTCTTAACTGAATTTCCAATTTAGACGAAACAATGCGTTACCCTTTTTTAATTGCCTTGCTCTTAAATAAAAATTTTACTTTAATTTTTTTACTTATCTAAAAACTAAGCGTCTCAAAGTATATTAGTATAAGAATATAATGGCATTTCATTTTCTTCAGTCTTTTCTTAGCATTCTCTTTTTTTATGAGTTTTCTTTTGACAGATCATGTATTTTAAACAGAAAAACTCAAGTGTATCTCTCTTTCTACAATTTGATTATTTCGGCAACTGTAACAAGTATTTTTAATTTAAATTGCAAGGCTTGGAGGAACATTTTCTTGGACTAAAATACTTTGTTTGGGTCTGTTTATTTGTAATTTATAGAAGGATTTAATAATTGTAAAACAGTAATTACAAGTATAACATGTAGGGTGTTTTATTTTTCAAAATTTTAAAGTCCTATAAATATTTCTTTAAAGCACTTTTTAATCGCTTAGAATAAGCGGCACCAAATAAATTTACATGAACTAAGAGTGGATAAATATTACAAAGGTCAACACGCTCTTCCCACCCTTTTTCTAAAGGGAAATATTCATTGTAAGCCTCGTAAAATCGTTTGTCAAATCCGCCAAATAACAAAGACATGGCAAGGTCCATTTCTCTATTTCCATAGTAAACAGCAGGGTCAAAAACCACAGCCTGTTGTTTAGTATTAGCCATAAAATTCCCCGACCACAAATCACCATGCAATAAAGCTGGGTTTGTTTTAGGGAAAAGCAGGTCCATTCTGGCTATTAAACCTTCAATTTGTTTTAATAAAGTAGAATCAATCAGTCTTTTAGCGTAAGCCATTTCTGCTTGCATCTTAATCCGGTGATTTCCAAAAAATGAGGCCCAAGAATCTGTTGGTGTATTGATTTGAGCTAATGAGCCCATGTAGTTTTGGTATGCTAATCCAAAATGAGAGTCACTGTTTTGGTGTAGTGCAGCAAGCTGATAACCAAAACTTTCCCAAAAAGAAGGACTTTCTACTCCTTGTTCAACCAACTCTAATACAAAATAAGCTGTGTTTTCGAAATCTCCTTTTAAAATAAAACGAGGAACCTTTAGGGTATTTGTGCTTGCTAATTTTTGCAGTCCTTTTAATTCTATATCGAAGATAAAAGGATGGTTATTGGCTTTGTTTGTCTTAATAAAAAAAGATTGAGAATTTGCTTGAAGTTTAAAACTATAATTAACAGAGCCTCCGTGTAATTTCTCGACGTTTATAATACGAATTGACTGCTCTAAAGCGTCGCTAAGTTTTAGGTTTAAGTGATTAATTAAAGATTTTGATACCTGCATGAGTTTTGCAAAAATAATTAGCTAAAACGAAGAATTAGCTAAGTTTTAATTTTTACTTTTGGACTTCACTTTTGATTGAGCATTTAATCAAAATTATGGGGGATTAGCTCAGTTGGCTAGAGCGCTTCGCTGGCAGTGAAGAGGTCATCGGTTCGAATCCGATATTCTCCACAAAAGAGGTCACCACGCCCAAAGCGTGGTATTCTCCACAAAAGAGGTCACCACGCCCAAAGCGTGGTATTCTCCACAAAAGAGGTCACCACGCCCAAAGCGTGGTATTCTCCACAAAAGAGGTCACCACGCCCAAAGCGTGGTATTCTCCACAGAAGAGGCCACCACGCCCAAAGCGTGGTATTCTCCACAAAAGAGGTCACCACGCCCAAAGCGTGGTATTCTCCACAGAAGAGGTCACCACGCCCAAAGCGTGGTATTCTCCACAAAAGAGGTCACCACGCCCAAAGCGTGGTATTCTCCACAGAAGAGGTCACCACGCCCAAAGCGTGGTATTCTCCACAGAAAGAAGTCTTTCTGCATCAAGCAGGAATATTTCACAGAGTCTTAAAACGAGAGCAGCCTGTTTGCAATTGCAAACAGGCTGCTCTCGTTTAGTATATGAACCTAATCTAAATCTCCTAGCATATTTTTTAAGCCAGTAATTATGTTCACTTCTGTTGTGTCAACTTGGTTCAGCTGTCCTAAAAGTTCACTAATCCAATCTCCAAGGTGAATTAAATACAAGGCGTTGACAATTAAAGATTCTCCTTGTCCGTTGATGTCAACTACCTCGCCAGCATATTTAGAAATGACTTCTTTAGAATAATTTTCTCGCTCTACATTTCTATAATAATCCAATTTTGTCTTGAAAAAGAGGACAGTTGAATCTTCGTTTTTCTTTTTCCAACCAACCAATTCATTGTGGTTCATTTCTGGTAAAGTGTGATGTAATGCTAAGCGTTTTGAATTCTCATTAATCTGTTGTCTAAACCTTACGCAAACGCCTTCCAATTCTGGACCTGAATAAATAATCGGGAACTTATTATAAAGTTTAGCTGCGATTACTTTAGCTTCTGCTTTTATTTCGGCTTCCTTGTTATCAATTAATTCAATTGATTTTTGAAACTCAGCTTCAAACGAATTGTTGATTAATTGGTATTGGTTTAACAAGTAAAACAACTGTGGGAACGCCAAGCCAAAGGCTGCTCGAGGAGGTAGTCCACCTGGAATGACAATGATGTTATGCATTTCTGATTTGGCTATTTCTTCAAACTTGCCTCCAGATGTTACAATGGCAATTTCAGCGCCTTTTGCTCTAGCTTGCTCGTACATACTCAAGGTTTCCTCAGTATTTCCTGAATAAGAACTACAAACAACTAAAGTGTTTTTATTGACAAATTCAGGGATGAAATAATCTTTGTTGATTACAACTGGAACCTTAATCTCTTGTTTTATGAGTTGAGAAATAATCGTCCCGCCAATACCCGAACCACCTAATCCGCAGATTAACACAGAGTTAATTGTATTTTGTGATTGCTTAAATGCTGTCTTTTTACCGATTTCTATCGCCTGAGCTAGATGATTTGTAAAATCACCGATATGCCTGTCCATCATATTCAATATATTTAACTTACAAATAAAAGAAAAATACCTTGAATTGCTTGTTTTTGCTTGTAAAGTGATGTCCTTTTTTTACGTGTGAAATCTTATCTTTGCCACCCAAATTTTTATAGGAATGAGTAGAGTATTGAGTGAACAAGAACAGTTGAGAAGAAAAGCCTTAGCTGATTTGAGAGAAAAGGGCATTGAGCCTTATCCTGCAGCTATGTTTCATGTGGACACCATGGCTAAAGATGTCAAACAAAACTACAATGATGAGCAAAAAAACTTCTCAGAAGTTGTGATGGCGGGTCGCTTAATGAGTAGAAGAATTATGGGTAAGGCGGCTTTTGCAGAACTACAAGATGCAAGCGGAAAAATTCAGATTTATATCAATCGAGATGAGATTTGCAAAGGGGAAGACAAATCTCTTTACAACGATGTTTTTAAAAAACATTTAGACATAGGTGATATTATCGGCATTAAAGGAAATGCATTTAAAACTCAAGTTGGCGAAACATCTATCAATGTAAAAGAGCTAACTGTACTTACTAAATCGTTAAAACCTTTGCCAATTGTAAAAACAGATAAAGAAGGAAAAGCTCACGATGCTTTTACAGACCCAGAGCAAAGATATCGCCGACGCTATGTTGATTTGATTGTTAATCCACAGGTAAAAGAAACGTTTATTAAAAGAACGAAGGTGATAAATTCGATGCGCCAATTTTTTAATGAGAGAGGCTATTTAGAAGTTGAAACCCCAATTTTACAACCAATTCCAGGAGGTGCTGCAGCTAGGCCATTCATTACGCATCACAACGCATTAAATACAGAGCTTTATTTGAGAGTTGCCAATGAACTTTACTTAAAAAGGCTCATTGTAGGTGGGTTCGACGGAGTGTATGAATTTGCCAAAGATTTCAGAAACGAGGGAATGGACAGAACACACAATCCCGAGTTTACTGTATTAGAAATTTATGTGGCCTATAAAGACTACAATTGGATGATGGACTTTACTGAGCAAATGCTCGAAAAAGTAGCAAAAGATGTTGTAGGAAAAACCAATGTTGAATTTCAAGGAAAAGAAATCAATTTTAAAGCACCATTTGCTAGAGTTCCGATATTAGAGGCCATTAAAAATCATACTGGAGTTGAGGTTTCAGGAATGAATGAAAGTGAATTAAGAGAAACGTGTAAGAAACTTGGACTTGAAGTGGATGAAACCATGGGCAAAGCTAAGTTGATTGATGAGCTGTTCGGAGAGCTCTGTGAAAAGCATTATGTACAGCCTACATTTATCATTGACTATCCAGTAGAAATGTCTCCTCTTTGTAAAAAACACAGAGATAACCCAGAGCTTACAGAACGATTTGAATTGATGATTAATGGGAAAGAAGTTGCGAACGCTTATACTGAATTGAATGACCCAATTGATCAATTAGAGCGTTTTCAAGAGCAATTAAAGCTTTCTGAAAAAGGAGATGACGAAGCGATGTTTATCGACCTCGATTTTGTTCGGGCATTAGAATATGGAATGCCACCAACCTCAGGCATGGGCATTGGAATAGATCGTTTAGTGATGTTTTTAACGAACAACACATCCATACAAGAAGTTTTGTTTTTTCCTCAAATGAGACCAGAAAGAAAAGCGGTTGAGTTAAGTGAGGCAGAAAAAGCAATACTTGAGATTTTAAAGCGTGAAAAATCAATGGAATTAAATACCTTGAAAGAGCAATCGGGATTAAGTAACAAACAATGGGACAAAGGAATAAAAGGCTTAACAAAGCACAGTTTAGTTAAAGTAAACAAATCAGATGAAGGGCTTAAGGTTGATTTATTATAGCATCGCTTTTCATTTATTTGTACATTCGTTAAATTAAAAAAACACTTTTGGAAGGAAAACACGTTTCGGTAATAGGAGGAGGAAGTTGGGCAACAGCTATTGTTAAAATGCTTTGCAATAACGCAGAAATGGTGCATTGGTGGATGCGTGATGAAGGCAAGGCAAAATACATTAATAAGTTTATGCACAACCCTCGATATTTGTCGGCTATACAATTTGACCGCACAAAAATTAGGGTAAGCAATGATATCTCAGACATTATAGCTTCTTCGGAAACTATAGTCATAGCTACGCCTTCTGCTTTTTTAATGGATGTTTTTGGCGAAAGAGATAATTCGGATTTAGAGCATAAAACCATTATTTCAGCTGTTAAAGGAATTGTTCCCGAAGTACATCAAATACCAGCTCGATTTTTTCATAAACGATTTGGAACTCCTTACGAAAACATAGGCATAATAAGCGGCCCTTGTCATGCAGAGGAAGTAGCACTTGAAAGGCTTTCTTATTTGACCATTGCTTGTCAAGATCAAAATCGAGCGAAAGAATTTGCCGAGCTATTAGAGTGTAGGTATATAAAAACACACCTTTCTGACGATTTGTTTGGCACAGAAATCTCTGCAATACTTAAAAACGTATATGCTGTTGCTGCTGGTATTTATCACGGGATAGGATATGGCGATAATTTTCAAGCGGTGCTTATTTCAAATGCTGTACAAGAAATTGAACGTTTTGTCGATGCGCTAAACCCGATACATCGAGATGTAAAGTCTTCAGCATATTTAGGCGATTTGTTAGTAACGGCATATTCCCAATTTTCTAGAAATAGAACTTTTGGAAGTATGGTAGGCAAAGGCTACTCGGTAATGTCGGCTCAAATGGAAATGAACATGACAGCCGAAGGGTATTATGCCGCTAAAAGCATAATTAAAATAAACGAAAAATATGGGGTTGATATTCCTATAGCGACAGCCGTTTATCGTGTGCTATATGAAAAAATGTCTCCAGTTGTCGAAATGAGAATTTTAGCAGATAAATTAATTTAAGCAGTTTTTTTGAAATAGGCTAAGATGGCTTTAGCTCTACTTTCTGGGATATGTTCTGTTAGTTCTTCTAGACTCGCTTCTTTTATTCTCTTAACCGATTTAAATTTCCGCAATAAATCTTGGATGGTTTTATCTCCAATTCCATCAATATTAGAAAGTTCGGTTTGTATTCCTGCTTTTGACCTTTTGTTTCTATGATGGGTTATTCCAAAGCGATGTGCTTCGTTTCTCAAGTGTTGAATCACTTTTAAAGACTCAGAAGTTTTGTCTAAAAACAAAGGGTATTTATCTCCAGGGTAAAAAATTTCTTCTAGCCTTTTAGCAATTCCCACAATTGCAATTTTTCCGCGTAAACCTAGCTTTTCCAAGCTTTTTAGTGCTGAACTTAACTGCCCTTTTCCTCCGTCAATTACTATGAGTTGGGGTAATGGTTCGCCCTCTTTTAATAAACGACTATAACGGCGGTAAACCACCTCTTCCATCGATGCAAAATCGTCGGGACCTTCAACGGTTTTAATGTTAAAGTGGCGATAATCTTTTTTTGAAGGTTTTGCATTTTTAAAAACGACACAAGCCGCTACTGGGTTGCTTCCTTGAATGTTTGAGTTGTCAAAGCATTCGATGTGTATTGGTAATTCTTTTAATCTTAAATCGTCTTTTATGGTTTGCAATATGCGGTTGGTGTGCCTTTCTGGATCTGTTTTTTGATGTTGTTTTCTGCGCTCCAACATAAAGTATTTCGCATTTCGTTCTGACAAATCTAATAGCTTCTTTTTGTCGCCTCTTTGAGGAACATGGAAGCTTAAACCCTCTACCTCAAACTCAGGTAAAAAAGGAATTAATACTTCGGTCGAACTGCTTTTAAAACGCTCCCTTAATTCAGTAATGGCTATTTCTAAAAGTTCGCTTTTTGATTCGTCTAATTTCTTTTTCAGCTCTAAGGTATGTCCTTGTATAATGGCACCATTATTTACTTTCATGTAATTTACGTATGCCAAATCTCGATCTTCAACAATTGAAAATACATCAACATTGTGGATGGTGGGGCTAACTACCGTCGATCTCGATTGAAACTTAGTTAGTGCTTCACCTTTGTTCTTTAACTCTTCTGCAAGTTCAAAGTCTAATTCTGCCGCAGCGTTTTGCATGGCTTTTTTTAACTCAGCTCTAACCCTGTTTACATTGCCTTTTAAGATGTCTCGAATCTCGTCTATAGATTGAAGGTATTCCGCTTCACTTTGTAACCCTTCGCATGGGCCTTTACAGTTGCCAATATGATACTCTAAGCAAATTTTAAATTTTCCTTTATCAATGTTTTGTTTTGACAAATGATAAGCGCATGTTCTTAGTTTGTAGTTTTTTCTGACAAGCTCTATAACTGTATTCATCATACTAACTGATGCATAAGGCCCATAATATTCTGAGCCATCTTTTATGATTAGGCGGGTTGAAAAAACTCTGGGAAATGGTTCTTTTTTTATACAAATCCACGGATAGGTTTTGTCGTCCTTCAGCAGCACATTATAACGCGGCTGATGTTTTTTTATTAAATTATTTTCGAGCAATAGTGCATCTAACTCCGACTCTGTAATGATGTATTTTATGCTGGCTATTTTGCTTACTAAAATTCTTGTTTTCCCATTTTTTCCTTTATCACCATTAAAATAAGAAAGCACCCTGTTTTTTAAAACTTTAGCCTTGCCTACATATAATATTTTTCCTTTAGAATCAAAATATTGATATACACCAGGTTTTTTTGGAGCAGCATCTATATCTCTTTTTAAGCTCTCGCTTGTCTTCATATTCCAAAAGTAAGATAAAGCAATACATTTCTTTTGCTTTTAATTTTAAAGAAAATCTGTTAAAAAAACCAAAAACAATTGTAGGTACATCTATTTTTGTTTAAGTTTGAGCTTTAATTCTTAAACAAAACAAAAATGACTGCAATAGAATTCAATACCCAACTACTTTCTCATCAAAATGTATTAAAGTATTTTGCTTTAAAACTTACAACTGACATGGATGATGCAGAGGATTTATTGCAAGAAACACTATTAAAGGCTTTAAAATATAGAGATAAATTTCAAGACCAAACAAATTTGAAGTCATGGTTATATACCATAATGAAGAATACGTTTATCAATAATTATAGAAGAAACGTCAGAAAGAGAAACATAATGACTAATACTGACGATAGAGAGTATTTTGTACCAGCGCCCAACCAATCTGAAATTAGCCCCGAATCGCATTATAATTTTAAAGAAATAACGAAAACTGTTGAAACCTTGAGTGATGATTGTAAAATCCCTTTCAAGATGCACAATGAAGGCTATAAATACAAAGAAATAGCTGATGAACTGAACCTACCAATTGGAACGGTAAAAAGTAGAATTTTCTTAGCTAGACAAAAGCTTACCAAAGCACTTAAAGACTATGCTGCATAGGTATGGAAAGCATAAACTTGTTTTGGTTTAGAAGAGATTTAAGGCTGCATGATAATTGCGGCCTTTATCATGCACTAAATTCTGGAAAACCAGTATTGGCCATTTTTATTTTTGATAAAAATATTTTATCCGATTTAGAAGATAAAAAGGATGCTCGTTTGACATTTATTCATCAGCAACTTGAAAAAATAAATGAAAAGCTACACACGAAAGGGAGTGCTTTAATTACACTTTATGATACCCCAGAAAAAGCCTTTGAGAAATTAACAAGTGAATACCAGGTTGATACTGTTTATACGAATAATGACTATGAACCTTATGCGCGAAATAGGGACAATGAAATAAAGTTATTGCTTAAAAAAAGGGGCATCAAATTCAACTCATATAAAGACCAAGTTATATTCGAAAAAGAGGAGCTTGTTAAAAGTGACGGTACACCCTATTTAGTTTATACTCCATACAGTAAAAAATGGCTAAGTATGGTAAATAGCAAACAACTATTACCTTATAAGTCGGGTTTGTCTTTTCATAATTGGCTACAAATTCCCCCAAGAGAAATTAATACCATAGCAAGTCTTAGGTTTAAAAGATCAAGGCTTTCTTTTCCAGAGCAAGAATTAAATAATGAAATGCTTCTAAGCTATGAAGCAGAAAGAGATTTTCCAGAAAAAGACAGTACTTCAAAATTGGGCATTCATTTAAGATTCGGAACAATAAGTATTCGAGACTTATGTGCAAAAGTCGAAACTCAAAGCCTAACTTTTTATAAAGAATTAATTTGGAGAGAATTCTTTATGATGATTTTGTATCATTTCCCACAGGTGGTAGAAAAGAACTTTTATTCAAAATTTGATGCAATACAATGGCGCAACAATGAAGAAGACTTTGAAAAGTGGTGTCTAGGAAAGACAGGATTTCCTATGGTTGATGCAGGTATGAGGGAGTTAAACGAAACAGGATTTATGCATAATCGAGTACGCATGGTGGCTGCTAGTTTTTTATGTAAGCACTTGTTGATTGATTGGAAGTGGGGAGAAGCTTATTTCGCACATAAATTATTGGATTATGACTTGGCTTCTAATAATGGAAACTGGCAATGGTGTGCAGGAACAGGTGTTGATGCCTCGCCCTACTTTAGAGTGTTTAACCCCACAATACAACTAGAAAAGTTTGATAGAAACCATGTATATATAAATAGATGGATAAAGGATTTTAATGAATTGAGCTACCCAAAACCAATGCTTGATCATAAAATGGCAAGAGAAAGAGCTATTTCAGTTTATAAAGCTGCTGTTGGTGGACTCTAGTAACCGTTTATAATATAAATGGGAATTAAAACAATTATTAACATTTAAGCCCTCCCTTATTAGATATCTTCGCACGCTTAAATTAACTTAAACTAGTATTATGATTAAAAGAATACAAATTGCCTTTTGCCTTGGCATCACAATTATGGCAGGAATTAATAACTCCAATGCACAAGTAATATTTTCAGAAAACTTTAATGGAGGCAATGCGTTGAGCAATTGGACTTTAATAAACAATGACGGCAATACCCCAGCTGCTGGTGTTGCAAACTTTACAAATGCTTGGATACTTATAGAGGATACTATTGGTATATCCGATTCAGCTGCTGCAAGTACTTCTTGGTACACACCAGCGGGCACTTCAGATGACTATTTGATTAGCCCTAGTGTTACTTTAACAGCGAATAATACCATAACTTGGGATGCAAAAGCACAAGATCCAGCATATCCTGATGGATATCAATTATTGATATCAACTACTACACCCACTGTTGCTGGTTTTACTGCCAACCAACCTTTATTTTCAATATCTGCAGAGAATTCAACATGGACAAAGAGAACAATTGATTTAGATGCTGCAGGTTATTCGAATCAAAACGTATATTTTGCGTGGAGAAACAACTCAACAGATCAGTTCATATTGTTAGTAGATAATATTGTAGTTCAAAAAAATGTAAACTTTGATGTTAATTTAGTTGCAGTTCAAAGGATGTCTGAGTATGCAATGTTGCCAAAAGACCAAAGCTCAAACATCGTGTTTGCAGGCTTAGTTGCTAATAGCGGCGCTAGTTCTTTAAGTAATGTAAAATTAAAATATTCTGTAGTTTCTGGGGGATCTGTCCTTTATTCAGACAGTTCGTTGGTTTCTTCGCTTGCTTCAGGAGCTGATACAGTATTGGTAAATATGTCAAACTACGCACCTACAGCAACAGGAACATATCGTGTTGTGTATGAAGTTACTCATGACAGTGTAGATAATGTGTTGACTAACAATATGCTAACTTCAGACAGCTTAATGCTAACCGATTCTGTTTTCTCTAGAGCTTTTGGCCCTGCTACTGGCTCTTTAGGAATTGGATCTGGTACTCATGGAGAGCTAGGAACTTTATTTGAGTTAAAGACGGCTGATACGCTTACAAGCATTGATGCATTTATTGTTAATAATGGCGGAAATATGACAAACCAACCTTTATCTGCAGTGATTAGATCATTTAATAATGGATTGCCAGGTGCAGTAATAGCACATACCGACACCATAACCTATACTAATACTGCTGGATCATTTGCTAGGCTTCCTTTTACGAACAATGGAGGGTCAGTTATTTTGCCAGCGGATTCGTTTTTTGTAGGGATTGTTGAAAGAGACTCAAACATAACATTAGGAACAACTCCAAATAAATTTAAAGCAAATACAAATTTTGTGATTTTTGGCACTAACCCATGGAGAGCTAATGAATCGTATAATTTTACTGTAACATATATGATAAATGCTAATTTTGGAAAAGGGATTGTTATAGGGGTAGATAATATTACAAAAGAAGCTACTTCATCATTAAGTGTTTCTCCTAACCCAACTGATGGTGCAGTTAAGTTAACTTACAATAATTTAACCGGAGACCAACAAGTTAAAATTAAAGTGTTAGATATTCAGGGAAGAGTTGTATTAACAAGCACTGCTTTTGGAAACAATTTAGTTTCAAAAACGATTGATTTAAGCAGTTTTGAAAAAGGAATTTACTTTATTCAAACGATTTCAGGAAAAGAAATAAACACCAAAAAAGTAATTCTTAAATAGAATTATTCTAATTGTATTTAGAAACCCAGCTATTGATTTAGCTGGGTTTTTTTATGCCTTATAAACTACGTTGGCTTTACAGATTTTTTTGCTTCTTTAAAAAAACCGAGAATCCTCTAATAAGGAATACCTTTGTATAATCAGTTTATAATTATAAATTACAGCAAATGGCAAGTAAATTTAAACCCGAGAGTTTAATGATGAGTTTTGGTTATAAGCCAGAATTATCAGAAGGCGCAGTAAAACCACCAGTTTTTCAAACCTCTACATTTGTTTTTAAAACTGCAGAGGAAGGCAAGCATTTTTTTGAAGTAGCATATGGATTAATTGCTAAAGAGCAAAACGAAGAGCTGGGTTTGATTTACAGTAGAATAAACAACCCTAATCTTGAAATATTAGAGAATAGATTATGTCTTTGGGATAAAGCAGATGATTGTGCAGTATTTGAAAGTGGAATGTCGGCAATTAGCACGGTGCTTTTAGAATTTCTTAGGCCAGGCGATGTTTTATTATACAGCATGCCGACCTATGGCGGAACCGATCATTTTATCAATCATTATTTAACAGAAATAGGAGTAATTTGCATAGGCTTTAAACCAAATGATTCAAAGTCAGAGATAATTGCTAAACTGGAAAAATCAGGTAAGGCCGAAAAGCTTGCTCTGGTTTATGTAGAAACCCCGGCAAACCCAACTAATACCTTAATTGACATTACCATGTGTCAAGAAATTGCAGCGAAATATAGCAATGAAGAAAAGCGAGTATATACAGCGGTTGACAATACCTATATGGGGCCAATTTGGTGCAGCCCTTTAGACCACGGCGCAGACTTGGTGCTATACTCTGCAACAAAATACATAGGAGGACATAGCGACTTAATTGCCGGAGCTGTTTTAGGAAATGCCGAAGTAATGCTTCGAGTAAAAACGTTACGCACATTTTTGGGAAATATGGCTAGTCCACACACTTGTTGGTTGCTATTGAGAAGTTTAGAAACACTCAAAATTAGAATGGATCAGCAAGCGAAAAACGCTGCGTTTGTTGCCAATTTTTTAAACAAACACCCAAAAGTTGCAAAAGTGTATTACTTAGGCTTGATAGAATCCGATTCTTCAGCATACAAAATCTATAAAAAACAATATAGCTCTTCTGGAGCAATGATATCTTTTGATTTAGTTGGGGGAGAAAAGGAAGCCTTTATCTTTTTAAATAACCTTAAACTAATTAAGTTGGCGGTTAGCTTAGGAAGTACTGAAAGCTTAGCACAACATCCCGCCACAATGACACATGTTGGGATAGACCCAAAATTGAAAGAAGAAATGGGAATCACTCCTTCCTTAATTAGGATATCAATTGGAATCGAAAACGATGAGGATATTGTTGCTGACATTAACAATGCGCTAAGTCGGATTTAAAAGGATTGTTAATTCAATTTTTTAAAGCCCAAATTTCTTTTTCCACAAACCAGTTGCCCTAAATATCAATGGAGTTCCAACAGCGGTTGGCATTAACCAGATGATCCACTGAGGTTCAACATGAATATTAACGACTAAAAAAGCAGTTGATGTAGCGATGTATGAGCCACACATTCTCCCAATATGGGTTAAGAGCCACTGGCCTTTTTTATATTTTTTATTGAGAAATACTCGAAGGTCTTGAAGGCACATCAAGGTGAGAAAGAAACCAAAGACAAACAACATGGGGACAGCACTTGCAAAACCGATCTTAATGAAATTTATAATGGCCAAATACAACATATATAGGCCGATTAACAGGCATATCAAATTAAAGAACCAATCTATAAATGTCGGGTTTAATGCCTTTTTAAAAGCTAAGGTTCTTCTGCCTGTAAAAACTAAATAGAAACTAAAAACGGCTATAGTCAATATGAAAATGTTGGTGCGGTATAAACCTAGAATTACGCCTGTAATTACTACAGCCATCATTCCCCAATAATAAATAAGGCCGCTTTTTAAGTGCCATTTTTGTCCTTTTTTTGCAAGCATAGCTATTAGACCAGCAATTAAAGAAATGCCGCCTGAAAAAGCGTGAATAAACAATGTGATTTTCATTAAGTTTTCCATGGTGTTTTATTTATTTTGTTTGTAGATTTTATGTCTTTCAGGGTAATAAACTAGCTGAATAAAATTGAATTCCAATTGCTCGGCTGTAAATCTGTAGCCTCCAGCTGTGTAATTATATTCTGGAGTATATCTTAGATTAGTTCTCAGGGTAATGTAGTCAACCTTGGTTTGTCTTATGTCCCATCCAAACACCAAACCATACCCTATTCGATTAAATGTTTGATCTTGAATAGTAACAACATCATCTATTTCAGTTAAATGATAACGGTCAAACGAAACATAGGGGCCAATAAAAGGAGCAAAACCATGATAATCACCAATGAATTTAAATGCATCTAATGCAAAAGACTGCTTGTTTAATTTATAGGTATAATCAAATGCTGTTTCTTCTTGTTTTAAAGGTCTATAAGAAAAGCGAATTGAAGCATCAATTGGGTTTATATAATAAGCTATTCCCAAATCGATATTAACACTCCCTTCAATTTCGTCGTTAAAGAATGGCTTTTGACTTGCAAGCTCTGTGTTTTTTAAAGGGATTAATGCGGTTAAGCCCAATCCAAAAGAAAATGCACTTAATGCCTTCTCTTCTTTGGCTTTTTCATAGACTGCTTTCATGTGTTTTTTTGAGCGTTCTGTGCTGTAACCTGCAGTAAAATCAATTACCTGTTTGTAAGATATAGAAAATGAATAGGGCGAAACCGATAAAGATTCCTTTTCAGTTCTAGCAATGGCGGCGTTATACAGGTTCTTGGAGAAATACCTCATCTCCAGACCAACTATTCTATTTTTATGTCGAAAATTAAGTCCCCACTCATAATACCATTGCCAGTTGGTATAAGTTGGCCCATTATTCAACTCTATTTTTTTGCTGTTAAAACCTGCTCCAAAATAGGGTCTAAACCCTTTATCCTTTAGCTTCCAAGGAAGAACCCTAAATCCTGTAAAGACGCCATTTGTACTTGAAAGATTTTTATTGCCATTTATTTTTATCGTTGAAAGCGGGATAGAAATATAAAAATCAGCATGCCCCCAAAAATGAGTGCCACCGATTAATATGCGGGGCGTAATGCTTGAAGCAATCCTTCCTCGTTGTATTTGGTTTTGTGAATCGTAATACGAAAACGAATTTTTTTCTGAAACAAACTCACTTTCAAAACCGAAAAAGGACTCAGCAAAACGATACCGATCATTTTGGCAAAAACTAGATAACTGGCTTAAAAGCAATAATACAATAAAACTTTTTTTCATGACAATACTTTTTGGTTCAGCAAATAAATACATGGATTTAGTGCTCTACCAAATGGAAGTGTTCAACAACAAGCTTTATTGACAAATGACAAGGGAGGTGCTATTCATCACATAGTTTTGTGACGAATGACAAAGGAAATAGAAATTATTTTGTTAAAAGTTCTAAGGTTTTTAATTCAACAGAAGACACAATAAAGCCATTTGGAGGGCTATCAAGATTTCCTTTTCCACGTATCATAAAGGCATAATCTTCTGGGTTTTTCCAATTTAAATTCACTTTGCCATATCGGTTGAAATAACCGTGTAAAGACCATTCTCGATAAATGTCTTGCCCAATATATATGGTTGAGTTTTCAGGAACAATGCTCAATATTGTTTTGATGTCACTTAGTTTGTCTTGCTCGCGATTGGTTTTTCCAACTTGTGAAAAAATAGCAACCAAGCCTATAGCAAAAAAACCAATTCCCAAAAATTTAAAGCCCCGAATCGCTTTCTTTTTAATTTCAACCTTTTGTATGAAAGGAATTATAATTGGGGCGATTACCAAAGCAACTACTATTGCAAAAAGCGGGAAAACCGGATTGATATAAAAAACACTTTGTTTTAAACTAACTAGTATAGGAAGCACACCACTAAAAGCAGTTGCAGTAAAAACCCATATCCATAGAGTTCTTTCTTGTTGAAAAACTCCTTGTATTTTAAAATATCGCTTATTTAAAACAAGTAAAATGACACTTAAAATAATCATCACTAATGATTCTTCAAATGCTTTTCTTAAAATATAAAAACGGGAGGAAACGGTTTGTTCGTTTTTTAAACTATTGACAACTTGAATTTCAAAATAATTAGTAATGCTTTCAATACCTTCAGGCATAATAACATATAAGATTAAAAAAGGAAAAAGCAGACCACCAATCAGCACAAGGTATTGAAATACCATTTTAATCAGTTTTAAATCCTTTTTAAATACGCGGTAAAAAAACAAAAAGGAAAGCGGAAACAAAGCAACAAGACCTTTAGTTAGGAAACCCAGAAAAAGTAGAAATCCAGAAAAGATCAACCAAAATATTTTTTCTGTTTTAATAAACTTTATTTGAGCCCAAATAGAGGTGATGATAAAAACCATTAATGTGTTTTCGAGCATATTATTACTCACACTCCATATCATTTTAGGAACGGTAAGCCACAGTAAAAGTGGAATCCAGAAATAAGCACGGAATTCTTTTTTGACACAATTTTTCCAGATTAATGAAATAAAGTAAGCGGTGACAACAAAGGTGCTCAATGAATAAAAACGCTCGACAAAGAGACTGTCGCCAAAAACCCAAAAACCAATGCTTTGTAAACCAAAAGCAAGTGGAGGATGGTCTAGAAATATAGGACCAACAGTTGAGGTTAAGTGTGGTTTCCAGAAGCTACCAATTCCTTCTGCCATGTTTCTAGCTATGGTTGCGTAATAAGTACCATCCATAAACATGCCTTCACTTAAAAATTGTGGGGAAATGAGAATTAAAAACAATCCCGACACGGCAAGTAATATGGAGTTATTTATATTCTTCAAGTTAATTATTTTTCGGACAATTGTTTTTTTATGGAAGCAACAAAAGATCTTGAAACAGGTACATCAAAGTTAAATAATTTACCAAAATTTAAACTAAGACCCTGAGCATTACCAGAGAAGCACTCAACAGCATTAATGTTTACTAAATAACTTCTGTGGCATTGTTGTATATAAGCAAAACCAGACAAGGCACTAGAAACATCTTTTAAAGCATTTCTAATTACTTCTTTTTTTAGTTCATTCTCGGCTTTATAATACACTTCAATATAATTTTCTACAGCTTTTATCGCTAGCAAATTATTTAAGTCTAGTTGAAATTCTTCACTAATGTTTTTGGAAGGAATATGAACTAAGTCATGCCTTTCTGGCTTTTTGATAATGGATGAATTTAAGTCCGCAGCTTGTTTTAAAGCAGATGAGAGTTTTTTATTGTAAACAAAAAAAGTGCTTATAGTTACGGGAATTAACCCTACCAATAAGGTTGCGCCTTGAAAAAACAAGTAGCCATTTAAAGAGGGGTTTAATAAATTTTGAGAAACCGAAAAGGCTAGATTTCCTATACCTATGGTGAAAAAAACCCAAGTCGTATATAAAATGTTTTTCGAAACAGTCCAGCTTTTTAAACTAAACCATTTCTTAAAAAATAGAGAAAAGATAAGGTAATTGGAAATTAAAACAAGCGCAGTAACAAGTCCATAACCCATTAACAGTATTGTCTTGTTTTCTGCTTGATAGTTTATTAATCCAAAAGGCTGAAAAACCCATAAAAACAAAAAAATGAACAAGCCAAAACTTAAAGCGGAAAGTGTGGCCTTTTTTATCGATTCGTTAAAGGGATAAGGTTCGTGAAGAACATTCCAATTCATGCCAGCTAAGGTAGTTGTTTTGAGCTATTAATTTTTTTTCAAGCTATTAACTTCATCTTTTAATTGTAGCATCATGTTAGTAAGTTGATTAACCGATAAGCTTTCGGATGTTTTTTGCGGAAGATCAAAACTTAAAAAAGCTTTGGCTTTCCATACTTCGAGAACTGCCGCACCTGAAATGGTATATGTTTCGTAAATGCTATTGTCAGAGTGTAATTCAAGCGTTTGTTTTTCTTCCAAATGATTGACCACGCGTTTATATACGAGCCCATCATCTTTTGTTATTAAGACATAACAATGGTTGTCTTTTATGTTTTTCCAGTTTTCTATGTATTCGGCCAAAATATAAGAACCAGAGGGAATAGGGTGCATACTATCTCCATTAATTTGAAATGCTCGATAAGTTCCTTGAGAAAATTCGTTTAAGGGTAGATTAAAACGAGGTAGCGTCTCAATAAATTCTGGGTCTGCATATCCATTTAAATACCCCGCAGCTGCTTTTATAGGTACTAGAGTTATTCGTTCGATTTGCTGATCATCTACAACTATAGGAAGAATTCTTAAATCATTTCCTTCAAAATCTTTTTTTGCAATACTTGATTTTTGAGCAAGATCTTTTTCAATCAAATCATCTAATTTAATTTTAAAAAAATGCGAGATATTTTGAAGTGTCACCATATTTGGCTCAGCTCTTCCTTCTTCGTATGAGCCTATTTTTGGTCGATTTATGCCAATTTTTGAAGCAAACTCACCCTGCGTTAAACCCTTAGACTTTCTTAGAAATTTTAGGTTGATTGAAAAAAAATTATCCATTTTTAATGCTAAAAAAATTAGTAAGCTAAAAAATATAGTATATTTGAACGGTAAATGTAACGAATCCTAACAAATTTAGCAAAATGAATCAAATACATCATAAAATAAGAGGCAGCTATCCAGGTTTTATAGGTATAGAACTGCCAAACGAATATCAAGTTTTGCTTTTAGATGAAGACAATTATAATGCTTATCGCAAGCACCAAAACTACAATGGGGTTTGTATGGAAGTAAAAGATGAATACTGCCACTTTGAAAAACCTACTCAAGGATCATGGCATTTAGTGATTGAAGGCAAAACTTGTGGCTTTTCTCCAAGTAATATTCATATTATTTATAAAGCAGCATAACTAATATTCAAACTTAGATAAATACCTGTAATCGTTGGATTACAATGGAGAGAGTGTGTACTATATTTATCAATGTTGTGTTTACTTTAAAAAGAAAAGTGTAATAAAGTAAATTAAAACATAAAAAAAGGAGCCATTGGCTCCTTTTTTTATTTCTATGGGTTTATAATTTAATAAACGTTTATCTTTTTCATTTTGGAAATTTCGTTATTCGAAATTTTCATAAAGTAAAGTCCTGCAGTTAAACCGTCAATATTTATTTGATTCAAAATAGAGTTTGCTTTAATGGTTCCACTTTTAACAAGCTGACCTTTTATATCAAGCAATTCATATTTAGAATTAACTTTAGACAATTCTTCACCCATTTTTATATTTACAAAGTTTCTTGCAGGATTTGGAAATACACTAAAATTTGCAGTGCTTTTTTCAGTTTCAATTCCAGTTGTGCTACATGATGAAACATCTAATAAGCCTACATAAACACTATTGACATAAGTATTATCAATATACGCAGAAGCTTTAACTTGATAAGTTTTAACAGGTAAACTAGACAGTACAACATTAAACATAGGTTGAGAGATTGCTCCTGCACAAATAAAGGAGCTCGTATAGTTTACTTCCACATCAATGGTGTCTCCATTAATTGTAAAAGTAGAAGGGCCTTGTTGCCAATTGATGCAACCTAAATACGTTAACACATCCACTTGTGTGCTTGAGCAACTATCTATACTGTTGTTCGTTATAGTTGCCGATTGAACTCTAAAAATTTGTCCATAACTTATCGTGCTTGTTAAAAGCAACAAAGCGAAAAGAAATAAAGAGTAAGTCGTTTTTTTCATTTTGGTATTTATTATTTATTATGCAAATATAAATTATTCTTCCTTTTTAAGAATAGCTGCTGAAAATAAAGTAACTAGAATCCCAAGAGGCAAAATTTCTAGGTATGTTAGCGCGGCTTTAAACAATGGGTTTTTATAATATTCCATCCAAACATTCATGGTTTGAATTTGAGCATCTATTTCAGCTTGGCTTAAGCCGCTGTTATTTAAAGCCTCTATAGAACTATTAAAATAGTCTATTGCAAAATTTGGCAAGAAGTAATTTGATAGTATTAACCAAGTTAAAACGTACATACTAGAAATCACTAAGGCTATATATAGCCCCACCATAAAAGCCTTTTTAAAAGAAATTACTCCATTCAATTTATTATTTCTATATGATTTCACTCCAAAAAATAAGCTAGTATATGAAACTAACATTGTAGCGTATCCCAATAATTCAGAGTTAGCAAAATCTGTATTCTTATCCATAAAAGGGAGGGTGGCACACATAAATAGAGAAACAATTAGCCCACCTATAATGCCATATTTAAAAACTGAATTTTTCATTTACTGTTAAGTATTATCAATTATTATTAAAGAATAAACATGCAAATTATGAAGAAAAAGTGAACATTAACCAATCAATATAGGGTAAACAATTTTAGATAAGACCTAAGTTTAAGAGATTCTAAAACCTATATAATCAACAAAACGGGGTTTGAGAACATTAAAAATATAGTTCATAACATAAATTTTAGAATACAAATGCGGTGAATTAATATTGTATTGTAAAACAATTTGTAACCATTAGAAGAGACAAAACGTACATTAATCGACAAAATAACCAGATTTAACGTATTTTTGCTCCTAATAAAACATAGACCATGGAAAACAAAACAAGAAATATTCAATTGATAACCTTTCAGATAGCTATTACTATAATTGTTTTTTCAATTGTTGCAATAGGTGTTTAGCTAACACAATCTAAAGAGAATAAATAACAGAGGACAAATAAAATTGTCTTTTTTTTGTCCTTAAAAATTTAATTCAACACAAACAATTCGATTATATCTTGTGAAGGTGAATAAAAACTTCAAGATATGAACTCAACTCAACAAATCAACTACCATAACTTCATTGTAGATACACCAATTAGCAAAGCAGAAAAAAGTGTGCTAATCATTTCTAATTGTGAAAGTACTAGCAAGAGACTCCAAGCTATAATACAGAAGTTAAACCACAAGTGTATTGCAGTCGTTACAAATTATTTTAAAGCCGATAAGATAATCGCTAGCCAAGAACCGGATGTTGTAATTATTTCTACAGATATGGAAGGAGATTTGAATGGCTATGACATAGCAAAGTATTTAAAGTTAGATTATGACTTACCATTCTTTCTTGTTCAAAAAGAAGAAAATTTTGAGAATCTAAAGTGGTCTGCTGAGCTAAACCCAGATGCAAATTTGTTTTTAGATCATGGTGAAGTAAAGTTAACGGCACGAATTAAAGATGCCTTGAGTTAATTTTTTGTCCACATTTTGTCCGCCAACTATTTAGTGGCTTTTACAAATTTCATAACCTCCGTATTGTTTTTGCCTACAAGTTGTAGGAAATAGATACCACTTTCTAGATTAGATACATCTACTTGTTCAGTGTAGTTTTGTTCTTGAACAAACCTTCCGCTTAAATCTCGAATCACTATTTTTTCAAATTTCAAACTTGATTTAATGTTTAATTGATTAGTAGTGGGGTTTGGAAAAACTATATTGTTTTTACTTGCAGAATAGGTTTCAAGCCCTGTAAACAGGAAAGGTTTAGTACCCCAAGTTTGGTTTCCCTTTTTTATATAAACGATATTTTTATCATGATCATAACTAGATGCTGTAGAGCTAGCGTAGTCGTTTTCGTCATCGCCAACCCCTATTATTCTTAAACTTTGTTTGCCTCCTTCAAATTGTAGCCGTCTCAAGCTATCTGTTGTGCCATTAAATAGAAAATCATAACTTTTATAGGAAACCAAGCTCGCAAAACCTATGTCTGGAATTACCCCAAGAATAATTAAATCCTTAGAATAATACATTGAAATAGTATTATAAGCATTACTAGAAATCTGGGAATTTGGGTTTACAATGCCTGAGTTTGAAATCAAATAATTGGCGTTAATAGAAAATGTATCTGTGATTATTCTATGGAATGGTGCTCCAGAAGGATCTCCCATTCGGGTTTCTCTGGTTTGAATTGTTCTAGTATTGCCAATAGTTGTATCAGCAATTATCGATCTTCTAAAGACCCTCCAACCAGTGAATGGTGGAGGAGGAGAAGGCATAATGAATACACTGTAATATTCATTAAAATAATATTCATCGCCAGTGGTTAAAACATTGTTTAATTGATTGCTAATCGTATCGGGAATAGTTGATGTTTTTTGATAAAAAAGAGCACTATCTAATTGGGTAAAATCTATTGTTTTTACTACACCGTTATTCTTAGAAAATATTACCTGCGATTGATGAAAAGCATGAGGGATAACATTGTTTAGAGAATCATAGACTCTGAGTGTGAGATAAACAAGAGAATCTTGCAAGGTGTTATCATACGAGCGTGTGTTTAATCTAGCTTTTAAAAAATGATTGTTTTTTTTGTTTTTACCAATTGTTCTATAGCTACCTATTGTGCCATAATTGTTTGGGAAGTTTAAAGTAAAACCATTGCCGTCAATCGTTTTAACAACAGTAGAGTCAGCATAAAAGAAGGCCGTATCTCCAAACATTTTTCCCTTAATTGGTTGATAATAAGAGCTCCAGTTAGAGTTAAAGAGTTTGTTCAGCATATTAATATTAACTCCTTTAGAAAAAACTAGTATTTGTTTTACAGAGTCAATAGTTCTTGAGGTAACGTTTATTGTTTGTATGGGATAGAAAGACTTCGCAGAAGAACGCGACTTAAATTGCACAGTTTTATCGCATTTATAGTGTGTTTTATTCGCATTCGGGTTAAACGGCATCCAATTTTGGGCGCTTAACAATGTTGTTGCAAAAAGAAGTAGAAGGAGTATTGGTTTTTTCATAGAATTAGTTTTTAATAAATTTTTCAGTGATAGAATGTTCGCCGATTAATCGAATAATATATATTCCACATTGAAACCCTGAAACATCAATTTGATTAGAAAAATCTTGCTTTAGAACTACTTGACCGCTTAGGTTTCTGATTTCAATAAAGTCAAAACTGGAGTTTGCGTTTAGGTTTAGAAAATCTGATGTTGGATTAGGGTAAATACTTGTATTAGACTTATCTAGTTCCTTTATTGATAATATGGTTGGAGGAGTACCCCACACTTTTCCTCCGATTTTTGCATAAGCCAACCTTTTTGTAATACGATTAGACCCATTGCCAGACATTCCATGCTGATAATTTTCATCCCACATCCCTATTTTTCGATTATCAAATGTGCCACTTAATTGAGGCCCAGTATAAATGGAATCAACACCAGAAGTTAAAATGGTAGTGTAACTTGAAATTTTAAGTCGATTTAAAGCACCATTGGAAAAAGAATAATCAAACACTGTTGGGAAAAAACAATATGGGTTTGGTGGCCATTGCAAACAAGAATCCTCAATGATATTTGACTCCATAATAGCAAACAATTTAGTTGTATCAATAGTATTGCTATCTATTCCAGTGTATATAAAAGGTTGGGGTGGAAGCCAAGGTTTAAAATTACTTTCATATATGCTATAATAAATCGTTTTAATGTTATTTTGACGACTAACCGAATCTATTCTATATATATAAGTATTCCAATCATCGAGGCCATCAATAGTGGAGTTTTCGTTTATTACTATTTCATCACCAGGAAAATGAGGATAGTTTTGTTGCTCTTTAATGGTGTCATTCATAAAGACCTGCTTATAATAAGAGGCTATTTTTAGTTCGGAATAATTGATGCTTTCTAGCATTCCAAAACTTTTAGAAAGCTTATAATACGTATTGTTAAAAGGATGCGAAGTGTCTATAGCTCCACTAGAATTTAATACGGTTTGGCTAACATATACAACTGAATCAATGGCGCCATTGATAGTAGTGCTATAAAAACTATCTACTTTTCCAATAAGGGTTGCACTACTACTAATTCCGATTGTGAATGTGTCATTTAAGTTATAAAGATGAGGAAATATAATGTTGAACCCTATGGAATCAATCGTGAAAAATTTACTTTGGTTATTGGATGAAAAAAGAGAATCTCCAAACATTTGTGCTTTTAAACACTGAGTCTGCCTGCTTTGAACTTGATTATTGTATCCCTTTTTAAACTTGAGTGCAAGCCCGCCTGATAACTGAGTGACCTTGGAAGTAACAACAGAAAGTATTGGTTGGGTATAACCATAAAAAATGGGAATGGAATCTTTTGCGAGAAAGTGAATTCTTGTATCATTGACGTTTGTTGGCATCCAATTTTGGGCGCTTAACAATGTTGTTGCAAAAAGAAGTAGAAGGAGTATTGGTTTTTTCATAGAATTATGGTTTTAAGTCTGTTAAAGTTAGTAAAAAAAAGGAAACAACGAAATTTATTATTATGCTAAAAAAGTTATCCCACTTTAATTCAGGTTTTAATCTAGGCTTACATTATCTTTGTTAAAAACGAAAGCAATGTCAAACGAAAAAATTGAATCGAGCAAAGCACCAGAACCAGTTGGGGCATATCCACACGCTAGAAAAGTTGGTAATTTATTGTTTTTATCAGGCGTAGGGCCCAGGGAAAGAGGCACTAAAAAGATACCAGGAGTTGAATTAGACGAGCAAGGCAACATTTTGTCTTATGATATTGCGGTTCAGTGTAAATCCGTTTTTAACAATGTGAAAACCATTGTTGAAGAATCGGGGGCAAAATGGGAAAACGTTGTTGATGTTACTGTTTTTCTGACGAACATGAAAGATGATTTTGCTACCTACAATAAATTATATGCAGAGTTTTTTAAAGACAACCAGCCTTGTAGAACTACTGTTGAAATTAAAAGCCTGCCTACACCAATTGGTATTGAACTTAAGGTTATTGCGATGATTTAACTAAGTACAATCAACTAGGTTTCTCGCTCTATATTATTATATTTACGAAAACTAAAATAATAATAGATGAAAAAATTAAATGTTATAACCCTAGCTATTTCTTTATTGGCTTTATCGGTAGTTCTTTACTCATTTAAGCCAGGAGAGAAAAATTATGAATTTACTTCAATTACGATTGTTGAATCTATAGTACCAAGCGGTGCAGGTCGATCTAGAATTATAAATGCGTTGGCACCAAGGGACTACAAAGAGTTTACTAAGATAATGACCGAAGAAGATAAGTCTAGAAACAAATCGAAAAGGGATGAAATTCGAGTAAAAAACTATGAAGAAACTAAACTACTTAACTTTTATAATTTAGGTGGAATTAGATTTCAAAATATAGCGGCAAATGACGCAGTAATAAATTCAAGAATTAATGCTTTTTTAGACGAAGGATGGGAGATTATAAGTATTAACACTGGAGTAGAAGCCTATGGAGGTCAAGGGGATGGAAATGGGTTATTCGTAACGCGTTTTTACTTTAAAAAACCAATTTAATCAAAAGACTAAGCCTCCAATTGGAGGCTTAGTCTTTTATATTGCGACGATTTAATTGAGACCGAAAGAATCTCTTAGTCTTTTGTCTTGCATGTTCCAAGAGGCCCAGCTATGGCTTTTTTGCCTTTTCAGATAAAGCTTAGTTTTCTTTAAAAGTCGTACTTTAAACAAGTCAATATCAAGAGAGTTAACCCAAACTTTCCTGTTTAGTTGATGCGCTTTCATTTGCATTTCTATGGCATCTAAGTTTGATAAGATTAACGGAGATATTCGTGGGTCTAATTCCAAATAATGATCAATATCTATTTCTGCAGGGTTGTGATGAGCCAAATTATTTGAAACAATAATTCGATCCCAATTAAAAAAGCTTAAACAAACCAATGATAGAAAGATAAACCAAGTGTTAACCCGCAATAAAAAATAGCTTGATTTTTTATTATTTACCTTATAAACCAAGGTTAGCAAACCAAAAAATGTCATAATTAAAAAGGCGATCATCCCGATGCGTTTTGATGCCAATCCATGGTAATTGATGTAATGAAAATTGCGCATAAAAACAGAAATGGTCAAAAATGCATTTTGGACTATCCAAACTTTCCCTAATATGAACAAGGCTTTATTTTTTGGATAAAAGTTTAAACTCCCTCTAAAAAAATATAGAACTATTCCAATTGACAAAAGAATGCTTAAAATAAGCAAGTAAGTTCCCTCATGAACAAATTGTTTTAAGTTGAAGTCCTCAGGAACTTCGAAGCCGATATAAACCCAAGATAAATCAATGATGTTTACAATAAGCAACAGCACATTTAATGCGGCAAGGATTAATATTCCAACGCGATATTCGTTCAGCAAGTTTTTTAATAATGATTCTCGTTGAAATCTTTGAGCTAAGCGATTGTACGTTTTCTTCTTTCGAATTAACTCATTGTTTTCAGCAAAGCAAGGCTCGATTTTTTTATAAATACTACTAATTGCAAGTGAAATAAAACTAAATCCAAAAAGTAAAAAAATGATTCTACTAAAACTTAATCCTTCAAATAAATCAGTAAGGAATCCCGTAAAGTCTTGAGTTAAGATTTCGAATTTTGGATTAGCGCCACGATAGATTTGAAAGAAAATGATGAATACTAAAAGAGGAATACCAGCTAGTTTTAAGAATTTAAAAATACGAGCTAGTGCAGGGTGTTTCTCACTGTTTTTAGCAAGTCCATTCCACCATTTTATGGGAAGAGAAACATAAGATTTAAGAAACCCAATTAGACCGTCATAAATGGTTTTTAGTCCTCCTTGTTTAAGGTAAACAATTAAAAACATAAAGGATAAAACATGAGTAAAAACACTAATGCCTGTATTGTTTAGCACAATCATTGCCCCTGTTATTAAATAGCTTCCAGCGGCAAACAAGCTTTCCTTATTTTTTAGTTTTATTGGGTTCGAAACACAACTTAAAGCCAACAAGGATAAGCTAAACAAGAATAGATTTATTCCCATTTTCTCACCCCAAAAAAGCAGATTAAAAAGCAAAAGGGCAGCAATGGTTAGAATGGGTTTTAAAAGACTCGTTTTCATATTAGTAGGAAATTGGATTCTTTGAAAAACGACGTCTGTTTTATATTATTGTTGAGCTAAATATATTTTCGAAATATTAACAATAAATTAGCTAAAGTGAAGGAAAACTTAAACTTCCTATTTCTGGAATGCGGTATAAATTTGTTGGTTAAAATCAATTGAATAGACAAAATGAGTTTATTTGTTGTCTTATTCGTATAATCAACTAAATTTTTATGAAAAATCTGTTCCTTCAAATTCTAATACTACTAGGTTTATCTACATATGCAAGTATAGA
Organism: Bacteroidota bacterium; assembly: GCA_013112545.1. Lineage (GTDB taxonomy): Bacteria > Bacteroidota > Bacteroidia > Flavobacteriales_E > Vicingaceae > BCD18. The sequence continues at coordinate 550,968 of JABFGJ010000001.1, forward strand.
TACAACAACATTAAAATCAGAGATAAAAGATGTAACGATTTTTTTTAGCGGCGCAGAGATAACAAGGGTTGGGAACATTAATCTAAAAAAAGGGAAACACATCATTTTAATTGACAAACTTCCTCAGGGGATTTACCCACAAAGCATACAGGTTAAAGCGATTCCAAACGCTTCAATATTATCTGTAAAACAAGAAAATGCATTTTTTAACGCACAAAACAATTCAGAGATCGGCAATATTGAGAAAAAAATTGAATCTGAAACTGTAAAAATCCAACGACTTAAAAACAAAATAAAAGTTCTTGAAATTGAAGAAAGATTTTTGTTGGATAATAGTCGATTAGCAGGTAAAGATAAAGGAGTTACAGTAGAAGATTTAAGAGCAGCATCAAGCTATTATAATAGTAGATTAACAATTTTAAGGGATGAAGTTATTGATTTGGAATTAGAAATAAAGGAGATAAAAGAACAAATAACTGAACAATATAAAAGCATTAATAAAATCATTCATGTAAATAAGCAAGCTTACACTAAAGTTTATGTTGCCATTGATTGTGAAACCAATATTGCAGACGTATTATCTTTGAGCTACTATACTCCTATTGCAGGTTGGGTACCAACTTATGATTTTAGAGTTAAAGAAATCACAGACCCTTTGAAAATTGTTTATAATGCCAATGTTTTTCAATCCACAGGAGAAAGTTGGGAGAAGGTTAATATTACTCTATCATCTAACAATCCTTCCTTAAGCGGAGACAAACCTGAATTGCAGAAATGGATTTTAGGAAAAGAAAACACCTATTTAGATAGAAACAACCCGACGCTCTCAAATATAGAAATGCCAATGTATGGAGGCAATAGCACAATTAAGGGAAAAGTCTCTGAAGGAGAGAATGGAGAGCCTATTCCATTTGCCAATGTTAGTTTATTTAGAAATAATGAACCAGTATTGGGTACAACCACAGATTTTGATGGACAATATTCTTTAAAACCTGTAGAACCGGGGACTTACTCTCTTGAGGTAAGTTATGTTGGTTATCAGTCAACTTTAATAACGAATCTAATGGTGGTCCAAGGAAAGATTTCAACACAAAATGTTGAAATGAGACCCGGGTTTCAGTTAAATGAAGTTCAAGTTGTTGATTATAAAAAACCTTTATTCGAAAATGATCAAACAACAGTTGGAACAACAGTAACAAGAGAAGAGCTTCAAAGTATGGCTGTAAGATCGCAATATGATATTGGAAAAACTGCTGGAAACGGTGTATTTTCTAGAGACGATGGTTATAGTGATTTCAACTCAAGAGGATCCAGAACCCATTCTAGCTCTATATTTATAGATGGGGTTAAAACAAACAACCTTATTGATAATCAAATAACCAATAAAGTATTAAACCTAGAATATAAAATTAAAATACCATACACCATTCCATCGGATGGAAAGGACTATAATCTAAAAATAAAAGAGATAGACCTGCCTGTTGATTACGAATACTTTATTGTTCCTAAATTAGATAACGACGCTTTTTTAGCTGCCCACCTTAAAGATTGGGAAGAACTTGATTTGCTGTCAGGTAAAGCAAGTATCTATTTTAAGGGAACATATACAAGCGAGTCTTACATTAATGTTGATCAAGTTGAAGACACATTAACACTTTCGCTAGGGAGGGATAAAAACATACTAGTTAATAGGGAAGAAAATAAAAAAATTGATGAAAAAAGATTTTATAGCAATGATGTAAAAGAAACAATCGCATGGGATATTACTATAAAGAACAATAAATCAGTACCAGTATATATTACTGTGGAAGACCAGTATCCAACCTCTAATAGAAAAGCATTTGAAGTTGAATTAATTTCAGCACCCGAAGCTAAAAACGATAAAGACAGTGGGGAGTTAAGATGGACTTTTACACTTGAGCCACAAGCTAAAAAAGAGTTGGAGTTTAAGTATGAAGTAAAATACCCAAAATACATGAATTTGAGAGTGAGATAGTTGCAATAAATAGCTCAGTTCTACTAATAGTTTCCAACTTGTCATTTGGGTCACAAACTCATTCTTTTCTATGTAAAATCGAGGAGTTTTTTATTCGAAAAGATGGAATTTTAAATACAGAATGTGTTGGAAGGTTTTAAAAGGAAATATCCCCTCATTTTCCTAATTTTGCAAACCATTTTAATCACTAGATTAAATTCCAAAACAGATGAGCAAATACAAAGAATACAAGGCACTTAACCTTCCAGAAGTTGCAGAAGAAATTTTAAAATTCTGGGAGAATGAGGCAATCTTTGATAAAAGTATAGAAACTAGAGCAGGAAATCAGCCATTCGTTTTTTACGAAGGACCTCCATCTGCCAATGGATTACCTGGTATTCATCACGTGATGGGAAGGGCGATTAAAGATATTTTTTGCCGCTATAAAACTCAAAAAGGATTTCAAGTAAAACGGAAGGCTGGCTGGGATACTCACGGTTTACCAGTTGAATTGGGTGTCGAAAAAGAACTGGGAATTACCAAAGAAGACATCGGAAAAACCATTTCTATAGAAGATTATAATAAAAAGTGCCGCGAGGTAGTCATGCGCTACACTGATGTGTGGAATAACTTAACTCAAAAGATGGGTTATTGGGTTGATATGGAAAATCCTTATGTTACCTATGAAAACAAATACATCGAGTCGGTTTGGCATTTGCTAAGTAAGTTATATGAGAAAGGATTAATCTATAAAGGTTATACTATTCAACCTTATTCGCCAGCTGCTGGAACTGGTTTAAGCACGCATGAGTTAAACCAACCAGGCACTTACAAAGACGTCAAAGATACCTCTGCAACTGCACAGTTTAAAGTTGTTGAAAACGAAAAATCGAAGTTTTTATTTGATGATTTACACGGCGAGCTTTTCTTTTTAGCTTGGACAACAACTCCATGGACTTTGCCATCGAATACTGCCTTGGGTGTTGGTGAGAAGATTGTTTATGTAAAAGTAAAAACCTTCAATAAATATACTCACGAACCAATGACGGTGATCCTTGCAAAAGATTTATTGGGGAAATGGTTTAACGAAAAATACAGCGATCTAGCACTTACGGATTATCAAAGTGATTCGAAAAAAATTCCTTTTCAAGTTGTTTCGGAACATTTAGGGTCCGATTTAGCAGGAATCCAATACGAACAATTATTACCTTACAAGCAGCCTGAAGAAGGAGATGCTTTTAAAGTAATTTTAGGAGACTTTGTTACCACTTCTGACGGAACAGGAATTGTACATTTAGCGCCTAGTTATGGAGCTGACGACTTTAGAGTTGCCAAAATCAATGGCATAGGCGCTTTGCACTTGGTTGACAATCAGGGTCGATTTACAGATGAAGTAACTGACTTTGCCGGAGAATATGTGAAAGAGCAATACCTTGCAGATGAAGACAAACCAGCGGACTATAAGTCAGTTGATGTTCGAATTTCCATTAAATTAAAAGAAGCAAACAGAGCCTTTGATGTTCAGAAATACGAACACAGTTATCCGCATTGTTGGAGAACTGATAAGCCCATTTTATACTTCCCGCTGGATTCTTGGTTTATTAAAACTACCGCCGTTAAAGATCAATTGATTGCGAACAACAATACCATAAACTGGAAACCAGAAAGTACTGGAAAAGGGCGTTTTGGAAATTGGTTAGAAAACCTACAAGACTGGAATTTGTCTCGTTCACGCTATTGGGGAATACCAATTCCAATATGGACAACAGAAGACAAAGAAGAGCAAATATGTATTGGTTCAGCTGCTCAACTAAAACAGGAATGCGAAAAGTCGGTAAAAGCTGGGCTAATGGAAAAAAACCCTTTCGCTGATTTTGACCCTAAAGACATGTCAGACGAAAACTACCACACCTTTGATTTTCACCGACCATTTGTAGATGATATAATTTTAGTGTCTGCATCAGGAAAGGCAATGAAACGCGAAACTGATTTAATAGATGTTTGGTTTGACTCAGGGTCTATGCCTTATGCACAATGGCATTATCCTTTTGAAAACAAGGAATTAATTGAAGAGAATGGATTTTACCCAGCTGATTTTATAGCAGAAGGAGTTGATCAAACAAGAGGTTGGTTTTTTACTTTACATGCCATTGCAACACTGTGTTTCGATACCATTGCATTTAAAAATGTTGTTTCAAATGGATTGGTTTTAGACAAAAACGGACAAAAAATGTCTAAGCGCTTGGGCAATGCAGTTGACCCGTTTAAAACACTTGAAAAATACGGCCCAGATGCAACAAGATGGTACATGGTTACCAATGCGCAACCGTGGGACAATTTAAAATTTGATGAAGAAGGAATAGTTGAGGTTCAGCGTAAGTTTTTTGGAACACTTTACAATACGTACAACTTTTTTGCTCTTTATGCCAACATCGATGGGTTTAAGTTTGAAGAAGCACACGTTTCTTATGATAAAAAACCAGAAATAGATCGCTGGATTTTGTCTAAATTAAACTCATTGGTTAAAGCCGTTGATGCTAGTTTCGACGATTACGAACCAACTAAAGCTGGCCGACTTATACAAGAATTTACAACTGACCATTTGAGTAATTGGTATGTTCGCTTGTGCAGAAGGCGTTTTTGGAAAGGAGATTATTCAGAAGATAAAATATCTGCATATCAAACTCTTTATACCTGTTTGATAACAATAGCAAAACTTTCAGCTCCTATTGCTCCATTCTTTATGGATCGTTTATTCCAGGATTTGAATACAGTTAGCGGAAAAGAAAAAAATAGCTCGGTACATTTATCAGATTTTGGAAAATTAAAAGAAAGCTATATAGATACTGACTTAGAACAACGTATGGAAATTGCTCAAAAGCTTTCATCCATGGTTTTGGCTATTCGAAAAAAGGAGTCTATAAAGGTTCGCCAACCTTTGCAAAAAATAATGGTTCCCATTTTAGATCAAAAATTTAAAAGACAGTTAGAGGATGTGGCTCCCTTGATCCTTTCAGAGGTAAATGTAAAAGAAATTGAATACTTGGAAGACACTACAGGTGTATTGGTTAAAAAGATTAAACCAGACTTCAAAAAACTAGGGCCGAAATTTGGAAAAGAGATGAAACTTGTTGCAGGCTCAATTATGCAAATGAGTCAAGAAGAGATATTAAAATTAGAAGCGAACAATTTTATCGATTTAAACGTAGGAGGAAAATTAATTCAACTTGAATTACTTGATGTAGAAATCTCCTCAGAGGATATTCCTGGATGGTTAGTTGCAACTGAAGGTAAATATACTGTGGCTTTAGACGCTAATTTGAGTGAAGAATTAATTCAAGAAGGTATAGCAAGAGAATTTGTAAATAGAATACAAAACTTCAGAAAAGAGGCAGGTTTTGAAGTTACTGACAAAATTGATTTAAAAATAAAGTCACAGGCTAATATTGATAGTGCAATCATTAACAATAAACATTATATTTGCTCTGAGACCTTGGCTAAAAGCCTTGAATTAGTTAATGAAATAGAGGATAAAAATTATAAAGTAGAAATAGATGCTGAAACAGAAACTTATGTTTCTTTAAAAGTGTCTAAATAATAAACATTATGGCTGAGAATAAAGAAAGATATAGCGATGCAGAGCTACAAGAGTTTAGAGAATTAATTAACAGCAAATTAGTAGAGGCAAGAATAGATTTTGAAGGCTTAAGAGGAGCTTTGTCTCATAAGGATGATCACGGAACAAATGATACATCTCCGTCATTTAAAATGATGGAAGACGGTTCTGAAACATTATCTAGAGAAGAAATGTCTCAATTGGCAGTACGACAAGAGAAATTTATTACCCATTTAGAAAATGCTTTAACAAGAATAAGCAACAAGACCTATGGGATTTGTAGAGTGACAGGTAGGTTGATACCCAAAGAAAGATTAAGGGCTGTGCCACATGCCACCTTAACGATAGAAGCGAAAGAAGCTCAAAACTAAAAATCCATTTTCTAAATGAAGAAGCAGTCTTCTTCTTACGTTTTGCCCCTCATCGTTATTTTTGTTGTGCTTTTAATTGACCAAGCATCAAAGATTTGGATTAAAACACATATGGAAATTTCTGAGGAAATTCCTGTATTTGGAGATTGGTTCATCATTCACTTTACTGAGAACAACGGCATGGCCTTTGGCGTAGAATTGCCTTGGGAGTTTGGCAAATTAGCGCTTAGCTTATTTCGAATTTTTGCTGTTGGAGTAATAGGTTGGTATCTATTTACACTACCTAAAAAAGGAGCAACCAAAGGCTTGATGTTTAGCGGAGCTTTAGTTTTTGCAGGAGCATTAGGCAATATTATCGATAGTGCTTTTTACGGTTTAATATTTAACGAAAGCCACTACCAAGTTGCTAGTTTTATGCCTGAAGGTGGTGGCTATGCAAGTTTCTTACACGGCAGGGTGGTTGATATGCTTTACTTTCCATTATGGGAAGGATATTTACCCGAATGGCTAGGAGGCGATTACTTTATCTTTTTTAGACCAGTATTTAATATAGCTGATTCAGCTATTTCTGTAGGAGTTGCTTCTATACTGTTATTTCACAGAAATTTCTTTAAGGATTAATCAAAAAAAAAGACTCATAAAGTTGAGTCTTAATCTTGAGTTTAATTGAGCTAAAACTTAATTCGAGTTCCTAATGAAACACCCATATAACTTATACGTTCAGTAAATTGTGCGTTCTCTTTTGTAATTGAATTGACACTTTTCTTGTAGTATGGGCTAATGACAAACACAGTATTTATCGAGTGATAATAAGTGATTCCAGCAGCTAAATGAATGTTGACGACACCACTTGTTTTATAAGGATTCTCGTTTTTATTTCTTAAATCCAACACTTCATTTGGATCTTGAGCTTGAGCTAATTTATGGTCATTTGTAACAATTGTTTTTACGGCATCTGTATTCCGCATGCGGTATTGATGCTCGGGGTTAACTGCTGTAGAATTGCTTGGATCCACATATCTTTTATATATATAACCTTTGTAGTTGTTAAATACTTGAATACCGAATCCACCCTTAATTTGATACCCCCATTTAGAGTTTCTGTCTTCATAGCCAAGCAGCAAAGGAATTTCTACAAAATCGTATTGATTTGAGAAACGTTTTTCACCTTTAAAGCTCATCTGCTCATAAATTTGAGTAAGGTTAATTCCTGTTTCAAAAAACTTATGATTTTTCAATTCATAATAAACGTTTGCTTGAAAAGTATATGCAAGTCTAGTTTTTTCAGAGTTGTTTCTATGTTTTAAGTAATTAGAAGATAAGTTATAGTCAGCCGTCATAGTTTTGGTAATGGACTGGGGAGTAAATGCAAATAAGAAGCTTGTTCTTTCTCTAAAAGGCTTTTTACTTGTTTCATAAGCCACATAATCGTATTCAAGTTCGCTCGCTTTCGGTTTATTTTCCAACTCGCTATATTTGATTGATAACTGTGGCATTTTATCTAGTTCATACATACGCACAAAAGAAATAGGTTTTGCGCTTTCCCAACCGTCTAACTCATTGATTAAAATATTTAATAAAGGGTCAGTTTTTATGACTGGTCTTGAAAATGCAGCTTGTTCAATTGATGCAAATAATTCGATGTCTGGAATATTCTCTAATTGCTCGTTTAAATTTTTTGGATAAAAATCATGAATGGTTTTTGTTTTAATTGATTCTTGTTTGTTTTGAGGGTTAGCTGTTTCAAATGAATTTTCAGTTTTATTTTCTATTGTAGTAATTGGATTTACAGTTTCTTCTGGTGCTTTGTAATTTGCATGTTCTTCTCCTCCAAAAAGAATAGCAGAACTTCCACCACCGAGTAATAACAATAACATGGTTCCAAAAGTCCTCCAGTTAATTGATATTTTATTGGCTACTACATGACCGAAGGACCGTTTTGTCGCAATATTTTCCCATACTGAATCTGGAGGAGAAACAGCGTGTTCACTGAGCTTGCTGTGGAACACTTCGTCAAATGAATTTATTTGATCAGACATTGTTCTTAAAATTTTGTTCCGTTAATACTTTTTGTATCCACTTTCTAGCTTTTGCTAGCTGTGAACGAGAAGTGCTTTCAGTTGTCTTAAGCAGTTCTCCTATTTCTTTGTGGCTATATCCCTCTATTACATATAAATTAAACACCATCCGATATCCATCTGGCAGCTGTTGTATTATTTTTAAAAGTTCTTGTTCGCTTAAATTGCTAATAGCCTTAGAAGAAACAACTGCATCTTGATAATCTTCTATGCCAATATGCTCATTTTTAAAGCTTGATTTTCGACAGTAATTTAAAGAGGTATTTACCATAATTCTGCGAATCCAACCTTCGAAAGAGCCATTGTTCTTAAAAGCAGAAATGTTATCGAACACTTTAATGAACCCATCTTGTAACATGTCCTGAGCTTCTTGGTTATGGCGAGCATACCTCAAGCAAACAAAATACATTTTTGCTGAAAACCGTTCATACAAAGCTTTCTGAGCGTTTTTATTCTCAGCAATACAAGCTTGTATTAGTTGTTTTTCATCCATTAAATAAAGAAAATTTGGTAAGATCTCTTTTTGCAAGACACAAGTAGTTGAAAATGTGCTGCCTCACAAGTTAAATATAACAAGAAAAAACTAGATGTACTTAAACCAAGTTCTTGCTGATTAAATATTCAGCAATTTGAATGGCATTGGTTGCAGCCCCCTTTCTCAAGTTGTCGGCAACAATCCAAAGGTTTAAACTATTCGCGTAGCTTTCGTCACGTCTAATTCTACCTACAAAAACCTCATCTTTTTGGTGTGCATTTTTAGGCATGGGGTAAATAGATTCTCTTGGATTATCCAGGACAATAACCCCAGACGTTTCTTTTAAGAGCCGAACTACGTTCTCTAGTTCGAAACTTTTTTCAAAACTTACATTAACCGATTCGGCATGACCACCTACAACGGGAACTCTAACTGCAGTAGCCGAAACACGAATAGTATCATCACTTAATATCTTTTTGGTTTCATTTACCAACTTCATTTCTTCTTTAGTGTATCCGTTTGCTTCAAAAACATCACATTGCGGAATACAATTTCTATAAATGGAATGCGGATAAGCCATTTCTCCTTGTATTCCTTGTTCTTCATTTTCTAATTGTCGAACTGCTTTTACTCCAGTTCCCGTAATGGATTGATAAGTAGAAATAACAATTCTGTTAATTTGAAATGCTTTATGCAAATTCGATAATGCTAAAACCATTTGAATAGTAGAGCAATTTGGATTAGCAATAATTTTATTTTCTCGGCTTAACTCCCAAGCATTTATTTCTGGAACGATAAGTTTTTTATTAGGATCCATTCTCCAAGCAGAAGAATTATCTATAACTGTTGTGCCTTTTTGAGCAAATTTTTCAGCATAAGCTAAGGAGATAGAACCACCAGCCGAGAATAGAGCAATTTCTGGAGACATTTTTATGGCATCTTCAATCGAAACAATGGTAATTTCTTTTCCATTAAAGGTGATTTTCTTTCCAACAGAATTTTCAGAAGCAACTGGAATTAATTGATTTATAGGAAATTTTCTTTTTGCTAACAATTCTAGCATAACTGAGCCCACTAATCCAGTTGCTCCAACTAAGGCGACATTTACAGTTTTCATTCTTAATAATTGCTTTACTTTAAGGCTTTGTAAATTTACTAACTTTAATCCCTAATGATTGAACTATGCTAAACAGGTTATTTTTTACAGTTTGTTTTTTATTTTCAAGCCTTTTGCTATGTAGCCAAGGCTTTAGCGATAATTTTTCGGATGGAGATTTTATCAACAACCCAACATGGGTTGGCGAAACCAGTAAATTTCAAGTGAATTCAGCTAAGCAATTGCAATTGAATGATGCAAGTAAGTCTTCCCCGGCCTATTTGGCGACCACCTCAACAGCGATTTCTAATGCAACTTGGGAGTTTTATGTGCATTTAGATTTTGCCCCCTCTACAAGCAATTATGGGCAAGTTTATTTGGTTTCTGATAAAGCTGACTTAACAGGTTCTTTAACTGGATATTTTGTTAAAATAGGAGGAGTGTCTGGGACTGTTGATGATGTAAGTTTATATCGCCAAAATGGAACCACTTCAACTTTGTTGATTGATGGCTTAGATGGAACAGCGGGCAACGACCCAGTTGATTTAAAGATAAAAGTAACAAGAGATAGCCTTGGGAAGTGGGAGTTATTTACAGATTTAACAGCTACTGGAAATTCTTATACTTCAGAAGGGGTTTCTACAGATAATTCCATTAGTCAATCAAGTTTTTTTGGTGTTTTATGTACCTATACTTCTACTCGGTTTGATAAATTTTGGTTTGATGATTTCAATGTAATTGGTCTGGTTTATCAAGATACATTAGCTCCTAAATTACTTGCAGTTAACGTGGTTAATAACAACACAATTGAACTTGATTTTAATGAAAACATAGACACAACAAGCGCTAAGTTAATTTCGAATTACACCGTTAACAAAGGCATAGGAAATCCTGCTAGTATCTCCTTTTTAGCTGACAGCAGTATGCTGCAAATGACGTTTATAAATTCCTTTTTAAATGGCGAAGAATATGAAATAGAAGTACAAAATATAAAAGATAGAAGTGGAAATTCTATGTTGAAAGACACCATGGAGTTTTTATATTTTATTCCTCAAGCTGCGGTGTATAGAGACATAGTTATAAATGAAATTATGGCCGACCCTAGCCCACAGGTTGGACTGCCAGATGCTGAATTTATTGAAATATACAATGCTTCAAATAAAGTGTTTGATTTAAATAATTGGACTTTTAGTGATAGATCAACATCTTTGAAACTGGGGACTTATTTATTAAAACCAGGAGATTATTTGATTTTATGTAGCCAATCGAGTGAAATGGCTTTTGTGACTTATGGAAAGACGCTAGCACTGACATCTTTTCCAAGTTTAGGTAACTCTGATGATGACTTACTCTTAAAAGACGATAATGGAAATTTAATTGACCAAGTGTTTTATAATGACACCTGGTACAACAACAGTGTTAAAAAAGATGGGGGATATACTTTAGAACAAATTAATCCCTTGAAACCTTGCACTGGGCAAAACAATTTTCGAGCTTCCCTCGATCCAAGTGGTGGAACTCCAGGCACACAAAATTCGGTTTATAATACAACACCAGATTTAACACCACCTAAACTTGTAGAAGTGCAAGTACTTTCCGAAACTACTTTAATTTTAATGTTTGATGAGACCTTGGATGAGGCAAGTATTGACACAGCTTCTTATCTATTTTCTAACGGCGATACTATAGTAAGTAGAAGTGGTATTAAACCCGAACTAAGCAACATATCGCTTGTGTTATCAAGTAAGCTTGATTCTGGACAAGTTGTTTATGTATCTGTTACTGGCTTGGCAGATTGTTCTGGAAATTTAATTGAAAACAACTCCACGAGGTTTGCACTTTCAGAATTGGCAGAAGCTGGAGACATCGTTATCAACGAAGTTTTATTTAACCCCAAAACTGGCGGCAGCGATTTTGTAGAGTATTACAATCGATCTGAAAAAATTATAAGCCTTAAAGACTGGCAACTTGCAAACTATGCTTACGATAGCATATCTAATAAAACCAGCCTTTTCAAAGAGCCCTTTTTGCTTTACCCAAAAGAGTACGTAGTGCTAACTAAAAGCAAAAACTATGTTGTAGGTGCTTATCCAAATGCTAAAGCTGATCGGATTGTGGAAGTATCGAGTATGCCATCTTATAATGATGACGAGGGACAAGTTTATTTCTTAGATAACAATAACCGAGTAATTGATTTTTTTAATTATACGGATGATATGCACTTCCCACTTTTAAGCAATAAGGAGGGCGTAACCCTAGAGCGAGTGGATCCGAATAGAGGAACTAATGAGCAAGGAAACTTTCAGTCAGCTTCTGAAAGAGAGGGCTTTGGAACACCTGGCTATCTAAACTCACAATCGTTCACAAACACTTCTTTTGATGGTGATTTTACTGTTGATCCTGAGCTTTTTTCTCCAGACAATGATGGATATCATGATGTTGTTAATTTCAATTATCAATTTAATGCTCCAGGTTTTGTAGCTAATGTTTCCATTTTTGACCGCCAAGGAAGACTAATAAAAGAGCTTATTAAAAATGAACTTCTTGGTTCTAAAGGAACTTTTACTTGGGACGGAATTAAAGACGACGGAACCAAAGCTAATATTGGAATTTACATCATCTTTTTTGAGGTGTTTAATATTTCTGGAGACCAAGAAATATATAAGAAAAGCTGTGTACTTGCAGGAAAAATATGAAAGGGGGAATTAAAAACTCCCCCTTCCATTTATTTTGTTAATATAATTTTTTGTACTCCAAATCCACTATTCAAAAAGTAAATTCCACTTTCAAGGGGACTTAAATCAATTTTATTAAGGCCTTCATTGATGTTTGTTTTGAAAATTAATTTTCCGGTGATGTCATTAATAAAAACAAATTTAGAATCCTTGTTAGGGTTTGCAATTGTGATTAAACCATTACTAGGGTTTGGGTAAATACTAAGTGTTTGCTTATCAATTTTTACCGCATTAATTCCGACAGACATGTTTGCAAAACCTGGACTTCCTAAAATTGCAAAACCATTTACAATTGCGCTGGTTAAAGTAGTAACAGAGGCTCTCCAATTTGAACCTAAATTGTTGTCGCTTAAAGAATCGATTAACTCAATAGAGGCTCCACCACCACTTGGTTTTCCAGCACTAGTTCCAGAAGGCCATGGAGAAGAGGTTTTATAATCGACAGAGTCAATGGTTCTACCAAAGTTGTCGTGTAATACAATGTCTTCACCTCCATTGGACAACCCTCCAGAAGTCCATTGAGAATTAGCTGAAAATCCAAAAACATTTTTAAAAGCAGATGTGTCAACTGCGATGACATAAAACTCACCTACTTGAATGGTTTCTTGACCAAAAGTATATGTAACTCCATCAGCGAATACGTAGCCATTCATTGGAACAGGATTATTTCCTGCATTTACAATTTCGATGTATTCCAAAGAATCTACTCCACTTTCTGGTGGATTATACATAATTTCTGTGATGATTAAATTAGCAAGAGCCCCAGGGGCTTTTACCGTATCACAAACAACATTTTGGCAGTTATTGGCATCGTTAATGGTCACACAATAAGCACCTGCAGCTAAGTTTGAAATAGATGCCGTAGTAGCACCATTGCTCCACATATAAGTATAAGTGGGCGTTCCACCTGATGTGGTTGCGACTATACTACCATCATTACAAGAAGTACAAGTTGTGCTGTTAGCTAGCAAAGTTGTACTTAATACTGGAGGCTCAGTTAAACTAGTAGAAAGCACAGAATCTGTTCCTATGGCATCTTCTACAGTAACCGTATAAGTTCCTGCAACTAGGTTAAATATAGAGTCAGTAATTGCTCCATTGCTCCATGTGTAGGTATATGGACTTGTTCCACCAGTAACACTAACTTTTATGTTACCATCTGAGAAACCATTGCAGGTAATATTGTTAAAAGTAATACTTGGGACTAAAGCTGAAGGGCCTGAAATGGTTGAACAATCAACAGCAGAGCAAGAATTAGCATCGCTAACAGTAACGCAATAAGTTCCAACAACTAGTCCAGTCCTATTTTGACTAGTTGAACCATCAGACCATAAATAAGAATAAGGGCTTGTTCCACCACCTACTGTAATTGTTATGGTTCCGTTAGAACCTCCATTTGTTGTAACATTTGTTGAAGTCGAACCTATAGTAATAGCAGAGGGCTCTGAAATGGTAGTTGAGTTTACACTAGTTGTGCCATTAGCATCAGTTAAGGTAATGGCATATGTGCCTGCACATAAATTAGTTGTGCTGTCTGACATAGCCCCATTTGACCAAAGATAAGTGTAAGGGCTAGAGCCACCCGAGGCGTTTGCAACAGCTTTACCATCACAAACCCCATTACAAGAAGCATTTGTTGATACAATGTTTAAAGTAATAGGAGTAGGGCAGGTATTTGCAACACCTGGACTAGCATAGACTTGTTTACCATTGACAATTTTTCCAGTTACAACTTGAGTAGCTGCAGCCCAATTACTTCCAAGGCTATTGTCAGAACTTGTGTTACACAAAACCAAAGAAGCTCCACCGCCATATACTTGACCTGCATTACCTCCATTTGGCCAAGGATTACTATTTTTATAATCAACAGAATCTATGGTTTTGCCTAAGTTATCAACTAGAATGATGTCTTCTCCACCATTAGACAAGCCACCAGAAGTCCAAATAAAGTCAGCATTTAAACCATAGGTATTTCTAAAAGCTGAAGAATCATAAGCAACTGTAAAGTATTGATTTGGAGTTATTATAGCTGAAGGGAAGGTGTGTATGACACCTTGAGTAAAATTAAATCCATTCAAGTCAACGGAAGTGCTTCCTGCATTAAAAAACTCGATAAATTCACTGGTGTCAGTTCCAGATTCTGGCCCATTATACATAATTTCTGTAATCACTAAATTTGGTGTAGCAGAGCTGTTTATAGTGTAAGTTATGTTTAATGTTGGATGAGTTGATGCAGTTGCATGCTCTCTTGTATTGAAACGCACAGCACTGCTAGGAGTGCTTTCATCACCAATAATAATCCAACCAAAGTTTGATGAAGGGGAATTTACCCAGTTTTGAACATCATTAACTAGAGCTGTAGAAGATACCCAATTGACTGTTCCGATGGTAACGGCAGCTGTTGCTGTAGGGGTTGAATTAAAATCACCACCTGAGCTTGTCCAGTTGCTTGTATTGTAAAAGGTATGAATCCAAGTCGCATCATTTGTTGTTGAACTTGTTCCACTACCTTCATTTCCCGGTGCATTAGAGTTCCCTTCACCCCAATCAGAATTTAATCGATGCAATGAAATATTAGTAGCAGAAGTTACCCCTTTGCTTGCTTCCATTTGTAAGCTAGCAGATGTAATTGTGATGTTGGCTGGAAGGCTTGATAAATTAAATTTTACCAAACCCCTTCTGATATAATCACTTCCTTGGTTTGTTCTTCCTGCAAAAAGAAACTCCCCTACACTATTGCTTAGAGCTCCTGTTGATGATTCATATAGGGTATTATCTTTTTCTGCCGAAAAGCTAACGGTGGTTTGTGCATTTATAAGCAAATTGATAGAAAACAAAGCGGTAAGTAGTAGTAATTTATTCATGTGTGTCTTTTATGATTATTGTAATAAAAAAGAGGGAATAACTTTCCCTCTTTTTTTAAATTTATTGAATTATTAGTCGTTCAGTTTTTTGTCCATTAGTATTTGTCAATCTCACGATGTAAATACCAGACTCAAGATTACTTAAGTCCACATATTCGGTATGTGAAGAAATTTTATTTTTTAACATAAGTTTTCCAACTGAATCAAACACTTCATAGCTTGCACTTTCAATTGATACACTTTCTATAGTAATGCCGCCATTGCTAGGGTTAGGGTAAATGGAGAAAGCGGAGTTATAATTACCTAATTCTTCGAATTTTATTCTTTTTGGACCTGCTACTAGAGTGTCAGTTTTAAATGTGTTAATTGAACTCCACTTGTTACCAGAAGAATTGTATGCACACACAGACTTCATTTTCCATTCATAGTTTGTATTTGGAGTTAATCCAGTAATCCAAACTAAATCTCTACCATTATGTGTTATAGCACGTGTCCATGTTCCAGAACCAACTGCTCTATAGACAATTCTATTGGAAATAGTGTTAGAACCAATTGTCCAAGTTAGTTTTGCTTGATCAGCATGTATTATTGCTGCTGTTTGATTTGTTGGGTTGCCACAAGGAGCACTTAGGGTCGAAAATCGCTCAGATTTTGTTAGACCAGACCAACCAGAACTTGTTCTAACCATCATAGCCCAATCGTATTTTGTGTCTGAAGTTAATCCAGTTAAAACATGTCTTTTAGAACTTCCTGTTTTAAATGTTCTACTTGCCCATGTTGGACTACCGGCAATTTTCCAAACTATTTTGTAAGAAATTGCACCAGCTACAGTATCCCAAGATAAAGTTGCGGCATTATCTTGTATAAAAATAGTTCTAAGTCTAGTAGGTAAAGCACATCCTGAGTTATTAGTTGAAACAGCAAAACTTTTAGTTGAGCTACAACCAGATGCATCTGAAACAGTTACTTGATAAGCACCTGCACTAAGGTTGTTTATACTGGAACGAGAAGTGTCGCTTGCAACTTTTATTTTTACATTGTCAATTCCAGCCCAGTCGCTTCCATTTTGTTTCGCTTGAATTCTTAATCTCACATGGTTTGTTCCGTTAGGAATTGGTGTTGAAACGGTAGTCCATGCAGTCGTGTTTTTCTGAAGTGCTGTTCCATTGGTACTCCAACTTGTCCCATTATCAAAAACAACTTCAAATTCTATTTCGTCTGTGTTATCAAATCCTATTGTATGATAATCAAACTCTACAACTGCATTTGAGACTCCACTAACACTAACGGGGTCAAAAGTTAGGGTATGATAAAAAGCTCCCCCTCCATTCGAGTTTTCTAAATCTGACATTCCCCAAAATGAAGCTTGATCTACTGGGTTGATTGAACTTAAGCTAGTAACGATATCCCAAACATCACCACTCGTGTTATAAGCGGCTGGAGAAACTACATAATTCCATGTGTCACCTGCATTTCCTTCAAAACTTTGAGAAACGATGCTAGAACTAGCAACATAATTTGTTCCATTAGACCAATCAAAAGTTAATGTTCCTGTGCCTCCTGTTGCTTTTGCAGCAATACTTCCTAGGGCTCCGTTACAAGAAACATGAATGATAGAATCGGTTAAAACAGTAATGCCAGTAGGTTGGGTTATCGTTGCACTTACAGTGGTGAAACATCCCGCTGCATCTGTAGTAGTTAGGGTGTATGTACCAGCTGATAAACCACTGATGTCAGCTGTAGTGCTTCCATTGCTCCAATTGTAAATGTAGTTTGGAGTTCCACCATTTGTTGAAGTGTTTATGCTTCCATCAGCTGAACCATTGCAAGAAGCATCTGTAGTAGAAGTAATAGTAGTAATTAAAACAGAAGGTTCAATAATCGTTGCAGAAGCTGTTGTTGTATTTCCCCCGTTATCTGAAACTGTAACTGTATATGTGCCGGCAGATAAGCCAGAAACTGTATTAGTTGCAGAAGGGGTATTGCTTGTTGCTACACCATTAGACCACAAGTAAGAATAATTGGCAAAACCATTTGAAACAGTAACTGTCATGCTTCCATCAGAACCTCCATTGCAAGTTACGTCCGTTGCATTTGTAATTTGTGCACTTAAAGAACCTGCAACATCGCCAGTAACCAATACATTATCAAATCTAGTGTTTTCAGATCCAGAATTGTTTAACATAGAAATTCTAACAATCATTGTAGTTCCCGAAAGGCCATTTTGTGAAATAGTTACTGAGGTGAAATCATCTATCAAGGTGTGATTCGCATCACCAAGCCCATTGTAATTTATAATTTTTGTAAAATTTTGTCCACCATCTGTAGAGTACTCAACGTCTAAATAATCTAGTGATTCCATAGTCCCGACTTCTGAAGCATCTAGCGATAAAGTAACGTTTATATAACCCGAAATATCAAATGTATCAGAAATCCATTGTTGTTCATTTTCAGTATCTTGCCCTTCAAACATTTCATTTCGAACTTGAAACCAGTCAGAAGTAGCTATTAATCCAATTTCATTTACATTTATTGTCCAGTTAACACCAGACGTGTCATAAACTGGTCCAGTAGAAGGACCTGTTCCCACCACACCTTTACCGTTTTGGCCTGTAAAATCTTCAGAATAAAGGGTAGTTTGTGAATAGCTTATAAATGCTAAGCAGATTGATAAACAAGAGAGGAATATTTTTTTCATAATGTTAAGGATTTTAGTTCAAAAATAGCGTGTTTCATTCAATGATTAAAAAAGTACCTGTTAGGTATTTGATAAGAGAAAATTAAGAAAAATATGTCTTGTTTTAAAAAATGACAAGCTAAGTATTAGTCTTAGCTGCTTCTTTAAAGTATTTAAAAGGAACGAGTAACATACCAAAACACTCCCCTTTTTCTTTTCCCAAGTGTTTATGGTGCACTTTATGCGCTTTTCTTATGGCTCTAAAATAGATGTTGTCTGTTCTTCGAAGCCAGCTAAAACGTTGATGAATAAAAATATCGTGAACAGCAAAATAGGCCATTCCATAAAGCAGAATTCCAAGCCCTATAGCTAAACCGTATTGAAAAAAACCTTCGGACCAACTCCAAAACAAACCTGTACTAATGAGGGCATAAAAGAGAAAAAAAGTGTCGTTTTTTTCAAACCAACCCTTTTCTGGTTGGTGATGGTCTTTGTGGAGCTTCCATAAAAAGCCATGCATGATGTATTTATGACTAAACCAAGCCATGAATTCCATGAAACAAAAAGTTAGTAGAGTTATTAATATGTGAATAGCTATATTCATAAGGGTAAAGATAAACCTTTAACAAGTCTATTTATAAATTGTTGCTTTTATTAGGGGAAAACTAATTTTAGGGTATAAATACCTTTACAGAAAACAAATGGGTGTAATAAAGAACTATTACTTGATTTAATGATCAATATTTATTGTTTTTAGTGGGTCACCTAAAAACTAAGTTCATAGAATAGTTATTTTTGGGAACTATGAGTTATAAGTATATTACTTTTAGTATAGTAAGTTTGAGTTTTATATTCTTCGTGTATACTTTCACAACAATTGACAAATTTGTTCGAGTAGAAAATGAAGCTTTTACACTAGATAATAATCCTTTTTTTCCAATGATTCTTAACTATAGCGTTTCAGTTAGAACAATAAACAACTCAATAGTTATTGGGCCTAGTAGAGAATACGACCATCCAAGTGAATTTGATGCATATACAAAAGTAGGGGTAGAATTAAGGTTAGAAACTCATTTTAAACTAATTAAAAGCATGGGGTTTAATTCACTTAGAATTGTAGGTTTAAATGATCCAACTTATAGCGACGATAGAATTGGTAGTCTTCAATTGGAAACCCATGACTCTCTAACCCTTATTCAAACTACTTATGAAAACAAGAGGGAAAGTTATCTGAAAGCACTTGGGGAACTTATAAAGATTGCAAAAAAGGAAGATTTAAAAGTGATGTTAATTCTACCAAGACCGCAAAAAGACTTTGTTAAAAACACAAGTCGAATCAACTATATAAAAGATATATTAATGACATTTAGTAAAGAGCCAACAGTTTTTGCTTATGATTTTTTTAATGAACCCTTGTATTTTGATAACGCGGAATATACAGAATACGATTTAGTGATTAGGGACAAATTAGATGCGTATAATCTTGTGAAGTTCTGGAAAGAATTAATGACTACTTACGCCCCGAATCAATTGTTTACTATCGGGTTTGCCGAACCATTGGAAGTAATGGAGTGGGACCCAACAATATTACCGCTAGACTTTGTTTCTTTTCATACATATCATCCGCTTAGGGTTGCTAGTGAAATTTATTGGTTTAGTAAGTATGTTAATAAACCGTGGATTATTTCAGAAACTTCTTTACCTGCGGATAACGACTCAATTTCATACAAATCACAAGAAATTTTTATGAAAGAGATTTTACAAAAGACGAAAGATTGCGGAGGAGTTGGTTTTGGATGGTGGCAATATCAAGAAGTAGATTGGAGAGTATTTGAACATGATTTTACAGCTCTTGTAAACCTGGAAGGAAAAACATATGCAAGTAATGGGGAGTTTATTATTGGGTCTGTTAAACCTGCAGGGAGGGTAATTCCAAATTTTCAGTTTCAACCAATAGGGAATTGTAATTGCCCCGATAATTATTACAATATATTGGGCTATGAAAAGTATAAAATTACTGGTAAAGTAATCAATGAGAAAACGGGAGAGGGTATTGAGGGGGCGGTAATACGGAGCTGGAATCAAGATTGGAGTATTGGACTGAATACTTTTACCGATGAAAACGGGGTTTTTAATTTGTATTCTAATCAGAAGTGTGTCCATTTTAATATTTCAGCACCAGGAATGTCTTTTGTATCAACTTCAAAAACACCCCAAGAGTTTCATTATTTAAAAAATAATGATGCTGATTTTACAGCTGCCATTGATACAACGCTAGAATACCATTCGATTCATTTCCAAACCTTTTTAAAAGATAAAGACCCTGAGAAGTCAACTCTAGAGTTTGATGAAAAATATTTTTCAAAGTTTAGGTTTTATACAGAAATGGAAGACGTTTTATTGCGAGAAGTTGAAATTAACCCACATTAAACTAGTGCTTAATATATTAAACTTCTTAAAAATGAACTTGTCTCATCGATACTTTAAATAGATTCTGATTAACTCAATAGGAACTTTGAGTAGGTAGCTTTTTTTAATTTTTGAACCACCTTTTTCTTCCCATTGTTTGAGAGGAACCTCCACAATTGAGTTTTCTTTTAATTTTTCTGTTTTTTTAACTCTAAAGAGCAACTCAACGTCAAATAACCATTTAGAGATAAAGGGTTCTTTAAATATTTTTTGAGAGATATCTGTTCTTATAAGCTTAGCCCCACATTGTGTATCATAGACAGACAGCTTGAGCATATTGCTGACAATAGTTGCGAAGATTCGGCCTAAATAATGTCTTTTTAAGTCACGCTTAATTGATGAAAACCCAAGCAACTTGATTCTAGACCCCATAATTAGAAAAGGGTTGGCATTTATATTTCCATTCGAAATTAGGTTATGTATCTCGGATAATGGAGCTGCCAAATCTGCATCGAAATACCCAATGTAATTGTACTTTTGACTTTCTTTTGATAACATAGCAGCTCGAACTGCCTCGGCCTTCCCAACATTTTTAGTTAAATTCAGAACGGAAGCATTTGTGTTATTCAGGCTTAGTTCATTCAGGATATCAATCGTTTTATCTTTACTTCCGTCATTAACAAATAGAAAATCTATTGTTTGGTTTTTTAGAATAAAGTTATTGAATTCCTCAACTGGCAATCGAAACTCTTCATTATAACAAGGAAATACAATTAATATTTTTAGTTCTGTAGTTACCATTTCCTTTCGTATAATTCAATTTTAAAATCATCAATATAAATTGGTTCTTGCCCTGTCAAGTAAATATAAATTTTGAAGACATCATTTTTGACAGATAGGGGGTATGGAGTTAAATAATCAACAGCAAAGCTATTCCAAGAGTTTGGAGTGAAATCATAATTTTTCAAATCCCAAGATCTTCTTTTTTCAACATATTGGCCATTATTATGATCCATTTCAATAACCAATTCTGCAGAGTGGTCTCTAATGTTGTATTCAGAAAGGTATTTAAAACTCACATTAATCCAAGCGTGTTCTTTGTCCGTTAATTTATAGTATGGGATTTTAAAAGTTGGACTGAAGATCTTTTCTGTTGTTAATTTATAACTATAGGGTTTACTATATGCATAGTTGGTATCTTTATCAGCATGATCAAAAGGGATAGAATTTATTTCCTCAAAATTTAAAAAACCAAAAGTTCTATGATTATAGTCTTCTTGATTTTTAAAGACATCTACAGGTTTAAAGTCTCTAATAACCTCTTGAAACTTTCTATCTTCATCGGTCACTTTAGTTTTAAGGAAAATCCTCCAGTAAAATTCTTTAGTCATTGAGTAACCATCAAAAATGAAGTTATTAAATTGCCATGTTTGAAAAAGATTTAAAAAGATAAAAAAGGAGAAAAGGGGAATAAAAAACCACTTGATAATCTTTTTCTTCAGAATTTCTTGAATAAAATAGCCAAGTGGTAAACATAAAACAGCATAAGATTCCACAAAATACCTAGATCCGAAACTACCTCCTTGCCACCATGTTCCCCAAGAAGAAATCACATATACATTTACAGCAAAAAAGGTAAAACTTGCCCAGAAAATCTCTTTATTTTTTTTCTTTAGAAATATGAACCCTAGGAATACAAAAGCGATCATTGGCGTATATAGTAACCAGCCTTTCTTATAGCTAAAAAAGACTTTCATAAAATGAGGATCTAACCAATCAAACCCTGGTGTTACTTGGTAGGTGTTAAAAATAAATTCGCCTGTAATTAATTTCCAATAAATCATTTGAATTAAGGGAAAAAGAGATAAACCAACACAGCCAACAATAATGTGCTTCCAATTCGTTTTTAGGAGATTTAGCTTATTGATAATTGATTTTTTATCATATACATTCCAGAGAAGTGGGATAAGTGCTATAAAAATACCACTCCCTCGAGCAAGTATTGCCAATCCAATTATTAATCCTAATAAAAAAGCAGTTTTCTTCTTTGGTAAGTCATGCCATTTTTTATTAAGGTATAAAATGTAAACAAAGCTGGCGAACATCATCGCATGTGGGCCACATTCGTCTGCAATTGATTCGTGAAATAGGGTAGTTCCCAATACAATACCCAACAAGGTAAGAACTGTGATTTTCTCAGAGAAAAATTCTTTTAGAAACTTACGTAGTATAAATATTCCTGCCACAACATATAAAACCACCCCATTAGAAATACTAAATTGATAAGGATATGAAAAGCCATCTGCTGGGTAATCACTTAATAAAGCCCAAATATGACCTATAATGAAGAAGGGGAAATAAAAAATGGCAAAACCAATGGTGTACATGGGTGACCAATTTCCATTTGGTAGTGGATATGCTTGGTAAAATGTTCCTGAAGGTTGATAAGTCTCAAAAATATATCGAACGATTTCTTGATTAGAGATACCTGGGTCAGAATAGATAAAAGTAAAAGGAAGATATAAATAATATGCCAAAACATCCCATCCAAGTACATTTTTAAAGTCTTGGTAATTATACTTTCTTAAATAGTAATGTACAATGATGATAAGAATAGACAAAAAAATTGCTACATTCTTGGATTTGAAAAAGTTTTTAGGAGATATTTTCATTATTAAAATAGTTTGTCGAGTTAAATTCTTAACAGTATTAATATATTTTTTTCAAATCCTTTTGCATTTAACTTATACAATCTGTATAGTAAATTTAGCAATTTGCTTATTTGCTAAACACCCCATATTTTATTATACAATATATAGCCCTAACCCCATCTTTCCAGCCAATTTTTTTACCTTCTTCATAGGTTCTACCATAATAAGATATTCCAACTTCATAAATTCTAATTTTTGGAACTCTTGAAAGTTTGGCTGTTAGTTCAGGTTCAAAACCAAAACGTTTTTCTTTTAAGTCTAAGCTTTTTGCAATATCACTTCGAATCAATTTATAACAGGTTTCCATATCTGTTAAGTTTAGATTTGTAAACATGTTTGACAAAAAGGTTAAAAATTTATTTCCTAATGAGTGCCAAAAGAATAAAATGCGGTGGGGGTTTCCACTTATGAACCTGGACCCATATACCACATCAGCAAACCCCTCAACAATAGGTTTTAATAAATCATTATATTCTCTGGGGTCATATTCAAGGTCTGCATCTTGAACGATTAAATAATCTCCAGTTGCTAAATTTATTGCTTTGTGTATGGCAGCACCTTTTCCCTGATTCTTTTCTTGGTTGTACAATTGAATATCCATCTCTGGGTTAGCTGCTGCGTATCGTTTAATAACTGCGACTGTATTATCAGAAGAGCAGTCATTTACAATTATAATCTCTTTCGAAGTGTTATTTATAAGTATAACATCCCTGATTTTATCCAAAATTTGGTGTATAGTCCGCTCTTCATTATAAGCAGCAATTAAAATAGATAGTTTCATCTTAGACCTTCATTTCCGGAATATCGCCTTCTATAATTAGGTTGCCTTCTGTTGCTGCTTTGATCTCTTCTACACTTACCCCTGGAGCTCTTTCTAAAAGCTTAAACCCGTTTTCTGTAACATCTAATACTGCAAGGTTGGTTACTATTTTTTTAACGCAATTTACTCCCGTTAATGGCAAGCTGCATTTTTTAAGCAATTTTGATTCTCCTGCTTTATTAGTGTGCATCATGGCAACGATAATATTATCTGCTGAGGCAACTAGATCCATTGCTCCACCCATACCTTTTACCATTTTTCCGGGAATTTTCCAGTTGGCGATGTCACCATTTTCTGAAACTTCCATTGCTCCCAAAACTGTCAATTGAACCTTACCTCCTCGAATCATAGCGAAGCTTGTTGCTGAATCAAAAAACGCAGAACCAGGCATGGTGGTTATGGTTTGTTTGCCAGCATTAATCAAATCGGCATCTATGTTTTCAGCCTTAGGAAATGGGCCCATTCCCAATAATCCATTTTCAGATTGTAGAGTTACGTCTATTCCTTCTGGAATGTAGTTGGCAACAAGAGTTGGTATTCCTATTCCGAGGTTTACATACCATCCATCTCTTAATTCTTGAGCTATGCGTTTTGCTATTTCGTTTTTTCCTATCATTTTATTGATTGCTACATTAAAAAATAATTAACTAGAAACCGTTCTTTGTTCAATGCGCTTTTCATAGTTATTACCTTCAAAAATGCGATGTACAAAAATTCCAGGAGTATGGATTTCATTGGGGTCTAATTCGCCTGGTTGAACTAATTCTTCAACTTCTGCAATGGTAATTTTACCAGCTGTTGCCATTACAGGATTAAAGTTTCTCGCTGTTGCTTTAAAAATTAAGTTTCCTTTGGTGTCGCCTTTCCATGCTTTTACTATGGCAAAATCGGCAACTAATGCATTTTCCAATACATACATTTTACCGTTATATTCTCTTGTTTCTTTTCCTTCTGCTACCTCTGTTCCATATCCTGCTGGCGTATAAAAAGCGGGAATTCCTGCTCCTCCAGCTCTACATTTTTCAGCTAAAGTGCCTTGAGGGGTTAATTCGACTTCTAGTTCTCCACTCAACATCTGTCTTTCAAACTCTGCGTTTTCTCCGACATAAGAGGAAATCATTTTTTTAATTTGTTTGCTTTTTAATAACAAACCCAAGCCAAAATCATCAACTCCTGCATTGTTAGAAATACAAGTTAAATTAGTGATTTCTGGTTTTTTTGCTAAAGCTCCTATACATTTTTCAGGGATTCCACACAAGCCAAATCCACCTAACATTAAGGTCATTCCGCTTTCTATTCCCAAAATTGCTTCTTCAGCATTTGCTACAACTTTTTTCATATTCATTTAGTCAAAACTATGTTCAGAAGAATTGTCAAAGTTATTCTTCTTTTGATATTCATTACAATCCAACTCAATTGTCAATGGCTTTTCTGGTTTTTCAAAATCACCTTTCGATATTTTAATTGTTGAGTCGGCGTAAATTTTATTCATATAATACCCAAAGATAGGCAAACCAGTATTGGCTCCTTGTCCATAATAAGTAGTACTGAATCGAACACTTCGATCTTCGGCTCCAACCCAAACTCCGGTAACTAAATCTGGTGTTACACCCATAAACCAACCATCAGAATTGTTTTGGGTTGTACCTGTTTTTCCTGCTATTGGGTAAGTAATTCCACCGTAAGGTCTTTTATCAGTTTTTGGAAAAGTTAATCGAATACCTGTGCCTCCAACATTTTTACCTTTGAATTTATTGTAGTTGTAACTCGTAACTCCCTTTAATAAATCCAGCATTACATAGGCTGTTTGCTCGTTTAAGGCTTCTCTAGTTTCGGGGATATACTCTACGATTATGTTCCCGTCTTTATCTTCAATTCTTGTTAAATAAATTGGCTTAGTCCAAAACCCTTTGTTTGCAAAAGTGGAAAAAGCACCAACCATTTCATAAACAGAAATATCGGCAACACCAAGAGCTAAAGCAGGCACAGGGTCTAAATGAGAGGTTATTCCCATTGAACGTGCCATTTCTATGACTCTTTCAGGGCCAAACAATTGCATTAATTTCGAAGTTACTGTATTTAAAGAATTAGCTAAACCATACTTTAAACTAACCGTTCCACCATATTCTCCATCACTATTTTGTGGCGCCCAATCTTTTAACAATCCAAATTGTCCTTTTTTAAAGACCACAGGCACATTGGGCACTTCATAACAAGGAGAATAACCTTCGTCAACTGCAACAGCATAAACAAATGGTTTAAAAGTAGATCCAACTTGTCTTTTTCCTTGCATAACATGGTCGTAAGCAAAATGCTCATAGTCTATTCCTCCAACCCAGGCTTTGATATAACCTGTTTGTGGGTCCATTGACATTAAGCCTGCTTGAAGGAAACTTTTATAATATCGTATAGAGTCCATCGGACTTAACACCGTATCGATTTTTCCTCTCCAAGAAAACACTTTCATAGGAACAGGAACATCAAAGGTTTTCCATATTTCTGCCTCTTCATATACTTTTGTATCATGTTCACAGTCTTCAGCCGTGCAATGCACATATTTTTGGCCGTCTATTTCAATTTCCTCCAATATTTTCCCTCTTCTTCCACAATTTCCACATTGTTTGCCACTCATTATTAAAAAGCGTTCACTTCTTTTAACAGCGGCATTTAATATGTTTTCAACTTCTTTATCAGTTAAATCTGATGAGAATGGAGGGTTTTTCCTTTTTTTCAAATTATTAAAAAAGTCATTTTGAAGTTCATTGCCTAAGTGTGCTTTCACTGCAAACTCGGCGTATTCTTGAAGTTTATAGTTTAAAGTTGTAAAAATCTTTAATCCATCCTTATACATATCATAAGGATCTCCATTCTCTTTGCTTAAAATAAAATTCCCATCTTTATCTTTTTCACTAAATAGAGTTCTCAAGTCGGCCCTAAGTACTTCTCTAAAATATGGTGCAATTCCATCTTTATGGTCAACTTTCGAATAATTTAAGGTTAAGGGGATTTGTTTTAAACTATCAAATTCTACGTCAGAAATAACTTTATTTCTTTTCATTTGGAAAAGCACAACATTCCTTCTTTCTTGAGTTCTTTCTGGAAATCTAAGGGGGTTATACAGCGAAGGGTTCTTTAACATACCTACTAAACAAGCAGCTTCTTCAAGCTTTAATTCGGCTGGACTTACTCCAAAATATACGCTTGCACCAGATTTAATTCCTACAGCATTATTTATAAAATCAAATCGATTGAAGTACATAGCTATGATCTCCTCTTTGGTATATCTTCGTTCTAACTGAGCAGCAATTATCCACTCTTGCAACTTTTGTTTTATTCTTCCCCAACCAGACTTTGGAGTTTCATTAAAAAGCATTTTAGCTAATTGTTGTGTAATGGTGCTTGCCCCACCACTTTTTCCCAAATTGAGTATTGCTCTGGCTAGACCTCTAATGTCTATTCCAGAATGGTCATGAAACCGTTCGTCCTCTGTAGAAATAAGTGCATTTACTAAATTCGGTGATATTTCTTCAAATTGAACATTTACCCTGTTTTGGTAAAAATATTTGCCTAATATTTTTCCATCAGAAGTATAGACTTCCGATGCTAAATTGCTTTTTGGGTTTTCTAATTCCTCAAATGATGGCAAAGGAGGGAAGCCTGCCCATGAGTTTGCGGCAGCGTACATTAACAAAACAACAAAAAGCACTGGAACAATCACCGCTGTCCAGAATAACATTACAAATTTGGTATAACTTTTCTTTTGTGAGCTCAATTCTTATTTTTTATCTTTTCTACTCTTATTCCAATATCAGTCACATTAACTAGCGTTTTTTCACGCATAGCTTGTTCTATTTCTACCGAATATTCTCCATTTCTTGGAAACATAAATGCTTCTTTAAACTTAAATTGGTAATCATAAATGTCTCCAATACCTTTTCCAAGCCATCTGCCTTTTTTATCAGCAAAAATCATTTGAGCGGTATCTCTTGCGACTTTCCCTTCAGGACTTCTTAATTTGGTGAATAAATATAAATTATTATATGGATAATCACCAGCATGTCTAAAGTTTAAATACAAATTATATAAACTAGTTGTGTCGCTAATAGTAAATTGAAATATTGCTTTTTCATTTCTTTCCCATTGAGCATTACTTATACTGAGATTCTTTTCATAAACTTTTTGCTCATCACAACCAATTAAGAAAAAAGCAATAAATATAAATAACCCACTAATTTTTAGCATTGTCAGTTGGTTTTTTACGATTTCTATTTTTGTTCCTTTTTTTATTTCTTTTCTTATTTCCTTTTTTATTTTGACCGTCAAATCGAGTTAAATCATCTTGTCCAACAACATTGGCGTAATCAGGCTTTACTTCAACAGGTATGTCTTTATAATCTTTAAGTTCAGCAACAGGCTCATCTTTTTTGTTTAACTCTATTATTTCATTAACCCGCTCTAAGCTAAGCTCAATAAATTCATAGGGTTCGTCTCGATATGAATACCACATTTTGTTGCCAAAAATGTCCATTTTTTGAAAGAAGGCCTCGCCCTTTTTAGTTTTAAGTTTTTTCTTTGTGTCTGGGAATTTTTTTAATTCATCTACATACACATCAAGCTCATAATTCAAACAACATTTAAGTTTGCCGCATTGGCCTGCGAGTTTTGTAGGGTTTAAAGATAATTGTTGGTATCGTGCTGCTGAGGTTGATACCGATCTAAAGTCGGTTAGCCAAGTTGAACAACACAACTCTCTTCCGCAAGAACCAATTCCGCCTAATCGACTAGCTTCTTGTCGCATACCGATTTGCTTCATTTCTATTCGAGTCTTAAAACTCTCAGCTAATTTTCTTACCAACTCTCTAAAATCAACTCGCTCTTCAGCAGTATAATAAAAAGTAGCCTTGCTTAAATCACCTTGATATTCAACATCTGAGATTTTCATTCTCAAATTTAATGCAATGGCTATTTGTCGCCCTTTCAGCATTGCTTCTGTTTCTTTAGCCCTTCCTTCTTGCCATTTATTTATATCTTCTTCGCTTGCTTTTCTCAACACTTCCAGAATCTCTTTAGACTTCGGAAAAACACCTTTTTTTTGCATTTGAAGCCTAACTAACTCTCCTGTTAGTGATACAAGACCGACATCATAACCAGGATTTGCATCTATGGCAATCGCCTCACCTTCATACAAAGTGAGGTTTTTAGTGTTTCTATAAAAAGACTTTCTTCCATTTTTAAAACGAACTTCTACACAGTCAAAAGCTTTTTGATTTGCAGGAAGCTCCATATTAGAAAGCCAATTAAATACTGTTAGTTTATTGCATCCGCTGGTACCACAAGTTCCATTGTTATTGCATCCTGCGGGGGTTCCCCCTCCCTTATTAGTGCATGTTGCACAGCCCATATTATATCTATATTTTCAGCGTTAAAACGCTGTAAGGTTAAACATTGCTGGAATAAATCCAGTGCTCACAAATGTACGTTTTTGACGTGTAATAAATTGGCAAACTTCATTGACAAATCCATAAATAAAATTTTAGGATTCGCATTTCTAGAAATATGAATGTGAGCTTCATTTAATATTTCATTCATCTCTAACACATTTCTAGCATGAACAAAAGGTGCAAAATTCTTTACAAACTTTTTTTCTTCTCCTAAATACTCTTCTAATTGCTCTCCAGCATAGTTTAAAATAATTCCTTCACGCATAGTATCTATGGCATATAAAACAAAGCGTTTTCTTTCTTCTCTACCATATTTGCTAGAAGAAATATCTTCAACCCATTTGTTCATTGCCCGAATGTCAGCTTTATAGCAAGCCCGCATCCATGTCTTAAAAAACTCAAAAAAGACTAAATTCTCTTCTTTTTGTTTGGCTTTTTCTTCAGCATATATAACATCGCCAAGAGCTGTAGCAGCAATTTTTTCTGCTGTTTGTTGATCAGAAAAGTTGTTTTGAATCAAGTATTTAACAATAGACGTTTGTTCAATTGGTGGTATTCGAATAATTTGAGTTCTAGAAGTAATTGTTTTTAACAATTGCTCTTCGTCATCAGCTATTAAAAACAAAAGTGTTTTGTCAGTAGGCTCTTCTATAAGTTTTAGTAACTTGTTTGAAGTTTGCAGGTTCATTGTCCCTGCATTCCAGATAATTAAAAACTTATATTCTGATTCATAAGCTTTTAAACTTAGTTTTTTTAGAATGTTTTTAGCCTCGTGTACACTGATGATACCTTGCTTATTGTCAATGTCAATGGACTTATACCAATGAGAGGTTTCGAAGTAAGGTGATTCTAGAATTAAATTTCTCCATTCGCTTAAAAAATCATCAGAAACAGGGTTGTTTGTTACATTTTCGTTTTTGTTTATAGGAAAAGAGAAATGCAAATCTGGGTGAATTAATTTTTCAAATTTGATACATGATACACATTCTCCACAGGAGTCGGAGTCTTTTTTATGTTGGCATGAGATATATTGAGCATAAGCAATAGCCAACAATAATGCACCATAGCCATTTTTTCCTAAAAAAAGCTGTGCATGGCCTATTCTACCATTTTCAACGGTTTCAATTAGTCTTTGTTTTAAGGATTCTTGCCCGATGATTTTCTTAAACTGCATGCTTCAAATTTAAACGAATTTGTGCTGTTTTTCTAAGGGAAATATTAATAATTAAATTTCAAAAGAATAGAGAATTCAAGTAATATATTAATCTTAGATAGTGTTACTTTTGCCATTAAAATTATAAAGATGCAAAACATTTCTACTTACAACTTTAAAAACAAGAAAGCGATTATTCGCGTTGACTTTAATGTGCCTTTAAACGAACTTTTTCAGATTACTGATGAAACTCGAATAGATGCTGCAATTCCAACCATTAAAAAAGTTTTAAGCGAAGGTGGTTCTGTGGTATTAATGTCTCATTTAGGCAGGCCAAAAGGCTCTGCCGAAGAGAAATATTCATTGAAACATTTACTTCCTTCTCTTTCAGAAAAAATAGGCTTGCAAGTGAAATTTGCTGCCGATTGCATCAATGAGCCAGCACAACAGGCTGCAGATTCATTAAAGGTTGGTGAAGTATTGTTATTGGAAAATTTAAGATTTTATAATGAAGAAACTTCAGGTGATGCCTCCTTTGCTAAAAAGCTAGCTGACTTAGCAGATGTGTATATCAATGATGCATTTGGGACAGCGCACCGAGCTCATGCTTCAACTGCAATTATTGCATCATATTTTCCAAACGACAAAATGTTTGGTTATGTTATAGAAAATGAGTTGGAGGCAGTCAAAAAAGTAATAGAAAAAAATGAACGTCCGTTTACAGCGATTATGGGTGGGGCAAAGATTTCAGACAAAATACTTTTGATTGAGAAAATGTTGGACAAAGTGGATCATTTAATTATCGGAGGAGGAATGAGCTATACATTTTTTAAAGCATTAGGTGGTGAAGTTGGAAGTTCTTTGGTAGAAGAAGACAAGCTAAACTTAGCTAAAACTATTTTAGAGTTAGCAAAAGAAAAGCAAGTAAACTTATTACTGCCAACAGACTCAATAATTGCACCTAGTTTTAGCAATGAAGTAGAAACTCAAACAGCAGAAAACACAAGCATAGAAAAAGGTTGGATGGGGCTTGATATTGGCCCTCATGCTATTGAAGATTTTTCGAATGTGATTAAAAAGTCGAAAACAATCATGTGGAATGGACCAATGGGTGTTTTTGAAATGTCAAACTTTGAAAATGGGACTAAGAAAATTGCTGAAGCAATTGCTGAAGCAACCAAAGCTGGCGCATATTCTTTAATAGGAGGTGGCGATTCTGCTGCTGCTATTACTAAGTTCGGCTTTACCGAAAAAGTTAGCTATATATCAACCGGAGGAGGAGCACTATTAGAATTCTTAGAAGGAAAAGTGTTGCCTGGAATTAAGGCAATTCAAGATTAAAATCTTCAGCTTTTATACTTTCAAGGCTCACTGCATCCAGCATGGGACGTATAGGTGCTGTTATTACTTTTATCGGGGTGTATAGTATAGAGACTTCTGCAAGGTTTGATTTAGTTATGTGAACTTTACTGTTAATATTGTCAAAAAAGAACAGGCCTACACTTACAAGCAAAGCGTATTTTAAAATGCCAAAAAACATCCCTAATATTCGATTAACTAAGCCAAGCGCCACCAGTTTGAGTGTTTTGTCTAACATTTTACCCAAAATAAAAACGGCAATTACAATTCCTATGAAAGTAACTAGAAAACTGATTAAACCAATCCAGTTTTCAGCGATTTCAAAAGTTTGATTGAGGTAGGTAGCTGTTAGACCTGAAAATTTTATTGCACCCACTATACCTAATATTAAAGCTGCAATTGTTGCTAATTCAAGCACTAAGCCTTTTTTAAAGCCCATAAATGCCCCCCAAAGTAGAGGAATAGCCAAGATGAAGTCAATGTATTTCATTTATCCAGCTAAACTATAATTAATTTTGTTTTATGGATATTGAATTTCAAAAAAAATGGGATACCTTGAATCAAAAAATGATTGAAAGGTTTGGAGAGAAAATAGATGTACAAGCGATTCTGTTTATTATTGGGCTTCAAGAATTGGGTATAAATGCTACAAAATTTACAAAAGATCAAAAACTTGAAGTGATGCATGTTGCAGTTTGCACTATACTTGAACCTTATGGATATTATGAATACGACGGAAGGGATAAAGATGGTTGGCCACATTGGAAAGCAAAAGAAAAATTGCCCAACTTAAATACTTTAGAGCAAGAGCAATTAATAAAACAAAGCATTATTGAATACTTTAATTGAATGTCATCGTACGTTCAATAACGTTTTTTTCATTTCTTTTTAGACGTTTTGTTTCACACAATACACTTGTAGAATCTACAATTGCACCCTTGTCACCATAGAGGTAAACGTCAACTAAAATGGTGTTGTCAAATTTAAAATAAGCTTTACCAAACGCATCTGTTTTGGCAGAGTCAATGGCTTTAGCATTAAATACTCGATACTGATCGCCTGTGACAAAAATTTTTACCTTTTTGCTTTTTGCTGGTCCACCTTTTGCTTCAAATACAGTTAACTCTAGTTCAGGAGATACTTCCTTTTTGCAAGAAGTAAAGACAATGCTTATAGTTACAGCCAATAGGAGGCTTAATTTTTTCATATTTTTGCCAAATTATAAAAACAAGATTTTACAAACATAATTATATTTTGAACAAGAAAAGCTTATCTCTACTTATACTCGTATTTGGATTGTATTTTTCGATTAATGCTCAACAACGGGTAACAATGCTTACATCCATGGGTCAAATTGACATAATACTATATGATGAAACCCCAAAACACAAAGCAAATTTTATAAAACTAGTACAGGAAAAGTTTTATGATAGCCTCTTGTTTCATCGAGTTATTCCAAACTTTATGATTCAAGGAGGAGATCCTGAATCTAAAGGAGCTAGAAGCTCAAAAGTATTGGGAAATGGTGGCCCAGGATATACTATTCCCGCTGAAATCAATTCAAAATATATTCATAAAAAAGGAGCATTGGCTGCAGCAAGACTAAGCGATGACCTAAATCCTGAAAAAAGAAGTTCAGGCTCTCAATTTTATATCGTACAAGGCCAAAAATACTTAAGGAAATACATGCCACGCTTTGAAGACCGAAGAGGTGAAAAATATACTGAAAAACAATTGATTAATTATGAAACTTTAGGTGGGACACCCCACTTAGATGGAGAATACACCGTATTTGGAGAAGTAATAAGAGGATTAGATGTAATTGAAAAAATATCCAACACAAAAACTGGGAAAGCTGATAGACCAGTTGAAGATGTTTATATTATTAGTGTAAAATTGCTAAAGTAATGTTAGAAAGAGCTAAAGAATTATTAGAAGAGACTATTGCTTTTGTATCGAAAGATGCACAACAGATAGAAGAATTTAGAATTAAAATTTTAGGTTCAAAAGGGGAGCTCAAAAAACTTTTTGCTGAATTTAGAAATGTTCCTGCTGAACAGAAAAAAGAATTTGGTCTTGTTTTAAATGATTTAAGGGAAAAAGCAGAAGCTAAAATCGCAGAATTAAAAGCTGAAATCGCAAACTCTGAAGGAAACACAAGCCAAAAACGGGAAGATTATACCAGACCAACAAACTTAAATGAACTTGGTAGTCGCCATCCTATTTCCCTTGTCAAAAATGAAATAATAGAAATCTTTAAAAGAATTGGGTTTTCAGTTTCTGAAGGTCCTGAAATTGAAGATGACTGGCATAATTTTTCTGCTTTAAACTTCCCGCCAGAACATCCAGCAAGGGACATGCAAGACACTTTTTTTGTTGAAAAAGATCCAGACATTGCTTTAAGAACTCACACTTCTTCTGTTCAAGTTCGTGTAATGGAGAATTCTAATCCACCCATTCGAACTATTTCACCAGGAAGAGTTTACCGAAATGAGGCAATCTCAGCTAGGGCACATTGCTTTTTTCATCAAGTTGAAGGCTTGTATATAGACAAAGGCGTGTCATTTGCCGATTTAAAACAAACATTATTGTTCTTTGCTCAAGAAATGTTTGGAAAAGAAACAAAAATTAGACTACGGCCTTCCTATTTTCCATTTACAGAGCCATCTGCCGAAATGGATGTTTCGTGTAGCATTTGTTCAGGAAAAGGGTGTAACGTTTGTAAATATACTGGCTATTTAGAAATATTAGGATGTGGAATGGTTGACCCCAATGTATTGGAAAACTGCGGAATTGATAGCAAAGTTTATACAGGATTTGCTTTTGGAATGGGTGTTGAGCGAATTACTCAACTAAAATACAATGTAAACGATTTGCGTTTGTATTCTGAAAACGACAAAGAGTTTTTAGATCAATTTAAAGGGTCGTTTTAACTAAAACTCCAATCAAACTTATCTAAATCTAAAAGGCAGTTTTCAAGCAAATCAATAGATGCTTTAATGTCAGATTTATCAGCCATTTCTATCACTTGATGTAAATGTCTTGTAGGAATAGAAACAGCTCCTGAAATAGCTCCACCGTCATTCATGCGCTGTATTCCCGCTGTATCAGTACCTCCAGCAGTTAATATTTCTGCTTGCCACTTTATATTATGTTTGTTAGCGGTTTGTTTCATAAACTCTACCATCCTATAATCAGATATTGTTGAAGCATCCATAATTTTTATGGCAGTTCCCATTCCCAAACTAGTGATTTTTTCATGTGCCTGAGCACCTGGTACATCATAGGCTATGGTTGTGTCTAATCCAAAGCCAAAATAAGGCTGTATGTCCATTGAAGATACATTCGCACCTCTAATTCCAACTTCTTCTTGCACAGTAAAAACACCGTAAATATCATAAGGAACCTCTTTGTCTTTTAGCGATCTTAAAGTTTCAATTAAAATAAAAACAGAGACACGGTTGTCGATTGATTTACAATTAACACAGTTGCCCATTTCAATTAATTCCCCTGCTCGTGTAATTGGATTGCCTATTTCCACCAGCTTTTCAACCTCTTCTTTACTCAGGCCCAAATCAATAAAATAATCAGTTGTTTTTGGATTTTTTGCTCTTTCTTCCGTTGTCATTACATGTATGGGTTTAGCACCCATTACACCCATTACATCCTTTTTGCCGTGTATAATAACTCGTTGAGCTGTTAAAGTTTTTGGGTCAAAACCGCCAAGAGTATGAAACCTTACAAATCCATTATCGTCTATATGGGTTACTATAAAGCCTATTTCATCCATGTGGGCACCAACCATTACTCGTTTTGGATTCTTTCCCTTTTTAATCGCATATACATTTCCCATATTGTTGATTTTAATTTCATCAACCAAGGGACTCACTTCATTTATTATGTATTGTCTAATTCTTTGTTCGTAACCAGGAGCACCGGCGGTTTCACAAATTTCTTTTAATAGGCTTACGTTTATTGGCATAATAGATCATTTGGGGTTCGAAAATACTAAATTATTTGAATTCAGAAGATTAACTCAAAATACTTTTATTCAACATAACTTAATTTAATCATATTGGATTGGCCTAGTGAATTGATAGGCATACTTGCAATGTTGATGATAAGGTCTTTTTCTTTGACAAGATTCTTTTTCTTTAAAAGATACTTAATGTCGGCTATGGTGTGATCGGTGCTAACATATTTATCATAATAAAAACCTTCAACTCCCCAAACGATACTTAATTTGTTCAGTAAAGAATGGTTTCCTGTAAACGCAAAAATGGCAGCTTTAGGCCTAAAACTTGAGATTTTTGTTGCAGTATAACCAGAATGAGTCATCGTAACAATGGCGCTAGTATCTGTACGTTGAGATAACCTGCAAGCATTATAACAAATTGAGTCAGAAATAAATCGCTCTTCATTTAGCTCTGGAGGATATTCACGATGATAAATCGTTTCAGACTCTTCTATTTGTAGTATAATCTTTGTCATCGCTTTAATGACTTGAACAGGATATCTACCTACAGAAGTTTCTGCACTTAACATTACAGCGTCTGCTCCATCTAGAACGGCATTAGCTACATCAGTTACCTCTGCCCTTGTAGGGCTAATATTGGTAATCATGCTTTCCATCATTTGAGTGGCTATAATTACTGGCTTTGAGGCAGTTAAGCATTTTTTAACCAATTCCTTTTGCAATAAAGGCACTTGTTCCATAGGAATCTCAACACCCAAATCACCTCTTGCAACCATCAATACATCAGTGTGTTCTATGATTCCGTCAATTTCTCTTACGGCCTCTGGTTTTTCAATTTTTGCTACCACTAAAGCAGTTTTTCCTTGAGC
Organism: Bacteroidota bacterium; assembly: GCA_013112545.1. Classification (GTDB taxonomy): domain Bacteria; phylum Bacteroidota; class Bacteroidia; order Flavobacteriales_E; family Vicingaceae; genus BCD18. The sequence goes on from JABFGJ010000001.1 coordinate 587,593, forward strand.
TTGAATGATGTGTTTTAATTCAATAATATCTCTAGCTGTTCTAACAAAAGACAAACCGATGTATTCAATATCATGCTCTAATGCAAAATCTAAATCCTCTTTATCTTTTTTTGTTAAACTTGGAAGAGATATTTTGGTTTCAGGTAAATTCACCCCTTTATTCGATGAAAACTTTCCAGCGTTTAAAAACTTTGCTTTAACGGTCGATTTCTTATCTGTTGAAATAATTTCGACCTTTAATTTTCCATCGTCAATTAACACAACTTCTCCAACCTTTACATCTTTAGCAAAATGCGCATAACTCATATAAACGCGTTGTTGGTTTCCAATGATTTTTTCAGCAGTAAACTCAATCTCTTGACCTTCTTCTACGTTGACTGAACCATTTTCTATTTCTCCAATTCGAATTTTAGGGCCTTGTAAATCAGCTAGTAACGCAATGTGTCTGTTCTCTTCTTTGTTAATTTCTCTAACTCTTTCTATTACTGGTAGGTGGTCTTCATAACTTCCATGAGAAAAATTTATTCGTATAACATTAACTCCTTCATTGATTATTGTTTTCAACATTTCCTTGCTTGATGTTGCAGGGCCTATGGTTGCAATAATTTTTGTTTTTTTATTTCTATACATCTTAAAAAATTAAGTTTTCTTTCGATTTTAATTGTTCGACTTCGATTTCTGCCGTTGCTAGCACTAGGTTCAGTTCTTTTATTCTTTTTATTAGCAGTTCGAATGCGCGGTCTTTAATGATTCCCTTTATTAATAAAAAATAATCGCATTTTTCTTCAGGTATTAAAGTCCCATACTCACTCCTGTTGGCTATTAAGTAATAATCCAACATATCCTCTTCATTCGTGTATTCAAAAAACGAATACATTTGATTATTTCCTTTAAAGGTGATTGTTAAATTTTCAGATTTTTGAAAATCAAAAGAAAGTGCTTTGTTTATTTCCCAACACAGTCTGTAATCTTTAACATGACTAAAAATACCAATCAGCTTAAAATCAAAAACATCTTCAAATTCTAAGGTAAACTTTGCCATTTATTTTTTTGAAAATCAGTCCAAAGGTAATAAATGATTTCTGGCTTATAGTTAAAACAAGTTAAGCTTAGATGGAATTTTCAATAAAATAGACGGAGCATGCATTTTGTTCGGCGAGCTTCTTAGATTTACCTTCCGCTGTGGTTTGCAATTGTTTGTTTATCATGAGTTGGCAGCGATAATATTTGCCATTTCCATTCTCTAATTCTTGGACAATAAATTCAAATCGCTTTTTGTTTTTTTGACACCATTCAACTAGTTTACTCTTGAAGTCGGTTTCCATGTGAACCAATTGCTCCACATCAACATAATCTTTGATGATTTTGTTAATCACAAATTTTCTACATGTGCTGTAGCCTTTGTCTAAATATATGGCTCCTACTAATGCTTCAAAAGCATCGCCAAAAATAGACTTGGTGCGACTTGTATCTGCTGAAGTCTCCAAAAAAGTATCTAAACCTATATCGATAGAAAGATCGTTCAAATAAGTCCTGTTAACTAATTTCGAACGCATTTTGGTTAAAAAACCTTCTTCTTGATAGGGGTATTTATTAAAGAAAAACTCAGCAACAATTGCCCCTAAGATAGCATCCCCTAAATATTCTAAACGTTCATTGCTTACCTTATTATCCTCATTTGTCTCATTAACAATTGATTTATGGGTAAAGGCTTGTTCATACAATGCCATATTTGAGGGAGAAAAACCTAGAATATTTTTGAGCGTTCGATTCTTACTTTTATCTGGAAGTAAAAAAAATCGAATTCCCTTAAATAAACTCAAGTTTTATATTTTTTTGAAAATAGCTGATGCGTTATGGCCACCAAAACCAAAAGTATTACTCAATGCAGCTCTTACGATTCTTTTTTGTGCTTTATTAAAAGTAAAATTTAGCTTGGGGTCAAATTCTGGGTCATCATTAAAATGATTAATAGTTGGAGGAACAATATCATTTTTAACTGCTAAAATACAAGCAATCGCTTCAACTACTCCAGCTGCACCTAAAAGGTGGCCAGTCATTGATTTGGTAGAGCTTATATTTAATTGATACGCATGTTCTCCAAACACGTGCTTTATAGCTTTTGATTCGGCTATATCACCCAGCGGTGTTGAGGTGCCATGAACATTAATGTAATCAATGTCTTCAGGGTTTAACCCACTATCAGTTAGAGCGTTCTTCATAACATTATTGGCACCAAGTCCTTCAGGGTGCGGAGCAGTCATATGATGCGCATCAGCAGAAAGTCCAGATCCTACAATCTCGGCATAAATCTTAGCCCCTCTTGCTTTAGCATGCTCATATTCTTCCAATATAAGAGTTCCGCCACCATCACCTAAAACGAAACCATCTCGATCAACATCAAATGGTCGGGAGGCGGTTTTTGGGTCGTCATTTCTTTTAGAAAGTGCATTTAAAGCATTGAAACCTCCAATGCCCGCTTCGCATACTGCTGCTTCAGAACCACCTGCAACACATAAATCCATTTTACCCAATTGAATATAGGTAAAAGCATCTATAATGGCATTTGTAGATGAGGCACAAGCAGAAACTGTGGCAAAATTTGGGCCTCTAAGCCCATATTTGATTGAGATATGCCCGGGAGCTATATCTGAAATCATTTTAGGTATAAAGAATGGGTTAAACCTAGGGGTTCCGTCGCCTTGAATAAAGGAAGTGCATTCTTCTTGGAAGGTTTTTAAACCACCAACACCAGAGCCCCAAATAACTCCAAAACGATCTAAATCTACTTTATCTAGTTCAATTTTTGAATCAAGCATTGCTTCATCAGTTGCAATCATTGCATACTGAGCAAACAAATCTAGTTTCCTTCCTTCCTTTCGGTCAAAATGGTCTTCTACATTATAACCCTTTACTTCGCAAGCAAACTGGGTTTTAAATTTAGAAGCATCGAATTGGGTAATCGGTGCAGCACCGCTGACACCGTTTATTAACCCATTCCAATACTCTTGAACATTATTTCCTAAGGGAGTAATGGCTCCCAGTCCGGTAACAACTACTCTCTTTAACTCCATTTTTTGCAGAGATTTATTTAGTATTCTCTTCGATATAACTTATCGCGTTACCTACGGTTGCAATTTTTTCTGCTTGATCATCAGGAATTGCAATGTTGAATTCTTTTTCGAATTCCATAATTAACTCAACTGTATCTAATGAGTCTGCACCTAAATCATTGGTGAAGCTTGCTTCTGGAGTAACTTCGCTTTCTTCTACTCCTAACTTATCTACGATAATTGCTTTTACTCTTGACGCTGTATCTGCCATGTTTTTATGTTTAAATTTTAAGTTGCAAAGAAAATTGATATTCAGTCAATATCAAAATTTATTTTACAATTAGTAATAATACAAAATTTCTGATAATTCTTTTCTTTTCAAGCAAGGAATTTGTGTGTTTTTTTCTGGATACCCAACAGGGATTAATAAATAGGGTTTCTCATTTTCAGGCCTTTTCAAGAGTTTTGCTAAAAAATTAAGCGGGCTAGGCGTGTGTGTTAAAGCTACCAAACCAGCATTGTGAATTGCGGCTAATAACATTCCAGTTGCTATTCCAACCGATTCATTAACGTAATAATTTTTCTTTTTATCTCCATTTTCGACATCAAACGTCTTTTTAAATACAATAATTAAGACAGGGGCTTTTTCTAAAAAGGGCTTCTCCCAGTTGGTGTCAAATTTTTTTAAATCACTCAACCATTCATCACTCATTCTTCCATGGTAATTTTCATATTCTTCTTTTTCGGCCGCTATTCTAATATCTCTTTTTATCTGTTTAGATTTTACAACACAAAACACCCATGGTTGTTTGTGAGCACCTGAAGGAGCTGTTGAAGCAGTTTTTACAATGTTCTCAATCAACTCATTAGGCAACTCTTTTGAAGAAAATTCCCTCACCGACCTCCGTTTATTTAATGATTCATAAAAAAGTTCGCTTTTTTGGATTTGTTCAATGGCTTTTAATTCTTCAAATTCTAATAATTTGAATCCTGGTTTTATCACATTTTTATTCTCCACTAGGTTTTATTCGTTTAAATTTGAATTTTGAAAAAAGTTATGCCTAAAATAGCCATTTTTGCCTCAGGCGCAGGAACAAATGCTAGAGAAATTATTAATTATTTAACTCAATCCCAATCCTCGGTTCGTGTTGAATTATTAATAACTAATAATAAAAACTCAGGGCTTGTTCACATTGCAAAAAGAGAAAAAATTCCATGTGTAATAATCGATAACTCGTTTCATTCAAATGGAGTGAACACGCTTACTATTTTAAAACAACATGCTATTCAATGGGTTATTTTGGCAGGTTTTTTAAGAAAAATACCATTGGAATTAATTAGGGGATTTTCGAATAGAATAATTAACTTGCATCCTTCTTTGTTACCAAAATATGGCGGAAAAGGAATGTATGGAAAACACGTTCATGAAGCTGTCCTATTGAACAATGAAATTGAATCTGGTATAACCATTCACATTGTAAATGAAGAATATGATCAGGGGGCAATTCTATTTCAAGCAAAGTGTAAGATAGAATCAGGTGAAACGATAACATCTTTGGCATTAAAAATACAAAAGTTAGAACACCAGTATTATCCTATTATAATAGAAAAACAAATATTAAACGCAAAGTAGCTTTCTATGGAGATAAAATACGGAAGTGAGGAAAAACAAAAAAGATACGACATTGCTTATCTACGCATGGCAAGAGAGTGGGGAAATTTATCTCATTGTAAAAGAAAGCAGGTGGGAGCAATCATTGTAAAAGACAGCATGATTATTTCAGATGGTTATAATGGGGCCCCTTCTGGATTTGATAATTGCTGTGAGGATGAGAACCAAAAAACCTTATGGTATGTTCTACATGCTGAAGCTAATGCTATTATGAAAGTTGCAAAATCTACAAATAACTCAAATGGAGCAACATTATATATCACCTTATCTCCCTGCAAAGAATGCAGTAAATTAGTATATCAAGCAGGGATTAAAAGAGTTGTTTATATGAATAAGTATAAGGATAATTCAGGATTGGATTTCCTTGAAAAAGCTGGGGTTGAGCTTATGCATATTAAAAACATTGATGACGAATGAAGAATAGGAATATAATAGTTTTTTTGCCCATAATTATTGCAGTTACTTTAATTATAGGCGTTTTTTTAGGGCAAAGAATGGCTATTGTTTCATTTGCTTCAGTTTTTAATACTGAAAAATCAAATCAAACAAACAAACTTAACCAAGTCATTAATTTTATAAAAAGCGACTATGTTGATTCTGTTAAAGAGAACTGGATTGTTGAAGAGACTATCAATGGCATACTGCATAAGTTAGACCCACACTCTGCTTATATTCCAGGGGAGCAATTTCACGAAGCGAATGACCCATTAGAAGGTAATTTTGACGGGATTGGAGTAGAGTTTAGAATTCAATCAGACACCGTAGTAGTTGTAAAGCCGATTTCTGGAGGCCCTTCAGAAAAGGTTGGTTTAATGGCTGGGGATAGAATTGTCAAAGTTGAAGATGAAGAAATTTCAGGGAAAGAACTAAACAATGCGAAAGTAATGAAGTTGCTTAAGGGTCCTAAAGGAACAAAAGTTAATGTTGGAGTGAAAAGAAGTGGGGTGGAAAACATTTTAAACTTTATTATTAAAAGAGATGAGATTCCTATAAATAGCTTAGAATCATCTTATATGATAAACGACACAGTTGGTTATATAAAGATAATTCGATTTGCAAAAACCACCTACGATGAGTTTATGGATGCAGCTGAAAATCTTAGACAAAACGGGATGAAGTGTTTGGTTCTAGATTTAAGGAGTAATAGTGGGGGCTATTTAAATGCTGCTACAAAACTAGCTGATGAATTTTTGCCAAAGGGAAAACTGATTGTTTACACAGAAGGTAAAGCAAGAGCTAGAGAAGATTTTTATGCAAGTTCAAAAGGGGAATATGAAAAAACACCACTCATTGTTTTAATAAATGAAGGATCCGCGTCTGCAAGTGAAATTTTAGCAGGGGCTTTACAAGATAATGACCGTGGTTTAATTGTAGGTAGAAGATCTTTTGGAAAAGGCTTGGTTCAAGAACCTATGCAATGGTCTGATGGCTCGCAAATAAGGTTAACCGTGGCTAGATATTACACACCAACCGGTAGATGTATTCAAAGACCATATACTGAAGGAATGGAAGCGTACAACGATGATTACTACAGTCGAATAGAATCAGGAGAGTTATTTTCAGCTGACAGTATTCATTTTTCTGACTCTTTAAAGTTTTATACTAAAGCAGGTAAAGTTGTTTATGGTGGAGGTGGAATTATGCCAGACGTGTTTATTCCAATTGATACAATTGGCAGTTCGAACTATTATGCTAGGCTAAACTACTCAGGCTTATTTTACTTATTTGGATTTGAATACACGGATAAACATAGAGAGGAGTTAATGTCAAGCCTAAAAGAGAATACATTTATTAAAAAGTATCAAGTAGATGAAAAAACATTCCAAGAATTTGTTGAACTAGCCGCAAAGAATGGCATAGAATATAATAATAAAGAAGCTATAGATTCAAAGGAGATAATTAAAAATAGAATTAAAGCAGCAATAGGTAGGAATCTATTTGGAAATAATATTTATTATCAAATAATTAACAAAGAAGACAATAGCTTGCAAAAAAGTGTTCAATTGTTTAAAAAAGAAAAGCTCGCTATTTAAAAAAATAGCGAGCTTTTAATTAAAAAGGTAAAGGAATTATTTTACTTCTTTTACAACTTCTTCTACTTTAGTCACAACAGTGTCAGCCACAGCTTTAATGGTTGAGTCAGTAGTTTCAACCACCTCTTCCATTTCGCTATTCATGTCTTCCATCATTTCAGCTGCTTCTTCAGTTGCAGTTTCTTCAGTTTTTGATTCTTCTGAAGCACTATTACAAGCTGTTACAGAAAATAAACCAGCAATAGCCAGTGTTAAAAATACTTTTTTCATATCATTTAGATGTTAATGTTTTGCGGCGCAAAAGTATAAAAACTTAATGGTTTGCAAAACAAGTTAAAAAAATTTTTGTTTCTCTATATAAAACACTTAGAAGGGTTACCTTTGAGTAGAATAATTTATAAACTTAAAATAAAAATTATGGCTTTTGAATTACCAAAATTACCTTATGAATACAAGGCTTTAGAACCACACATCGATGCTAAAACGATGGAAATTCATCACTCTAAACACCATGCTGGATATACGTCAAAACTTAATGATGCAATTGCAGGAACTAGTTTAGAAGGTAAAACAATTGAAGAAATACTTGCAAATATTTCTTCACAATCAGCTGGAGTTAGAAATAATGGGGGTGGTTTTTACAATCATTGTTTATTTTGGGAAGTAATGTCGCCAAATGGAGGTGGAAAACCAAGTGGTGAGTTAGCAGAAATGATTAATTCAGCCTTTGGCTCGTTTGAAGAATTTAAAACCTTATTTAGCAATGCTGCTGCTACTCAATTTGGTTCAGGATGGGCATGGTTATGTCTAAAAGATGGCAAACTAGTTGTGTGCTCTACACCTAACCAAGACAACCCATTAATGGATAACGTTGGTTGCAATGGAACGCCAATATTGGGGATTGATGTTTGGGAACATGCTTATTATTTAAATTATCAAAACCGAAGACCTGATTATATTGAAGCATTCTTTAATGTAGTAGATTGGAATAAAGTAGCTGAAAAGTTGAATAAAGCAAAATAAAATGCGCTTACTCTTTTTAGGGTTATTACTGATATCTGCTTGTGTAGTTTATTCATCAAACTACCAAGCAGATATTTTTATTTTAGAAGATTCTTCTATCTTAATCGAAATGAATACTAATTCGTTTCAAGATACTGACAATACAACTTTTATTCCCAAACATAGAAAACTAAAAGCAGTTTTATTAGCTGTTTTTTTGGGACATTTTGGTGTCCATAGAATTTATTTAGGCACTAGTCCAAATGTTCCAATAGTTTACTCCCTCACCTTAGGTGGAGGGCTTGGTTTGCTTCCACTAATAGATGTATATGCAATTTTAAAATCAAAAAACCTGAATGAGTTTAAAGATTCTCAACAGGTTTTTATGTGGACTACTCCACGGTAACAGATTTTGCTAAATTTCTAGGTTGGTCAACATTACAGCCTCTCATTACGGCAATATGATATGAAAGCAATTGCAATGGAATCACAGTCAATAGAGGGTCTAAGAACTCATCAACCAAAGGTATTTCTATTGTAAATTGAGACATCTCTTTAACCTCTACATCTCCTTCAGTTACAATTGCAATGATGTTCCCATTTCTAGCTTTTATCTCTTGAATATTGCTAACTACCTTTGGGTAATTACTAACCTTTGTAGCTATAACCACTACAGGCATGTTTTCATCAATTAAAGCAATTGGTCCATGTTTCATTTCAGCAGCAGGGTAACCTTCGGCGTGGATATAAGAGATTTCTTTCAGCTTAAGAGCCCCTTCTAAGGCCACAGGAAAATTGTATCCTCGGCCTAAATATAAAAAGTTTGAAACATCTTTATATAAGTCGGCAATGTATTTTATTTGATCGTTTGTTTTTAAAACTTTCTCAACCATTTCTGGAATACATTTCAATTGACTAACAAGTGCATGATACCTTGTTTTACTGATTGTGCCTTTTTTATTAGCTAAGGATAAAGCCATTAAAGCTAAAATTGTTATTTGAGCAGTAAATGCTTTAGTAGAGGCAACCCCTATTTCTGGCCCGGCATGTGTATAAGACCCAGCATCGGTTGCTCTAGAAATGGATGAACCAACTACATTACATATTCCATAAATCGTTGCTCCTTTTTCTTTGGCAAGCTCTAAAGCCGCTAAAGTGTCTGCGGTTTCTCCTGATTGACTTATCGCTATTACGATATCTCTTTCGTCGATAATGGGGTTTCTATATCTAAATTCAGAAGCATATTCTACTTCAACTGGAATTCGAGCTAAATCCTCAAACATATATTCAGCAACTAATGCAGAATGCCAAGAAGTACCACAGGCAACAAAGATAATTCGATTTGCATTTAGAAATTTTGATTCAAACTCCTCAATACCACCCATAGTAACAATGCCAGATTCTAAGTTTAACCTACCAAGCATACTATTTCTAATAGACTGTGGTTGTTCATAAATCTCTTTTAGCATAAAGTGCTCATAACCGCCTTTTTCAATGGCCTCAAGGTTCATCTCTAATTGGTGTAAATAGGGTGTAACCGCTTGATTTTTAATGTTGGTTATTTTTATTTCTTTACCTTTTTCTATAATAGCTACCTCTTCATCTTCAAGGTAAATTACATTTTTAGTGTATTCTATGATTGGAGTAGCATCAGACGCTATAAAATATTCGTTATTCCCTACACCAATTACTAAAGGGCTACTTTTTCTGGCAGCAACCAAAACGTCTGGGTTTGTTTTGTCTAAAATTACTATCGCATACGCCCCAACAACCTCACGAAGTGCTATCCTAACGGCAGTGTCTAAGCTAACCTTTTCATTTGTTCTAATGTCTTCAATTAAATGGATTAGAACTTCAGTATCAGTTTCACTTTTAAAGGTATGCCCACGTTTAGTTAATTCTTTTTTTAAGGAGTCATAATTCTCAATTATACCATTGTGAATGATAGCTAATTCACTATCCCCGCTTAAGTGTGGATGAGCATTCTCATCGTTTGGAGCCCCGTGGGTAGCCCAGCGAGTGTGTCCAATTCCAATGGTTGAATTCAAATCTTGATTCTCTGCATAAGCTTCAAGCACACTTACTTTCCCAGCTTTTTTATAAAGGTTTATTTGATCACCTAGTAGTGCAATTCCAGCACTGTCATAACCTCTATATTCTAGTCTTTTAAGACCCTTTAAGATAATAGGATATGCTTGTTTTTCGCCTATATATGCAACTATTCCACACATAATTAATTCGTTTTAGAATAATATAAATTTAGTTTTAAATTGTTAATTGGGTTGGTTGGGCCGTAAATTGCCGCCCGATTGGCTTTTACTGCACTTCCAGATACAAGTAGTATAAGGCCATTTGTGTTTTGAGATCCGTTTATTAAGCCTTGTATATAACGAGTAATGTTGAACTTATAAGAATTACTTGCTGCATCAAATTGTCCGCCGAAGTAGCCCGAGCCTTCAAAGAAATCGGGAATGAATTGTAAAACGCCAGATTCGTCTTTAGATGCCAAGATTAAACTTTGAGCAAAACCAAACTCAGAATAACTCCCAGTAGCCACTGGGATAAATAGCTCTGCTTTATTAATAACAGATTGCTTGTCTTTAAATGTGTTTTTGATGGTTGGAAAAGTGATTTTTGTTTGCACGCCAGCCATAGCTAAAGTGTATGTAAATGAAGAATCAGTATGTTGTAATGCTTTCTCAACTTCTGAATTGGTATAGTTGTGACTAAAGGTATTAAACCTAGCACTAGAAGAGTTTATTGGAAAATCTATTGATTTACTAACACTTGCCGATTGACTTGTTGCTGTATAATAAATAGTCATTTTAGTATTGCTAGAAGTAAGTGCAAAATATAAAATAGCTTTTTCGTTATTTGAAATTCCACTTGTATCTCTGGGTCTTATTTTTAAACCATTTAGGAGTTTAACAAAGTTCTCACTATTAGCTACAGCACTTTTCCCAGATTCTGCTAAAATCTCATCACCTAACGAATTGTCTAGTTTTATTCTAAGCTGAGGGTCTAAGTTTATTTGATTTGTACCTCCAACTCCATTCGGAACGGTGATTCGAACAGTTGAATCAAAGTTTGGAATAAATGTTTTACTCCCTAAAATGGATGGAATAGTTTGTACATTGGTGTTAGAATAATAACTTGTAGAATTATCTAGCAGTTCATTAATTCGATAGACATCTATAGTTTGAGAAATGTTTTTATCTCCATAATAGCCATTATATTCTAAACTTAAAATAACTGAGTCAGTAGTTAGGGTTTCACTTGAAGTGCCGAAAACTAATGAGTTTGAAGGTAATAAAGCTTGAACATGAGTAGAAGCAACGGTAATACCAAAAACAGAATCTCTAAACACCCCAGCTAAGCCGGTAGAGATTTTATCAGCTAAAATTGTATCGCCAATTTCAGTAATTGCAACTATTTTAGTTGTATCAGTAAAAGTGGCACTAGAAAAGTCTTCAGCAAATTCTGGGTTTAAAACACCTTCCTTTTTACAAGATTGAAATAACAGTAAAAAAGAAGCGGAAAGGAGTAAAACTTTCCGCAATCGTTTTGAAAAATTTATTTTTATCATAAGTTAATCAGCAAGTACTTCTTGTTCTAACAATATTTCATCGTAAAAATTGCTATAAGCATCAATATAATCTGTTCCTTGAAACTCTAGTACGGGGACAGAAAGATTTTCAGCAAAAGCACTTGATTTTTCAGAACCAATAATAACTCCATCAGACCATTTTGCAGCTGCTAAACACAAATTATTGTGAGTTGGGTCAATATAACTATGAATATCTTCTTCTGTAACACCATCCATTAGCGCTTTTTGAGCAAAGTTTTTGTCTAAACTACCTTTAAAACAATCATTGTAGATAGAGGTGATAACTTTAGATTTTTCAAATAAAGGTTCATTTTTATAAGAGGTTTTTAAGTATAGTGGAATTAAGCTTGTCATCCAACCATGGCAGTGAATTAAGTCAGGAGCCCAGCCTAGTTTTTTTACTGTTTCAAGGACTCCACGGCAAAAGAAAATTGCTCTTTCATCATTATCGCTAAAGAAATTTCCTTCTTTATCTTTCAAAACCGCTTTTCTTTGAAAATAATCTTCATTGTCAATAAAATAAACTTGCATTCTAGCTGGTTGAATCGAGGCAACTTTAATAATTAAGGGATGATCATTGTCGTTGATAATTAAGTTCATTCCAGAAAGACGAATTACTTCGTGAAGCTGATTTCTTCTTTCGTTAATACAGCCAAATTTTGGCATAAAAGTCCGTATTTCACGGCCTTTTTCTTGAGCGCCTTGGGGAAGATGGCGACCAACATTTGCGATTTCTGATACGGGAAGATAAGGAGTTATTTCTTGAGAAATGTAGAGAATTCTTTTTTTACTCATAAGAGGATAAAGATTAGTGTGTAAGCCACACAAAATTAAGGATTTTTTGGCAAGTTTGCAATGAATTCAATTGTCAAAGCCACTCTATGCTTGAATTCCATCTACAAGTATTACTTTTGAATTCGAATTTTGATATATGATTGAATTTATTTCTCAAAAAACCCTCAGTGATTTTTTACACAAAAAAAGAAAAACCGGCAAAACGATTGGGTTTGTTCCAACAATGGGAGCGCTTCATGATGGACATTTTTCTTTGATAGAAAAAAGCAAGTTAGAGAATGATATTGTCGTATGTTCGATTTATATAAATGATTTACAATTTAACCAGCAAGAAGATTTTATCAATTACCCTAAAACGTTAAAGGAGGATAAATTAGGTTTAAATAAAGTGGGCTGTGATGTCTTGTATCTCCCATTAAAGGAAGAGTTATTCCCAAGTCAGCACCAATTGAATTATCAAATTGGACGATTAGGAGAGGTAATGGAAGGACAGTTTAGACCAGGGCACTTTCAAGGAATGTTGGCCGTTGTTGAACGATTTTTAACCTTAATAAAACCAGATAAAGCTTATTTCGGAGAAAAAGATTATCAACAATTAGCTTTGATAAGGTGGTTGGCCAATGAAAAAAGATTAAAAACAACTATTGTTGGAATTGCAACTAAAAGAAATGCTCAAGGCCTAGCCATGAGCTCAAGAAATGCAAGATTAAACGAGGAAGAAAAGGTTTTAGCAACTATGATTTACGAAACACTTTTATTTTGTAAGCTTAATTATAAACAGCTTAAACCTGAAGAACTAATTACAGAAGCAAAGCGAAAATTAAGGCATGCTTTTGAAGTAGAATACATTTCCATTGCAGATGAAAAAACATTAAATCCAATTTTTGATTGGTCAGAATCAGACAAGCCAAGAGTTTTTATTGCCGCATACATTTCTGGTGTTAGATTAATAGACAATCTATCCTTAATTGATTAATTTTCGCATTTAATAAACAACTTAATGAAATCCATTTTTTCGATTCTAAAGGTTCTATTGCCCCTAGCATTTGGGGTATTTTTAATTTGGTATGTATTTAAAGACTTAACAGTACAAGAAAAGGATGACTTGTATTTTTCTTTTTCTCATGCTAATTATTTTTGGATTTCTATTTCTGTTTTGTTTGGAATATTAAGTCATGTAAGCAGAGCATTTCGATGGAAGTATAGCATAGAGCCATTAGGTAAAACCCCGAAATTCTTAAATAGTTTTTTTACGGTTATGATAGGCTATGTTGCCAATTTAGCTTTGCCAAGATTAGGTGAAGTTACGCGCCCTGGATTGCTTGCAAAATATGAAGATTTGCCCTTTCAGAAACTTTTTGGAACAATTGTCGCTGAACGAGTAGCTGATTTATTGGTTTTATCTTTAATCATGGCTTCAATCGTGTTTATTGAGTTTGATATGATACGGGATATGCTAACCAACTATTTGAACACTGGCTCGGGTAACATTTCAACTGGAAAGATTGTGAGTTTATTGATTATTGCTTTAATAGGCATTTCTGCATTTTTGTTTTTAATGAAGTCAAAATCTCAAAATACATTATTGGTAAAGATAAGAGAGTTTATAAGAGGGATTTTAGAGGGTGTGCAATCAATCATGAAGATGGAAAAGAAACTATACTTCTTATTGCATACTGTTTTTATATGGGTAATGTATATTGGAATGTTTTGGCTATGCTTTTATAGTATAGAAGAAACATCAACAGCATCTTTTGGAGCTATTTTAGCATCTTTTGTTATGGGAAGTTTAGCTATTGTGTTTGTTCAGGGAGGCTTAGGTGTTTTTCCGATTGCAATCATGGAAACACTCATGCTTTATGGCTTTTCTAAAACATCTGCATTGGCTTTAGGTTGGATTTTATGGACATCACAAACTCTAATGGTTATTGTATTAGGAGTAATAAGCCTCATGCTAATTCGAATTTATAATAAAAAAAGAAACCATGCAGTCTCTTGAAGTAATCGGAAATAAAATCAAGAATAAGGATGAACTTGCTTTAATTTTAAATCGATGGAGGTTTAAAGATGAAAAAGTTGTATTTACAAATGGATGTTTTGATATTTTACACTTAGGGCACATAGACTATTTGTCAAAAGCAGCCGACCTGGGAACTAAATTAATAGTAGGGCTGAATTCTGACGCTTCAGTAAAAACATTAAATAAAGGAGTAAATAGGCCATTGCAAGACGAAAAATCAAGAGCTTACATTATATCGGCGCTTCAGTTCGTCGATTTAGTAGTTATTTTTAATGAATCTACTCCTTATGAATTAATTAAGCTTGTACAACCTGATGTTTTGGTCAAAGGGAGTGATTATAAAATAGAGCAAATAGTGGGCTATGATATACTTGAGGCCAAAGGAGGAGAGGTTAGAACAATTGACTTTTTAGAAGGGTTTTCTACAAGCAGTATCGTACAAAAAGCACAACAACAATGAAAAGAATATTAATATTTTACTTTACTTTTTTTATCTCAATCATTACTATAGCTCAAGATTCATTGGGCTATTATAAAACAATTGCAAAAGAGAAATACCTCGCTGAGAATTATGTTGAAGCCATGCAATCTTATAAAAAAGCAGTTACTATAGATGCTAATGACTATGAAGCACAAATGGGTTTGGCAGATTGTAAGCACAAATTAGACTTATTTAAACCAGCTATAGAAAATTACAATATCGCAGAGGCAATTAATGATAAAGATGCAAAGTTGTTTTTTAACAGGGGAGCAGCTTTAATATTTATTGAAGAATATAAAAAAGCCATTAAAGATTTAAATAAATGTTTGGAAATAGATTCAGAATTTAATGATGCATATTATTATTTGGGATATGCTAGTGCATCTTTAAATCGGTATAACGAAGCAATAAAGTACTACACAAAGGCCATATCTTTTAATCCTGATTATGCTGCAGCATACTACAACAGAGGAGCTGCGAAAGCTGAATTGAAAAAGTATGAAGAAGGGATGTCAGACTTTGAAATTGCTCTAAAAAAAGACCCTCAACTAGAGAATGGGAAGATAAACCTAGCGCTTACTAAGCTAGGTATGAAAAAGTACAATGAAGCTATTTCTGCTTTAACAGAAATAATCGATGAGAAAGGAGAAAACCTAGCCAAAGCGTTTTATTATCGAGCAGAAGCAAATTATGAAATAAAGAAGAAAGATTTGGCTTGTGAAGATTGGGTTAAAGCAGCTAAGCTTGGTCATCAACAAGCTGGTGAAAACGCAAACACTTTTTGTGGGTCTAATTTGAATAACAAAGGCAAACGAGCTATCGAAATCGTTTTTTAACCTAATAAATTGGCAAAACTTAAAAAAGCATATTTCTGTCAAAACTGTGGAGCACAAGCCAGTAAATGGATTGGGAAATGCCCTTCTTGTAACGAATGGAATACTTATGTAGAGGAAATAATACAAAAAGACAATACTTCATCAACAAGATCAAGCAAACGTATTTCAAAGCCGATACTTATTTCTGAAATCCAAGAAACTAAAGACATAAGGTATAGAACACCAGATAATGAATTAAATAGAGTGCTTGGAGGTGGGCTTGTTCCAGGTTCTTTAGTTTTATTTGGAGGAGAACCGGGAATAGGAAAGTCAACATTATTGTTGCAAGTCGCATTGGCATGGAGTGGGATTAAGGTTTTATATATTTCAGGTGAAGAAAGTGAACAGCAAATAAAAATGCGAGCAGAAAGGTTGGGCATAGATAATAACTTGAGTTATTTACTTTCAGAAACATCTATTCAAAACATCTTAACTCATTTAGAAAAGGTCGAAGCTGATGTTGTTGTGGTTGATAGTATTCAAACCCTTCATTCATCTTTAATTGAATCTTCAGCGGGCAGTATCTCTCAAATTAGGGAGTGTTCTGGCGAGCTAATGCGATTTGCAAAAGAAACTAATACACCAGTTTTTCTTATAGGACACATCAACAAAGAAGGCAGTATAGCAGGGCCAAAAGTGTTAGAACATATGGTTGATGTTGTGTTGCAATTTGAAGGAGACCGAAATCATATGTATCGTTTATTACGCTCTTCTAAAAATAGGTTTGGGCCAACGAATGAAATAGGTATCTATGAAATGCAAGGATCTGGATTGCGTGAAGTTGCGAACCCTTCAGAGATTCTAATTTCTAATCGGGACGAGCAGTTGAGCGGTTCGGCTATCTCGTCTAGCTTAGAAGGTTTAAGACCTATGCTGATAGAAATACAATCTTTGGTAAGCTCTGCAGCTTATGGAACTCCTCAACGCTCTTCAACTGGATTTGACTTAAGAAGGTTGAATATGCTATTAGCAGTATTAGAAAAACGTTGTGGGTTTAAGCTAGGAGCAAAAGATGTATTCTTAAATATCGCAGGGGGTATTAAAGTTGAAGATCCAGCAATAGATTTAGCTGTTGTTTGTGCTGTTTTATCATCTAATGAAGATTTTCCTATTCCCTCTAAAGTATGTTTTGCAGCAGAAGTAGGGCTTTCAGGAGAAATTAGACCAGTCAATAAAATAGACCAAAGAATAATAGAAGCTCAAAAACTTGGTTTCGAAAAGATTTTCATATCAAAATACAACCTTAAAGGGATTGATCAAGCTAATTTTAGTATAGAGTTAATTGCAGTTAGCAAAATTGAAGAAGTGTTTAATCAATTGTTTGGCTGATGTTATTGTCTCACCCCCCAAAGTTTTTACAACGCATTTATTCATCCCTTCTTTGGTTTATCCCAAATCAAGAATCAGGTATATACCTAACTTTCGACGACGGGCCAACTCCTTTAGTTACTCCAAAAGTTTTAGCATTATTGAAAAAATACAATGCCAAAGCAACTTTTTTTTGTTTAGGTAAGAATATAGAGTCAAATCCCAATTTATTTCAATTAATATTGGACGCTGGGCACCAAATAGGTAATCACACCTATTCACATTTAAATGGCTGGAAAACAAACAACTCAGTTTACTTAAAAGATATAGAGGCCTGTCAAAAACTTGTAAAATCAAACTTATTTAGGCCACCTTATGGCAAAATAAACTCTGCTCAGATTAAGAGGCTGCGAACTAGGTATAAAATTATCATGTGGAGTATTTTAACCAGAGATTACGATCCTAGAATAACTAAAGAAAAGTGTTTAAAATTAAGTTTACACCAATTAAAACCAGGCTCTATATTGGTGTTTCACGACAGTATAAAAGCAGAGAATAACATGCTTTATGCTTTAGAAGGTGTTTTGAAATACGCTCAAAAGCACGAGCTCAAGTGTGAAATAATCCAATAATTACTCTTCCTCTTCTACTTTTTCTCGATCGCGTTTATTAAACTTGATCGAAAGCATAATTTCATGAGTTCCGGTACTATAGTTTTTAATTCCAGATTGTAGAATATCATAGGAATAACCTAATGAAAAGCTATCTTGAAAAGTATATCCGCCTAATAAAACAATAGCATCATCTTGTCTATAAGAAAGCCCTAGCCAAACAGATTTTTGATAGATTCCTCTGAGGCTAGCCTCATATTGAACTGGAGTTGGTTTTACATATTTAACAAGAAAAGAAGGTTCAATATTTAAATTATTCCCAAGGTCTATCGTATAACCTCCCATAGCAAAATAATGATTTACTAGTCTCCCGGTAGGATCTTTTATCGAGCTTTTAAAATCTAGTTGATTTTGAATAAGCTGTGGAGCTGAACCACCAAAGAAAAATTTTGGCCCATAAAGATAGAAGCTAAAGCCTGCATCTGGATAAAGGTTGGACTCCTGCGCTCTACTAATTACATTATCTGTTTGATCTTTAAAAAAGATTTCTGTTCCATCAACCGTATAGCTTAATATTCCAGCATTTATTGCAAACGAAAGCTTAATCTCGCTTGATAATTTTACATGATAGGAGTAGGATAAATTAAACCCATTTCTTCGAGTTGGCCCAGTAACATCGACAAACATATACCCACCAATTCCCATCTTTTGATTAGCGATTGGGCCGTTTACACTTAAAATATATGTTCTAGGAGCGTCTTTAATTCCTTCCCACTGGCTTCTATAATTAGATTGACCAACAAAGTAGTTTTCACTACCTGCAGAAGCTGGATTAATTACATATCGGTTTAAGATATACTGACTATATTGAGGTAATTGCTGAGCCATGATTCCACTTACAAGCAGAATAGAACACGCAATATATAAAATAATTTTTTTCATACTATTTAACAATTGTTATTGGTCCTGTAAATGGCTCAAAGCGTTTGCTATTTAAATCAATCACGTAATAATAAGTACCAATAGGAAGTGCTTTACCTTCATATGTACCATCCCAAGCAACTTTATATCCATTAGATTGCTCAAAGACTAATGCTCCCCATCTGTTGTAAATCATAACTTTAGCATTTGGGAATTCTTCTAAGAAATCAATTTCCCACTTATCGTTTACACCATCGCCATTTGGAGTTATACCTGAAGGAATTTTAATTTCAGGAGTATAATCTACCAAGATAGAGTCAACAAAGCTACAACCTGTTGTGTCAGTTACGGTTAAAGTATATAGTAAAGTTTTCTTAGGTGCAGCAAAAGGTTCTGCAATTGTACTGTCGTTTAACCCAAAACCTGGAGTCCATAAATAGCTATATTGACTTTTTGTACCACTTAGTTTAAATGCTGCTATTTCATCTTTAAATATTTTAATAGAAGAGGCAAGACCAACTACTGGGTTTGAAACCACCGATACAAGATATTCACTAGTGTCAGTGCAAGAACCATTGCTTGCAATTAAATAAAATTTATAATCACCTATAGATCTATATATAGTGGTGTCCTCACTTTTCGTGAATAATGTTGAGGTGTTATCTATATACCAAGCAAAGTTTGTTACAGTAGAGCCAATAATTGTTCCGTCTAAATAGATGCTATCACCAGAACAAACAATACCAGATGCAGGTACTTGAGCAACAACTGTATCCGTTGCAGAGATATTTACAGTAGCAATGTTAGAACATCCAGTTGCGTCTGTAACTGTGACAGTGTTAAGGCCAAAACATAAAGTGTTTGGGGTAGTTCCAATTTGTCCGCCACTCCAATTGAAAGTATATGGAGAGCTACCACCAGATGCTGATACATTAGCACTTGCATCACAATCTGAACTACATGATAAATTAGTAGATGATAGAATATTAACCGTTAAAGCAGGAGGATCTGTAAGAGTAACAGAAGTTGTTGCAGTACAACCATTAGCGTCAGTAGCTGTTAATGCGTATGTTCCAGCACACAGTCCACTTACAGGTATTCCATCCATATTAGGATCATTCCAAGAGTATTGATAAAGAATATTTCCACCGGTTGTTGAGATAAATATTTCTCCATCACAAGCTCCGTTACAAGAGATGTTTTTCACAATTGATGAGCCAAGTAAAATGGAATCTGGTTCTTCAACAGTTGCATCTATGTATGTTTTACAACCACTTGTAATATCTGTTATTTCAAGATAGTAATCACCAGCACAAGCAGCATTAATTAAATCTGAATTTATAGGAGACACCGCTAGTCCACGATCATTAAACCACTGGAATGTAACTCCAGTTATAATTGGCCCAATATTGCTAATCAATGAGCCGTCACAACTGCTATTACAAGTTACATCAGTTATACTAGGAATAGTGCTATATTGATTGCCATTATTTGGTAGAGTAAGTGTCTTTTCTAACTGACAGCCATTTGCATCACTTACTGTTAAATAATAGATTCCTGCACACAGTCCATTTTGTACGTTTGAATTAGACAATGCCGATGGACCCCAAGTGTATGAGTATGGTTTAGTGCCACCTTTTACGTCAAGTCTAATTGAACCATCACAAGGGATAGAATTACATGTTTGTGCGATAATGTTTGATTGCAAACTCATAGCGGCAGGGCTATTAATTTCTATATTAACGACCCTAGAACATCCTTTTACATCTGATACTTGGAGGGTATAATTCCCAGGGCATAAATTATTTTGTGTATTGCTAGTAGCTCCATTATGTAGCCATAAATAGGTGTAAGGCGCTATTCCACCAATAGGAGTTACAGTAGCTCTTCCATCGCAACTTGAAGCACAAGAAGCAGGAGTAATACTTACGGATTCCCCTGTTGGGCCACCAGTTGTATTAATAGTAATGTTTACAGTTTTGCTACATCCAATTGCATCTGTTACAACTGCCGTATAAACTCCACCACATAAAGCAGTAGCACTGTCTAAAGTTGAGCCATTACTCCACAAGTATGTGTATGGAGCTGTACCACCTGTAACATTAAGTTTAGCTTCTCCATTACATAAACCACAGTTAGCTTCTTTATATGCGATATTAACTAATATCTCATCCGGACCAGTTACAGTAGCAGTATCAAATGCAACACAGCCTAGGTTATCAGATACGCTTATGGTATAAGAGCCAGCTTTTAAATTTTGAATATCTCCAGTTGTATGGCCAAATGGCAACCAGTTATATGTAAAAGGGTTATTTGCGCCAGTTACTGTAGTATAAATTGCACCGTCTTGATCACCTAAACAAGTTACATTGTTGATAGAGTCAACAGTTATTGTTGGGCCATTCGTATTGCCAAGTGTTGTAAGGAACGTTTCTTCACAACCGTTGTCATCTGTTACTCTTAGATAATAAATGCCTGCTGCAACATTGCTAATGTTTGGATTGATTTGACCAACCAATAAAACACTTGCAGCATCAAACCATTGGTAATCGTAATCGAATATTACAGTACCGCCTGTTATTACTGCATTAATAAACCCATCAGCTTGTCCGCAAGTTGCGTCAATGGTGCTAAAGGTTGCTTTTATTTGCGCAGGACCAGTTAAAGTGTAAGTTAAAGTAGTATCACAACCATTTGCATCAGAAATAACAACGGTGTATTTTCCAGCTAGTAATTGCGAAGCATTAGCTGTGCCCTGACCAGCAATAGGTCCAGGACTCCAAACATAACTATAAGTACCAGAACCTCCACTAACATTTAAGTTAATGCTACCGTTAAAAGCACCAAAACAACTAGGGTTAGTCAAATTAGCAGAAACTAAGAATTGATTTGCTTGACCAATGCTGATGGTCTCAATAGCTTTACATCCGCTATTATTGGTTACAATTACATAATAATCACCTGCACAAAGATTGTTTGCAGTTGATGTTGTAATACCCAGAGATGTTGAAGTTGTTGCATTAAACCACTCAATAGTACAGCTAGGGTCTAAGCATACAAAAGAGGCCGTAGCTTGTCCATCGCAAGCTCCAAAGCAACTAGCATCATTTTTAGTAATTGTAACTGCTTCTGAACCAATATCGCTTACAGCTACACTAAAACGGTCGAAGCAACCAGTTCCATCAGCAATATCAACATAATAAAGTCCAGAAGAAATAGAGTTTATGGAATTTGTATTTCCAATAGAAGTTAAACTACTATTAAACCACTCGAATGTATAATTACTGGAAGAGCCACCACTAGCAATAACTGTTACCGCTCCATTAGGAATATTACACGCAGGTTGAGTGATGTTGAAATTAGCTACAATTGGAGGTGGGCCGTTGATTGTGTAATTTTTTACAAGCTCACACCCACTTGCGTCCGAAATAGTAACTGCATAATTTCCAACACAAAGAGATTTGGCCGTATCGCTAGTCACGCCAGTTATGGTTCCTGAAGGCCAGCTAAAGGTATAAGGTGCAAGTCCACCACTTGGGGTAACATAGGCTTCTCCATCGCAAACAGTTAGATTAGTACAACTTTGATCAAAAGTGCTTACTACTGCAGTTAATGGGCTATTTGAATTAATTGTTAATGAAATAGTAGTATCACAGTTTCCACCATCAGATATTGTAACTGTGTATGTTCCTCCACATAAATTAGTACGAATTCTTGTTGTTTCTCCTGTATTCCAAGAATAAGTATATATCCCTGTTCCACCGCTTGGGTTAAGAGTTATAGAGCCATCACAGTTTCCTGAACAAGTTTCATCTGTAACAAATTCATTGGGTAAAATTGGGCTTCCACCTTGAATACTGAAAGTTTGTGAGGTAGTACAACCATTGTCATCCGTAACTGTTACAGAGTAATTGCCCGCAGCGAGATTATTGATGTTTGGACCTGTTGCCCCAGTGGACCAATTATAAGTGTAATTAGCGGACACTGTTCCGCCTGTTGCAGAAGCACTAGCGGTACCATCATTTCCTGGAGAGCAAGTTTCATTGGTTTTATTTACAGATAAAATAATTCTAGTTGGTTCATTAACTCGAATTGATTTAACAACAAAACAGGCTGAAACAGGATCTGTAACTGTTACGGTGTAAATTCCTGCAGATAATCCAGAAATAGTGTCCGTATTTCCTCCATTAGACCAGTTATAAGTTACTCCAGTTTTAGAAACTGTAGCATAAGCTTTTCCATTAGATAAGCCAAAACAAGTAATGTTAATTGAATCTAAATCTAAGTTAAATGGGGCATTTTGGTTAATGATGTAGTTTTCAACTCCCATACATCCTTTACTATCTGTAATTGTTACTGTAAAAGCACCTGCGTTTAAGTTATTATTAGAATTATTAGTCGTGTTGCCTGCTCCCCAATTATACACAAAAGGAGATTTTCCTCCTACAACAGTATTTATAGTAGCAGACCCATCATTACCAGGAATACAAGAAGCTGGCTTAGTAATTATGTTTGCACTTATACCTGCTGGTTCATTTACAATGATAGAAGCTGTTTCTGTACAACCCGATATTGGGTCAGTAACAGTAACAGTATATGTGCCTGCACCTATATTTTTTATAGTATCAGTTATGCCACCATTAGACCAACTATAGGTAACGCCACTTATGGAAACTGTTGCATAGGCTTTACCATCAGTGAATCCATTACAAGTAGGATCAACTGCATTTAAAGTAACATTGTATGGAGCATTACTATTAATGGTATAAGTTTCTATTACACTACAGTTGTTTTTATCTGAAATTGTTACTGTGTATGTTCCAGCACTTAAATTGTTGCTAAAATTATTAGACGTATTTCCTGCGCCCCAATTATATGTATAAGGAAGGGTGCCTCCACTAATTGTTAATGTGCTTACTGACCCATCATTTCCTGGAGTGCAAGTCTCAGGGTTAGTTGCAAGTGTAACAACAATTGGGTTGGGTTCGTTTACAACTATTGATTTAGTTTCTACACAGCCACTAAATGGGTCGCTAACAGTTACTGTGTATGTTCCTGCAACGAGGTTGCGAATTGTATCTGTGTTACCACCATTAGACCATGTATAGGTTAACCCTACAAATGAGGCAGTTGCGTATGCCTTACCGTCAGATAGACCGTTGCAAGTAACATCTATAGAGTCTAAATCAAGTGTAAATGGTGCATCACTATTTATAATGAAAGGCTCATTAACAGAACATTGTGAAGCATCAGTAATGGTTAGCATATATGCACCAGCACTTAGATTATTTCTAAAATTATTAGAAGTATTTCCTGCTCCCCAATTAAAAGTATAGGGTGCATTTCCTCCAATTGTATTTATAGCTGTTACTGACCCATCACCTCCAGGAACACATGACTCTGGATTAGTAGTTATAATAGTTTGTATTTGCAAAGGCTCATTTACTACAATTGATTTGCTTCCAATACAGCCTGAGACTGGGTCGCTAACAGTAACAGTATAAGTTCCTGCTGTAAGGTTAAATATTGTATCAGAAACACCACCATTAGACCAGTTATAAGTAACCCCACCAATTGAAGCGGTTACATATGCTTTTCCGTCATTTAAACCAAAGCAACTTACATCAATTGAATCTAGGTCTATATCAAATGGGGCTTTGTTGTCAATTACATAATTTTTAACAATGCTGCAACCAGATGCGTCTGTAACAGTTAAATTATAATTACCTGCAATTAAGTTGTTATTTGAATTGGTTGATGTGTTTCCAGCCCCCCAGTTATAGGTGTATGGGACTATACCTCCATTGATAGTGGAAACAGTAGCAGATCCATCTGCACCTGGACTACATGACTCGGCGACTAAAGTTAATCCAACTGTTATTTGAATGGGTTGGTTAACTATAATGGAAGCGGTTTCTGAACAGCCATTAACAGGGTCAGTAACAGTAACACGATAAGTGCCCGCTATCAAATTTGAAATAGTATCAGTTATACCTCCATTCGACCACCTAAAAGTTAATCCTGGATCAGATGCAGTAACGTAGGCTTTACCATCAGCTAAACCAAAGCAAGACACGTTTACTGAATCTAAATCTATTGTAAATGCGGCATTACTGTTAATTGTGTAGTTATTAACGACAGAACAATTATCATCATCAGTTAAAGTATAGGTATAATTACCAGCACTTAAATTAAGATTAAAATTATTAGTTGTATTTCCAGCACCCCAATCATATGTATATGGGGTCTTGCCTCCAGAAACGCTTATTATTGATGCAGAACCATCATTACCAGGGGAGCAACTTTCTGGAGTTAAGGCAATCTGAGGTATAATTTGTGCAGGTTGATTAACTTTTATAGATCCTGTTGAAACACAACCACTACCTGGATCAGTAACGGTAACACGGTAAGTTCCAGCAGTAAGATTTCTTATAGTATCCGTATTTCCTCCATTTGACCAATTAAATGTAAGCCCTGAAGTAGAAACTGTAACATATGCTTTTCCGTCATTTAAACCAAAGCAACTTACATCAATTGAATCTAGATTTGCGCTAAAAGGAGCTGTGTTGTCTATTGTATAATTTTCGACAGTTATACATGATTTCGAATCTGTAATTGTAACATTGTAATTGCCTGCAACTAAATTGTTGTTTGTATTGATTGTTGTGTTTCCAGCTCCCCAGTTATACGTATATGGGCCTGTTCCTCCTATAGGATTAGAAGTAACAGATCCATCATTACCAGGACTACAAGATTCATTAACAATTACAAATCCACCATTTATTTGCGCAGGCTCATTAACTATGATAGAACCTGTTGAGATACAACCACTCACAGGGTCAGTTACAGTTAATCTATATGTTCCGGCAATTAAATTCTTAATAGTATCTGTAGTTCCACCAGTTGACCACAAATAAGTTACACCAGGCAACGAGACTGTTGCATATGCTTTACCATTGCTTAATCCGAAACAAGTAACGTCAACTGAATCAATGTCAACAGTAAAAGGAGCAGTATTATTAATGGTAAATGTACTTACAACAGAACAGTTGTTGTTGTCAGAAATAGTAACCCTATAATTTCCTGCAGTTAAATTATTAAGCGTATTGTTACTTGTATTGCCGCTTCCCCAATTATAAGTGTAGGCTCCAGTTCCACCTGTAGGGTTAGCAGTTACACTTCCATCATTTCCTGGCGAACAGCTTTCGGGTGTTGT
Source organism: Bacteroidota bacterium (assembly GCA_013112545.1). GTDB lineage: Bacteria > Bacteroidota > Bacteroidia > Flavobacteriales_E > Vicingaceae > BCD18. Next base: position 613,187 of record JABFGJ010000001.1, read on the forward strand.
AGCTAAAACTGGATTTATAACACTGGGTTCGGTTATTGTTTTACATTCAGACTGAACACAACCTGTAGCTAGATCAGTAACTGTAACACAATATAACCCAGGTGAAAGACCAGTGTGAACTTTATTTGGAGCTAGCCCATTATTCCAACTGTAAACAGGGTTTGTTGCATTATTCGTCGCTGTTAATCCACCATTGTTTAATCCATTACATGTTGAATTTGAAGTGGTTAAATTCAAGTTGAAAATAGTGGCTGAGTTAACTGTTATCGTTATTGTTGAAGAACAATTATTATCATCAAAAACGGTTACATTGTAGTTGCCTGCAGTTAATCCAGTTTGATTCTTTTGTGCTGGTAATCCGCTATCCCAAGCATAAGTATAATTGTTAGGGACGGCAACGGTTCCTCCACTAGGGTTTAAGGTAATAGATCCATCGTTTCCAGGACTGCATGTTTCAACTTGTGTTGTAAATGCTATAACAATAGGGCTTGGGTCTGATAAATTAAAACGAGCTGTTTCAATACAACCACTTCCTGCATCAGTTATAGTAACATTGTATGTATTTGCTGTTAAGTTGGTCAGGTCTTCCGAAGTACTTCCATTATCCCAAAGGTAAGTAACCGTACCGCTAGCACCTGTTACTGTTAAATCAATAGCTCCGTCAGAAAGTCCGTTGCATGAAATAGGAGTGACAATGGATGTTAAATTAAAAGGAGCATCTTGATTGATAAAGTAAGGTATAGCTTGAGAGCAACCAGCACTGTCCGTAATCGTTACAGTATAATTTCCAGTTGCTAAACCGCTGTTTGAATTATTAGATGTGTTTCCGCTTCCCCAATTAAATGTATGAGGCCCTTTTCCACCTGAAGTACTTGTGGCGGTAACTGTACCATCATTTCCTGGTGAACAACTTTCACCAGTTATGCTAAAAGTTGCCGTGATTTCGGATCCTTCGCCGATAATAAATGTCTCGGTAACTGTACATCCTTGTCGATCGGTAACTACAAGATTATAAGTACCTGCAGCTACATTTGAGGGATTGGCTCCTGAAATAGTTGATGGGGACCAATCATAGCTTAAAGGATTAGCACCACCCGTGGCAGAAGTAAAGATGTTTCCATCGCTTCCACCAAAACAAGTTGCATCTTTAAAACTTGAGGAAATAGTAGGGGGAACACTTTTAGGAATATTTATAGACTTCGTTGTTGAACAACCATTAATATCACTAACTGTAATTGTATAATTGCCTGATGAAAGTAAATAAATATCACCTTGAAAAACAGTCCCAAATGCAGCAGCAACTGTATATGGCCCTGTACCACCTTTTGGAGTTAAAAAGGCAGCTCCATCATTTCCAGGTGAACAAGACTCCCATCCTTCAACAACATCTACAGTAATTGGGTTTGGAGACAAGACAGTATATGTTTCTACTTTAGTACATGGAGGACTTGCATTGTCTGAAATGGTAACGGTATAGTTTCCTCTGCACAAACCTGTTTGAGTCGCTTGAGCAGGCAATCCAAGTCCCCAATTATAAACATAACCAGTCGTAATTGTTCCTCCAGTTGGATTTAACGTAATGGTACCATCGCAACTACTAAAACAAGATGTGCTATCTAGTGTAGGGTTTCCTTCAATGTCTGAACCAGCTCCAATTGCAAAAGCTTGAATTCTTGTACATCCTCTTGCGTCAGTAACTGTAACCGAATAAACACCCTTTGTTAGGTTAGCAACAGAATCATTAAAGATAACTCCTGTTCCTATTTGCCAATTATAAGTATATGGTTCAAGCCCCTTGGTTGCTAATACTACAGCATAGCCATCATTTCCAGGGTTACAGGACTCATCTTCAGTGTCCATGTGAACTTCAATAGGGGATTCTTCAAGGACATTATAAGTTTTAACTTCACTACAGTTATTTCCATCAGTAATAGTCACTTTATAAATTCCTTGTATAAGGTTGTTTCTATCTTCGGTATTTGCATTATTATTCCAATGAAAAGTAAGGGGTTGCACTCCACCAATAATAGTTAAGTCAATTATTCCATCAGATCCACCATTACAACTAGGCCGGGTTATAGTGTCTCGTACTGTGAATGGAGCAACCTTGTTGATTTCATATGTTTCAACAACTGAACAATTATTCGAATCGCTTACAGTAACATTATAAATCCCTGAATTAAGGCCTGTATTTATTGAGTTCGTGGTATTACCATTTCCCCAATTAAAGGTATAGGGACTCGTTCCTCCAATTATAAATGCACTAGCTGATCCATCATTGCCAGGAATACAATTTTCTCCTGTTGTTATGATAGTATCTACTTCTAAAACACCTGGCTCTGGGACAACTATAGTAGATATTTCTGCGCATCCAGCATTATCTGTAACAGTTATAGTGTAAGTGCCACCTACAAGATTCTTTGGGTTTGAACCTACCATCCAGCCTTTAGACCAATTATAGGTTACTGGATTCACTCCTCCAGTTGTAGAAATAAAAATTTCACCATCATTTCTACCATTACAAGTTACACCTATTACAGAGTCAGTAATTGCAAGCGCAGAATAATTTTGAATTGTAAAAGGGACTGAAATGCTACAACCATTAGCGTCTTCAATAAGAACTGAGTAGGTGTTGGCTTGAAGCCCAATTATAAAATTTAAGCTATTAGCTAGCTTTGTTGGCCAAGTGTATGTGTATGGTGATTGACCTCCACTTGTAGTTGCAGTTGCTGATCCTATTCCCGATAAGCAAGTGTCTTTTCTAGTTGATATTGTTGCTGTTAAAGCATTTGGTTCGCTAATCGTATAGTTTAGTATTGTGTCGCAACCATTGGCATCAGCAATAGTAACACTATAATTACCCATGCATAGATTTGGATTTATTGGGGTATTTCCAATTGCATTACTCCAAGTGTAAGTCAATGGTAATGAGCCTCCTGTGATGTTTTGAATTTCAATGTAGCCGTCGCATAAACCATTGCATGAAACCTGCTCGATTGAATCAGTAAAGGTATAATTTACAGAACCATCTAAAATGGTGTATGTAGATACAGAATCACAACCTAAAGCATCACTAATAGTTAAAGTATAATTCCCCGGACATAAATTTGAAGCAATTGGTCCTGTAACACCATTTGACCAATTGTAAGTAACCACTGGACTACCGCCAGTTAAATTCTTAATTTCTATATAACCATCACATGAACCTCCGCATGAAGTACTCACTAGAGAATCTCTATAGGAATAGGCTGGACTTCCAGCATTTATTGTAAAACTTGTTACGGTATCACATCCATTTTCATCGAATACTGTAAGTGAGTATGTACCAGATGTCAGGTTGTTTATTGTACTTGTTGTTCCGTTTGTTTGAGCAGGGCTTGTTGTTGACCACTCAAACGTGTAAGTACTTCCAGTACCTCCAATTGGGGTAGAAGTGGCAGAACCATTTCCAGTATTATTACAAGTTTCATCTGTTTTAGAAAAAACAGGGTCAACTTTTGTTAACGGTTGTCCTACTGTTACAGTCCTTGTTTCAAAACATTGATTTGCATCCTCGATTGTCACTGTATATGAACCAGCAAGTAGATTTTGATTATTAATTCCAACAAATCCATTTGACCAAGTGTAAGTAATTGGGGCTACTCCACCAATTGCAGCTACAATTGCAGAACCAGAGTTTTCTCCAAAACATTGAGCGTCAAATGCCGTTGCACCTATTACTATAAGCGGAGTAGTAGGAGTCAACAAAACATTATCTGTAGCAACACAGCCATTTGCATCTGTAACAGTTACAGTATGTAAGCCAGGTGCTAATCCATTAACTGTTTTAGTAGTTTGTGCAGTGCCACTCCACGCGTAAGTATATGGACTAGTCCCACCAGATTCGTTAGCAGTTAATTTACCATCATTCGTTCCACTACATGGTCGTTTATCTAGATTGAGATTTACAGCTAGCAATGCAGGTTCAGTAATGGTTGTAGAAAACACTACGCTACAGTTATTTTGGTCAGATATAGTTACACTATAACTTCCAGCAGTTAAGTTATCATTTAGCCCACTATTTGCAGCAGCAGGATTCCAGTTATAGGTATAAGCTCCAGTTCCTCCTACGCCTACTACTTCTATTAAGCCATTACTTTGGCCATTACACGAAACATTTTCTTTGCGAACTAAGTTAAAATTTAGAGCATTGGCAGAGCCAATAGTAACACTTGCGCTATCTGTACAACCATTCGCATCTGTAACGGTTACGGTATAATTTCCAGCCGAAAGCCCGGTGAGAGTTGTTCCAGTCAAAGTAGATGGTGTCCAGTCAAAAGTGTAATTTGTTGTTCCTCCAGCAGCAGATATATTCGCTGTTCCATCTGCAGTACCAAAACAAGTAACATCTGTGAAACTATCTACTGTTAATACTAGTGTTTGGGGTTCAGGAATATTAAAAGACTCTATTAAGGTACACCCATTATCATCTGTAATTGTTACATCATAATTTCCACCTGCTAACCCAGTACGAGAATTAGTAAACACACCATCAGGCCAAGTGTATGTTAAAGGATTTGTTCCACCAGTGATATTTAAGGTTGCACTCCCTGTTAAATTCCCATTACAATCAACACCAGTAATTGTGGTGCCATTTGAAGTTAAACCAATAGCAGGCTCTGAAATATTGTATGTTTTAATGTCTTCGCATCCCGTATTATCCGATACTGTTAATGTGTATGTTCCCGAAGTTAAATTTTGATTAATATTTGTAATTCCAGCTCCGTTTGACCAAGTATAAGTGTAGGGTAAATTTCCACCAGCAACGTTGACACCTATATAACCATTATTGCCACCTTTGCAATCGACTTGATGGGTAGAGTCGGTTGTAATTACAACTGAACTTGGGGCAATTAGTATAGTGTCGGCAGTAATTGAACATCCATTATCGTCTGTGATAGTCACGGTGTAGGTGCCTCCTCCTTTGTTGTTTATAGTTGAAGTCGTTTCACCATCAGGAGACCACAAATAAGTATAATTACCTGCAACTGTTCCTCCACCTGCTAAAACAGTCACAACTCCATCATTGATTCCATTACACCTTGGGTTTGAAGCTAAAGTAATACTGGCAGTTAGTTGTGTTGGTTGAGAAACCACTGCTGAATCAACTTTAGTACAAGCTTTACTGTCGGTAATGGTAACAAAATATTTCCCTACAGTTAAGTTTTTAATGGTATCTGAGTTACCTCCGTTAGACCAATTATAGTTTACAAAAACACCTGAACCACCAGATGCAGTTACATAAACTTCACCGTCATTACCACCATTACAACTAACATTGGTAACAGTAGTGTCTGATAAGATTTCAATACCAGGGAGTATTGTAATGCTTTCAACTTTCTGACAATTGTTGCCATCAGTAACCGTAACTGTATATAAGCCCGCACTAAGATTACTTCTATTTTGAGCAGTTGAGCCATTATTCCAAAGGAAGGAATAATTTGGAACACTAGTGCCGCCATTCACAACAGTTGTAATTGAACCAGTAGAGCTACCAAAACAGTCAACATCTGTTTTATTTAAAGTAACCGAAAGAGCTGCTAAAGGTTGATCGATAGAAAAGGGTTCTACAATAAAACACCCATTATTATCTGTTATAGTTACATTATAATTTCCTTTGACTAAACCGCCTTCTGTAGCAGTTGTGTTAGCAGAGCCTGTTGACCATGCATAGGTGTAAGGATTAGCGCCATTTATAGGATTAGCAGTAGCAGAACCAGTGGCATCTCCAAAACATTTAACATCAACGGTGCTGACATTTGGAACAATGGCAATTGGGTCTGTTAGTGTAATTGATTTAGTATTTGAGCAATTGTTTGCGTCGGTAACGGTAACGACATAATTTCCAGAAGGTAAGTTGGTAATGTTGGTTGAGTTGTTTACTCCATTAGACCAATCAAAAGTATAAGGTGCAGTTCCTCCGTTAGCATTGGCGGTTAATGCTCCAGTACTTGATCCAAAACAAGTTATAAAGGTAGTGTCAGAAAAAAATGGGATTAATGAGTCTGGCTCACTTACATAAGCTGAATCGATTTTAGTACAACTGGAAGAATTAGTAACTGTAACATAGTAGTATTGATCGCCATCTAAATTAGAAATGGTGCTTGTGTAAGGAACTGAATTATCAGTTGTTCTTGCACCTGTTGACCAATCGAATGTAGTTGCTCCAGGTGTTCCACCTGTAACCGTAACTGTAATTTCTCCATCTTGAGCGTCTTTACAAGATACATCAATTACAGTAGAATCAACTTCAATTTTGGTAGGTGAAAAAACAGTTCTAGCGTCAACTATTTGACAACCTTTATTGTCCGTAACGGTGAAGCTATAACTAATTCCTGTTGGTGAGCCGAAAAGATTATTTCGATTTGGACCAACAGTGGAACCATCACTCCAAGCATACGTATAATTTGGAGTGCCACCACCTGGATTAATGTTAATTGACCCATTATTGGATGAAAAACAGGAGGCATCACTTTTAGTTGGGTTGACTGTTAATGCAGTGGGTTGATTAATAGTAAAGGCTTCCACGCTAGTACACCCGTCTTTATCGGTTACAGTTACATCGTAATTCCCTTGAGATAAGCCATTTTCAGTGTCGGTTGTATTTGGAGAACCAGTTGACCAAGAATAGGTATAAGGAGCAGCTCCATTGATTGGACTAGAAGTTGCAGATCCCGTTGATCCACCAAAGCATTTAACATTTGAAACACTAACATTTGGGATAATTGCTACAGGGTCTGCTAAATTAATAGAAGTAAAATTTGTACAACCGTTTGCATCTACAACAGTAACGACATAATTACCAGAAGGGAGATTAGTAATATTTGTTGAATTATTAATCCCATTAGACCAATTAAAAGTATAAGGTGAGGTACCTCCATTTGCATCAGCAGTTAAAGCACCTGAGCTAGAACCAAAACAAGCGACAAAAGTGGTGTCTGAAAAGAATGGAATGACAGAATCTGGCTCATTTACATAAGCCGAATCGATTTTAGTACAAACTGAAGAGTTGGTTACTGTAACATAGTAATATTGATCACCATCTAAATTTGAAATAGTGCTTGTGTAAGGAACTGTATTGTCAGTTGTTCTTGCACCTGTTGACCAATCGAATGTAGTTGTTCCAGGTGTTCCACCAGTAACCGTAACTGTAATTTCTCCATCTTGTGCATTTTTACAAGAAACATCTACCACGGTAGAGTCAACTTCAATTTTTGTTGGCGAGAAAACAGTTCTTGAGTCATTTGCTTGACATCCATTATTGTCCGTTACTGTGAATGAGTAAGTAATTCCAGTAGGTGAGCCAAATAGGTTATTTCTGATTGGGCCAGCAGTAGAACCATCATTCCAAGCATATGTATAGTTAGGAGAACCTCCATTTGGGTTTATGTTTATGGAGCCATTGTTTGATGAAAAGCAAAAAGCGTCACTTTTAGTTGGGTTGACGGTAAGGAGTGGTGGTTGACTGATTGTAAAAGATTGAACACCTTCGCAGCCTTTATCATCAATTACAGTAACTGTATAAACCCCTGCAACTAAGCCTGATTCTGTATCAGTGTTATTAGCTAAATTAGAAGACCACTTATAAGTTGTATAATTTCCAGACCCCCCTGTTGGTAATGCAGTAACAGAGCCATTAGCGTCACCAAAACATAAAAGTGACTTGTTTTGTACATTAGGTAGAATAGTGTCTGGTTGAACAACAGTTGAAGAGTCAATAGCAGTACAAGCATTTCCATCTGTAATTGTAACATAATATTTTCCATCGCAAATATTTGTAATGTTAGCTGTTGTTTGTCCATTTGCATTTGGACTCCATGTGTAAGTAAAGTTTTCATCACCGCCGCCCGCTACAACAGTTACTGAACCATCACAAACATTATAACACGATGGAGGATTATTAAAAGTAAAGCTTACAACCTGAGAGGGTTCAATAATAGTAAATGTTTTAAATCGAGTAGAGTTATCAGCATGGTCAAAAACGGTAATGGTATAATTTCCAGTTTTTAAGTTTCGAATAGTATCTCCAACATTAAAAAATTGGATAGGGTTTGTATTTACTCGTATAGTATATGGGCCTGAAGCACCAATAGTTGTTAAGCTGTTTATAACTACTAAACCATCAGTAGAGCCAAAACAAGTTGGATTTTGAGAATAAATATTTACAACACCCACTAAACCAAATGAATTTAGTGAAAAAGTAGATAAAGAAATAAAAATAAAAAGTCTAAAAAAAACTTTCATAGATATATATGTTTTGTTTGCTAGTGCTGCATCCAGAGAGCATTTTGCATCGGTTTATTGTCGTTTGTGTAACTTAACAAATATAGTGAATTCTTGTTAAGAGATGTTAAGTTCCACCTATCAATTACATATGACGTTATGAAACTATTAAAAGTTGTTCTAAATGAAATTAAATGTGAAGTGGCTTATCCAATTACACTTCCACTATCTGTTTTTTGTTGGGGACTCATCAACTCTAGCTTTCCTGTTCTACTTTCGGCCATCAAAATCATTCCATTAGATTCAATTCCCATCATTTTTCTTGGCGGTAAATTGCATAAAACTTGCACTTGTTTTCCTACTAATTCTTCAGGGGAATATGCTTTAGCTATACCAGATAAAATTGTTCTAACTTCATTGCCTAAATCCACCTCTAATTGTAACAATTTATCACTTTTTTTAACTGGTATGGCCGTTTTGATTTCTCCTACACGTATGTCGAGTTTCATGAAATCATCAAAACTTATAAATTCTTTAAATTCAGGAATTTCACTTAGTTCAACTGGTTCTTCTTTCAATTCCATTTTTGAATTTAATTTTTGAATTTGTGCCTCTATAATGTCGTCTTCTATTCTGGAAAATAGATGTTCTGCTTCATTTATTCCTTTGCCATTTTTAATTAGCTCAATGTTTCCTAAATCACTCCATGTGTAAGCTTTTAAATTAAGCATATCGGCTAGTCGTTTAGAGCTATCTGGTAAAAATGGACTTAATGCTATACACGCATTCGCAGCAATTTGCAGGCTTAAGTTTAATATAGACTTGACCTCTTCTGGATTTGTTTTAATTAACTTCCAAGGTTCAGTTTCTGCCAAGAATTTATTTCCCAACCGCGCAATTGCAATGGCATCATTTTGAGCATCGCGATATTGCAATTTATCCAACTTTGATTTTATCGATTCCGATAATGTTTGAAGTTGGTTTTCAATATTAGCTTTTTCAGCATAATTAGAATCTAATTCTGGAACTATGCCTTCATAATACTTATGAGTAAGCACTAAAGTTCGATTGACAAAGTTTCCATAAATAGCAACAAGTTCGCTGTTGTTTCTAGCTTGAAAATCAGACCAAGTAAACTCACTATCTTTGGTTTCTGGTGCAATTGATGTAAGCACATATCGCAAAACATCTTGTTGATTTTTAAAATCTTGGTTGTATTCATGGAGCCAAACTGCCCAATCTCTAGAGGTCGATATTTTTTTGCCTTCTAAATTTAAAAATTCATTGGCAGGCACATTGTTTGGCAAATTAAAACCACGATGTTGCTTCAGAATAATTGGAAAAATGATACAATGAAAAACGATGTTGTCTTTCCCTATAAAGTGGAGTATTTCCGATTCTTCAGACTTCCAATATTCTTCCCAGTTTTTAGCATGATCCTCGCACCATTGTTTAGTTGCAGAAATATATCCTATCGGTGCATCTAGCCATACATAAAGTACCTTCCCCTCGGCGTTTTCAACAGGCACCTTTACTCCCCAATTCAAATCTCTGGTCATTGCTCGCTCATGAAGTCCACCATCAATCCATGATTTGCATTGGCCAATTACTTGTTTTCGCCAAGTTTTTGGGTCGTGTTGAATTTTTCCGTCTAACTTGCCTTCTTCAATCCATTCTTTTAACCACGGTTCTTCTTGTTGCATGGGCAAATACCAATGCGTAGTTTCTCTTAAAACTGGGCTTTTTTTACTTAAAGTAGAAATCGGATTTATCAGTTCTAAAGGGCTTAATGCAGAACCACATTTTTCACATTGATCGCCATAAGCAGCCTCATAAGCACATTTAGGACAAGTTCCAGTAATGTATCGATCTGCTAAAAACTGTTTGTATTCTTCATCATAAAACTGCTCACTTGTTTTTTTAGTAAAAACTCCTTTTTCGTTTAAAACCTTAAAAAAATCGGAAGCCGTTTGATGGTGTAATTCAGAAGAAGTGCGATGAAAGATGTCAAAAGAAATCCCAAATTCTTTAAATGCAGCCTCATTCAATTCATGATAAAAATCGACGATTTCTTGTGGGCTTTTATTTTCTTTTTTCGCTCTTAGAGTAATAGCTGCACCGTGTTCATCAGATCCGCTTACAAACAAGACTTCTTTATTTTGGAGGCGTAAGTACCGAGCATGTATGTCCGCTGGTAAATATGCACCAGCTAAATGACCAATGTGTATCGGGCCGTTTGCATAAGGTAAAGCTGCGGTAATCAGGTGTCTTTTTGGAGAATTGTGAGCCATATTTTGTTTTCGAAAATGAAACGCAAATATAAGAAGCTTAGCCTTTTTCAGCTTGGATAAAAAAGGCTTACTGCATCAATTTTAGTTTTTTCTTTTGGCGGTGTTTAATCCAAATGTTTAGAAAAATTCCTAGAAGGATTAACACGGTTCCTATATAAAATCCAAAAGACATTTTTTCTTCTTCTCCAAAAATTAAAAATGCCAGTATAATTCCGTAAACAGGCTCTAAATTGATACTTAAACTTACCGTAAATGGACTTAATTCTTTCATTACTTCTACACTAGCAACAAAAGCAAAGGCTGTACAAATGATGGCTAAAATTAATAAATAGAATAAATCCAGAGTGTCCATTTCAAAGTTTATCAGCGATAATTTATCTTTAAAAAACAAGTAAATGCTGATGGCAATTGTTCCACCCAAGAGTTCATAAATAGAAATTCGAGTAGAGTCGAATTTTTTAATCAACTTACCATTAATAACCGTAAATAATGAAGCTAGAAATGCTGAAATTAAGCCAAGTATAATTCCAATTTCATTAGCCTCATTGATTTGATAAATGAAATAAAGCCCCGAAATAACAATCAATCCCAATAGGATTTCATAGGGCAAGATTCTTCTTTTGAAAAAAAGAGGCTCTAAAAAAGCAGTAAAAATAGAAGCCGAAGATAGAGCGGCTAGAGTAACCGAAACATTCGACTGTTTGATGGCTTCAAAAAAGAAAATCCAATGAGCTGCAACGACTACTCCAGTTAAAATTGACCAGACGAATCCTTGTAGAGGCATTTGAAGTTTTTTCCCTTTAATTAGGGCATAAGCAATTAAAGATAGGAATGCAAAAAACATTCGATACCAAACTAATGCTTGAGAATCTAAGCTAATTAACTTGCCTAAAATGGCGGTAAAACCGAAAATGAGCACCACCAATTGCAATAACCAGAGGGACTTGTTTTGAAGCAGGATGTTTTTCATTTATTTTTCAATAGCATAAATAACTGGTTTGCTGGGGCTGGCATCATTTTCAAAACTTGCCATTTGAATGTTCAAAAGATATAGGCCATCATCAACAGAATTTGGAACATAAATTAATTCAGTAATGGTTCGATCTAAAGCTGGCTTTTCTGGATAATTCCAAAATACATGATGCGAAGCTAAAACGCCATCATCAAATTCTCGGTCAACCGAAGGAAGGTCGATTAAAAAATGCTTGACTCCTTTGTCAACGAGGTGTTTCATTGCTTTTGCTTCTATGTAAGGCGGGTTGGAATTTGAATATTGCATAATTTTCTTTTCAGGAGGATTTGGCTTCGTTCTTAAAATAAACGCTTCGGCACCTTTATGGATTTCGATGGAATTAATTTGCTCATACGTAATTACTGCATCGCCATTAGAAATTATTTTGGGCTCAATGGTATGCAATTGTGCTAAAAAGAAAAACGTTTTCAAACATTGATTAACTGAATATTCTTCAACTGAAATATGACCTACGCATTCGGTGTGTGTTCCGTTTCCATGTGGGTTGAAGGTGATATCTCTAAAATTTACACTACCCCCTAATTTGACAGAACCAGTAAATTGTTCAGTTTGAACAGCCTCTATTTTAACGGGGTCAACATACCAAGCGCTTACATTTCCTTTCCCTGACTTTAAGGGAATAGATATGTCTATTGGTTTTGAAAAGTCAACTGCGTATTCTTTCTGATTAATTTTTAGGATTGCATTCATGATTCAAATATCAAGAAAAAATTAATGGAGGAGAATAATTTTTTACAGACTTAAAAAAGAGACTATCAATTAAAAGTATAAATGTTTTAGATTATATTTGGATAAAAATCATAAAATAAAACTGCTGATTTTTCGTTATTTACATGTTATAAGTCAAACCAGCAGCATAAACAAAACCTTTTAAATTGACCAAATGAAGAATTGCATACTTATCATCATAAGCTGTTTTTTTGTTCAGCATATAAATGCTCAGAATTATTGGAAAACGTATCGAATGAATGATGGACTGCCTAGTAATAAAATTTTAGGAATCACTTTTCATCAAGATAAAACATATTTAGCCAGCGACAGCGGACTTACTATTTTTCAAAATGGGGTATTTACAAATTACAAACCCCCAATAAACCAATCTTCGAATTTTAAAAGAATCAGAAATTTCAACGATACCATTTGGATGATAAGCGATAGTGGTTTAACTCAATTTTACAATGGAACATTTCAATTTTTTTCGGATAAGAATGGTTTAATCACGAATAAAATTACTGATATAGAGGTAAACTCTAGAGGAGACTTGTGGATATCCTCTGGCTCAGGATTGGTAATAAAGAAAGGAAATAATTTTATCTATGATTCCAGTAAAGTTATTTTTGATTTAGGAATAAATTCAGGCGATTCAGTTTATGCAAGAACACATCACTCATTATATACTTCGGGCGCTTTTCCTTTTCCAACTTGCGAATTGTTTGATGGTCAAACATGGAAGCCTTTGATTGACAAAACTTCTCATCATGTAATTACTGAAGCTCAATTTATAACCCTAAGTAATGGGAAATTAGGAATAACATCTTCAAATTCAGGCGTATATTTAATCGATTCTGTTTTTAAGGTAACTAAATACAATCCAGTATCATATAACTCAATATATTTTCAACGAGTTTTTGATATTGGCTCAGATTCTAGTTTATGGATTGGATGTAACAATCAAAAATATCCAGTTAATTTTCTGGAATTAGGTGTCCAGAAAATGAAAAGCTCAACAGTACAAAGCTATAATTTAGGATTGCCAAATCTTGATATAAATGAAGTAAAATGTAGAAATGGTAAAGTGCTATTAGCAAGTAACAATGGGTTTGCGATAGCTGATGAAGCTATCGTTCCATTAAAAATGGATTATCCCATAAGTACAAGTTCAATTGCTACTCAGGTTTCTGCAAAGAATTTATTATTTAAAGACAATAAATTTAACTACTCTAGAAGTGATTTTCAATTTCCTAAAGGCTCTAATAACAACTATATTACATCAAGCTCTTTGTGGGTTTCAGCAATTAGCAATGGAAAAACCCTTGTTTCGTATTTAGATTTAGGGACTGGAGATTTTATACCAGGGCCAATAAATCGGAGTAATTTTTTAACACGATCAAACATTTATAAAATAAGTAAATCGGAAATAGACGAACATTTACAAAACAGAAAAAACCCAGGTTATATCATTCCTGATGCTATAAGAAATTGGCCTGCTAAAGGAAACGTAGAAGAAGGTGAAGCCGAAGATCAAGCTCCTTTTTACGATGTTGATAATGACCAATGTTATGATCCAGAAAATGGAGATTTCCCTTTTATAATAGGCGATACTGCCATTTATTTAATATACAATGATGGGGGCGACTTTATGCCCTATTATAAAACACCGAGCCTAGGATTAGAATTTCACGTAATGGTTTCTGTTTTTAACCAACCAAATTTAAAACACATCGACCAGTCAATTTTTGTTCGCTATACCATTGTTAATCGATCCAATAGAAATTACAATAAATTGAAAATTGGGATTGGAAACATCTTTTCTATTCTCTTTGGAAATGAAACCTACATTGGATGCGAACCAAAATCTAATTTGAATTATTCTTATAGTAGAAATCCAACGAATAGTATCCTAGGTAATAAGATTCCGGCGGTTGGAATGAAAATAATCAATGATACTTTGGATAAGTTTATTGCATTTAATAATGAACCTAACCAATCGTTAGATTTTTTAGACAAAAACGATTATATAAAAGCTCTTAATGGTCTCTGGAATGATTCTTCTAAACTAGCTTATGGAGGCAATGGGTATAAGCCTAGTGCAACACAATTTTCAAATCATATTTTCCCTGGTGACATTCGCAAACCTGTAGAATGGTCACAGGTAAACACTGGCTCTGGTAGTGTTGGTCAAGAATCTTATAGAACTCAGCTTAGTATTTTGCCAGCAGTTAACCTAAAACAAGGAGACAGAAAAACTATCGATTTAGTATATGGCATTGGGTTTGACTCAAGTAATACGGACTATATAGATAATATTAACTTGTTAATTGACAATTTGAATTTAGCAGGAAATTTTCAAAAAGGAGTCGTTTCAATCTTGCCAGATTATACGTATTCGAATTGTATAACCGGACTTGAAGAGAATTCTAAAACAAGCAAAAAACCACAAATTAGCCTATATCCAAATCCCACAAGTGGAGAGTTAAATGTATTGAGTTTAGAAAAAATTGAAGGGATAAAAGTTTTTGATGTTCAAGCTAGGCTTGTTCAAAATGTAGAGCTTTCTAGTTCCAATATTTTGCAATCAATTAGTTTAAAAAAGCAAATCCCAAATGGGATTTACTTTATTCAAGTTATTACAGAGAGTAAGCATGTTTTTTCAGAGAAGTTTATTCTTAATCATTAAACTCAACCCTCAATAAACAACTTAATTGGAACATTCATTCTTAATGAAACAGTTCTGCCGCTTTGAGAGGCGGGAATCATTTTTGGAAGCTTGCCTACTGCTTTAGCTGCGGCTTTTCCCATTAAAGGGTGATTGGTTTTAAGCACTTCTATTTGATCGATTTCACCTTTTTTATTGACTACAAAAGTGATATATGCAATCATTTCACCTGACTCTGATTTTAAGGCGGGTGGAATTTCGAATTTCGCTTGAATTCGACTTATAATATCCTTTAAACTACATTGATAAAGTTCTTCAGAATTTAAACCGGAACATTTGTCATAATGAGCGAAAAACTCAGCAGTAGTACTTGGTATTTCTTCATCGATAATTTCGGGATTCATTCCATACTTTCCTTTATCTACAATTTCTATTTGGGGTTCTGTGGGTTCGGTTGTAGGAGCAGGTTCTGGGGTGGGTTTTGTTATCGTTTTTACAATTTTAATTTCAGTTGTTTTCTTTATTTCTTTGAATTCTGGCTTTTTTACTTCTTCAATTCTAAATCGAAGTGGGTCTAAAAAAAACTTCATCATCATAATGGGAAATGGGATCTCCTGAATCTATTTCATCATAAGTAACAGTTGTCCATTCAAAGGCTGTTAAACTTAAACCTAGGGCGACGATCATTCCAACTAAGAAACGATTCATGAACGGGAATTTTTGCTCGGGGGAGTTTTGCTGTTTTTTCATGGCGTTAAATTTTAAGGTTTATACAAAAACGGAAATAAGTCCTTTAAATTGTTTATAAGGTCATAAACTAATGATTAGCTTTGTTCAACCCAGATTATGCAGTAAAAATTAAAATGTATAATCGATTTAGTAAATACAATCATGTTGGAATGAAAATAAAAAACCAAAATGTGTTGTATTAAGTTCATCGAAGTAGCGATATACTAAATCGGGGTTAGCCCAACAAATGCTAGTGGTTAGGAGAGAAAAACTCCTTCAATTGCATAATTTGGGTTCAATAAGTTTTATAATTCAAAATATTAGGTAGAACCTACACGATGTCTAAAAAGAAATCTTCTCAAAAATCAAAACCCAAATCGATACAAGAAAGCGTTTTAAGCGTTTTTAGATCCAACCCAACCATGGCTTTAAATTATAAACAGGTTGCCAAAAAACTGGGCATAACCCAAACATCAAAACGCAATATTATTAGCAAAGTTTTGTATGAGTTAAGCGGCAAAGAGCAATTAATAGAAGAAAACCCTGGGAAATTTAAATTAAAAATATCGAGTAAAAACTTAGCCACATTAATAGGCAAAGTAGATATGACTAGCTCTGGTTCTGCTTATGTAGAAGTGGAAGGTATGCCAGACGACGTGTATATTTCTGAACACAATTTAGGCATTGCTTTACATGGCGATTTGGTGGAGTTGGGAATCATTAAAGTAAAAAGCAATGGAAAGCCAAGTGGTAAAATTTTAAATGTCATTGAGCGAGCTCAAACGGAATTTGTTGGAATAATTCAAAAGTCATTAAAGTATGCTTTTTTAGTTCCCGACAGCCGAAGGATGCCAGTTGATGTTTTCATACCACTCGATAAATTAAATGGCGCTCAAAACGGAGAAAAAGCCATTGCAAAAATGACAAGTTGGCCTAAAGATGCCGATAACCCTTTTGGAGAAATCATACAAGTTTTAGGAAAGCCTGGTGAAAACGAAACCGAAATGCACTCCATATTGGCGGAATATGGATTGCCTTATAAATTTCCTGAAGAAATTGAAAAAGAGGCAGCAGATTTAGATGTTGCGATTCACGAAAGTGAAGTTAAATTGCGTAGAGACATGCGCAAAATAACAACGTTTACTATTGATCCTGTAGATGCTAAAGATTTTGACGATGCACTTTCATATCAAAAATTGCCCAATGGTAATGTAGAAGTTGGAGTTCACATTGCAGATGTTAGTCATTATTTAAGACCAGGTACAAAACTAGATGATGAAGCTTTTGACCGTGCAACTTCAGTTTATTTAGTCGATCGAGTTGTCCCTATGCTACCCGAAGTACTTTCTAATTTTGCTTGTTCCCTTCGTCCTAATGAAGATAAATATAGTTTTTCTGCTGTTTTTGAATTAGATGCTGAAGCGAATATTAAAAAGGAGTGGTTTGGCAGAACGGTTATTAACTCCGACAGAAGGTTTTCATATGAAGAAGCTCAACAGGTAATAGAAACAGGAACAGGTGATTTTCATGAAGAGATTTTGGCTTTAGATGTCTTGGCAAAAAAACTAAGAGCTGAGCGATTTAAACATGGGTCTATTGATTTTCATGCGGTTGAGGTAAAATTCGAGCTGGATGAAAGTGGTGAACCTTTAGGCGTTTTTTTAAAACAACAGAAAGATTCTAACAAACTCATAGAGGACTTTATGCTTTTAGCCAACAAGCGAGTTGCTACTTTTATTGGCTCACAACAGACGAATAAACCATTTGTATATCGTATTCACGAAAGCCCTGACCCTGAAAAGCTAGCAACCTTTAGCAATTTTATAAAAAAGTTTGGATATCGGATAGATACCACTTCACCGAAAGGAATTTCGAGTACTATCAATCGATTGATGACTGATGTAGAAGGAAAAGCCGAGGAGCAATTAATTTCACAATTGGCTATAAGAACAATGTCAAAAGCAGAATACTCAACTGAAAATGTTGGTCACTATGGATTGGGTTTTAAGTATTATTCTCATTTTACTTCGCCTATCCGAAGATATCCGGATGTCATGGTTCATCGATTGTTGCAACATTATTTGGCTGGAGGAAGCACTGTAAATCAAGAAGTTTTAGAAGAGAAATGCAAACACAGCTCAGAACGAGAGAAATTGGCAACTGATGCCGAACGAGCTTCAATTAAGTTTATGCAGGTGAAGTTTATGCAAGGAAAAGTTGGGGAAGTTTTTGGTGGAGTAGTTTCGGGGGTTTCTGAATTTGGAATGTTTGTAGAGCTAGAGGGAAATAAGTGCGAAGGCATGATACGGTTGCGTAGTTTAACGGACGATTTCTTTACTTTTGATCCAGACAACTATGCTATTGAAGGCAAAAGAACAGGCAAAACATACACCATAGGAGATAGCCTTACTATTCGAGTAAAAAAGGCCGATTTAGTAAAAAAACAACTAGACTTTGAATTGGTTAATGACTTTGATTTATAGGTTTCTTTTAAGGATAATACCTCTATTAAATATCCTTTTCTTAACAAATTTATATGCTCAGAAAGAGACAGGTATGTTTATCGCAGCTGGGTATAATTTTGCTTCCCTAGAATTAGAATCGAAAAAATTAAACCCAGTACCAACTCCTTTTTTTGCCATTAATTCTAGAATCGAATTAAGAGGGAATCTGTACTTAAAACCCAGTGTTAGTTACCAGAGAAAGAGATCCTTAATAAACAGTTCAACCGACTTAAGACAAGGAACGGTTTCTGCAGGTTTGCAAGTTCAACAAAAGGTAGATGATTTTTTCTTTCAAATTGGATTGCAAATGGATAAAAACCAAGGTCGAACTTTAGTTCACAAAACAGAAGGCCTTCAAACCTATTTTCTTAAAGATGGACAGAAAGAGGGCGATGATTTATTTATTTCTATCGGCACAGAATATAAAGCAACTCCAACTTATAACATTTCTATAGATGCCTATTTGCCTGCACAAGGTAGTCATTCAAGTAGCTTCCAAATCGGGATAGTATATAAGATAAATATAAGAAAAGGGGATAGAAATAAAAGATCAATATCAGAAAGAAAGAATAGAATTAATCATTCAAAAAAACAAATAAGGGAGCTAAATAGTGGGACTTTATTGTGTAGGCTTTACACCTCAATTCCCAAAATAGAAGCTATGAAAAAAGTGGGGATGATTGAGGAAGCAGCTGAGGTAGAAGAAACTCAACGAAAACTTAACCTAGGAATAATAAACTCATTTCGCAAAAATTATACGTATAGTAAAGTAGAATTCTTTTATAGCTATAATTCTGAAAGTGTTCGTAATGGAGAGCTCTCTAACATTTTTTTAGATGACAGCTTGAATGTAGATTCTTCGATTATAATTGAAACGAGCGAAAAACTTTTTACTGTAGGCTATCAAAAAATTGATCAAGATAGCATACAAATTTTTGATCAAAATACTTATGGAGATGGGAAACCACCAAGAGCTACATATTATGGAGGCCCAGACTTTTCCTTTAACGCATTTGTCATCATGACGCAACAGTTTCAGCAGTTAGATAGGCCATTCCCATATTATACCAGAGCTTTTGCACCAAGCTTTAAGCAACACAAGACCATGCGAGTTCTTTTATTTCCATTTTTATTTCAAGATAAATTCAATTTTGATAAAGCTGTTTCAAAGTTCAATAAAAAACTAACTCGCTATAAGCTAGAATCAGATGTAGAAAAGAACTTATAAAATGGAGAGCGTTTTATAATTTCTTGATCGTGCAATAAGTATTTCATCATAAGAGTTTTAGCTTCAAAAAGTTAATATTCAAATATTATTTTGTTTATACTTTATACTTAAAATTCTGCCTACTTTTGCGCCCTCAAATTTTAAAAGGGTTTTAAAAATGCAGTTCAATATAAAAGAGATTATTACAGCAAGTATGGTCTTATTCGCTGTAATAGATATTATTGGGTCAGTGCCAATTATTATCGATTTACGACAAAAAGTAGGTCATATAAAATCAGAAAAGGCAACTGTTGTCGCAATGATTTTACTGATCGTTTTTTTGTTTGTTGGAGAATCAATACTTGAATTGATTGGAATTGATGTCAGTTCTTTTGCCATCGCTGGGTCATTTGTGATTTTTTTCCTAGCCTTAGAAATGATTTTAGGAATTACACTTTTTAGAGATGAAATTCCTGCTACAGCTTCCATTGTTCCAATTGCATTTCCATTAATAGCCGGTGCAGGTACGATGACTTCATTGCTTTCATTAAGAGCTGAATATGAAGTACAAAATATCATCATTGCAATAATTTTAAATATGATTATTGTGTATATCGTTCTTAAATCTTCTGTGTTTATTGAACGTGTTTTAGGTCAAGGTGGGATTGCAGTATTGCGAAAAGTGTTTGGAATAATTCTCTTAGCAATTGCCGTCAAATTATTTAGAACAAATTTGGGGGTTTAAGGCTCAAGCTAGTTCGAAATATCTTGATTTATTCTGACTAATTATTATTTCTTAAACGTTACAATGAATACTTTTGTTTTTCAAATAAAACAGAGGGCAATTGGCTAATTTATTTAAAAACAAAGCGGACCAAGAAGTAAAAATTGGGAAACCAGATTGGTTAAAAACCAAAATTTCATCAGGCGAAGAATACCGAGAAGTTAAAAAGACCGTAAAAGAGCATAAACTCAACACCATATGCGAGTCTGGGAAATGTCCTAATCAAGCAGAATGTTGGAGCGCAGGAACTGCAACGTTTATGATTTTAGGTAATACTTGCACTCGATCTTGTCAGTTTTGTAATGTAGATACCGGAAAGCCCGAGGCTGTTGACCCATTTGAGGCGCTTCGAGTAGCAAAATCGATTAAGTTAATGAATCTGAAACATGCGGTAATTACTTCTGTTGACCGAGATGACTTAACAGACGGTGGCGCTGAAGCATGGCAAAGAACGATTACTTTAATTAGAAAACACAATCCTGGTATAAGTATAGAAACCTTAATTCCTGATTTTAAAGGAGAATGGGAGAATTTGCAATACATTATTGATGTTGCCCCAGAAATTGTATCTCATAACATTGAAACAGTTAGACGAATAACCAAACAAGTGCGTATTCAAGCAAAATACGAACGCAGTATGGAGGTTTTAGAGCGCTTAAAAAAGGGTGGAATTACGAAAACTAAATCTGGAATTATGGTTGGTTTAGGTGAATTTCAAGAAGAAGTACTTCAAACGATGGATGATTTAAGAGCGGTGAATGTCGATATTTTAACCATAGGGCAATACATGCAACCATCAAAAAAGCACCTGCCCATTTCTGAATTTGTTCACCCTGATGTGTTTGCTTTTTATAAAGAAGAAGGAATGAAAAGAGGGTTTTATCATGTGGAAAGTGGTCCTTTAGTCCGTTCATCTTATCATGCAGAAAGGCATTTGTAAAAGTCTTTTTTGCCTTTGTGGTTGAAGAAAAAACCACGGAGTACACTAAGAATACACAGAGCACACAGAGAAAACAAGGGTTTTTTGAAATACAACTTCGTGAACTTTGAGAAAAACCTTTGTGCCTTTGTGGTTGAAGAAAAAACCACGGAGTACACTAAGAATACACAGAGCACACTAAGAAACAGCAATAATTTATTGAAATACTACTTAGAGCCCTTTGTGAGAAACCTTTGCGCCTTTGCGGTAAAAAGAAAAAACCACGGAGTACACTAAGAATGCACAGAGCACACTAAGAAAAAGCAAGTGTTTTATAGAAATACAACTTAGAGCCCTTTGTGAGAAACCTTTGCGCCTTTGCGGTAAAAAGAAAAAACCACGGAGTACACTAAGAATGCACAGAGCACACTAAGAAAAAGCAAGTATTTATAGAAATACAACTTCGTGAACTTTGAGAAAAA
The DNA here is from genome assembly GCA_013112545.1 of Bacteroidota bacterium. Classification (GTDB taxonomy): domain Bacteria; phylum Bacteroidota; class Bacteroidia; order Flavobacteriales_E; family Vicingaceae; genus BCD18. The sequence goes on from JABFGJ010000001.1 coordinate 634,774, forward strand.
CCTATGTGCCTTTGTGGTAAAAAGAAAAAACCACGGAGTACACTAAGAATACACAGAGGGCACTAAGAAACAGCAAGTATTTATAGAAATACAACTTAGAGCCCTTTGTGAGAAACCTTTGCGCCTTTGCGGTAAAAAGAAAGGGGCTATTTAAAGTGCTTCATAAAGCACACTGCAAGTTTCCCCTCAACTTCTAGCATGTTCATCGATTTTCCTAACTCTTCAGCCAAAGAAGTGACCCCTTTGTCCTTTAAGCCGCAAGGAATAATGTTCTTGTAATAGCTGAGGTCGGTATTGACATTAAATGCAAAACCATGCATAGTTATTCCGCGGCTAACCTTTATGCCTATTGCACAAATTTTTCTAGGTTTGTCAGTGTTTGCATCAATCCAAACACCACTTGCATCAGATATCCTTTCGCCTTTAAGGCCGTATTGTGCTATGCAATCTATAACACATTCCTCTAGTGTTTCAACATATTTTCGGACACCCATTCCAAAGCTTTCTAAATCAAATATGGGATAACCAGTAATTTGACCAGGTCCATGATAGGTAATATCACCCCCTCGAGAGGTCTGATAGAAATCAGCATCAGTTTCAGCAACAGGAATTTTAAAATTTTCAGAATTACCTGATTTACCTAAAGTATAAACAGGGCTGTGCTGTAGTAATATTAAATGGTTGCTTGTTTCTTTTCCTTCTTCCTTTTTTTTCAATTGTTGGTCAAACCAATATTGTTGAAAATTAAGTCCTTCTTCGTAAGGTGTTATACCGATATGGAAAATATTAAAACGAGCCATAGTAATTTATCTATAACAAAAGTAATTAGAAACGCTTTAGCTTTTGAATTCTTATTACATTAGTCCATTATTTGTCTTTTATGTCTTTAATTACAATATATACGGATGGTGCAGCAAAGGGAAACCCGGGAAATGGAGGTTATGGAGCTGTACTTTTAGCTGGTCATCACAAGAAAGAAATCGCTGAGGGCTTTCGATTGACCACCAATAATCGGATGGAATTGTTAAGCGTTATTAAAGCATTAGAGCTCATTAAATCCAAACCATCAACTGTTGAAGTTTATTCTGATTCTAAATATGTTGTTGATGCTGTTGAGAAAAAGTGGGTTTTTAATTGGGAAAAAAAAGGCTTTGCAAAAAAGAAAAATGTGGATTTATGGAAAAGATTTTTATCCATTTATAGGCAACATCATGTTACTTTTCATTGGGTGAAAGGACATGCTGGAAATCCAATGAATGAGCGTTGTGATGAGTTGGCTGTAAAAGCAGCCGAACAAGAAAACTTGCCTGCCGATGAAGGGTATGAACTTCTTCAACAAAAAGGAGACTTGTTTTCATAATTTTTAAATTAACAACTTAATAGAAAAAACCACGGAGTACACTAAGAATGCACAAAGAACACAGAGAAAACAAGGATTTATTGAAATATATATTAGGGCCCTTTGTGGGAAACCTTTGTGCCTTTGCGGTAAAAAGAAAAACCACAGAGTACACTAAGAATGCACAGAGCACACTAAGAAAAAGCAATTATTTGTAGGAATACAACTTCGTGAATTTTGTGAAAACTTTTGCGCCTTTGCGGTAAAAAGAAAAAACCACTGAGTACACTAAGAATACACTAAGAAAAAGCAATTATTTGTAGGAATACAACTTCGTGAACTTTGTGAAAACTTTTGCGCCTTTGTGGTAAAAAAATAACCACAGAGTACACTAAGAATACACAGAGCACACAGAGAAAAAATATATCTTAGAGTCCTTTATGAGAAGCCTTTGCGCCTTTGCGGTAAAAAGAAAAAACCACTGAGTACACTAAGAATACACTAAGAAAAAGCAATTATTTGTAGGAATACAACTTCGTGAACTTTGTGAAAAGACTTTGCGACTTTGTGGTAAAAAAAAACCACAGATAATTAAATAGTTAGTTTTTACTCAACATAGCATTAATAGTTCTTAGCACATTTTTTTCAGTTTCTTTTTCTTTCATGCGATTCAACGAAGAGTTTATTTCGAGTAAAAGATTGGAACTAGTTTTTTCTTCTGCTTTTAATTTAGCCAACTTCTCAGCATCACTCTCAAGGCTAATTTGTTTTTGCAATAAACTATTCAACTCACTGTATTTATTTTTTAAAGAACCCAAAGAACTGACTGCACTTAATCTATTCCACCAAAGTTTATCTTCAAGTCCAATTTTTTCTATAATCGATAAGTTTTCAGGTAAAATGTTCATTTCTTGTTTTTGCAAGAAATCGCCATAAGCAACTATAAAAGAATACTTTGAATATGAATCGAGTTGAAAAGCATTTTTTTGAAAAAACGTTTCGAATTTAACATTTCCATCTTCTGCAAACAGGTTAGCTAAAGACAACACTATGTCTGTATTGTCTTCATCAATTAAAGTTTCGGCTGCGCTTATTCCAGCTTTTTCATCAAGAGAATAAATACTTTCTAGGGCTGCTGAAACAACAACATAAGAAGAGTCCGACATTCCCTTTTGTAAGGAATTAGCATCAACTTGCAAGTCAAAGTTTTCAGCAATCGCAAAATAAGCTGCTGCTCTTACCTCAGAGTTTTCATCTTCCGTAAGTTCAAGGGTTTTCTTGAGGGTGCTTTTCGGCCTAATTGCAGCAAGTTTTGACGATACATTAAGGGCTATTCTTCTAATGTTCCAAAACGGATCAGAGAGGGCATTTTCAATTACATCTAAATAGATAGAATCACTTTTGTTGTTGACCAACTCCAAAGCTCCATATCGGTCTAAATAGTTTTCACCATAGAAAAATAAATCACAAGCCTCTTCTATGCTAATGTCTTGGTCTATCGTTGCAAGTAAGTCGTTATTAGCATCTATTTTAACAAACAATGGTTGCTCATTTAGTGGGATTTCAAACTCTTGATTTCGCTTCGTAATGTGAATTGGAATGATTTGTTTTTTCCCAGACTTCTCAAGTAGTTCAATGTTTGTAAAAAGCTCAAACACAAAAGGAACATCTTCGCCTTCTTGGTTTTGTTGTATAGATACTAGAAGGGTTTTAGTAGAGTCAACAAAATTTTGCGTTACCTTAATTTCTGGATGTCCGGCACTTAAAAACCACTGATTAAAAAACCAATTTAGATCTTCTCCAGTAAGCTCTTCAAAAGCCAATCGAAGTTGATGAATCTCTACAGACTTATATTTATTTTGTTTTAAATAAAGGTTAAGGCCTTCAAAAAAAGCTTGATCACCCAGATACTTTCTCAACATGTGCAAAACACGGCCGCCTTTCTGATAAGAATGCGCATCAAACATATCTTCTCTGCTCGAATAATGAAATCGGATCAACTTTTCCCTTTTTATTCTAGCATCTTGTAAATAAGCCTTAAAGTCATTATATAAGCCATAATCTGCATAGTCGGCACCATATTTATGTTCATTCCACAGAAATTCGCCATAAGTTGCAAAAGATTCATTTAGAGGTAGGTTAGACCAAGATTCGCAAGTAACTAAGTCACCAAACCAGTGATGAAATAATTCATGTGCAACTATATCTTCTTCTGCATTGTCAATCAAATAGCGATGGTCGCCTTGCATAAATTCGCCATAAATAACTGCCGAAGTGTTTTCCATTGCTCCAGAAACATAATCGCGAACAACAACTTGGTCAAATTTATCCCAAGGGTAATCGTAATTCAATTTTTGAGAAAAGAATTCGATCATTTCAACCGTATTCGGAAATATTTCTCTAGCATAGGCCTCGTATTTCGGTTCAACATAATAGTTTACTTCTTTATCTCTCCATGTGTCTTTTACTATGGCATATTCGCCAATTGCCATCATAAATAAATAGGGTGCATGCGGCTTATCTTGTTTCCAGTAATCTGTTCTGGTGCCATTAGGATTTTCAGTTTGAAACATCAACACCCCATTCGAAAGTGTTTTATAAATAGAATCGACAGTAATATAAATTTCTTGAGTGCATCTTTCGTTGGGTGAGTCTATTGTAGGAAACCAGCATGAACTAGCCTGCGTTTCGCCTTGAGTCCAGATTTGTTTGGGTTTGTCTTTTTGGCTTCCATCAGGATTAATAAAATACAAGCCTTTATCGCTTGTTATTGCTTTGCTTCCGCCTTCTTCAAGTTTATTTGGCATAGCAATGTATTTAATAAATACCGATAAGCTATCAGATTTCGAATACGTTTTGCCGAGTTCTATGTTAATTTTTAAGGAATCATAGGTGTATAACAAAGGGCTTTTTATTCCCAAATCATCTAAAAGGGCAACTTCTATAATTTGAAAACCCTTGGCGTCTAACACTAATTTCGATTGGTCATAATAGTATGGTTTGCACAAAATGGAAGCTTTTCCATAAAGGTAAGTGCTATCCCAATCAAAAGAAACTTCCAACTTAGTGTGTATGATATCAAAGTCTCTTTTTTCAGAAGCGCGATATATATTTAAATCAGAATTGGCTTTAATTACGATTGTATCTAAATCGATAAAATCGGTTAACTCAGTAAGCTTTGAACTATTTTTACATCCATTTATGAATAAAAAAGCGAGGATAATTAAGCTTGCAAATAGGTGATTCTTCATACCAAAGTTTAAGGGCTCAAACGTCGGACAAAATCTCAATAATAACAAATCATGATTTTTAAAACTTAAAGGATAAGATGTATATTTGCCCACTGTGAGTGAACTAAAAGTAGAATTAAAAGACGGAAAGTCATTTCAAGTCGAATTGATAAACGACGGACTTGCTATTCTCAATGGGAATACAATAAATTACGATGCAATTAAAATTGCGGACGGACAATTCCATGTCATTAAAAACCACAAATCATTTAATGTTGAGTTGATAAATGCTGATTATACAGCAAAAACATTTAGTATTCGAGTAAATGATAAAATTGTTGACTTAAAAGTGGAAGATCGCTTTGATTTATTGCTTCACCAATTGGGGATGGATAATTTAGGAAAAGCAGGAGTGAGTGAACTAAAAGCACCCATGCCTGGTTTAGTATTAAACATACCAGTTAAAGTTGGACAAGAAGTTAAGGCAGGAGAACCTTTAGCTGTTTTGGAAGCTATGAAAATGGAAAATGTATTAAAATCGCCAGCCGATTTGGTTGTAAAATCTATCAATGTAAAACAAGGTGAAGCGGTTGAGAAGAATCAAATATTAATCGAGTTCGAAAATTAAAAACAACAATAATGAAAAAGCAAATATTAGTAGTTGCCCTAATTACATCAGCCTCTTATTTAATGACCTCTTGTGGAGCTCCAGAAGCAAAACAAGAAGAAGCAGTTCAAACAGAAGAAACGCATGACCACGATCACGCAGATCATGACCACGATGCGATGATGGAAGAAGCTGCTGACGCAGAATTATTACCAGTAGCAGAAGGAGCAAAAGTGTTTTTTGCCAATTTAAAAGATGGGCAAACAGTAAAATCTCCAGTAAAAATTGTTTTTGGAGTAGAAGGGATGACAGTAAAACCAGCAGGTGAATTAACTGAAGGAACTGGTCATCATCACATTATTATAGATGGAGCATTTTTGGCAAGAGGAGAAGCAGTTCCTGCTGACTCTTTAAACATTCACTATGGTGGAGGACAAACTGAAGCTGAAATTGAATTATCCCCTGGAAAACATACCTTAACCATGCAATTTGCCGATGGTTTACACCAAAGTTATGGAGAGCAAATGAGCGCTACCATTACGGTAAACGTGGAATAAATAAAAAAAATTTTTTTAAAAGGCGATTCGAGAGAGTCGCCTTTTTTGTTTACAAAAACGTAGTCCCTTTATATTGGTCCAACATCCAACCGGTAATGCTGTACCTGCTTTTATTAGCTAAAGCTACTTCGTGCTCCAATAATTCAGAACGAAAAATCACCAGCCGGCCCAAGATGGGGTCAACAGAAATTGTTTTCTCGGATTCATTTTCTTTTAAGTAAAGCAATAATTCTCCTCCATCGCCTTTTTGCCAATTGGGATTGAGGTAAAATACAAAGCTCAGTTTTCTATGATCCGAAAGCTTTAATAAATCCAAGTGCCTTTTATAGAAAGTTCCTGCTGGATAATGTGCAAAATGACATTCAAAGTCTTTTAAACTCAAAAAGAGCGTCCGATTAAAAAAGCGCATCATGGCTTGAATTTGAGACATGTAAACTTGGTTGGCTTCTGATAGATTACTTTCATCTAACCATTTTATTTCATCCCCTCGTATGCTTTTGTCAATTTGATATTGATTGGAAGTACCGATTCCAGCATTTTTAAAATTTCCTTGTTCCTTGTTTTCTTTTAGAACATCCAAACAAGCCAAAGATTCTTGATCTGAGAGAAAACTATCGATAATTGCAAAAGAGTTGATGGCCAAACTATCTGCCACAGCATCTAATTTATTAAAAGCTTCATTATTATCAGCAATGGATTCTATCGCTTCAAAGTCAAATTTTGCTTTCATGTTGAGACATAAATTTTAAGTAATCATTAAAATTAAAATAGAAATGCTGAGGTTTTTCTGCGGCTAAATTATGTGAATTAAGTTTAGCAAGCAGTGCGGTTTAAATTTATCTAAAATCGTTTTCTCCCTAGGTATTTAATCGTCAAACTTCCTGGCGGAGGTCAGGCAGAGTGTTCATTTTTTGCCAACCTGTGCCGCTTTTCGCGGTATCGGCAAATCAGCTTGCCCGCTGTGGAGGGAATACTTAGTTATTGGCAATAGTTATTCTTTTAATATTTTCTCAAATTCTGTAAGTTTTGAGTTTAATAATTAATCAAACCGATAAAAATTATGTAGCAGGCATAGAATTAATATGAAGCTGACCACCAACGGCTTTTAAAACTTTGAAAATAGTTTCAAATTGTGGTTTTGAATCTGGATTAAGAGCCTTATATAAACTAGGCCTACTAAGTCCTGTTTCTTCTGCAATTTTAGTCATTCCAATGGCTTTCGCTATATGACCAATTGCAGCAATTACATCAGATGAGTCTCCATCTTCTAAAACTGTATTTAGATATTCAGCTACCATTTCATTATCATCAAGATAATCTGCGATGTCAAATTTTGTAGTTTTCATATTTAGCCTTTTTTGTATTTAGTCCACAGTAATTTAGCTTTTTCAATATCTGCTTGTTGTGTGGCCTTGTCGCCACCATAAAGCAGAATTGTCACGATTCCCCCATGTTCTTTTAAATACACTCTGTAACCTTTTCCTTCCGGAATTCTTAGTTCTGTTAGTCCATCACCAATTGGCTTGCAGTCTCCAAAGTTTCCTTTTTCTTCTATCCGTTGAATTCTAAATAAGATTTTAGCTTTTGCCCGTCTGTCTTTTAGCTTGCGAAGCCATTTATCAAATTCAGAAGTTTTTTCAATTAAGTACATAAACAAGTGTATTCACTTGGATACAAAGTTAAGAAATGATTTTGAGTTTTGTACTCAGTCAAACCGATAGAGCGAAGTTGAGAAGAAGCAAATCCCCAGAGTTGGAATTTCAGTATTGTAGTCCGACAGTTAAGTGTGTTTGAGTTTTGTACATGCCAAATTGGAAAGCAGAGTTTGGCTGATTTTGTCTGCTCAAAATCTACCTTGTTGAAGTTGGCGAAGTCCACAGCTATAGTGCGCAGTCCAACTGTTACAAATAGAGTAGGAGTTGCAATTTTGCAGAAATGAAATATCAGTTTTTAAGTCAAAACGATAAGGCACGTATGACGCTTGTAGATTGCCAAATTGAAAAGCTAAAATTGGCTGACTTTATTTGATTAAAATCTAATGCTACCAATATTTTTTAGTTAGAATGGAAGGTAGAAAGTGGAGCCACATCTCTAATACTATCCACACTCTGTTGACCTTTTAGTTCCTCATCAAAACATTTTTGAAGTGTTTCTGAAATCATAGAGTCAGATTTAATAAAAACTCTATCATAGCCAATACATTCTGCAGCAGTCCAACTGTAAGCTATTATCCAAGCTTTTTTAATTTGACCTTTATTATCCAACTCTGCAAGATGATAATTGTAGCTATATCCATCATGATCTTTAATTGAAAGATATACAGGTTGCTCATTTTCATTAATTACTATTGTACCATATTTGAAAATTTCAGTTACATTTTTCCAACTTGTATCTAAAAAATGGTGAAAATTTGTGTTTTTGAATTCAGAATCTACTTTTTGTAGATTTTCAATTTCTTGAATTAATTCTCCTTGGCTACTAAAGTCAATTGAATTGAATTTTGAGTATCTAAATGAATTTAATTCCGATTTTAGACTAAATAAATTTTCGGATACATTACTATCAGTTATTATATTTTCATTTGATTTTTTTGTTTCAGTATTACAACCTGAGAAGATTGAAACTGAAAAAACTGAAATTATTATTAACCAATTAGTATTCATTTTTGGTATTGTTGGTAACAATCAAATAAACGCAGCATTACGTTTATTCCCATTTTATACAGACTAAATTAGTGAAATCAAACCAATGAGCGAGCAACAGTGCAGTTGAGGAGTTGAACTCTACCTATAAAAATTCATCTCATCCACATATTTTGCCACTTCGCTTGGCATATAATGGTTTACGCTTTTGCCTTCTTTTATCGCTTTTCGAATAAAAGAAGAGGAGATTTTCATAACTGGTGCTTCTACGTAATTTACCTTGTAATGATGTCTTAATTCGCCACCTTCGTTCGAGTCCATTCTCGGATAAACATACAATTCATAATTCTTAATTATTTCATCGTGGTTTTTCCATTTATGAAAATGGTTTAAATTGTCTGCCCCCATAATTAAGGCAAAATCTTTATCTGGAAATTTTTCTTTTAAATAAACTAAGGTGGTGGCTGTATAGCTGGGTTGTGGCAAACTAAATTCAATATCAGATGCAACCAGTTTTGGATCATCGCCAATGGCTAAACGCACCAAATGCAACCGATCGTAATCCTTTAAAATACTTTGTTTTTGCTTAAATGGATTTTGGGGTGTAACCACCATCCACACTTGATCTAAATCGGTGTATTCAACCATGTAATTGGCAATTACCATGTGGCCAACATGCACTGGATTATATGTTCCAAAGAATAAACCTACTTTCATGTTGTTTATGCGTTTATAAACTCTCGAACCAATTCAACTGCTTCTTGTTTGGCTGTTTCCAAGTCTTCGTTTAAAATAATTTTATCAAATTGGTCGGCGGTTAAAAGCTCTTGTTTGGCTTTCTCTAGTCGGTTTAAAATTCTATCTTCAGCATCCGTTCCCCTTCCTTTTAATCTACTTTCAAGCGCATTTATTGAAGGTGGCATTACAAAAATGGATAAAGCTTTGTCTCCAAAATATTTTTTTAGGTTTAAGCCCCCAACCACATCAACATCAAAAATTACATGTTTTCCGCCAGCCCAAATTCGTTCAATTTCTTTTTTTAAAGTGCCGTAACAATGATTTTCATAAACCTCTTCCCATTCCACAAATTCATTGTTCTTTACCTTTTCTTGAAATGCTGCTGTGGACAAAAAATAATAATCTTTTCCATCAACTTCAGTTCCTCTAATTGCTCGAGTACAAGCAGAAATAGAAAATTCCAAGCCTAAACTTTGCTTTAGCAGGTGATGAACAATTGTAGTTTTACCTGCACCAGAAGGAGCCGAAAAAATAACACATTTACTCATCTACAATACATTTAATACCTGCTCCTTAATTTTTTCAAGAGCATCTTTCATTTCTACTACTATTTTTTGCATTTCAGCGTGATTTGCTTTAGAACCCAAGGTATTTATTTCTCTTCCCATTTCTTGGCTGATAAAGCCCAGTTTTTTCCCTTGCCCAGCTTCGTCATTCATGCATGCTATAAAATAATCGCAATGGGTTTGTAGCCTTACTTTTTCTTCCGAAATATCATATTTCTCTATGTAATAAATCAGCTCTTGCTCATATCGCTCTTGATTAAAACTTGACTTCTGTTCCAATTCTTCCAGGTTAGTTTTTAAGCGCTCTTTTACTGTTTCTATGCGTTCGTGCTCAAACTTTAAAGCCTCATGCAGCAAGTTATTTATCTTTTCAACTTGTTGTTTTAAATCGGCCTCTAAGCTCAAGCCTTCTTGTGCTCTAAAAGCATTAATGTCTTTAATAGCATCCATTAAAATGGCCTCTATACTTTTCCATTCGTCAGGGTTTAATTCTTCAATTTGGCTTTTTAAAACATCTGGAAATTTAGTAACCACTTCCATGATTCCTTTTTCGTCAGCACCCAATTCATTGCTTATTGTTTTTAATTGTCGGTAGTAGTCTTTTAATAAATCACCATTAATTTGATAAGTCGATTGGGTTTCTAAATTTTCATAAGAAATGGTCAATTCTATTTTTCCTCTGGTTAGTCCATCTGCAATTAACTTGCGATAAGTCAGTTCTTTGTCTCGAAACAAATTGGGCAATTTCGCATTGATATCGGACTGTTTGCTATTCAAAGACTTGATTTGAATGACAATCTTTTTATTAGCAACTACACCTTCGGCTTTTCCGAAGCCAGTCATAGAATGAATCATAAATTATTTTTTAGATTCCAAAAGTAATTATTCCTGACTTAGTGCTTTTGTTTTTTGTTTACGGCTGACCAAGTAAACTCCTGTAAAGATTAAAAACGCTGAAATAATTTTTATGATATTCAATTCATCTTTTTGCATAAGCAAAGCAACTAAAGAAGCAATTAAAGGCTGAGAATAAATATAAGTGCTCACAACGCTTGGGTTTAGGCGCTTTAATCCATAAATATTGAATAAATAGGCAAAAAAAGTGGTGGCGACAACAACAAAAACAAAAGCAGACCAAATCTGGAGGTCAAACCGATTCCACTCTATGGCTTGAAAATCAGAGAAACCAAAGGGCAATACTATGGTAAAACCAAACAAGAAAACCCACTTGATAACAGTTAGTGGGCTGTATTTATTCATAAGAGGTTTTACGGTAACCAAGTATATGGCATAAGAAGTCGCATTAAGAAAAATAAATAAATCACCAGTAAAATTACTTGTCCCTATGCTTAACGAGCCCTTGTTGAGTATTAAACCTGCGGCACCGGCAAGGCCCAAAAATATACCCAATACTTTAAAAGGTGTGATGCGCTCATTGATTAGAAAGGCTGAGAAAACCAAAACCAGGATGGGGTTGCAGGTCATGATAATGGCTGCATTGATTGGCGAAGTTAAATTCAAACCGTAAAAAAAGGATAATTGATTAACTGCAACACCAAAAATGCCACAGATAAAAAGGCGAAAAAAATCTTTTCTTTCAATTTTATCGGTTTTAATAAAGAGTTGAAAAAGCCAAAACAAGATTAATGCACCTAAAACTCGACAAAAAATAAAACCAAAGGGCTGAATATATTCTGGCATTAGCTCTTTGGCAATGGAATAATTTAAGCCATAAATGATATTTGCGCTAAGAATTGCTAGATGCGCTTTGGTGTTTGAACTGATTAGCATTTACCGTGTAATTGCTTTAAGTGCCGCTACAGTCTTTGCGGAGTTTCCAATAAAAATCTGATTATCAATGACAACAACCGGTCTTTTTAAAAAGGTATATTCTTCAAGAATTAATTTCTTGTAATCGTCTTCTGCTAAATTTTGGTTTTTTAAACCCATACTTTTATACTTGATGGCTCTTCTGCTAAACAAACTTTCATAAGACCCAGCTAATTTTTGCATTTGTTCGATTTGCTGTGTTGTAATTTTATTAGTTTTAATATCTTGCAATTCGAAGTTTTGATTCAAATTAGCTTCTTTCAAAATGCGAATACAAGTAGAACAAGAAGACAAGTAATAGACTTTTTTCATCATAAAAAATTCAGGTTGCAAATTAAATGAAAGGGAATAGAAAATAGTGGAAAACAATCCTAAAGCATTAAAGTTATTTTCGCCAGTCCGAATTTGGATTACCATCATTATAGGCTTGGCTGTAGCAAGTTATATGCTTGTTAGAAGTTTTGATATAGAAAACTTTCGGGTTATTGAATGGACTTGGTACTCAAGTTTTTGGATTTTTATTGCACTTTTAATGATGGCCATTCGCGATCTCGCATACATGTATCGTATTCGTGTGCTAACCGACAATCAAATTTCTTGGCGAAATAGTTTTGATACCATTATGTTGTGGGAATTTGCCTCAGCAATTACACCATCTGTGGTAGGTGGCTCAGGAGTGGCAATATACATTGTCAACAAAGAAGGCGTAAGTATGGGTCGTAGTACAGCCGTTGTTATGATAACTGCAATGCTCGATGAATTGTTTTACATCATCATGGTGCCAGTAATTATTTTAGCGGTTGGTTTTAGCGATTTATTTCCAGTTGCCATGCAAAAAGAAATCTTTGGCTACACCTTAGGAACGGAAGGAATTTTTATTGTAGGTTATAGCTTTATTGTTTTTTTAACTTCTGTAATTAGTTATGCTATATTCTTTAGACCAAGAGGCTTCAAATGGATTTTATTGCAAATATTTAGGTTGCCTTTTTTGAGAAAATGGAGGTTTGCAGCGGCAGCTACTGGAGACGAAATTATAATAACATCAAACGAATTAAAGGGCAAGCCTTTTCGGTTTTGGGCTAAAGCTTTCTCAGCAACTTTTTTTTCTTGGACTGCAAGGTTCTGGGTTGTCAATTTTTTAATTCTCGCATTCGTTGCAGTGGATGAACATCTACTCATTTATGCCCGTCAATTAGTGATGTGGGTAATTATGCTTATTAGTCCAACTCCAGGTGGAACTGGAGTTGCAGAATTAGCTTTTTCTGGCTTTTTAAAAGACTTTATTCCCTTAGGCTTAGCAGCAACATTAGCTGTTTTGTGGCGCTTGGTTTCTTATTATCCTTACTTGTTTATAGGAGCTATTATTCTACCTAAATGGATTAAAAAAACACACTCTTAAGTTAAATTGTAACAAGCTTTTATATTGTGATTAGATTGATTTCAAAGATAAAATACGGATATGGATAAAGAAAAAATGAGATTTGGAACCAAAGTGATTCATGCAGGTTTAGAACCAGATTCTGCTACAGGAGCTGTAATGACTCCGATTTATCAAACATCGACCTATCATCAAAAAACACCCGGAGAACACAAAGGCTTTGCATATTCTAGAACAAGTAATCCAACAAGAAAAGCTTTGGAGAATAATTTGGCAGCTCTTGAAAATGGAAAATTTGGAATGTGTTTCGGAAGCGGATTAGCAGCCATAGATGCAGCAATTAAATTACTAAAATCTGGAGATGAAGTAATTTCTACTGATGATTTATATGGAGGAACGTATCGGATTTTTACTCAGATTTTTGAGCCTTTTGGTATCAAATTCAAGTTTGTTCCGATGAATGATATGGCACAAATAGAAGCTGCAATAACATCAAATACAAAAATGATTTGGGTAGAAACCCCAACCAATCCCATGATGAACATCATAGACATAGCGGCAGTTTCTGCGATTGCAAAAAAGCATCGTGTATTATTGGCCGTTGATAATACCTTCGCCACGCCTTATTTGCAAACCCCATTAGATTTGGGTGCAGATATCGTGATGCACTCCCTTACAAAATATTTAGGCGGCCATTCAGATGTAGTTATGGGGGCTTTAGTTTGTAAAGATGCTGTTTTAGCTGAAAGACTATATTTTATTCAAAATAGCAGTGGAGCTGTTTGTGGACCTCAAGATAGTTTTTTGGTGCTAAGAGGAATAAAAACTTTGCACTTAAGAATGCAAAGACATTGTGAAAATGGGAAAGTCATCGCAAATTATTTGAAATCTCACCCTAAAGTTGCTGGTGTTTTTTGGCCTGGCTTTGAAGACCACCCAAATCACGAAATAGCTAAAAAACAAATGTGTGATTTTGGAGGAATGATTTCCTTTACACTAAAAGGCGACCTTCAAGAAGAAGCATATAAAGTCATGTCTAGTTTTAGGGTGTTTACTTTAGCCGAATCCTTAGGTGGAGTAGAATCTTTAATCTGCCACCCTGCAAGCATGACACATGCAGCTATTCCAAAAGAACAAAGGCAAAAGTCAGGAGTTTTAGACTCTATGATTAGATTGAGTGTTGGAGTAGAAGACATTAGTGATTTGTTAGAAGACATAGAGTTTGCTTTAAATCAAATTTAGTCCCTCAAATACATGCTAAAATGTTACGAATTTTAGGTTTATTTATCTAAGGTTAAAAACAACTAAATTAAATAGTCTGCCGTCTTTACTTAAGCCATCATTTATTATTTGCTTAATTTTATAGTTCAATTTTTAGAAATACAAAATAATCCATGAAAAAATTATTATTCTTTACCCTAATAATGTCTGTGATGCTTTCGGGCTATTCTCAAGGAGATTGGTGTGGGACGCAATTAAACCTAGAAAACCTATTTAAAAATGATCCAGAGTTAAGGGCAAAGTACGAATCGAAATTAAGTGCATTTAATAAAATTGCTGCGCAACAAAGGACCTTAAAAAGCGGACAAATTTTATATCGAATTCCTTTGGTGATTCATAATATACATTACAATGGAGACGGATTAATTTCTAAAACTCAGATTGATGATGGGATTCGTGTTTTAAATGAAGATTTTAATAAAAGGAATGCAGATACGACGAGCGTTAGAAATATCTTTAAACCGCATATAGCAGATTTTCAAATGGAATTTGTTTTAGCCACAAAAGACCCTGTTGGAAATCCTACGAATGGAATTAAAAGAATAAACAGCCACTTAACTTATGGGGCCAATAATTCAGTTAAATCACTTTCAAGATGGGATCCATTTTCTTATTTAAATGTTTGGATTGTTAAAAATATAGATATTGGAAGCCCAGGAACTACATTGGGTTATGCTCAAATGCCAGCTTCAGGTTCAACAGGTTTTGGTTTAGTTGTTAGAGCTGATGAGTGGGGAAGCATTGAGGTCGCTCAGAGTGCTGATGGCCGTACGGTTACTCACGAAATAGGCCACTGCTTTACATTAGAACATACTTTTAGTGGAGGATGTGGTTCTTGGTGTCATGCTTCTGGAGATTTTGTATGCGACACTCCACCGCAATTTGATGATAACAACAACTCTTGTAATTTTAATTTAAACACCTGTTCTAACGATGCTTCTGGAGGAATAGCTTCTAGGCCAAACCCTTACACAACTAATGTTCCAGATCAATTGGAAAACTACATGGGTTATGGAGACGTTTGTTTGGCAATGTTTACGAATGGTCAGAAGGCACGAGTACATGCCGCTATTTCAAACGAACTTATTCTTGATAGTATCACATCAACCTATAATGAAATCCAAACTGGGATTAATGTAGGCCATGTTGCTGCAATGCCAAAACCTATAGTAGAGATATTTGACTTTGATAAATTTGCCTGCCCTGGAGGCTCAATTACTTTTAATGAAAATAGTTACGGCGGGCCTTTAACGACTTATCAATGGACATTTCCAGGTGGATCGCCATCAAGTTCAACTAGTGCAAACCCTACCATTACTTATGCTAACCCTGGGAATTATGATGTAAAATTAAAAGTTTCCAATGCTGCCGGATCTGATAGTGTATTATTGACAAATTATGTTCATATAAACACAGTAGGAGCAAAGTACTCAGCTTTTAACTACAATGAAAGCTTTGAGGATCCTGTAAAATTCAATGGAGACTGGGTCATCATAGATGAATATTTTGCACCAACGCTCGAGCGAAGTTCGTTTACTTCATTTTCAGGCTCAGCATGTCTGTGGATTAATAACAATGCTTCTGTTTTTAAGACTTCAAAAGATCAAGCGATTTCACCAAGTTTAAAAATGTCTGATGTAATTAACCCTTCAGTATCTATGGAAATAGCTTATCGAAGAAGAAACTCATCAAATACCGATAAAGTGAACGTAAAGGCATCGTTAGACTGCGGAAAAACATGGATTAGTTTAATTACGATGACTCCAGCTTTCTTTGCGTTTGACAATGCTACTTCAAGTGGAAACTTTGTTCCTGCAAGTCAAGCACAATGGAAAACCGTAACGATACCTGCTCAATTTATAAATTCAGCTGTAAAAACTGGGGACAATGTTAAGTTTATGATTGAAGTTGAATATGGTGGTGGAAATAATATCTGGATAGATAACTTTAGAATCAATGGTCAGGCATCTGGAATTGAAAATAGAGTCGCTTTGGAGAACGATTTTATTCTATATCCAAATCCTGCATCTGATATTGTAAACATTACTGTAAACCCAATTTCACCTGTAAAAAACGCTAAGATTTACGTTCAAAATGTAGTTGGTAAAACTGTAAAAGAAGTTTTTAACGGTTCGATGTCTAAGAATGAGTTTAAGTTTGTTTTAAACACGAATGAATTAAGTTCAGGAATTTATTTCGTGACAACTGTTTTAGATGGCAAGCGTATGAGCAAAAAATTAATTGTTAGGTAGTTTTAGGGTTTTTAAGAATTGTATCCATAGGCTTTTTTAATCGGAATGAAAAGATTTAACCGAATAGTTCAATGCCATAAGGGATTACTAAATCACAGGATAATACATAGTTAAATTACCAAGGTAAATGGCTCTTTAAGCTTATTGCATTTTTTTTGATTTTAAAGTAGGAGTTAAAAAATTATTATAATTTTAATTGCTAATGAATCATATAAAAATCTAACTAAGAGATGAGAAAAAAACTACTATCTCTATTGTCCTGTATTTTAACTTTTTTTGGGACATTGAGTGCTCAAAATGCCTTAAATTTCGATGGAGTTGACGACTATGTTCAAACAAATTTTTCTGGTGTATTAGCTACGAATAATCGAACTTTTGAAGCTTGGGTTAATGTAAGCCCTAACGCACCCAATGCCAATCTAACTATTTTAGATTATGGTTTAAATGCTGCTGGCTCTCGGAATACGTTTATGATAAATGCTAATAGAGGGTTAGGTTATTTTTCGGGTGGCACAAATGCTAATATAAGCACAACATCAGTTGTGATTCAAGCAGGGCAATGGACTCATGTCGCTTTTGTATTGGATAATGGTACTGGTTATTTATATGTAAACGGAATTCAGTCAGGAACAGGTTCATTGACTTCAGTAAATACACCATCAGGAAACGCTAAATTAACTATTGGGCAAAGGGTATCTGGAGGCTCTATCCCATTTTCTGGAGGAATTGATGAATTGAGAGTTTGGAACGTTGCTAAAACTCAGGCTGAAATAGTGGCAAGTATGAACTCAGAATTGTGTACACATCCTACTTCTTTACTTGCATATTATAAATTAAATCAAGGGCTAGCCTTAGGTAACAATGTTGGACTAACAAATGTTATTGGCGCTTTAGGTGATACTGCTGTTGCTCAAAATTTTGCTATGACAGGACAGGTTTCAAACTGGATAACAGGCGCTGGTATAAATGCTATGAATCCTTTAGACTTTGGTATTAGTATCGACACCTTGAATCAAACGCTTACGTCTAACGATACCAGTTCAAACATCCACTATCAGTGGTATGATTGCATAGCAAACAGTATTTTAGTTGGAGACACAGGCAGAACCCTAGTTTCAAGGTCTGGCGGCACCTATGCTGTTATTTTATCAAACACCGTGTGTACCGATACTTCCGCTTGCGTATCACTATCCTCTTCTGGTGGTGGGACTATACCTGGAGAAGCATTGTATTTTGACGGAGTAGATGATTATGTACAAACAAGTTTTCCTGGTATTCTAGATTCTAATAATAGGACATTTGAAGCTTGGGTTAATGTTAGTCCAAATGCACCTTCTGCCAATTTAACAATTTTAGATTACGGTTTAAATACTGTTGGCTCTCGAAACACGTTTATGGTTAACTCAAGTAGGGGATTGGGTTTTATCTCTGGAGGTACGAATGCCAACTTAAATACATCCTCAGGTCTCATCCAAACTAATCAATGGACACATGTTGCATTTGTATTGAACAATGGTACCGGATATTTATATATTAATGGAGTTCAGTCGGTAACAGGATCATTGTCATCGGTTAATACCCCTGCAGGAAATACTAATTTAATAATTGGCGAAAGAATACCAGGTGGATCTGTGCCATTTTCTGGAGGAATTGACGAATTGAGGATTTGGAATGTAGCCAGAACACAAGCAGAAATAGTTGCCAACATGAATGTTGAGTTTTGTGGCCCAACTCCTGGTCTAGTTGCTCATTTTAATATGAATAATGGAATTGCAGGTGGAAATAATACCTCGATAATTAAAGTCTTTAATTCGGTTAATTCCGGAGATGGAATTCTTAGCAATTTTGCATTAACAGGAACAAGCTCTAATTTCAATTCCCCAGGTTCAGCAATTCAATTACCCTTAATTGATACTACGATTAGCCAAAATGGAGTAAACCTAATGGCAAATGATACTACAGCAGATCGTTATCAATGGATTGATTGTTCAAATAATACTGTAATCATAGGAGATACTACGAGCTCGTTTATAGCAACGGCAAATGGGAATTATGCAGTTGTTTTATCAAAAAATGGCTGTTCAGATACTTCTGGGTGTATTCAAATTATTGGTGTAGGTATTGATGAAACACAAACGGCTAATAATTTCTATTTATCTCAAAACCCTGTTCAAGAGAGGTTTCAGCTTATTAATAAAAACAGCGTCAAAGTAAATGTATCGATAAGAAGCATAACTGGAAGTATAGTCTATAAAAAGCTACAGGTAAGTGATCATAAAATTGATTTTAATTTATCGGATGTAAAAACGGGCATTTATATTTTAACCGTTGAAGAACTAGGTGGATTGATACAAAATTTTAAAATCATTAAACAATAGGAATCACTAAATGATTCCCTCTTTTGCTCGGACTTAAATCCTTTTTTAGTATTTTTTTAACGGATTATAAGTCTGCGCAAAAGAGAATAGGTTTATATTGTAACTTTTATAGCAATGGATTATCAAAAAAAATTGACACCAATGAAAAATAAAATACTACTCTACTTTTTATTGTTAATCGCTTTTGCTTTTGGAAGTAAATCGTGCATGAACGAAGAAAATAAAAGTAAAAAAGCAGAAAATAGTACAACAGCGGTAAAAGAAGTTTTAAGCGAAAAAGATGTAAAAAGTCCTCTTGAAAAAGGAAAGGAGATAGCACAAGCAACCCAAGCTGCGCTTGGCAAAAACTTAGTTCAAGCAATTGGAGAAAGTGGAACTGCCGGAGCAATTGAATTTTGCAATATAGAAGCAATTCCAATTACCGACAGTTTGGCAAATATTCATCTAGCTGCTGTAAAAAGGGTTTCTGATAAAAATAGGAATCCGGATAATGCGGCAAACGAAGCCGAGCTAGCTTATATAAATGAAGCAAAAAATCAATTAGCCGCCAATCAAAGCATTAAACCTCAAGTAAAAGATCAAGATGGTAAATGGTTAGCCTATTTTCCCATTTTGACCAATGCCATGTGCTTGCAGTGCCACGGAAAATCAGATCAAGTATCCAAAGAGGCATTAGCTAAAATAGAAGCACATTATCCAAACGACAAAGCGTTGGGTTATGGTGAAAATGAACTACGTGGGATTTGGGTGATTGAGATGGAAAAATAAGTGTGAATTAAGATAATTCGTCAATGCTGGGTTATCATTTCCTGACTGCAACTTTTTAAATTAATTACTCTATCTAGTGTTGTTTTGGACTGCAAGTCTATTTATGTATAGAGTATAGCTAACATGTTTACGTTTATGTGTGAATTAGTGCAAATTACTTGGAGAGCTTAGTTAAACCCAGTAGGACTATTATTCCTTTGTTTGATAAGAGTTTGTTTAGCTTCTATAAAAAGGGCGGAGTCAATCGAAATACTATCTTCTATAGCTTTATTCTTAATAGCTTTATACCAATCGCGGTTGGATATTATTCGTGTTCGAATATCCTTAAGGTTTAATTCTTTTTTTACTTTACAAACAAAAATAGTGTCAATAGTTTCCTTTGATAATGACCAGGCTGGCTTTTCACTTAAGGTGAGATACATGCTAGCGAAATTTTTACCTGAAAAAAAAGTCAAAAAATTAGATTTTTGTGAAATGTAATCAATGGTATCTAATTTAATTCTACTGCTAATATACTGCTTCGGTATATCCTTGGGAATCACAACAATATCATTGTTTCTTATTTTAAGATCTTCTTTTTTTGAATAGATTTTCATCCCTGCCTTTTTTGAATACCATTGCCAACCCCAATGACCAACAGACCAAGTTCTCTCTGCTTTCACTTCAACCATAAAAGGAGATTTACGATAGAAATCAGCATAAACCCAATCAGAAATACCTAACATTAAACCCAAGAAAATAGTAGTTAATACAACTAAATTATTAATTGTTTTATGTGATTTTTCGAATTGTTTGTGGCCTAACAAAAGCAAGAATGGAATTAATAGAAGTACATGACGACTTGCATTAAAAGGGGCAAATAGCCCAATGAAAAGAGTAAAACCAATAATATAGAGTGCAATAGAAAAGTTGAAGAGGTGATATTTGTCTTTTTTCTCTTTTATGAGGAGCTCAAATACTCTTTTTACTACAAAAGCAATTAATAATAAACCATTTCCAATGAACATGAAGTTTAACACCCGATTATAGTTAGACTCAGCAATTATATCGAAATAGACTAATGGAACTGAAACAGTAAAAAAGATAAATCCTAATATGATTAAAGATTTAACCATTTGTTTCGGTAAGATTGAGTAAATAAATACAGCTGTAAAAAAAGACATTGATCCTAAAGAGCTTAGGAAAGAGATTATTTTTCTAGAATGAAAAACTGGTTTTGGTCTATTTAACAGATGGATATAATCAAATTCAAATAGATTCCAAATTGACCAAAGGAATAGAAAAGTCACTGGGACTATAAGTACAGCAACTCTTTTGGAATTCTTAGTCAAAAGAATAGTTAGTAGAATTACAAGAAATAGAGGGAATAGTGAATACTTTATAAGCAAACCGAAACCTAATAAAGTAGATGAAATTATAAAATAGATTGTTTTTTCAGTCCTTAAGCCTTGAAATAGGTAATACATTGCTCCTAGTGATATGGCTAAAATTGGAATATCTGTCATTAGGTTTTGGTTGACAATAAAAGCAGGGCAAAATGCAAATATTACCAGCAATAACCTTTTTTGTGCCACACCTAAAAGGGTTGATATTTTATTAAAATAGATAAGACTAAGTAATGTAAATACCGATAAAAGCAGATGCATGACTATTTCACCTTGTCCAAACAAATACTGCATGAAAGCAATTAGATAAAAGAAAAGGGGCGGTTGGTTGTATTGGTGTATTGGCTTAGGTGAATGCTCCCAATTTATTAAACCTGACATAGGTTTGAACGGATTTTCTTGAATACACGTAGCTGCTTCAAGATGAAAAGTATCATCTATATGAAAAGCTTTATCAATATTAATAAACGTAAGAAAACACCACAACAAAAGGATAAATCCAAAACTTGAATTTAACCTTTGCTTAATAGCAATATTTTTAATGAAAGAATTCACTTGTTATAAATAAGTAGTTTTCAAAATCGCACACGTATATTTAACACATAATGGCTACCCATAGGAAGCACTAAAATATGTTGATTATTAGCTAAAATAAAGAATATTTAAATATTGTTTCAAGGGTTATCGCTTGAGCCACTTTCCAGAGTGTTTGTGTTTTTCCCTTCTTGTTTTTAACAAAATCACAAGCTTAGCTAGAAAAAGACCTAAAGCAAGAGGCTGAGTTTAATAGCCATTTTTTTTAATTAGTAATAAAATAGATTAATGACTTAGTTAATAGCTTTTTACGTTATAATGTGGCTTGTAACCAATGTTACCTCCAAGGCTAAAGAGGACAGCTAATTTTGTAAAAAAATAAACGAAATGAGCTATACATTAAAATCACTAAGTCTAATTATTGCAACTTTCTTTGCTTTTACTTCAGTGAAAGGTCAAGATACAGTAAGAATAAGCGAGGCTGATTTACTGAAAAAACTGAATGATGGCAACTGGAAAGTGAAAATCGCTGAGCAAGAATATAAAGCTGCACGAGCAGATTACAGACAAAGCCACTCCTTGTTTTTACCACAAGTTGAATTGTTTTACACCGCTATTAGTACTACTAATCCTCTAATGGCTTTTGGTTCAAAATTGAATCAAGAAATCTTGACGATGCAGGATTTTAACCCCGCATTATTGAACGACCCAGACAGAACGGAAAACTATGCAACTGAAGTTTCAGTGAATATGCCTTTAATCAACGTTGATGGGCTTTATAAAAGAAAAGCAGCCAAAGTTAAAATGCAAGCCATGCAGCAAAAGTCTGCTCGCACTAAAGAAGGCATGCAATTAGAACTTAAAAAAGCCTATATGACTTTACAGTTGAGTTATGAAGCCATTGAGGTAATTAGTAAAGCTGTTGACATGGCAGAAAGTAGCGTTAAGATGGTTCAGGATTATTATGCACAAGGAATGCTACAAAAACCTGATTTGCTTCAAGCACAACTTCGTTTGCAACAATTAAAAACGGAAAAAAGTGCCGCTAACAATCGCTTGCAAGATGCCTCTCAACAATTGGCACACATGGTAAACGACAGCATTGGCAATTGTGTTTACCTACCAAAAGACCAATTAAAAACTTCCATTGTTCAAGTTGATTTACAATCTAATTTACCTGAAAATAGAGATGATATTTTGGCCATGTTTAAAGCTGCTGATGCCTATGAAAATATGGCAAAAGCAAACAAAATGAGCTTTGTTCCACGCTTAAATGCTTTTGGTCGATACCAAATGTACGACGATGAAATATTACAAGCTGATGCCGATGGTTACTTGCTTGGCGTTCAATTAAGCTGGTCGCTCTTTAAGGGATATCAAAATGCAGCTTTAGCTCAAAAGTCAAAAATTGAATATCAAATAGCAAGAACTGAAGCTGAAGAATATGAATCGCTAAGCAAAGTTGAAGTCAACAAAGTAAGCAGACAAGTTTTACTAGCTCAACAAAAGGTAAGTCAACAAGAATTGGCTGTAGAGCAAGCCTCGGAAGCATATAAAATTAGAAAAGATCGCTTTGGCGAAGGACTTGAAAAAACCACCGACTTACTGATGGCCGAAAATCAATTGCTTCAAGAAGAAATAGGTTTATTGCAAGCGGTGTTTGAATTCGAAATAACGCAAGCGTACTTAGCCTTTTTAACAAAATAAAAATAGAACAACGATTAAATTCAATATCTCAAACACGAAAAAAATGAAAAAGTCAACATATTACATTCTAGGATTAAGTATAGTCGGAGTATTATCGGCATGTTCAAGTCCAGAAGAAAAAACAATTAACCAACACACAGAAACGATAAAAGTGGAGCTAGCCAAAGTTGAAGCCAATCAATCGAGCATAGAAATTGAGGGCAGCGGACAAATTCAAGCGGTAGAAAGTGCAAACATTAGCACTCGCATGATGGGGCAAGTGAGTGAAGTACTTGTTAAGTCTGGCGAACTAGTGAAAAAAGGGCAGCTGTTGCTAACTATAAGCAGTGTCGATTTACAAGCAAAGGCAGCCCAAACTGAAGCAGGAATAGCGCAAGCACAAGCTGGTTTCGACAATGCAGCAAATGACTACGAGCGTTTTAAAAACCTACACAAAAGCGGAAGTGCATCGGACAAAGAGTTGGAGAATATGAAAAGTCGCTTTGAAATGGCAAAAGCTGGATTAGATGTGGCAAAAAACATGAAAAAAGAAGTAATGGCGCAGTTCGAGTACCTCAATATTCGAGCTCCTTTTGCAGGAACAGTGGCCAACACATTTGTAAAAGCCGGTGACATGGCAGCACCAGGTCATCCATTGGTAAACCTAGAATCTATGGATCAAATGGAAGCTTTAATAATGGTGCCAGAGTCTAAGATTAATGCAGTAAAAATCAGTCAAAAAGCGGATATAAAACTAAAATCTTCTGACATACATGTAACAGCTAAGGTGAAAGATGTGAGTTATTCATCAAAAAACACTGGCGGGCAGTACTTAGTAAAGCTACTTATTGAAGAAAAGAATGAAAACCTACTTCCCGGAATGTTTGTGAATGCACGCATTTTTTCAAGCGACAGCAGCAAGCAAACTAAAATAATTATTCCAACTAGTGTTTTGGTTCACCGTGGGCAATTAAGCGGCGTTTACACAACAAATGGAGAAGGGGTAGCCATTTTAAGATGGTTGAGGTTAGGTGAAACTTCAGAAGATCAAGTTGAAGTGCTTTCTGGCTTAAAAGCCAATGAAAGTTATATCGTGAAAGCTGAAGGAAGATTATACAACGGAGTTTCAATTAATCAATAATCAATTGATTAAAAGAAAATTGCCACAACAATAAAAAATTAAAGATATGCAAGAAGGAATGTCAGGCAAGATTGCCAACTTTTTCATCAACTCCAAGTTAACCATACTGCTAATGATAGCACTAATGGTGATAGGCGTTTACAGTTCTACGCTGATTCCTAGGGAGGAAGAACCACAAATTAATGTGCCTATGGCAGATTTATTGGTGGGTTATCCGGGAGCAAGTCCGGCCGAAATGGAAAGCCGAGTAGTAGAACCTTTAGAGAAAGCCATTGCTAACATAAAAGGAGTAAAACACATTCACAGCATGGCCATGAACGGCCAAGCGATGATTATTGTTCAGTTTAAAGTAGGAGAGGACATCGAGCGCTCTTATGTTAAACTTTACGATGAATTAATCAAGCATGCTCATCTTTTCCCTGAAGGAGCTATGATGCCTATGATTAAAACTCGTTCCATTAACGATGTGCCCATGCTGGGTTTAACGCTTTGGAGCGAAAATTACAACGATTTTGAGTTAAGACAAATTGCTGAAGAATTAAGCAATGAAGTGGAAAGAGTCAATGAGGTATCGCTAACTGGTGTAATTGGTGGCAGAAGTCGAGAAGTGAGAATTAGCTTGGACAAAGACAAACTAAAAGCCAACAATATAGACCCTTTGCAAGTGATGCAAATGGTAAAAGCGAACAACCAAAGCTCGCAATCGGGTAAGTTTAACAGTGCAGATGAAGAGTTTTTACTCACTACGGGTAAATTCTTAAAAAGCAAAGAAGATGTGGAGCAATTAGTAGTCGGTGTTTACCAAAACATGCCAGTTTATTTGCATCAAGTAGCTCAAATTACCGACGGTCCAGAACTGCCTGTTAACTACGTTAGTTTTGGATATGGCAAAGGAAATGTTAAACACGCGCAATTCCCTTCAGAATACAATGCGGTTACACTTTCGGTGGCGAAAGTTGCCGGAGCAGATGCTATGCGAATATCTGAAGAAGTTATAGAGCACATTGAGGTTTTAAAGAAAGACTTAATTCCTGCCGATGTGTTTGTAGAGGTAACGAGAAATTACGGTGACACAGCTTCACAAAAAGTAGCTGAACTACTTCTACACTTAGGCGTTGCCATTATTGCTGTTACTGCATTGGTGATGCTAGCTATGGGATGGCGCGGCGGTTTGGTGGTTTTCTTTTCGGTGCCGCTAACCTTCGCATTGACTCTATTCAGTTATTACATGCTTGATTACACTCTAAATCGAATTACTTTATTTGCTTTGGTGTTTGTTGTGGGAATTGTAGTGGACGACAGCATTATCATAGCAGAAAACATGCATCGCCACTTTAAAATGAAGCGATTGCCATTTAAACAAGCAGCCATTTATGCCATCAATGAAGTAGGAAACCCAACCATTTTGGCAACCTTTACGGTGATTGCCGCTATTTTACCCATGGCTTTTGTTTCAGGTATGATGGGGCCTTATATGAGTCCAATGCCCATTGGAGCATCTATTGCCATGATACTTTCTTTATTTGTAGCCTTAACAGTAACACCATATTTGGGTTACCATTTATTAAGAGAAAAAGACGCTCAAGAAGAAAAAGAAGCAGAAGGGCATGAAAGTGGATTTATTTATAAATGGTACAAGAAAATAGAGCAACCTCTTTTAGATAATAAAAAGAAAAGATGGGCTGTGCTTTTTGGAACTGTAGTGCTACTTCTGGGTAGTATGACTTTGTTTTACACCAATTCGGTAGCGGTTAAAATGCTGCCTTTCGATAATAAAAATGAGTTTCAAGTAGTCATCGATATGGATGAAGGCACAACATTGGAGCGAACTGCTGTAGTAGCTCAAGAAATTGCGCAGTATTTATCCAATGTACCTGAAGTGGTTGACTATCAAAACTATGTTGGTACTTCTGCGCCGATTACATTTAACGGTTTGGTTCGCCATTACGACGTTAGAAGTGGAAGTAATGTGGCAGATATACAGGTAAATCTTCTGCCTAAAGCAGAACGGAAAGACCAAAGTCATGATATTGTTAAAAGAATAAGAGAGGACATTCAAACCATTGGCGATAAGTATGGCGCAAACATTAAGTTGGTAGAAGTGCCGCCAGGACCTCCTGTGTTATCTACTTTGGTGGCAGAAATCTATGGGCCGAATTACGAAGATCAAATAAAAGTAGCCGCTCAAGTCAAAGAGATTTTAGAAAATACAGATGACGTTGTAGATGTAGATTGGATGGTGGAAGCCGACCAAACAGAATATACATTTGAAATTGATCGAGAAAGAAGCATGCTAAATGGCATTGCGCCTGCACAATTGGTTGGCAATTTAACTTACCTTTTGAGAGAAGTACCCATATCTCATCTTTATGATGAAACAGCGCATGAGCAAATTGGTATTGTAATGGCTTTAGACGAACATGAAAAAAGCAGCATCGAGGAGATAAAAGAGTTGAGCATTAAAAATAACCGTGGAGAGAATGTTCCGCTTGCTAATTTGATTAAAGTGAGTGAGAAAAAAGCGGAGAAAACCATTTATCGTAAAGATCAAAACAGGGTGGTATATGTGCTTGCCGACATGGCAGGAGATTTAGAAAGTCCGGCTTATGTCATATTAGGTATGGAAGAAAAACTTAAAGCCATGGACTTGCCTCAAGGATACGAAGTGAATGAGCTTTACATGGGAAAAATTAAAGATGAGCGCAACTTTACTGTAAAATGGGATGGTGAATGGCAAATTACCTTAGAAGTTTTTAGGGACTTAGGTGCCGCCTTTTTAATAGTAATCTTAGTGATTTATATGCTAATCGTAGGCTGGTTCCAAAACTTTAAAACACCTATTGTAATGATGATTGCGATTCCACTTTCTTTGATTGGAATTATTCTCGGTCATTGGCTTTTAGATGCCTTTTTTACAGCCACTTCTTTTATTGGAATGATAGCTTTGGCTGGTGTAATGGTTCGTAACTCGGTGCTCTTAATCGACTTTATAGAAATTAGATTAAATGAAGGAGCACCCATAAAGCAAGCCATTATAGATGCAGGAGCAGTTAGAACGACACCTATTTTATTGACCACTGGAGCGGTAGTTATCGGGGCGTCCATAATTTTATTCGACCCGATTTTTCAAGGTTTAGCCATTTCGTTGGTTGCCGGAGCAATTGTATCTACTATTCTAACGCTGCTTGTAGTGCCTTTAATTTATTACATGACAGAAAAGAAAAAGTGGGAGAAAAATGAAAAACTAAAAAATAAATACACATGAAAATGCTAGTCATAACGGCAATTCAGATGTTTGAAGAAGACATTTTGAAAATGCTTAGAGAAAACAATGTTAATGCCTTTTCTTCAACAGAATTGGTGGGTTACGGAAATAAAAAAGCTTCTAGTTTAGACGACAATTGGTTTGGCGGAAGCAATGGGAAATACCAATCCATGCTCTTCTTTGCTTTTTTGCCAGAGAGTAGCGTAGATGCAGTTTTTAATGCCGTTGAAGCATTTAACAGCAAACAAAAAACACAATCAAGAGTACATATTTCAGTGCTTAATGTAGAAAAATCGAATTAAAAAAAATTAAAAAATGAGAAGTAGAATCATAATAGGAGTAGCCGGAACTTTTGTATTAATCAGTGTATTGTTAGCAGTTTATGTTAACATTAATTGGCTGTGGTTTACCGCATTTGTGGGAGCAAATTTGTTGCAATCATCTTTTACAAAATGGTGTTTAATGGGAGAAATTCTAAAGAAAATCGGTTTTAAATCCTAAAGCTGATTTTCTAGTCCAATTTCAAGGCTGCTCGATAGAGTGGCCTTTTTTTATGTACAGTTCAGCAGGATTGCTAATACTTGTAATTTTTTGTATTCAACCTATGATTTCTTATACTTGGGAGCAGAGTATTTGGTTTAGCCTACCAGTGTCGCATTTCGCGGTAAAGGCAAAACGAATACTTAGTTATTGGGCATTAATTATTTTTTATATTCTTTAACTACTTGATTTATTTTTCCGAATATCGATTTACCCTCTTTGTTTTTCATTTCTATTTCAATTCTATCTCCAAAACTCATAAATGGAGTAGATGCTTTTCCGTCTTTTATTATTTCCAAACATCTCACTTCTGCTAAACAACTTGAGCCATTTGGACTTCCTTGATTTGCAACTGTTCCTGAACCTATAACTGTTCCTGCCATTAATGAACGAGTTTTTGAAGCGTGTGCTACTAATTGACCAAAGTCAAATGTCATATCAATTCCTGCATTTGGTGAGCCAATCAATTTTCCGTTTAAGGTAGAATTTAAGGGTAAATGAAGTTTTCCACCAATCCAATTGCCATCCAATTCGTCTGGAGTAACAACTACAGGAGCAAATGATGTCCAAGGTTTTGATTGGTAAAACCCAAATTGCTTTGAAAGTTCATTTGGGATTAAATTTCTTAAAGAAACATCATTGATAATGGTTATCAATTTAATATGTTTTAAAGCATCTTTTGAATTGACTCCTGCTGGAACGTCATCAGTAATGACAGCTACTTCAGATTCAAAATCAATACCCCAATCTTCTTTTTCGATTTTAATATCATCATTTGCTCCAATAAACGCATCAGAAGCTCCCATATACATTAAAGGGTCAGTCCAAAAAGATTCAGGTAATTCTGCGTTTCGAGCTTTACGTACAAGTTCAACATGAGTAACATAAGCACTTCCATCAGCCCAATGATAAGCTCTTGGAATTGGAGCTAAAACTCTAACAGAAGAAAACTCAAATGAATTAGATAATTTATTTAAGTTTAAGTCTTCATAAACACCTTGTAATTTACTTTCGGTATCTTCCCAATTATCAATTGCAGTTTGCATATTTTTAGCTATTTCAGGCACTTTAACCGCCCTTGTTAACTCTTTATTTACCACAACTAATTGTCCGTCTCTGGTCTTATTGTCTATTGAAGCTAATTTCATTTAATATTTTAGTTTTGTTTAATTGTTGCCTATCAATTAAATAAACGCACCATTACGTTTATTACTGCTTCGCAGGATTTGTAATCCTGCTTTTATATACATCTAATCTTGTATTGTTTTCTTACTCATTTCTTGTAATTCAAATATAAATAAATCCTTGATTATATGGCCGCAGAGTTAGACATGCCCGCCGCTAGGAGGAAACCGCTGCGGAGCATATATTAATGAACATCCTTCGGTGTTAGGATGGTGTGAGAGGCGAACTCCGTCACTATTTAGGGGCGGAACCATCTACTCGATTGGCGGTAGTTATTTTTTCTTTTTCCCTTCAATCTTCTTTGGTTTCTTTTCTTTATCAAGTTGCTTTATACTTTTTTCTGTTGGAAGGTTTTCTGGCATTTCACCTCCAAGTTCTTGGATTGTTTGTCTCACTTTTTTACCTACTTCATAGTGAGTTTTGTTCGCTGCTGTTTTCCCTTTAATATTTTCTCTTCGAAGTTTTTCCTCTGTCTGGGTGGCTCGGAATAGATTAGCAGCTAATTCAGTGCTTCCCATGTGGTCAAGAATACTTTCACTTTTCATTAAGCCTTTTTTCTTCTGAATCTCCTTGGCGCCTATTCCATTGTATAATCCCATATAACCATGATTTTGGAACACTGCATATTCCCAAGGTTTTATTACACCCGCTTTTTTAGCGGCATCTGCTAATTGCTTATTGTGTTCTGCCATTTCCTTTCTTAGGTAAAGGCGTTTGTCTTCTTCAGAATCTAATTTTTCAAATTCATTTTCAATTATTTCTTGCTTTCTTGTTTGAACTGTAAAGTATGTTTGTCCTAAAGCAATTACTTCTTTTGAAGGGTCGGCATTTTGAACTATCAAATAACAGGCATAGCGACTAAGCTGAATATCACCTATGTTTCTTGTAGCACCTGAACCAATTTTAACCAATTTCTCCACCCGGGGAAAATGGTCTTCTGGATTCTGACCTGAATTCTCACAGGAGGTTTCAGCCTTTTTTAAAACATTTAGGAATTTGTCCCATTTTAAATAGTCAAGCACTGAGTATAATTCTCTCGCACTCCAATACTCTTGACCTATTTCATTGTAGTGTTTTATACTCTCAAATAAGCTGTCTTTATTCATATTTTTTCTTTTTTAGGTTTAAGATTAGGTCAAGTATTAAAATCAATGCAAAAGCTGAGTCAATTATTAACCAAACATCCTTCTCAAAAATATTTTTTTCTTGGTTATTAAATATGCAACAAAAAGTACAATGAAAACAATAACAAGTAGAACCCATTTCGTAAATTGAAATTAATCTTTTGATATCAAGTCATTATACATCAATGCTTCGCAGGATTTGTAATCCTGCTTTTATATACATCTAATCTTACTCATTACTTGTAATTCAAATATAAATAAAACCTTGATTATATGGCCGCAGGGTTAGACTTGTCCGCCGCTAGGAGGAAACCGCTGCGGAGCATATATTAATGAACATCCTTCGGTGCAGAGACTCGATTGTAAAATATTATTAAATTATTTCATCAACTAGTTTTTCAATTATATTATCGATTTCGTTTATATAACTTAATGATAATGAAGCCCCAAAGCTTCCATTATTATTTTCAAGTTTGATTATTTCATTTTCTTTTATAGGAAAAGGAAATCTACCTGCCCAAATAGTATAATCTTGTAAATGACCTATTAAAACTAAATCACTGTTTGTTAAATTTATACTGTATTTTTCAATAATGCTTTTAAATTCATGTCCATTATTGTTTTTCCCTTTGAGTTTTTTCAAGAAATCATTATATGTTTTTATTTCGCCCGAGATTATATTATTTGTTTCCTTATAAAGTGCAACTGCTTTTAATATTAATTCTATACTTATAGCATAGAGCATCAAAGAAGAACTTAATAATCCAAGCCCCTTAACTCTATTCTTTTCCGTCATAAATTCATTAGCGATCTTATAAAAAGTTTTATTGTTTTCATCTGCTGCTAATTTAATGCTACGGGAATGTTCAATATAAACTCCGTAACTTAAGGACTGTCTTATTTCGTCTTGACTCACTTTTAGAATTTGTCACGTCCTAAAATACGGCTACGGATTTAAGGATTAATTTAAGTTTAAATTGTGCACAATATCTGGTGTTTTAAAATTTAAAGATAAGTGCATTCTTTTATTATTATAAATTTTGATAGCATTTTTCACTGCTCTTTTAGCATGTTCAAGGTTGGTAAAGCATTCATCAAGATAGAATTCACCTTTTAAAATGCCGTTAACTCTTTCTGCGACTGCGTTTTCATAACAGTGATTTTCTTCTGTCATGCTTATGAGCATCTTTTTTTGTTTAAGTGCTTTTACGTATTGATTACTACAATACTGAATACCCCTATCAGAGTGGTGTATTGTCCCTGCGTTAAGTCGGGATTGCCTCTGGGCCTTTTGGAGGGCCCTGAGGCATCCCTTGAGTTCGAGGGAATCGCTAATGTCGTAGCCTATAATTTTTCGAGAGTACAAGTCTGTAATTAAAGCTAAATAACAAAATCCTTTTACTGTTCTGATGTAAGTTATATCAGAGACCCAAACTTGATTAGGTTCGATGATTTCTAAGTCCTTTATCAAGTTATTGTATTTGTAAAATCGATGGAAAGAGTCTGTAGTTTTATGATTAGGTTTTTTACGTCTAATCAACATTTTCCTCTCTCGTAATAAGTTAAATAAAGCGTCTCGTCCGAACTTAATACCTTTCTTGCTTAAAGGATCTTTGATGGTTTTAATTAACTTCCTTGTGCCAATTCTCGGTTGCACAGAGCGCTCTTGTTTTACAAGCTCTATAATTACGCTGTGCTGAGCCTGCTTTTTATTGAATCGCTTTAAGTATTTATAGTGAGCATCACGGTGTATGCCAAAGAGCTCGCAAGTTGCTTTGGTAGAGGCAAGCCCTGTTGTTTTATTCTGTTGTATTGCTTTCATTAGGGCTTTATGTTTAGATTTTTTTTTAACTCTTCCACATTTTTATAGCCCAAGTTTTCAGCGGCTACTTCAAGATAAGAATCGCTAACAAGCTTTTCCATATCTTTTCTGATGAGCAACTCTTTGAGTTGTTCAATCTCCTTTTTTAATGCCCTTAATCGGCTTACTTCATCTTGATTTTCCACGAGTATACGAGTGTTCATTAGGTCTTTACGGTCGTACTTTCTTATCCATTCGTTAATGGTAGAAGAGTTGATTCCATAAAGTTTTGCAAGTTGTGCTTTGGAACATTGTCCTTGGCTAAGTTCGTTTAAAACTTTGAGTTTAAAACTCTCACTGTACCGTCTAACGGTTTTGTCATTTTTATACATATCTACATGTTTAAGTGTAGACATATTTTAGGACGGGTCAATTTTTGCTACAACGGTTTGCATATGGCTTGTGGCGGTTTCGAAGCACTTTCCTGTCCACCGAAACCAAAGCTTGCTACGGAGCGAAAACCTTGCTGGCAGCCGTTTACCCGCCATAAGCTATATGCGTTGTGTGTGCCTTGAATGGTAAATATAAATAAGTTCTTTTAAATATTGAATTTAATCCAAAGGGTGTAAGTCCCTTATACGCCCCGAGTAACGTTGGGGAAGTATTAGTAAGACGCAAGCTTGTTAAG
>JABFGJ010000002.1 GCA_013112545.1 Bacteroidota bacterium
TTTTTTCCTTCCGAGTTTTTATCGCATTTCCCCATACAAAAGTGTAGCGTCCTGCGAATGATTCTATCTTCGTCCCATCTGTGAATAC
This sequence comes from Bacteroidota bacterium, assembly GCA_013112545.1. Lineage (GTDB taxonomy): Bacteria > Bacteroidota > Bacteroidia > Flavobacteriales_E > Vicingaceae > BCD18. The sequence continues at coordinate 89 of JABFGJ010000002.1, forward strand.
TTCTTTGAGTGTCAGCAATCCCTCATCTGCTAACAACAATACTACTTGCCTAAAAACATCTTTGAAGGCAGACTTTAATTTTTTACTTCTAAAACGTGCCAATGTGTTATGGTCAGCAATACTACGGTTCGATAGCCACATGTAGTTGATATTCTCTCGCATCGCTTTTTCAATTTTACGAGAGGAATAAATGTTGTCCATGTAAGCATAAACCATCACCTTCAATAACATTTTGGGGTGATAACTAGCAGCACCTTCTGAACTGTAAGAGTCCATCAAATTTTGTAAGTCTATTTGCTCAATGACTCCGTTTACTATGCGAACAGGATGATCGGATGGTATTAATTCTTCAATTGAGGGTGGAAAAAGCCAATTCTGTTGTTGGTTGTAAGTCTTAAAATTGTGCGCCATAACTCTGATATTCAGCTATTAAATTACACAAAAAGAACTAAATATCAAACTTCTGAACATAAAAAAACCGCCTCAGTTAAGAGACGGCTTCTTTTATTTTAACTAATATAGAAGTGCGACTTAATTTGAGACAATTAAGTTAGTGCCATCAAAATTTGTGTTGTACTCTTTTAATGGGAATGTTGCTGGAGGGTTACTCACAGAGCCATTGTTTAACAAAAAAGAAGAACCACAACACACATCAGATGCAGTGAAATTAGTTGCATCAACTGAAACTAGAGCACAAGTACTAGAAGGCTGAAAGGTGCAATGTCGGTCATAAGCTTTTATTTCTTCATTACTCAATCGATACAATATAATTCCTCTAGAGCCACCATTTATATATTCCCAACCACCGATATTTTTTAATTGAATGTAATCAGGGTCATCTAAGTTTATTTGAAAATAAACTTCAACTAAAGGAATGTTGCCATTTCTATCGTCGTCTTTACAAGAAACAAAAGCATTTGTCATAAAGAAGATGATAAAAAAAAGAGATATTCCAGTTCTAAGTTTTATTTTCGTCATTTGTTTTCAAAATTACACTATTAAAAAAATAAATTGAAAAAGAGATTTAGAGGCATCATATTTTTAACTTTTTGTGTCTTGAGTTTGACAGCATGCTCTCAATCTGGAAAACGAGTCCAAAAAACAGTGGACAAAAGACAAGAACAATTAGATAAGCAAGATGAGGAAAAGAAACAACAAGCAGAGAAAGAATTAGAAGAAAAAAAGAAACGACATTTTGAACTACAAACGAAAGAAGTTCAAAAAAGAATGAAAAAGACGCAGAAGAAATCAAAAAAATACAATGATAAAAAGAAAGAATTTTTTATAAAACGATGGTTCAGGAAAAGATAAATAAATGAAAAAGAAACGATTAAATATAAGTGCAATAACATTTTGTTAAAGAATGTTATTTTTTTCATTTAGTTGTATATCTTTACCCTCCTGTAGTTTGTATAAAGAACGATAACATAAAACATTTATTATGCTAAAAAAGTTACTATTAACGCTAGTCGTAGCGGTAGGATGTATATTCTCAATTTCTGCTCAATCTGGAGCAGGTACTATAAAAGGGACAGTATTAGATGACAACACTGGTGAGACAGTGCCGTTTGCAAACGTTCAATTGAAAAAAGGCTCTGATTTAATTATTGGGACAACCACTGATTTTGACGGAAAATATACATTAAAGCCAATACCACCCGGACAATATGATGTTTTGGTTTCTTATGTAGGGTTTTCTACTGCCAAAACAACTGGAGTTATTGTAAATTCTGATAGGATAACTGATTTGAATTTTAAACTAGTTAAAGGGGTAAAAATAGACGAAGTGGTTGTTCGAGGTTTTACTAAACCACTATTTGAAAAAGATCAAACAACAGTTGGAACTACAGTAACTCGAGAAGAGCTCCAAAACATGGCCGTAAGAACACCTTCGGACATTGCTAAGACTGCAGGAAATGGTACTTTTTCGAGAGATGATGGCTCTGGCGATATCAACTCAAGAGGTAGTAGAACTGGAAATAGCATCACCTTTGTAGATGGGGTTAAAATTATTGGTTCAACCAATTTGCCTCCTAGTGCAATCGAAGAGGTTTCTGTTAAAAGTGGTGGTCTGTCAGCACAATATGGAGATGTTACAGGTGCTGTTACTTCTATTACAACTAGAGGAGCATTTAAAGAGTATTTTGGAGGAGTAGATTATTTAACTTCAGGTTTTAAAGTTTCTGATGACAAAGTAGTTGGATTAGATAAATACGGTTACAATGCGATAGATGTTAGTGCAGGTGGACCAATTTTAACTAAAAAAGATGAAAAAGGAGAAATTGTTGATGCACCTTTAGGTTTTTTGCTTACTGCACAATATAGTAACATCATTAATCCAAGACCATCCGCAGCTCAACTATACAAAGTAAAAGATGATGTTCAAGATTTAATTGAACGCGACCCGCTTTTTACAGATGGTATAAATCCTGGAGTGTTTAAAAGAGCAGAATTCTTAACAGCTAACGATTTTGAGAAAATTGATTTTCAACGAAATGTGAAAAGCCAAAATATCGTTTTAAACGGGAAGATAGATATAAAGCTAAATGATTTTAGCGGATTGGCTGTTGGAGGAACTTTTAATAGGTCATTAGCAAATAGAGATGTGAGAAGTAATCTTGGTGTGTTTCAATTGTATAACTATGACAATAATCCATTAACCACAAGTCAGGACATAAGAGCATATGTAAGATATACTCAACGTTTCGAAAATGCAGAATTAGAAGAAGGACAGGAAGATAACTCCTTGGTTAAAAATGCGTTTTTCTCGATCCAAGCGGATTTCTCTAGAAGAAATGTAACTACTGAGGACGAAAGACATGGCGATGACTTTTTTAAATACGGTTATGTAGGGAAATTTGATGCGGTAACTGAACCAACTTTTGCATATAATGATAACAACCGTAAAGGGGTCGGCCTAGATGACGGGAATTATTATATTGGGGAATTTTTAACTGCCTTTAACTCTCCTATCGCATATAATTACACTCCAGGTAATGTTAATCCTATTTTGTCAAATTATACGAGCAGTTATTATCAATTCCAAGATCAATTTCCATTTGCATATGTAACTAGAGAAATGGTTGAAGGATTTGGAGGGCTTGTGAATGGTAGTGAAATCCCAAACAATGTATATAATTTGTGGAGTGCACCAGGTACTCCTTATGATTCATATTCTAAAACAGAAAGAGATCAGTATAGGTTAACTGGTAGAGGTTCTGCAGATATTGGAGACCATGCAATTATGTTGGGTTTTGAATATGAACAACGCGTTGAAAGATCATACAGCTTAGCTCCAATGGATTTATGGCAGTTGGGTAGAGGTACTGTAAATAGTCACATCCTAGAAATTGATTCGAATAATTATAGTATTACACAATCAGGAAGTTATCCAAAGGTTACTTTTGAAAGACGATATGCTGGAGATGCTAATAGAACAGCTTTTGCATACAACATGAGACAAGCACTTGGCTTACCAACAGGAGGTACCGATTTTGTCGATTTTGATTCTTACGATATTGACTTATATAAAATCGATTACTTTGCAGCTGATCAGCTAATTAATCCTTTAAATGGAGTGGGACTTCTTTACAGAGGATACGATTACTTGGGTAATAAGCAAACTTCAAATCCATCTTTAGATGATTTCTTTAATGAAGTGGATGATTTAGGTTTCAGAACTAGACCAATTGCGCCATATCAACCAATTTATATTTCTGGTTATATTGAGGATAAATTTGCTTATGAAGATTTAATTTTTAGATTGGGTGTGCGTCTAGATAGATTTGATGCTAATCAGCCTGTTTTGAAAGATTCATATTCATTTTTTGAAACTCAGAATGCAGGATATGCAAAAAGTCAAGGAGCTGATGTTCCAGGTAACATAGGCAGTAACTATGTGGTTTATGTGTCAGATATTGACAATCCGGAGGCTGATAATATCGTAGGATATAGAGACCCTGAAACAAATGTATTCTATAATCAAAAAGGGGAAGAGTTAAACAATCCCTCTTCACTAGAAGGATCTGGAGGAATTTCACCATGGTTGAAAAATCCTGGAAAAAATACCCCAACTGTAGATATTAATTCGTCTTCATTTAAAGACTATGAGCCTCAATACATTTTTATGCCTAGAGTATCATTTTCATTTCCTATTTCTGATGAAGCTACCTTTTTTGCAAATTATGACATCTTAACTCAAAGGCCAACGGATAATATTGCATTAGAGCCAATCGATATCATTTATGTAAAAAATCATAACCGTGTCATTAACAATCCAGAGTTGAAACCTACTAAAACCATCAGTTATGAATTAGGTTTTAAACAAAAGCTTACTAATAGTTCTGCTTTAACTCTATCTTCATTCTATAGAGAGCAAAGAGATGAAATTCAAGTTATTAAATTGGTGGGTGCTTATCCAGTTGATTATTTAACCTATGGAAATCAAGATTTTGGAACAACTAAAGGTTTTATAATAAACTACGATTTACGAAGAACGAATAATATTAGCCTTAGAATTAACTATACTTTGCAATTTGCCGAAGGAACAGGGTCAGGATCATTAAGTTCATTAAACTTGGTTAACTCTGGACAACCTAATTTAAGAACAATTTTCCCTTATAGCTTTGACCAAAGACACCAGATAACTACCACTTTTGATTATCGATATGCTAGCGGAACTAGATATAATGGTCCTAAAGTGAATGGAAAAAATATTTTAGAAAACGCAGGTTTAAATATTGTTTTCTTAGCAGGTTCTGGAACACCCTATACTGCTAGAAAATTTCCATCCAACAATGAAAACATAGGTGGAGCGTCAACCGCACAACCTGTAATTGGTGATGTACATGGGTCTAGACTTCCTTGGACTTTGAGAATGGATGCTAGAATTGATAAAACTTTCCAATTAAAATGGGGTGATGACACAGAAGAAAATCAAAAGCAATGGAAAAGTGGAAAAAAATCATCAACACTTAATGTATATGTTCAAATCTTAAATGTACTGAACAAACAAAACATACAAAATGTATATGCCTACACTGGAAATGCTGATGATGATGGTTATTTGTCTTCTGCCTTATTTCAAGATCAGATAAGACAAAAATTTAGCGAAGAGTCTTTTAGAACTCAATATGCTATGAAGTTACAAAATATGTATAACTACGAATTACCAAGAAGAATAAGATTGGGACTTCAATTAAACTTTTAATAATTGATAAATCGATTAGATATGAAACTAGTTAAAAAAATAATCATACTTACACTTTTATTGTCTAGCTCAAGCATACTTTTTGCAAAAGGGCCAGAAATTAAAAAGGATGATTCAAAGAAACAAAACGATAATGTGTCAATTATTGCTGGGTGTTCACCTGCAAATAAAATTGTTTACTTGGAGTTTAACAATGTAAGAACAAGGATTGAAAGTGGTGGTTTATGGTGGCAAGACAGACCAAACCGTGCACCAGACTATGAAGTTCCTAAGAAATCAAATTCATTTGCTATATATGCAGGTGGTTTATGGATGGCTGGAACTGACATTAATGGACAACTTAAAGCAGCAGTTACTAAATTTAGCCCTGGAGATTATTGGACAGGACCACTAGATGTAATCGGCACAGCAGAAATTAGTGATGCGACTTGCCGAGAATACGATCGTTTCTTCGAAATAAGTAAATCAGATGTATTAGAATTTTTAAAATACAGAAGAGCTCTTGAAGAGGACAATGTTGAAGAGAAATTCCCAAATGGATACAGTGTACCACTTGCAATTAAAGATTGGCCAGGGAATGGTAAAACGGAGTCTCCTTATTTTCAAGCACCTAAATTAGCTCCTTATGTAGATGTTAATAATGATAACTATTACGACTATGAAGATGGAGATTACCCTTATTATGATGTAGAAGGAAAAGATGACTGTAGAAAGCCTAGAATCAATAGAAGCGAAAGCGCTACAAGACCTTTATTTGGGGACAAAACTTATTGGTGGATTTTTAACGATAAAGGAAACCTCCATACTGCAAGTAATGCCCCATCTATCGGAATGGAAATACATGCTCAAGCATTTGCGTTTGCAACAAATGATGCGATCAATGACATGACATTTTATAATTTCGAATTAATCAATCGTTCTACATTTACATTAACAGATACCTACTTTGCAAGTTACGTTGACCCTGATTTGGGTTATGCTGCTGACGACTTTGTTGGATGCGATGTAGGTAGAGGATTAGGATATTGCTATAATGGTGATGATGATGATGAAGATAATGGAGGTAGAAACGGATATGGTTCTACACCTGCAGCTATAGGTATTGACTTTTTTGAAGGGCCATATCAAGATGCTGATGGAATAAATAATAACATCGGAATTGGAATAGGAGAAGCCTTAAACGGATTGGGCTACAATGATCTTAAAGACACTTTAAAAGATACCATTGTTGACAATGAGCGATATGGGATGAGAAGATTCGTCTATTATAATATAGGTGGCGGGCAAAATGGTGACCCTACTTTAGCAATACATTATTACAACTACATGCGCGGTATTTGGCAAAATGGCCAAAAGATGCAACATGGTGGTGATGGATTAAACACTGCTGGTGTAGAAGGGATTCCTACGGCCTTCATGTTCCCAGGTAAAAGTGACCCATTGCATTGGGGAACTACAATTGATGGAGTAACAACTGTACCAACAAATTTAAACTGGACTGAGGATAATCCTGGAAACGGTCAAGCTCCGAATGCTAAAGGAGATAGAAGATTCTTGCAATCTGCAGGGCCTTTTACACTTGAACCAGGTAACGTAAACGATATTACAGTAGGAGTTGTTTTTGCTCAAGCAGAAGCAGGCGGAAGATTAGCTTCTGTTAATAAATTAATTGCAGCTGACGATAAAGCTCAAGCTTTGTTTGACAATTGCTTTAAAGTATTAGAAGGACCAGATGCTCCAGATCTCACTATTCAAGAATTAGATAAAGAATTAATTTTATATATTTCTAATGGGGAGCTTTCTAATAATTACAATGAAGAATACGAAGAAGAAGACCCTAACATTGTTACACCTGACACCGTTGAAAAAATAATAGGAAGGAAATATGATAATAAATATCGATTCCAAGGGTATCAGATTTTTCAAGTAAAAGCAAAAGATGTATCTGTTTCACAATTAAATGATCTTTCTTTGGCGAGATTAGCATTCCAATGTGATATTGCTGATGGTGTTAAAACACTTATAAACTATACTTTTGATGATGGATTAGCCTCTAATGTAGCTGAAAAAATGGTTACAGGAAGCGATGTTGGTATTTCTCACAGTTTTAGAGTAACAGAAGATTTATTTGCTACAGGGCTTAAAGAACTAGTAAATTATAAAACCTATTATTATATAGCCATTGCATACGGCTACAATAACTTTAAGAACTATAAACAAGGTACTGCTCCTGACTTAGACAACCCATTAGCTGCTGCTTTTGATGGTCAAAAAGAGCCTTACAAAGCAAGTAGAAAAAATTCTACAGGTGGAGCTATCTCTTCTGTTGCAGCTATTCCACATAGTACTGCTGCTGAAAGCAAAGGAACTATTATCAATTCTACTTATGGTGACCTAGTTGGAATTACTCGCCATCAAGGTGTTGGAAATGGAAATCAAGTGATTAAGCTAACTGATGGAACAATTAACAACCTAATGGAGGAAAAGGCTTGGGAAGACAAGAATGTTTTTCCAGAAAGACTAGAATATAAACTAGGTTATGGGCCATTATCTGTAAAAGTAGTCGATCCTTTAAGTGTGGTAGATGGTAGTTTTGTATTTAAGATGTTAGATGAAAACATCAACAATAAACCAGTTGTAACAGATACTGCTGAATGGCTATTATATCGTGTTTTAAACGGCGGAAATGATACTGTTTATTCTGAAAGACCGATTACTACGAGAAATGAGCAAATTTTAGTGGACTGGGGATTATCTATTTTGGTTGATCAAGCGAAATTACCTGGCGGTGTAGTTAATGGTGTACCTAGGGCGATTAACAATGGTTATTTAGGATCTTCGATTGAATATGCAGACCCAACAAAACCTTGGTTCTCAGGAATTAATGATCAAGATGGAGCCTTTCCTGAAAACTGGATTTTATCTGGTACAACTGCTAATGGTTCACAAGCTGCATATGATGACCGTCAGAATAATGGTGAATTTTTTGACCCAAATTCTAATTATGAAAATATTTTAGGAGGTATAATGGCTCCTTATAATCTTGTCGGTTACGGGACTGGTTCAACAGCTTTAGGGACTTTGGTTAATAAACCTGGATATAACCAATCTACTTCTAAAGACTCTAAATTAGAATTCTTGAACTCTGTTACTGTTATATTAACTAAAGATAAATCTAAGTGGACAAGATGCCCAGTTTTAGAGATGCAAGAATTAACTGATAGAGCAATTAAAGGAGATCCTAAATATTCAATTCGCTCTATGGGGTCAATTGATAAAGATGGTAACCAGTGGGAGCCAGGAATGCCTGTTGATTTAACAAATCCAGAAAGTGCTAGTTATATTGATTCTATGGGTATGGGTTGGTTCCCAGGCTATGCAATTAATGTAGAAACTGGTGAGCGAATGAACATGGCTTATGGAGAAGATAGTTGGTATGGAGTTGATAATGGTGCGGATATGATCTGGAATCCAACCTCAAGAATTACTTCGGGTGTAATTGGTGCTACCAATAGAGTTTGGGGAGGTAAACATGTAGTTTACATTTTTAGAAAAAGTTTAAAGGCTGAAGGTTTGCCAAACAATGTAGGAAACTTCACTTTTGATATGAACGAATATGATGGTGCTAAAAGATTGGTTAAAATGATGAGATCTAATTTAACTAAACCTTTTGCATGGAGATCTTGTAGTTGGGTTATTATGCCAGTTTTAGCACCTGGACAAGAACTGTTGGCTACAGATGTAAGAATAGATGTGAATGTAGCCAGACCATTTGATATTGCGTACACAGATCTTTATGACACTACTAGAATTGGCTCTAGTATCTCAGTTGATTCTTCATTGCACAATAGTGGCAGACCTGTTTTCACTTTCGAAACAAGAGGGTTTGCTGTTGAAAAAGGAAATACTTCTGCGCTTCAAAAAGAGATTGAACGTATAAATGTTGTTCCTAATCCTTATTATGCAATCTCTGAGTATGAGCAGTCAGCAGTTGACAACTTGATTAAGATAATTAATTTACCTCAAGATTGTGAAATTAAAATTTACAATATGGGAGGCACATTGATACGGAAATTTAAAAAATCAGACCCAGCAAATTATTTAGATTGGGATTTGAAAAATCAAGTAGGCATTCCAATATCAAGTGGTGTATATATAATTCATATTAATGTGCCCGATGCGGGTGAGAAAATATTAAAATGGTTTGGTGTAATGAGACCAGTTGATTTAAATACCTTCTAAAAAAGAAATTGATGAAAAAGTATAAAATAGGAGTAGTCGTTGCATTTTTATTAACAGGAGTAACGGTTTTTGCAGGAAATGAAGACAGAGCTGGAGAAGCAGGTGCTTCAGAATTGCTAATTAACCCTTGGGGAAGAAGTTCTGGCTGGGGTGGTGCAAATACCGCTAGTGTAACTGGTGTAGAAGCAATGAACTTAAATGTTGCTGGTTTAGCATATACCAACAACACAGAAATTAATTTTACCAATACAAGTTGGCTAGGTGGATCTGATATTAGTATAAATGCATTTGGTTTTGCCAAAAAAATGGGTGAATCAGGTGGTGTATTAGGTTTATCAATTATGTCAATGAGTTTTGGTGAATTAGATATTACTACAGTTGAAAATCCTGATGGTGGTTTAGGAACTTTTAAGCCTAACTATCTAAACATTGGCGCTGCATATTCTAAAAACTTTTCCAATACAATTAGTGGTGGATTGGTTGTAAAACTTATAACTGAGTCTATCTCTAACGCTTCTGCAAGCGGTTTTGCTTTAGATGCAGGGGTAAATTATGTTACTGGAGACAATGATCGATTAAAATTTGGAATCGCTTTGAGAAATGTAGGCCCTACAGTAAATTATTCTGGAAATGGATTGTCAACTCGTATGAATGTTCAAAACTCAGAAAAAGAATTGACAGTAAGTCAACGTTCTAATGATTTTGAGTTACCTTCTTTAGTAAATATTGGCTTGTCTTACGACTTTTATTTAATGGTTGATTCTACCGAGTCTGAAACGCCTTCAGAGCATAGGTTAACAGCAGCAGCTAATTTTACATCTAACTCTTTTACAAGTGATCAGTTGAGAATTGGAGCAGAATATGCTTTTAGAGAAATGTTTATGCTTAGAGCAGGATATATTTTAGAAGACAATGTTTCCGATGAAGAATTAACCCGAACAACTTCTACTGGCCCTACTTTTGGTGCCACCATTGAAGTGCCATTTGGCAAGTCTGGAACTAAATTAGGAATTGATTACTCTTACAGAGTTACAAGAACATTTGGCGGTACAAATGCTGTCGGTCTTAAGCTAAGTTTCTAAAACAAATAAATTTACATAATTTTGTAAAAGAGAATCTCAGAGATGGGATTCTCTTTTTGAATTTATAGAAGGATATAGATATGTCAAAGATTAGTTATTTCACAGAAGAGGGTTTTCAAAAAATAATTGGTGAATTAAAACACCTTAAAACGGTTGAAAGACCTTCAATCTCTGCTCAAATTGCTGAAGCTAGAGATAAAGGAGATTTGTCTGAAAATGCTGAATACGATGCAGCAAAAGAAGCACAAGGTTTATTAGAAATGAAAATTTCTAAATTAGAAACATTAGTGGCAAATGCACGCGTTGTTGACGAGTCAGAATTGGATAATTCAAAAGTTTTAATTTTATCGAAGGTTACAATTAAAAATATAGCCAATTCATCTGAAATGGAATATACGATAGTTTCTGAGAAAGAGGCTAATATGAAAGAAAAGAAAATATCGATTAATTCTCCAATTGCCAAAGGTTTGTTGGGTAAGAAAGTAGGTGACGTTGCAGAGGTTCAAGTGCCTTCAGGCATCATGAAATTCGAGATTGTAAACATTAGCAGATAATGGGAACTATTTTTTCAAAGATAATTGCAGGTGAATTACCTTGTCATAAAATTGATGAGAATGAGCATTTTTTAGCTTTTCTTGATATCAGTCCACTTGCAAAAGGACATACGCTTGTGATACCTAAAAAAGAAACAGATTACATTTTTGATATAGCTGATCAGGAATATGCAGATCTTTGGGTTTTCGCCAAAAAAGTTGCTAAAAAGATTAAAGCCAACATAGAGTGTACTCGAATTGGAGTTGCTGTAATTGGTTTAGAAGTAGCTCATGCACATATTCATTTAGTGCCAATTAATCGTGTTTCGGATATTGACTTTTCAAGAGAAAAGCTCCAATTGACAAATGATGATTTAGCCGAAATTGCTAAAAGAATAAACGCCTAACTATACCTTTCTATCGGGATTGTTTTTGAGAAATGAGTCCCAACCAGAATAAGATTTCTGACCTTTAATCGCACTTCCTTGAAAATGATGGCAAACAGCTACTGCTAGACCATCAGTTGCATCATGATACTTTGGCGTATCTTCAAAATGAACTATTGCTTTTAGCATTGCACCCACTTGTTCTTTTGAAGCAGCTCCTTTGCCAGTAATTGCTTTTTTAATTTTTTTGGGAAGATATTCACAAACTGGAACTTCTCGAACTAATGCTGCTGCCATCGAAACTCCTTGAGCTCTACCAAGCTTTAACATGGATTGTACATTTTTCCCATAAAAGGGAGCTTCTATTGCAAAATCATCCACTTTATATTCATCGATTAGAAATAAGGTTTTTTCAAAAATCTTTTTTAATCGAATAGAGTGGTCTCCAAGTTTAGTTAAATGAATTGCACCCATCGCTATTAAAGAAATTTCTCGTTTCTTTACGGCAATTATGCCATAACCCATTATATTCGTACCAGGATCTATTCCTAATATGATTTTATCCGCTTGTGCTATTTTATTATCCATTGAATAAGGCAAAACTATATAAATTAATAAACAGTACGCTAAGTATTTTTTTCGCATTGCTTGCAATGTATTATTTATATTACCTTGTTGAAAACAGAGGACTTGAATTTGGGTTTCTTAGTGACAAAATAATTTCTTCATGGGTTCTTTTGGTTTTTGCAATTTGCTTAATGCCAATAAATTGGATATTGGAAACTATAAAATGGAGAAATTTAGTAATTGAAGTTCAGCGCATCGATTTTTTAGAAGCTATACAATCTGTTTTAGCAGGTATTTTACTAAGCCTTTTGACTCCAAATAGAATTGGAGAGCTTGGAGGAAAGCTGATTTATATTAAAAAAGAGAATCGAACAACCGTATTGTACTTAAATACCGTTAGTTCAATTTCACAATTGTTAATAACCTGTATTATCGGAATTTGGGCAGTTTTTGTAATTCGAGATTTCATACAATTTAAAATAATCTTCAATGATTACTTATTATTTGGAGTTATCCTTATAACTACAATGCTTTTAATATTTACTTATTTTTTTTCCAATCGATTGTCAAAGATTGTATCTTACTTTTCCAAAAAGAAAACAAGTACTTTCATTAGAATAAATAGCAAACAAAGGCTCCAATTATTCAGCTATAGCATGTTAAGGTATCTTGTGTTTTGTATTCAATTTTTTATACTCGTTCAAATATTTGAACCTAGTATTACTTTTAGTGAATCAAGTCTGTTAATCGCATTAATATTTTTCTTTACTGCTTTAATACCAACTGGTTGGATTTCTGATTTGCCAGTGCGAACTTCCATTGCATTTTTTATCTTTGAATTGTTGGGCTATAATGGAACATACGGTTTGGCTTCATCTTTTTTACTTTGGCTTGTTAATTTGCTAATTCCAGCACTATTTAGTCTTTTTTTATTGCGAAAAGTTAATTGGATGGGCATTATAAAATCTAATAGAGAATGATTTTGCTCTTTGTGCTTATCGCTTTTTTTTATGGAGTCTTAATTGCATCTTTTATTTGGGGTAATCTTCGAATGAAAAGCCCACGTAGTCATTCAGCATTAACAACAAGTGTTTCAGTTGTTATTCCTTTTCGAAATGAAGAAGGGGTCATTGAGAAACTTGCTAAAGCGCTCTTAAACCAAGATTTTCCGAAATCACTTGTTGAGTTTGTTTTTGTAAACGATCATTCAACTGACGGGGGTAAAGAAAAGTTGATAGCTTGTTTAATGGATTCAAAATTAAAATATTCGATTTTAGAATTAACTGCAGAAACTGGAAAAAAGGCAGCATTAAATAGGGGTATTCTTCAAGCAACAGGAGAATTAATCATAACAACAGATGCAGATTGCTGGATGAATCCACTATGGTTAAGCAGTATGGTTGCTCAATTCGAAACTAATAAAGCAGACTTTATAGTTGGGCCTGTTGTATTGGAATCAAATCATAGTTTAAAAGCTAATTTATTACAAACAGAATTTGCAGCTTTAATTGCTAGTACCTCAGGTGCAATAGGCATTAATAAAGCATTTATATGTAACGGAGCGAATTTGGCATTTAAAAAAGCACTTTATATTGAGATAGAGCCATACCAATCGAATTCGAATCTTGCATCTGGAGATGATGTGTTTTTTCTCCATAAGGCAAAAGCTATGAATAAAAAAATTGTATTTGCAAACCACGAAGAAGCAATCGTCAAAACAGAAATGGAAACAAACTTCAATAAATTTATAAACCAACGTGTTCGATGGGCTGCGAAAAGTAAACAGTATAAAGACAGCGATACAATTGCCTTTGGATTAATTATTTCATTCATGAACTTATGTGTTTTAACAAGCTTATTACTAACAGCTTTCAACAAACTAGCATTTTCATTTTTGATAGGTTTGCTAGTTTTTAAATTTATCCTTGACTATCTATTATTGCTGTCAGCTAAGTCCTGGATGAGCACAAAGAGTACCTTTAAAAATGCCTTGTTGTTATCTTTCATTTATCCAATATACGCTGTTGGAATTGCTTTATTATCTTTGGGTTTTAAACCCCAGTGGAAAGGCAGAAAAATTTAACTGATTGAGCAAAGCAAAGTCAAAAAATCTATCACCAAGTCAAATTGCTTGGAGAAAATTAATCTCAAATAAGCTAAGTTTATTTGGCTTAATTGTCATTATTAGTTTTTTATTGGTGGCGATTCTAGGTCCCACCATTCGTCCTGACACTAGTCCTAAAGCAAACAGTCAATATATAGAGTTAGCGAGAAAACCTCCTGGCTTTTCTGTAAAGATGCTGAAAGTAAAGAATACTTCTGAAGTTGGGTTTTTTAAGGCTTGGATTTATGGATTTGACCCACAATACAAAAGCATCCCAATTTTCTCTAAGCAAATTGTAGATGAAGTAATTCGAGCAGAAAAATATACAGGAAACACACCCAATGATGGAGAGGTGATTGAAATACCCATACATGACTTGTATGGATCAACAATTGAAAAGTCAATATACAAGAAATACTTTTGGTTAGGAACAGACCGTTATGGGCGAGATATGCTTAGTCGATTAATGGCGGGCACATGGATATCTTTTACAGTTGGCTTTATTTCAATATTAATTTCATTGGTGATAGGCATTAGCTTAGGTGCAGCTGCAGGATTTTATCGAGGCAAATTTGATGACTTTGTGATGTGGTTTATCAATGTGGTTTGGTCTATACCTACACTATTATTGGTAATAGCAATTACACTTGCTTTAGGTAAAGGCTTTTGGCAAGTTTTTGTAGCAGTTGGTTTAACCATGTGGGTAGAGGTAGCTCGGGTGGTCCGAGGTCAGGTTATAGGAATTCGAGAAATGGAATACATAGAAGCTGGCAAAGCTCTGGGTTTTAAAGATTTTCGAATCATTTCTAAGCACATTATTCCAAATATAACTGGGCCAGTAATTGTGATTTCTGCTGCTAATTTTGCCGCAGCCATACTTATCGAAGCAGGTTTAAGTTTTTTAGGATTAGGCGCTCAACCACCTCAAGCTACATGGGGAAAAATGATTAGTGAACATAAAGGATATATCATAACTGGGGATGCTTATTTGGCAATTTTTCCAGGGATTGCGATATTTTTACTTGTATTATCATTTGTCTTATTGGGGAATGGACTTAGAGACGCTTTTGACACTGAGGGAGCTAAAAACGTTAACATATAGAACGTAGAGTTTTACTATTCATACTTCAGTATTATTTTAATAATTACTTGGTATATATTGATTGACAAACCTTAGTGCAGATGCTTTAATTTTATTGACTTTGCGGCAAGTATTTTAATTCCAAAAAACGCTTTATTTCCTTAGCTTTGCGGCAAAATTTACAAAATGATAAAACAGTTTATATTGGTGTCAATTGCAGCTTTAACTATGTCGGCATGCAATAATCCAAAGGAAATTAAAGAAGAGAATCAAAAAGAGGAATTGAGCATGAAAGAGGAAATGGAACTAAACTTAGTTTATTCAGACCATCATAGTTTTGCAAAGCCCGACGAAGCAGTTGTAAAACACTTAAATTGGGTGGCCACTGTTGATTTTGATAAAAAAATAATCGCTGCTACTGCAAACTATGATATAGAAAACATTAGGGGAGTAAATGAAATACATTTAGATAGTAGAAATTTGAAAATTTCAAAAATTACTAGAAATGATTTTGAGGGAGATTTGGAGTTTGAAAGCAAAGAGCATGGGGAAGATCTTGGTACCGAGTTGATTATTCCAATAACTGCAAAAACTACAGCAATTTCGATTACATACGAAACAACAAAAGGAGCAGATGCATTACAATTTTTGAATCCTGTACAAACTGCTGGAAAAAAACATCCTTTCTTATTTACTCAATCGCAAGCAATTTTAGCGAGAACTTGGCTGCCTTGTCAAGACAGCCCCGGAATTCGGTTTACTTATGAAGCTAAGGTAACCGTACCTCAAGGTATGTTAGCATTGATGAGTGCTTCAAATCCAACAGAAATTAACGAAACAGGAGTTTATAATTTTGTAATGGATCAGCCAGTTCCTTCATATTTAATGGCTTTGTCTGTAGGTAATATAGCCTATCGGAAATTAGGTCCTATTACAGGAGTTTATGCTGAGCCAGAAGTAATTGAAGCTGCAGCATATGAATTTGCTGACATGCAACACATGGTTGATACTGCTGAAGCGCTTTACGGTAAATATCGTTGGGGAAAATATGACGTGATAGTACTTCCTCCTAGCTTTCCTTTTGGAGGAATGGAAAACCCTAGACTAACTTTTGCAACACCGACAATTATCGCTGGAGATCGTTCATTAACAGCGCTTATCGCACATGAGTTAGCTCATTCTTGGTCAGGTAATTTGGTAACAAATGCTAGTTGGGAAGATATTTGGTTGAATGAAGGTTTCACAGTTTATTTTGAAAATAGAATTATGGAAGAAATCTTTGGAAAAGATTTTGCCAATATGTTGGCTCTATTGTCATATCAAGATTTACAAGATGAAATAGCTTGGTTAAATAGTGAAGGTAGAGAAGCAGACACTCGGTTAAGAGTTGATTTAGAAGGAAGAAATCCTGATGATGGATTAACAGGTATTCCTTATGATAAAGGGTTTTATTTCTTAAAATTAATTGAAGAAACTGTCGGTCGCGAAAAGTTTGATGCATTTTTGAACGAGTATTTTCAAACCTTTGCCTTCAAGGTTATGACAACTGATGCATTCTTATTTTATTTAGATCAAAAACTTTTAAATGAAAATCCATCATGGGTTGATGCAATTCGCCCTAAAGACTGGATTTTTGGAATGGGATTACCTGATAATTGCCCCATAATAAAATCTGATAAGTTTGAAAAAGTTGAAGCTCAGTTTACTTTGTGGAAAGAAGGTAAAAATGCAAGTGAACTGGAGGTGAAAGCATGGATGACTCCTGAGTGGATGCACTTTGTAAGAATGTTGCCAGATACCATGACTGAAAAACAAATGGCTGGATTAGATAAAGCATTTGGTTTTACTGAAATTGGAAACTCTGAAATTCAAGCCGCTTGGTTCGAAAAAGTAATACCAAACAATTATAAGGTTGCTAATCAGGCAACTGAAGAGTTCTTAATACGTGTAGGTAGAAGAAAATTTTTAACTCCAATTTATAAAGCTATCGTCAAATCAAATGACGGCATAGAAAGAGCAAATAAAATATATGCCAAAGCAAGGCCAAATTATCATGCTGTTTCAATCGCTACGCTTGATGACTTGCTTTCATGGAAAGCAGAATAAAGAATAAATGGCAGGGAAAAGAAAATTAGAACACTTTGCGGAAATGAGAACTTTTCCACATGTGTTTGAGCCTACTTTAGAGGAAGTTTTTAGACAACCTTATAAGTTGATTGGAAACTGGAGAAAAACTGTTTTTAAGAACGACAATCCTATTGTATTAGAATTAGGATGTGGCAAAGGAGAATATGCTGTTGGTATGGCTAGAAAATTCCCCAATAAGAATTTTATCGGAATAGATATTAAGGGTGCTAGGATGTGGAGAGGAGCAAAAACTTCTTTAGAAGAAGGTTTGACGAATGTTGCATTTTTAAGAACACGAATTGAGTTTATAGATTCTTGCTTTGGAGCCGATGAAGTGGATGAAATATGGATTACATTTCCAGATCCACAAAAGAAAGATAGAAGAGAGAAAAAGAGACTGACAGGGCCATTGTTTATCAACAGGTATCGGCAGTTTTTAAAGAGAGAAGGCATTGTTCATTTGAAAACAGACAGCGATTTCTTTTATGAATACTCTTTAAACGAGGCCAAACTCAATGGCTATCCAATTTTGGAACAAACGAATAATTTGTATGCAGAGAAAATCGAGGATTTTGATATAGATACGCAAGAGATTCTTTCTATAAAAACACATTACGAAGGTATCTTTACTGAAAAAGGTCACAAGATCCATTATCTAAAATTTAGGCTACATCATGACTAAAACCATTAAACTTTCAGAAAAGAATAAAGATTTTTTTGAGATGGTTTATCAAGTTGTTCGGTTAATTCCAGCAGGAAGAGTTAGCTCTTACGGAGCTGTTGCAAAGTATTTAGGTGCAGCAAGAGGCGCAAGAATGGTTGGTTGGGCTATGAATGCTTCGCATGCTCAAGCAGAATATGTGCCAGCCCACAGAGTTGTTAATCGTTTGGGCATGTTAAGTGGTAAAGCTCATTTTCCAAGTGAAAGTCCAATGCAAAAAAGCTTAGAGGCTGAGGGAATAGAAGTAATAGACGACCAAGTGCAAGATTTTAAGCGGCTTTTTTGGGATCCAAGTATAGAAGTTTCTTAGCTAAGTGTTTTGCATTAAAAAGAAAAACAACACATAGATTTATTCTGGGGAATAAATGAGCGATATAAAACTAAATTGAGAGATACAAGGCTTAATTTTACAAACTATGGAAGTAACATTTGAAAAAGTTCAAGAAGCTTTATCTTTTGTGATAGAGCCCGATTTAAAGAAAGATATTATTAGTTTAAATTTAGTTTCTAACATTGAGTTCCAAGATGGGACAATTCGTTTTGATTTAAAGATATCTAACCCTGCGATGCACAATAGAAAGCGGATGGAAGAAGCATGTGAGCATCATTTAAAGCGGGTAATTGGGCAGAGTATAAAAGTAGAGGCAAATGTAAGTGCAATGCCAAAAGCACATGAGCGAGCACCAGAGCATCGAACCATGTTGCCTAATTTAAAACACATTATCGCAATAGCCTCTGGTAAAGGTGGGGTTGGAAAGTCAACTGTTGCTGCAAATTTTGCTGCTGGTTTAGCGCAAAAAGGATATAAAGTGGGTTTAGTAGATGCTGATATTTATGGGCCATCGGTGCCTGCAATGTTTGATGTAAGTAAAGAAAAGCCAAGTACAGAAACAATAGATGGTAAAGAATATATAAAACCAGTTGAAAACTACGGGGTTAAAATGCTTTCTATTGGATTCTTTTCTACACCCGACCAAGCGGTAGTTTGGAGAGGGCCTATGGCTACAAAGGCATTGACTCAACTTTTTGGCGATGCAAATTGGGGAGAATTAGACTTTATGATAGTTGACTTACCTCCGGGAACTGGAGATGTACATTTAACTCTAGTGCAACAGATTCCTTTAAGTGGTGCTGTTGTAGTTAGTACTCCGCAAGAGATAGCTTTGGTTGATGTTCGAAAAGCTTTGGGTATGTTTAGCTTGCCTCAAATTAACGTTCCAGTCTTGGGTTTGGTTGAAAATATGGCATATTTTACACCTGAAGAATTACCCAATAATAAATACTACATATTTGGGGAAGGAGGAGCAAAAGATTTAGCAGAGCGAATGAGTATAAACTATTTAGGAGAGATACCATTGGTGCAAAGCATTCGTGAAGCTGGAGATGTTGGAAGGCCAGCTGTATTACAAGGAGATTCTCTCCAAGCAAAAGCATTTAATCAGGTTATTGACAATACTTTAAAAGCTTTAAATATTAAAGTCTAATGTTTTCAGCACAAACAAAAGTGGAAAATAAGGGTTAACATTGTAAAAGATTCTATGGAAGTTTTAAATAAAGAAGAATTAACATCAAAGATTGAAGAAGCCATTCAACAATTGAGGCCGTTTTTAGAGGCTGATGGAGGTGATATTCAATTGGTTGATGTTGTAGATAATGTCGCAAGAGTTAAATTGCTTGGGGCTTGCAAATCTTGCAATATGTCAGCTATGACATTAAAAGCTGGTGTAGAAGAATCAATCAAAAGAGTTGCTCCACAGATTAAGAGTGTGGTAGCAATATAATGAGAACTTAAAAGCTAAGTACGCCGTATCTCGTTTTGGAATTGAATCCATAGTTTAGAATCACATTTTCATCAACAATAAATGACTTATCCGGTTTTAGATAACCATCATAATCTTTATTCTTTATAAACAGCTTTCTAACCAAACTGCCTTCAGCACTAATTTTAGCATGGAATGTATATACGTCTGAATCACCAAATTTTGACATAAACTTTGCATCTGCTGCTTGAAGAATATCGATGTTCTTTTCGGTGTCATTATAAAACAGATTTAAATCTCCGTCCTTAATTATAGCTACATATCCAAAGCCGTCTAAAATATTGTAATTATTCGTTTTTTGTCCTTTAGGGATGATTGATTCGTACTTTATATTTAGTGAAGAGTCAAATTTGAGCACAACTAATTCACCATAATATATTTGATTCGCTCTTTCTGCAATAACAAATCCACCCCTATCTCGATCTGTTACTATTTGCAATTCAAATTTTCCGTTAAAATCGATTGATCCATCTTTTTTTATTTTGTAGCCAAGTTTATTGAAAAACTCCCTGTTATAAGGGTATGCTACAAGCTTATCTATGTCAAATGTTGTTGTATTTAGTTTTCCGATAAAAAACCCATTATAAACGGATTTTTTTCCTGTAATTGGAGAATACATACCTGAGAAATAGGTTTGTCCATCGGATGAAGATTCTAATGAAATCTCTTGTAGAGAGTAATCCCCAAAGGTTAGTTCGTCTTTTTCAACTACATTATTTCCATCAGTAATAAATATAAATTTATTTGTTCTCAATTCTGTTCCTTCGCTTCTCTTTTTAAAAGATAAAATACTCGTAATTCTCCCTTTGTTGTCAATTGTGAATGTTGGAACAGAGTATGTAGTTTTCGTAGTTTTTGTGTCAACCTCCTGCGTTATTAATGTAGGTTCGTCATGGGTAGAAAGGTTATACCTAATGTAGGTTAGTTTAATTGTTGAGGATTTAGTAAACGTTGAAAAAGCAAGAATTCCCATGAATTTTTTATTCTTTGAAATACACGCGATACTGCTTCCTTGATTGTTGTCAATGAAGGCTGTTGCAATTTCTTTACCATAAACTATATTTCCATTTAAGTCTAATAAACTTAAATTGAAAATGATTGATTTTTCAGAAAGACTAGTCTTTGTGTGAACAATAACTAATTTCTCTTCTACATAAAACTCTTTTGTTACTGATCCAGGCGGTAAGTCAATTTCAAGCTTTTTAGAAGATACCAATGAGAAATTCTCATCAAATTTATCTAAATAAAGGCTGCCTCCTCCGTAAGTTGCAACATCTCTTCTTGTTGAATAATAATTGTTTCCTATTTTTGATAGTTCTTCATAAGACCCTTTGTTTTTATTGATTTTATTAACTGGACCCCAAGCAATTTTTTGAGAGTAAATGTTTGTTGTAAAAAAGAGAGCGACTATTAGTAAAAAGGTTAGTTTCTTCATTTTATTATTTTTTGGTTTACAAGGATAAAGAAACTTTATAACACATCCAAGCGATCGGCATCCATACGGATAAAGACAAAAAGTAGAATAGTAAAGCCCCACAAAGAGGAACCTCCATAACTAAAAAAGGGCAGTGGAATTCCAATAACCGGAACTAGCCCAATGGTCATTCCGATGTTTATGGTAAAATGAAAAAAGAGTATGGATGCGACTCCATAACCATATATTCTTGCAAAGCTAGAACGTTGCCTGGAGCAGAGAAATAAAATTCGCAAAAGCAAGGTCATAAATAAGGCAATAACGACAATACTGCCTAAAAATCCCCATTCTTCACCAATGGTGCAGAAAATGAAATCTGTACTTTGTTCGGGTACAAAGTCATACTTTGTTTGAGTGCCTTGTAAGAATCCTTTTCCAGAAAAACCGCCCGAACCAATTGCAATTAAAGATTGATTAACATTATAACCTGCGCCTTTTGGATCAGATTCCAAGCCGAGCATTACATTTATTCGCTTAGATTGGTGTGGACTTAAAACATCTGTAAATACATAATCAACGCTTTTTATTAAACCAATACTGGCAATGAAAATAACTGAAAGAAGGAGGATTATTTTTTTCTTTTTTCGATTAAAATAATAAATAGCAGCGAGAATTAATGCTAATACAAGCACTAGCATTAGGTTACCGCCTATTTCAATCTCAAAAGGTAGATGATATACTTCATTTTGGAAAACCAAGGTGATTACGAACAGAAAAGCAGTAACCAAGCCAATTACAAGAAAACTACCCGATAAGCCTTCGCGATAAAGCACAAAGACAAATGCAGCATAAACAAGTGCGGAGCCAGTATCGTTTTGGAGCAGAATAAGTATAGCTGGTAATCCAATAATAAATATTGCAATTAGTTTAGTTTTTAAGTCAGACATTTTGATGTTTAATGTACTTAAAAACTTTGCAAGAGCTAGATTGGTAGCAAATTTTGCAAATTCTGAAGGTTGAATTTTGAATCCGCCTACTTCAAACCAAGAAGTGGCCCCCTTAGTTTCTGTCCCAATTACGATAACTATAATGAGCAGTAAAATTATAATGCCATAGATGAAATATCCAAAGGTGGCAAAAAACCGTTCATCGATTAATAAAATAATTGTAGCTATAGCGGTTGCAGTTCCAATCCATATAAGCTGCTTGCCATAGCTTTGAGTGGTGTCGAAAATACTTTTAAATTCTTCGTTGTAAACAGCAGCATAAATGTTGAGCCAACCTGCAATTATGAGGATGAAATAGATGGAAACTAGCATCCAATCAATGTTGTCTATTAGTTTTCTATTCCCCCGCATTTCCTATAGGTTTTTGAACTTTACCAATTAAATTACCCTCAAGCATTCTTTTTTCAATAAGCGGCCGAGTAATGGTGTCTCTTAAATACTTTTCTATCATCAAGCCAGCTATTGGAGCAGCCCACCTGGAACCCCAATAGCCGTTTTCTACATAAACAGAAATGGCAATTTTTGGGTCGTCTTTTGGTGCAAACGCTATAAAAGTTGAATGATCTTGACCGTGTGGATTTTGAACTGTTCCGGTTTTTCCACAAACCTGTATAGAATCAATTTTTGCACTGGTTCCTGTTCCTTTCTGAACCACCTGAAACATGGCTTCAACAACTTCATCAAAATACTTTTCTTCAATCCCTGTTTCGTGCTTTAGCACAAAAGAATCAAGTTTTTGTATGGGTTGATTGTCTATCATTTTTGCAACATGAGGTGTAAGATAATAACCTCTATTGGCAATTGTGGCCACCATGTTTGCCATTTGCATGGGAGTAAATCCAAGCTCTCCTTGGCCAATTGCAAGTGATAATATGGTAGAAGAACTCCACCTTCCTTTTTGGTAATATCGGTCATAATAATCAGTGTTGGGCACAAAACCTGACAATTCGTTTGGCAAGTCTAATCCAGTTTTTTTGCCTAATCCAAAACTCATCACATAATTCCTCCAAGTTAAATAGCCTTGTTCAGCAGTTGGAAATTTGTCGATTATATTTTTAAAAACATTGCAGTAATATGCGTTGCAAGAAGTTTGAATTGAATATTCTAAATTTACTGGAGATGAATGTGCATGGCAACCCATTTTTCGTCCGCCAAAACTGAAACCACGATTACAAGAATACAAGGTATTAGGACTTAGGGTTTTTAACTGCAAACCAATAAGCGCATTTATACTTTTAAAAGTAGAGCCTGGCGGATACTTTGCCATTAATGCTCGGTTAAACAATGGGTTTAGAGTGTCTTTTGAAAGTAAATTGTAGTTCTTTGAGCGAGCTCTTCCAACCAATAAATTGGGGTCATAAGTGGGCATAGTGACCAATGCTAGCACTTCCCCAGTTTTTGGATCTATTGCTACAATACTGCCTTTTTTATTTTGCATTAGTTCTTCGCCGTATCGTTGCAGTTTAGCACTTATACTTAATTGAATACTACTTCCAGAAATAGCCGTAGTGTCATAAATGCCATTCATAAAGCTGCCTTTCTCTCTATTAAACACATCCACCATAACTATTTTTAAACCTCTTTTGCCTCGTAATTCTGTTTCGTATTGCTTTTCTATTCCGCTGATGCCTATATGGTCACCAGATTTATAATAAGCATTTTCAGCAATCATCTTTTGGTTTGCTTCGCCTACATAACCCAAGAGATGCGCAGCAGTTTTTTGAGGATAACTTCTCAAGGTTCTAGTTTGAACAAAAAATCCAGGATAATTAAATAGCTGTTCTTGAATTTTGGCGTAAGATTTTGATGAAATCTCTTTTTCAAAAATGGAGGATTTATAATATGAATACTGTTTGGCTTTGTTGAGCTTTTCGATAAATTGAGCCTTATCTATTTCAATTAAACTACAAAAAGCTAGCGTGTCAAAATCTTCTTTTACTTGCTTTGGAGTAACCATTAAATCATAAGCAGCTTCGTTGAATACGAGTAACTCCCCATTTCTATCGTAAACCAAACCCCGTGCAGGATATTTTACAACATGCCTTAAAACATTGTTGTTTGCATCGCTTTTGTAATGATTGTCAATTACTTGTACGTAGAATAGGCGAATTGAAAAGATGATGCCAACGCTTAAAAAAATAATTCCAATGATATATTTTCTAGATTCTAAGTGTTTCATTATCTAGCCTCAGAATTGTATTTAAATAGTTGTGTGATACCTATTAAAAGCAAGGTAAAAAAAGTGCTTGCCAAAATCCTGCCTAGCGTGCTAAAAAAGTCAGAAAATCGAAACACTTCAACAAAGAATAAAAAAGTATGGTGTAATAAAGTTAAAATGGCAGCATAGCTAATAAACCAAATAAATCCAAAATCTTGATAACCGGGTTGTTGATTTGCTTCATAACCATCTCTAGGAGCAAGGATATTGAGAACATAGGGTCTGCAAAAGGCTATAAATAAACAGGCAGATGCATGCATTCCCAACGTGTTTGAAAAAACATCGACACTAATTCCAACGAAAAAACTAAGACTTAGCAACAACCATTTGGGAGTGCTAATTGGCAACCAAAGGATGAAAATGATGTATAAAAATGGGTTTATAAACCCTGAAAATTGAATATTATTCAATAGAATAACTTGAACTAAAATCAGTATTATCAGCTGGATAGGATATGCTAAGTAGTTTTTAATCATATTCTTGTATGGTTTTAAGCTCTAAACTATCTTGTTCATTCTTGTATTTGTTTTTTACAACATATACTTGGTTTATGTTTTTAAAATCATTGCTGTAGCTAACTTGTATTTGGTAAAAATTTTCACCTTCAGGTTTATTGAAATCTTTAATAATCCCCACGATTAAGTTTTCTGGAAAGGTTGATGAATATCCACTTGTTATGACAGTATCGCCTATTTCAATTTTTACATGATTTGGAATATCCAATAAGTTGCCTGTTTGATAGTCTTTACCGTCCCACTGTAGAGAACCAAAATAATTGGTGTTTTGCAATTTACAACTGACTTTTGTTCGGCTATGCAATAGCGATAAAACACTTGCATAATGGTCTGATACATTTTTAATGATACCAACGACTCCATTGGGGCTTATTACTCCCATTCCTACCTCTAAGCCATTGTGGCTGCCTTTATCTAAAGTGATGTAATTGTTTTGTTTGTTGGTCGAATTGTTTATCACTTTGGCTTTTGCAAAATGATATTGCAGTTGATATAAAGTGTCTTGTATATAAATATTTTCTCCAAAAATTTGATGAAAAGATTCAATTTGCATTTCCCTTAACCTTCTGTTTTCTTCACTTAAACTTTCATTTATTTCTTTGAGGTTTAAGTATTCAGAAAAGTTAGCATATTTCTTATACAGTCCACCGCTAACTGCGTTTGTTGAATTTAAAAATGCAGCTTGTTGAAAATGATTATTACGAAAAAGTAAGTAAAATGCAATGACCTCGAAAAATAGGAAGAGGAAGAAGAAAGAATACCTATCTATGAATCGAATTAAATTTCGCATTAATACATACTCCTATCTATTTGATTAAGAAATGAAGTTTCGCTGAATTCTTAAGCGCAATACCTGTTCCTCTGGCTACTGCTCTTAAAGGATCTTCAGCAACATGAACTGGTAGTTTTGTTTTTAAGGAAATTCGTTTATCTAAACTCCGCAGCAAAGAACCTCCACCGGCAAGATACAAACCTGTTCGATAGATATCGGCTGAAAGTTCAGGAGGAGTCATTTCCAAAGCATTTAAAACAGCAGCTTCAATTTTTGTAATGGATTTGTCTAATGCATGAGCAATTTCGGTATAAGAAACCTTAATTTCTTTTGGAGTTCCAGTCATTAAATCACGTCCTTGAACGGCATAATCATCGGGTGGATTATCCAACTCTGGCAAAGCAGAGCCAACTTCAATTTTAATTCGTTCGGCTGAACGCTCGCCAATGAGAAGGTTATGTTGACGACGCATATAATCAACTATATCATTTGTAAAATCGTCACCAGCTACACGAATAGATTTATCACACACAATTCCACCCAAAGCAATCACGGCAATTTCAGAAGTTCCACCTCCGATATCAATAATCATGTTGCCCATCGGTTCTAAAACATCAATGCCTATTCCGATAGCCGCTGCCATAGGTTCGTGAATTAAATACACCTCTTTGCCACCTGCATGCTCTGCCGAATCTTTTACTGCTCTTTTCTCTACTTCAGTAATACCAGAAGGAATACAAATAACCATTTTTAAAGAAGGAGTAAACCATCGTTTCTTTTGGTTAATCATTTTAATCATGCCTCGAATCATAAATTCAGCAGCTTGAAAATCAGCAATTACTCCATCTTTTAAGGGCCTAACTGTTTTTATATTCTCGTGGGTTTTACCGTGCATTTGCATGGCTTTTTTACCAACTGCAATTACTTTTCCAGTAGATCTATCAATAGCGACTATAGAAGGTTCGTCAACCACTACTTTGTCGTTGTGTATTATTAGCGTGTTTGCCGTTCCTAAATCAATTGCGATTTCTTGTGTAAAAAAATCAAATAAGCCCATTTTTTTTATTTCTTAATGTTTAAAATGACGAACTCCAGTGAATACCATAGCAACGTCGTTTTCGTTGCAGTAATCGATTGAAAGCTGATCTTTAATCGAGCCTCCAGGTTGTATTACTGCTTTTATTCCTTCCTTATCGGCAACTTCAACACAATCTGGAAAAGGGAAGAAAGCGTCGGAGGCCATTACTGCACCGTTTAAATCAAAATTAAAATGTTTGGCTTTTGCAATGGCTTGTTGCAAAGCATCTACTCGAGAGGTTTGACCTGTGCCACTGGCTAATAATTGCCTGTTTTTAACCAAAACTATTGCATTTGATTTTGTGTGTTTAACAAGTTTTGCTGCAAAAAATAAATCTTCTTTTTCCTCTTCGCTCACTTTTTTATTGGTTACTGTAGTAAAGGATTCCTTTTTTTCAATACAAATATCCTTATCTTGAACTAAATAGCCATTTAAAGCTGTTCTTATTTGAGCCTTACACGTGTTTACTGCATGTTGCTTGAGGATAATTCTATTCTTTTTGCTTTGTAACAATTCAAGGGCTTCGGCATCATAATCAGGTGCTATAACTACTTCACAAAACAATTCATTTATTTTTTCGGCAGTTGCCATATTGATTATTCTATTGCAAATCAAAATGCCACCAAATGCAGAAACAGGATCTCCTGCTAGAGCTGCTTCATAGGCTTCTACTAAGGTATCACGACTTGCAAAACCGCAGGCATTGTTGTGCTTCAAAATGGCGAAAGTTGGTCCACCAAGTTGAAAATCTGTCATTAAGTTTACTGCAGCATCTATATCTAGCAAGTTGTTATACGAAAGTGCTTTGCCATGCAACTGAGTAAACATTTTATTTAAATCACCTAAAAAAGCTCCTTCTTGATGTGGGTTTTCTCCATACCTTAAAGGGTGAGAAATGCGTTCACTAATTTTTAAAACCTCTTTGGAATCCTCATCACAGAAATAATTAAAAATAGCTGTATCGTAATGCGATGAAATATCAAACGCTTTTTTTGCAAATTCTTTACGAACTAGCAGGCTTGTAGTGCCTTCTGATTTAGTTATAATGGTTAATAAATCCTGATATTGCTCTCTGGATGAAATTATAAGAACATCATGAAAGTTTTTTGCTGCAGCACGTATTAAGGAAATTCCGCCGATATCAATTTTTTCAATAATGTCTTGCTCAGATGCTCTGCTGGCAACTGTTTCCTCAAAGGGATACAAATCGACAATAACCAAGTCCAATTCAGGAATATCAAATTCTTTTAACTGGGCTAAATCTTGTGTATTGTCTCTTCTGCTTAATATTCCGCCAAAGATTTTTGGGTGCAAAGTTTTAACTCGACCACCTAAAATGGAAGGGTATGATGTTAAGTTTTCAACAGCATGAACTGGTATATTTAATTCTTCTAAAAAAGTTTGTGTTCCGCCAGTTGAATATATTTCGACTCCTAGGGCATGTAATTTTTCTGCAAGCGGCGCTAATCCATCTTTGTAATAGACTGATATTAAGGCTTTTTTAATTCTTTTTGTATGGGGCATGAAACGTTTTCGATTTATACACAATGTTACAAATATTAGCTCCGTATTCCAACGTAAAATCAGGAAGTTTTGAACGAAAATGTACTAAAATGGATAGGAGGCTGTACTCATGTTTTAATGGTTTGAAACATCGTTCAAACAAGCTTATTTTTAAGGGCTTAAAAAACAGATTTAAATGTTGCTATTTCGCCTCATAAAAGAGAGTTTATTTTTTGCACTTGATTCGTTAATTGTCAATAAACTGAGAACGATCTTATCATTGCTGGGAATTACCATTGGCATTTTTGCAATGATTTCAGTTTTTACATTAGTGGATTCGCTTGAGAATAACATCAAAAGCAGCATTCAAGGCTTAGGCGATAACGTAGTTTATGTACAAAAGTGGCCTTGGAGTTTTGATGCGGCTCAACCTTGGTGGGATTATATTAGAAGACCAATGCCCAAGCCTGAAGAGTATAAAATGGTTAAAAAGCTGTCTCAAACTGCAGAATCTGTCGCTATGATTTTAAGTGGAAGTGCTACTTTAAAATATGAAAGCAATTCGATAGAGCGCTCTCAGTTTATAGCCGGAACACATGAATACAATGAAATTTGGGATTTAAAAATTGTGCAAGGACGCTATATGACTGAGCTAGAATCTCAGGCGGGAAGACCAGTAACTGTTATTGGCGCAGACATTGCCGAAAATCTCTTTGCTGGATTAGACCCAATTGGAAAGCGGTTTAAGTTTAAAGGTAGAAAACTTGAAGTAATCGGAGTTCTTGAAAAAGAAGGAGAAAGCATGTTGGGAAAATCCAATGATAAGAATATATTTATTCCACTGAGTTTTGCTCGAAATATTTTCGATATCAAAAGCGAATCGATGGGAGCTACCATAATGGCCAAAGCAAAACCAAATGTTAGCAATGAACAACTAATTGATGAATTAACTGGGATTATGCGTTCTTTAAGAAAACTAAAACCAAAAGAACAAGATAATTTCGCCCTGAATCAACTGAGTTTGCTGTCTCAAGGTTTTGAACAATTGTTTTCTGTGGTTGGGATTGCCGGCGGCGTAATTGGAATCTTTTCGATAATTGTTGGTGGCTTTAGTATTGCCAACATCATGTTTGTTTCAGTAAAAGAAAGAACAAGTTTAATTGGGATTCAAAAATCATTAGGAGCTAAAAATTACTTTATCTTATTGCAATTTTTATTTGAGTCTATTTTCTTGTGTTTGTTGGGCGGGACAGTAGGTCTGTTTATCATCTTTTTGGGCACCTTGCTATTTAAATACGGACTGGATTTTGACGTTACCCTTGGTTTCAACAACATTCTATTGGGATTGGGAATTTCAGTTTCCATTGGAATTATCTCGGGAATTATTCCTGCATACTCCGCTAGTCGTTTAGACCCTGTTGAGGCAATACGAGCAAATTAATAGTGGAGCCCTAAAGCTTTAAAACCACTAGAATTACGTAATTTTCTTTTTTGATATACGGCCAGTATATTTATTTTATTCAAACATAAAACATTCAACATATGAATGATAACCTCTACAGTGTAATACGTTCCAGTGGAAGTTTTATACCACCTAAGAAGGTAAAAAATGAGGATTTTCTAAAAAATCAATTTTATGATTTGGATGGAAATGAATTTGAGAGAGACAATCAGGAAATTATAAAGAAGTTTTTTGAAATTACAACCATTTCAGAAAGACGATATGCTGATGAGGATTTGGTGACTTCAGATATTGCTTATTTGGCGGCTAAAGATGCTTTAAAATCTGCAGGAATTGACAAAGAAGAATTGAGCTATATTATTGTTGCACATAATTTTGGAGACGTAAAAGCAGATAATAAAAGAAGTGACATGGTTCCTACTTTAGCTGCAAGGGTAAAATATTTATTGAAAATAGAAAACCCAAACACCATTGCTTATGATTTGCCTTTTGGCTGCCCTGGCTGGTTGCAAGCAATAATTCAAGCCAATTATTACATCAAATCAGGAGATGCAAAACATGTTTTGGTTATTGGTGCAGAAATTCTTTCGAGAGTAAGCGACCCTCACGATAGAGATAGCATGATATATGCCGATGGAGCTGGAGCAGTACTGCTCTCGGCGCAAGAAAGTAAAACACCCATAGGCATACTCGGACATAAAAGTAGATCAGATACATTTATTTATTCCAAAATGCTTTACATGGGTAAATCCTTTAAACCTACAAAAGAGAAAGGCAAGGAGATATTCTTAAAAATGAATGGGGGAAAATTATATCGATATGCACTAGAAACTGTTCCTTCTGCCATTAAGGATTGTTTAGAAGAATGTAATGTTTCTATAAAGGATGTAAAAAAAATACTGATACATCAAGCGAATGGCAAAATGGATGATGCCATTTTAAAAAGGTTATTTGGTTTGTACAACATCAAAAAAATTCCTGACGGCATAATGCCCATGACGATAGACAAACTAGGAAATAGCTCTGTAGCAACCTTGCCAACTTTGCTCGATTTGATTCTCAAAAAAAGACTAGACCAACATGAGATTAACAAAGGAGACTATATCGTATTTGCTTCAGTAGGAGCAGGAATGAACATCAATGCCGTGGTTTATCGTTTTTAGGATTGGTTTTTTTAAACTTAAATATTAGAGAGTTAAAAAATAGCTTTTCAATTTTGTATAGTTTCATTTTTAATGAACTTAATCTCGAAGAGATTAAAGATTTATAAAGAAGAAGAATACCAGAAGAGTACGACCCCTTCGGGGTCGCAGATTGAATTAGTTTTAAATTATAAATGTGTGATACCTTCGGCATCATGAACATTTATATATCATCATTAGCTATTCATATAGCTATTCTAGAAAATCGAAAAGATACTCTTCTTTATAATCTATATTCATTTTATGTAGCATTTCTATGTACTCCTCCTTAAACGTTTTCTTGCGATGATGCTCTTTTTGGTTCATCACGTATTTTGCAACTCGATCAATATGAGAATGACTATATGAGAAAACTCCATAACCTTCTTGCCATTGAAACTTATATGGAGTAAGATGATTTTCTTTTATAAAAATACTACTTGACTTTTTAATTTCTCTTACTAAATCGGAGATACAACAGCTTGGTTTTAAGCCAATAAAAATATGAATGTGGTTGCTTACACCATTAATAGCAATCATTTTTTGTCCCTTAGATTGAACGATTCCAGTAATATATTGAAATAATCTATCTTCCCATTCGGTTTTTATTAAAGCTTGTCTGTTTTTGACAGCGAATATCACTTGAATATAAAGTTGGGAATAAGTACTCATGTTAGGATTCTATTGATTGAATTCGAGATGGTTAAAATTACTAAACTATTTGTTTCATAGGATTGTATCTAGTTGAGATTACTAGGTTTAAAAAAGTAAATGTCAGAAGAGTACGACCCCTTCGGGGTCGCAGATTTCTCTAGTGTTTGTATATAAATGTGTGATGCCTTCGGCATCTGCTCCACACTACTATAATTTTGGCAGATACAATCAGTTTCAGCAATTGATATAGTAAAGCTTTCGTTGCAATTCCTATAATGATGATATTTTAGTTGTTACGTTAGACTTGAGAATTTCGAAGTATTCAGTGGCCTAAAATAGTATTATCTCGAAGAGATTAAAGATTTATAAAGAAGGTAAATACCAGAAGAGTACGACCCCATCGGGGTCGCAGATTGAATTAGTTTTAAATTATAAATGTGTGATACCTTCGGCATCTGCTCCACACTACTATAATTTTGGCAGATATAATCGGTTTCAGCAATTGATATAGTAAAGCTTTCATTTCAATTCCTTTAATGATGATATTTTATTTTTTCGTTTGTCTTGAGAATTTCGAAGTATTCTGTGGCTTAAAATAGTATTATCTCGAAGAGATTAAAGATTTATAAAGAAGGTAAATACCAGAAGAGTACGACCCCATCGGGGTCGCAGATTTCTCTAGTGTTTGTTTATAAATGTGTGATGCCTTCGGCATCTGTTTCACATTACTATAATTTTGGCAGATACAATCAGTTTCAGCAATTGATAGAGTAAAGCTTTCGTTGCAATTCCTATAATGATGATATTTTAGTTGTTACGTTAGACTTGAGAATTTCGAAGTATTCAGTGGCCTAAAATAGTATTATCTCGAAGAGATTAAAGATTTATAAAGAAAGTAAATGTCAGAAGAGTACGACCCCTTCGGGGTCGCAGATTTCTCTTGTGTTTGTTTATAAATGTGTGATGCCTTCGGCATCTGTTTCACATTACTATAATTTTGGCAGATACAATCAGTTTCAGCAATTGATATAGTAAAGCTTTCGTTGCAATTCCTATAATGATGATATTTTAGTTGTTACGTTAGTCTTGAGAATTTCGAAGTATTCAGTAGCCTAAAATAGTATTATCTCGAAGAGATTAAAGATTTATAAAGAAAGTAAATACCAGAAGAGTACGCCCCCTTCGGGGTCGCAGATTTCTCTAGTGTTTGTTTATAAATGTGTGATGCCTTCGGCATCTGTTTCACATTACTATAATTTTGGCAGATACAATCAGTTTCAGCAATTGATATAGTAAAGCTTTCGTTGCAATTCCTATAATGATGATATTTTAGTTGTTTCGTTAGTCTTGAGAATTTCGAGGTGTTCTGTGGCCTAAAATAGTATTATCTCGAAGAGATTAAAGATTTATAAAGAAAGTAAATGTCAGAAGAGTACGACCCCTTCGGGGTCGCAGATTTCTCTAGTGTTTGTTTATAAATGTGTGATGCCTTCGGCATCTGCTACAAAGCATTAAGAGTAACTTTAATTATTCAATAAACCCTCTCTTTCTCTAGCACTCCACCCAATAATTCGATGGCTTGCACAATACTTCTCACATGCTCGTAAACCAAAGATAAACGGCCATTTCTTTCTTTCAACTTACAGCGAGTGGGGTTCATTTGCACATAAGTCAGCACTTTGGTAAATATGGCCGATTGATAATATGGAGAGTCTTGATTGGACACAAAATAGCAAATCAATTTTTGCTGTTTTAAAACTACTTTTTCAAGTCCTATGTCTTTAGCAATCCACCGCAGTTTTATTGCGCGTATCATTTCTTGAGTAGCTGGAGGTATCGGCCCGAACCGGTCAATTAATTGATTTTCGAATTGGTCTAATTCTGATTCTTTTTCTAAGCCGTCGAGTTCTTTATACAAGTGAATACGCTCTGCTATATTGCTTACATAATCATCAGGAATTAGTATTTCTAAGTCAGTTTCTATCAGGCAATCTTGTACAAATGCGCCTTCCAGCTCGTCGTACATGTCTTTAAATTCAGTTTCTTTTAATTCTTGTATCGCTTCATTTAATATTTTCTGATACATATCAAAACCAATTTCAGAAATAAATCCGCTCTGCTCGGCACCCAACAAATTGCCAGCACCACGTATATCCAAATCTTTCATGGCAATTTGGAAACCACTGCCTAAATCAGAAAATTGTTCAATGGCTTGTAATCGCTTTCGAGCTTCTGAAGATAGCGAAACCATTGGCGGAGCTAGTAAATAGCAAAATGCTTTTTTGTTTGATCGGCCAACTCTTCCGCGCATTTGATGTAAATCGCTAAGCCCAAAATTATTGGCATTGTTGATTATTATGGTGTTGGCATTGGGAATATCTAAGCCGCTTTCTATAATTGTAGTTGCTACAAGCACGTCATACTCTCCATTGATAAAGGCCATCATGCGCTCTTCCAATTCTTCGCCTTTCATTTGTCCGTGACCAATTAGAACCCTAGCTTCTGGCACTAAGCGTGCAATCATGCCTGCAACTTCTTGTATATTTTGAACCCGATTGTTGATGAAAAAAACCTGTCCTCCTCTTGCTATTTCGTAGGAAATAACATCGCGAATCAGCTCTTCATTAAATGTATGTACTTCCGTAAGAATTGGTTGCCTGTTTGGTGGAGGGGTGTTAATTACCGATAAATCTCTAGCTTGCATTAACGAAAACTGCAAGGTTCTGGGTATTGGAGTGGCTGTTAAGGTTAAGGTGTCCACATCAACTTTTAAGGTTTTTAATTTGTCTTTTACACCCACTCCAAACTTCTGTTCTTCATCGATAATTAATAAGCCCAAATCTTTGAATTTGACATCTTTACCAACAATTCTATGAGTGCCAATGAGGATGTCAACTTTACCTTCTGCTAAATTTTTTAAAGTTTCTGTTTGTTGTTTTCTCGTTTTAAAACGATTGATATAATCTACTTTAGCGGGAAAATCTTTTAACCTGCTTTTGAAAGTTTGATAATGCTGCCAAGCCAAAATAGTGGTTGGCACCAAAATGGCCACTTGCTTGTTGTCGGCAACTGCTTTAAATGCAGCGCGAACTGCAATTTCTGTTTTGCCAAAACCTACATCACCACAAATCAATCGATCCATGGGTGTTTCTGATTCTAAATCGGCTTTTACATCTTGGGTAGCTTTGAATTGGTCGGGAGTGTCTTCATATAAAAAAGAAGCTTCCAATTCGTTTTGCATATAAGTATCTGGCGAAAAGGCAAAACCTTTTTTGGTTTTACGTTCTGCATAAAGCTTAATCAAATCAAAAGCAATTTGCTTGACTTGCGTTTTGGTTTTTTGTTTTAATTTTTTCCATGTATCTGAACCCAGTCTGTCGATTTTGGGCGGAGTGCCATCTTTACTTACGAATTTTGAAATTCGATGCAAAGAGTGAATGCTGATGTATAGAATGTCGTTGTTATTGTATAAAATTCGGATGGCTTCTTGTTGTTTGCCATCCACGGTTATTTTTTCTAATCCAGAAAATTTGCCAACCCCATGATCAATGTGTGTAATAAAATCACCAGGCACTAAGTTGTTTAGTTCTTTTAGTGTGATGGCTTGGTCTTTCTGCTTGAAACTCTCTTTTAATCTAAAGCGATGATATCTGTCAAAGATTTGATGATCGGTATAAATAGCAACACCTTGACTTTTATCGATAAAACCTTCATGCAATGAAAGGAGCAAGGTTTCCATTTGAATTTCTTTGCCAATGTCTTCAAATATGCTGTAAAGTCTTTCGATTTGTTTAGCGTTGTTGGCGATTATTATATTTTGAATTCCCGATTCTGTATTGTCATTTAGGTTTTGACTGAGTAATTCAAAGTTTTTATTAAAAACAGGCTGAGGATTAGTATTAAAAGAAATGCTAAAATCCTCTTTAAAGTAAAATTGTTGACCAAACTCAATGGTGTTGAGGTGTAAAGAAGATTGGATAAACACTTCTTTAGAAATAAATTGCTGAGCAGGAGCTAAATGATTAAGAGGAGAATTTAGTTTTTCAAACGAATCCAGCGCAGATTGATAAGATTTCGCAACTTGATCTCTGCAAATGTTAAAGTCTTTAAACCAAAAGATGGTATTCTTCGGCATAAAGTCCAAAATGGGAACTCTTTTTTCATTGGTAATTCTACGCTGAATATTAGGAAGTATAGCTATGTGACTTAACTTTTTAACGGAAAGCTGTGTCGCAGGATCAAAAAGCCGAATGGATTCTATTTCATCGCCAAAAAACTCAATGCGATAAGGGTTTTCATTGGCAAATGAATAAATATCTATGATGCCACCTCGAACGGCAAATTGACCTGGGTCGCCAACAAAATCAACCCGCTCAAAGCCATAATCATTAAGAGTCTCAACTAAAAATTCGATGCTTAACTTATCGTCTTGGTGGACTTCTAAGGTGTGTTGCAATAAGTCTTTTTCGGTCACTACAAACTCACTCAAAGCATCAGGATAAGAAACTATAAAATAATGCTGTTCTTTAGCACTTACTTTATTTAAAACCTCTGCTCTCAGTTGTATGTTGGCATTATCTGTCTTTTCAATTTCATAAGCCCTGCGATAAGATGCGGGATAAAACAAAGCTCTTTCGCCCACCAAGGATTCTAAATCATTTAAAAAATAAGCGGCCTCTTCTTTATCGGGCAAAATGATAAATTGATGGACAGGAAGGCTTTTCGAAAGTCCATAAGCGATAAACGAGCCAACACTTCCAGCTATATTCTTTATATGAACATGAGAAAGTGTAGATTTCCTGAATTGGTTCGCAATGGAAATAATGCGTTGATCTTGTGTGTATTTTTCTTTTAATTCAGGAAGTTTCATGAAGCTGCAAAAGTAGTTTAAAAATGAAGTTTATGTGCAATCATTTTCACTATATACAAATTTGTTCCCAAGCTTGTTTAGCCTTTGTATGATTTAAAGTCATGGCTTTTTTCAACTTGATACATGCTGCTTGTTTTTGTCCTTGGGTGTTTAATATCATGCCGAACAAAAAGTAGGCTTGTCCATAAGTAGGGTCAAGTTTTATAGCTGTTTCTAAATCCTTTGTTGCTAGTTCTATTTTTCCAATTTGCGCATAAGCAAAAGCACGATTAGTATATACATCAGCACTTTTAGCCAACTTTATACTCGCTGTATAATCTGCAATGGCACTGTTTAAATCTTTGGCTTTTACCAATTCATTGGCTCGATTGAAATAAGCATCAGCATGCGGTCTTAATTTTAAAGCTTGATTAAAATCTCGCATCGCTTCATCTGATTTTTCGAGTTGAGCATAAAGTGAACCTCTATTCGAAAAAGCATCGGCATAATAGGGTTTTTCTCGTATGGCGATATTAAAATGATTGAGTGCTTTTTGCGCTTTACCGGCTTGCATATAATAGGAGCCTAAATTGTTGTGGGCTTGCGCTACCTTTGGGTTTTTAGATAATACGTCCAGCCAAATGGTTTCGTCATTTTGCCAGATTTTGCTGCGTTCGAAACTTAAAAATGCGAAGGCTAGAGGCACTAGCAGCAGTAAAATTTTAACTTTTTTATCCTGAACTTTATTCAAGAAAAACCCGAGAATAATCAATAAACCTAGCATCGGTAAATAAATGTACCGGTCGGTAGTTATTTGATTTCCTACAGGAATAAGTTGCAGCACAAGTGCAATTCCGATAAGGTAAAACAAAACCCCAAACTGAATAACTTGATGAATCTTGTATTTCCAGCAAACAAAAGCAAAGGCTATTAAAAGTAAAGGGCTTAAATAATAAGTGATTGGCAATAGTCCTTCGCTGATTTCGGGATAAGCATAAAAAGCTGAAAGTTGATAAGGAAAAATAAACTTGATAGGGTAAAATAAGATGGAATGACAGATTAAGAAAAATCGATCAATTAAGTCAAAGCTAATGGATAGGTCTGATAGATGACCTGCGGATTCTCTGCTGTTGAGGGTAATTAATCCAAAAATAAGGGAAACAAGCAAAAGCGGAATTTTTTGAATGATGCTTTTCCAAGTTCTGTTTTGAAAGAAAAACCAGTCTGTTGCAATTAAAAGCACTGGAAATACAATAGCTGCTGATTTGGCAAAGCAAGCTAATGTAAACAAGATAAAACAGCTAATGTATGTGTACTTATTTTTTGATTCAAAAAATTGAAGGTATTGCAAGAATGCCATTAAAAAGAAAGCGGTAAAGCAGAGATTGCTAAAAGCTGATACCCAAGCTACAGATTCAACTTGCATGGGGTGAAGCGCAAAAATAGCCGCTGCAAAAAATGCGCTAAAATCCTTAAAGTTTAATTTCTTAAAAATAGAATATACGAGTAGAATATTAATGCAGTGAAATAGAAAACTGAGCAGGTGAAAGGCAGTTGGGTTTAATCCAAAAAGGGCAAAAGTAAAAGCATAAAACAAGGTGCTAATTGGTTGATACATGCCAACGCTTGTGCTTTTAAAAATGTCGATTAACTGATTTATGTTAAGTTGTTTGATGTTTGGGTTATGAACAACTTGTACTTGGTCGTCTAGATGAGTAAATGCATTGGTGAAGCTAGAGAGATAAACGAAAAAGGCAATTAACAGTAATCCTAAAAGAGCATAATTTCGCTTATTTTTAGCAGCGCTTAAACCCATTTTAACTTAGCATTTGATAATTCTTATGCTTCCATTGAAAAGTGAAACTAAGACCGTTTTCGTTATAAACTTTCATTTTAGCTTCTAATTGTTCGGCTAAAGTATAGATTAGCAAAAATCCAAATGAGTCTTGATTATCGGGTTGTATTTCTTCTGAAAGTCCAATGCCATTATCTGAAATTTTTAAAGTGATTTTTGCATCATGCTCTGACATTTCAATTTTTATTTCCCCTTTTCGGTCATTCGGAAAGGCATGTTTTATTGCATTGGTTATCACTTCATTGATTAAAAGCCCGCATGGAATAGACTCGTCTATAGATAATTTTACATCGTCAACATCCATGCGTAAATGAATTTTATTTTCATCTACTTGATAGGTGTGGATTAGTTGTGGAATAAGGTTTTGCACATAGGTGCTAAAGCTTGTAATGTCGTCTGTATCCCTTTTATACAAAGATTCATGAATCAAAGCCATAGAATTAATTCTTGCGCGACTTTCTTCAATTATTTCATTGAGCCTTGGGTCGGTAACGTATTGATTTTGTATGCTCAGCATGCTTGAAATGACTTGCAAATTATTTTTTACCCGGTGATGAATTTCTTTTAATAGTGATTTTTTGACTTGCAAATCACTTTCAATCACTTTTTGGTTTTCAACTAATTTAGAGTTAAGCTTTTTATTTCTTTGATTGATAATAGAAGCTAAAAACAGAGAGCCAATCAGCAAAGCTCCAAATACAATTAAGCCAACAATAAGTTGTTTCTGGTTTTTTATTTCCTTGGCAATTAATTGTTCTCTTTGTTTAGAAATTCTTAACTCATCTTTAAAACGGTCTAATTTGTTGCCTTCGTCTCTTGCTATCTCATTGATTTTTTTATCTTCTATCCTCAAGCTGTCCTGAAATAATAGGTGACGATGAAAATAATGAGCGCTTTTTTCAAATTCATTTCTTTCATAGAGTCGGTTGGCAATAAACAATGAAGCTTCTGACTCAATTTCTATATCTGGAATGGTGTCCATAATGAACAAGCATTGCTTGCCGTACCAGATGCTTGAATCAACTTCATTTAATTTGAATTTAACTTTCGCTAATTCAAGCAGTCCAGCCGCTTTGCCAATTTCATAATTGATATCTGTGTCAATCTGCAAGCCCTTTCTTAAATAATAAAGTGCGCTATCTATTTGATTTAATCCAGAGTAACTAACACCTAGATTATGATAAAGCTGACCGATTGTAATCTTTCGATCACTTTTAATAATTTCTGGCAAGGCATCATAAAAAAGAATGTTTGCCGTGTCGTATTTTTTTTGTTCTAAATAAACGAGACCTATATTGGTTTGACAAATGGCAGAACCTAAACTGTCATTAAAACCTAAAAACTCTCGTTGAGCCAACTTATAATTGTAAACCGATTCTTTATAGTGTTCGATAAAGAAATAAGTTATTCCAATTTGTAAATAGGAAAAAGCCAAATGATATTTTGAGCCCGTTTCTTTAAACTGATTGGCCGCATCAAAAATTGTCTCTACAGACTTTAAATAGTCACCAGTAGCATATTCAATTGCTCCTTTTTTTAGCAATAACTCACCTTTTCGATCCAAGTTTTGCATGGCTTCATACAATTCAAGTGAGCTCATTGTGTTTTGAAGCGCCTTATCAAAATTGGTTTCGTTCAAGTAAATTTCAGCAAGAGCATCATAATAGTATGCTATGCTGCTAGTGTCTTTTCTTTGTTTTGCTATTTCTAGCACCCCATTTACTTCTTTTATTAATTCGCTAACAGAAAAATAGTTATAGAAGAAATGTAGTTTCTGATCTGCAAGGTTTTGAAAAATGGAATCGTTAAATTCACTAATGTTTAAAATCAATTTATTTAATTGCTGCCTTGCTGTTGAAGTATCTGATTCAACTAATTGTTTTGTTTTTTCAAGAATAGAAGTGTTATAAGATAAGGTGCTGTCTAAATTAAGTAAATTGCCTTGAGCTGTAGAAAACGATAAGTTCGCAAAAAATATAAAAAGTACGATTAGTAGCTTAGGCATAAGGTGTATTTACTTTGACTAAATGTAAGGAAATTATAAAGACAAATACTTTTTAACCATATTTTTTGAACCTAGGATTGTAGGAACTCGTTGATGAAGCTCTGTTGGTTCAATTTCTAAAATCCTTGTATCACCTGTAGTTGCAATTCCTCCAGCTTGTTCTAAAATAAAGGCCATGGGATTACTTTCGTACAACAATCTCAGTTTTCCATGAGGTGCTTTGCTCGTTGCTGGGTATAAAAATATGCCACCTTTAATTAAGTTTCGGTGTATATCAGCAACCATAGAAGCTATGTATCTCGCCGAGTAAGGTCTGTTTGTTGCCGCATCTTCTTCTTTGCAATAAGCAATATAATCTTTTACTTGCTGATCGCAATACACCATATTGCCTTCATTTATTGAGTATATTTTTCCATCTTCCGGCACTTTTACATTGGGATGCGACAAACAAAATTCTCCAATAGAAGGATCTAAAGTAAAACCATTAACTCCATTGCCTGTTGTGTAAACTAGCATGGTTGATGAGCCATAAACCACATAACCAGCTGCAACTTGTTTTTCGCCTTTTTGTAAAAAATCTGCCTCAGTGGCCAATTGTCCAACTTCAGATTTTCTTCTGTATATGCTGAAAATTGTTCCAATAGAAACATTTACATCGATGTTAGATGAACCATCTAAAGGATCAAAGGTGACAACGTATTTGCCATTTCTTGAAAACTCTGAATCAAAAGCAACAAAATCATCATTTTCCTCAGATGCGATTCCACAAGCTTCGCCACCATTTTTTAAAGCAGAAATAAATTGCTGATCGGCAAAAACATCAAGTTTTTGCTGTGTTTCTCCTTGTATGTTTTCATTTTCTGTTGCGCCTAAGATATTTGCCAAGCCTGCTTTATTGACCTCTCGGTTTACAATTTTTGTCGCAATTACAATATCATTTAGCAAACGAGTTAATTCTCCTGTGGCATATTTAAAATCATCTTGTTTTTCAATGATAAACTCGCTTAACGTTTTTACTCCTCTCATGGTGGCTAGATATTGAATTTTTTTAGTTTGCAAATATCGGAAACTCAATTCATCTCTAAAATAGCATTTCAATAAAATACTCAATAGGCTTTTTATACTTTTGTCAAAAAACTAAGGGATGTCGTTTTTAATTAGAAAAGGAAGAAAAGAAGATTGCCAAGCCGTGTTAGAACTCATAAAAGAACTAGCCATTTTTGAGCGAGCAGAAAAGGAGATGGTTCTCAGCCTAGAAGAATTACAAGAAGATGGTTTTGGAAAACATCCAATTTATGAGATGTTTGTAGCTGAGCTTCACGACAAAGTGCTTGGGGTGGCTTTGTATTATGAAAAGTATTCAACATGGAAAGGGCGTTGTATTTATTTAGAGGATTTAATTGTGACTGAAAAACACAGAGGAATTGGAGCTGGTAAAGCATTGTTTGAAGCCGTTATTCAAGAAGCAAAGCAGAGAAATAGCGGAAGAATGGAGTGGCAAGTATTAGATTGGAACCAAAGTGCCATTGATTTTTATAAAAAATACGAAGCAGAATTAGATGGAGAATGGATTAACGGAAAATTTAGAAGAGAACAATTGCAAAAGTTTAGCTAACATGAAGGTATTTAAATTTGGGGGAGCATCGGTGAAAGATGCAGCAGCAATAAAAAATATTGCCGCTATTATTAAAACATTTGGCGATGATTCTTTAGTGATTGTAATTTCGGCCATGGGAAAAACGACCAATGCACTAGAAAAGGTGGTTCATGCTTTTTATTATAAAACAGGTGAAGCCGAAACGCTTTTAAATGAGGTAAAGAAATTCCATTTTCAGATTTTAGATGAATTGTTTGATTCTAAAACTCATCCGATTTATCAAGAATTACACAACACCTTTGTGGAAATTGAATGGCAAATTGAAGATGAACCTGTTGGGAAATTTGATTTTGAATATGACCAAATGGTTGGAATTGGTGAAATGCTTTCAACGAAAATTGTAAGTGCATACCTCAATGAAGTTTCTTGTCAAAACAAATGGTTTGACGTTAGAGGTTTAATTCGAACCGACAATACCTACCGAAATGCTAAAGTTGACTGGACTGTTAGCACGGAGCAAATACAAGGAGAGTTAGCTAGTTTCTTAAATGCTAAAAAAGGGAGTATTGCTATAACCCAGGGTTTTGTGGGTTCAAGTTCAGAAAACTTTACCACCACTTTAGGGCGTGAAGGTTCAGATTTTACAGCTGCAATTCTGGCAAACATTTTAGATGCAGAAGAAATTACGATTTGGAAAGATGTGGAAGGCATGTTAAATGCCGATCCCAAGTATTTCGACAAAACCATTAAGCTAAACAATATCTCATACTTAGAAGCGGTAGAATTGGCTTATTTCGGTGCATCGGTAATACATCCAAAAACGATAAAACCCTTGCAAAATAAGGGAATTCCCTTGCAGGTGAAATCTTTTTTAAACCCTGGAAATAAAGGCAGTTTAATCGACCAAAATTCAAGCGCCGATTCTTTAATTCCATCTTATATTCACAAGCCGAATCAAATTTTGATTTCGATTGCAGCAAGAGATTACTCCTTTATCACGGAAGATAATTTAAGTGCCATTTATGCCACATTTTCTAAGCATGGAGTTTCGATAAACATCATGCAGAATTCGGCCATTAGTTTTTCCGTTTGTGTGGATAATGAAATTCCTAAAATAAATGGACTGATAGCTGAATTGCAAAGCGATTACAAAGTAACCTATAACACCGATCTACAACTGCTTACGGTAAGGCATTATACCGAAGAAATCATCGAAGAGTTGATTGCAGGTAAAACCATTTTCTTAGAACAAAAAAGTAGGAGTACCGCAAGGTTTGTGGTGAAATAAGTTGGGTAAGGCAATAATATAAAAACATTTTCATTGAAACTAACTTCATATATAGAGTCTCTTATTTTGACTTTGGATGCAATTCCTGAAGAGAGAAAGGAACGCCTGAAACTGCTTTTTCAATACATCAAATTAAAACGAGAAAAAAACGAAGCAATACTGTTAAATTTTGTTTGTACTCACAATTCAAGAAGAAGTCAATTGGCGCAAATATGGGCTCAAACTGCCGCTGATTATTATGGAATAGATTGCAAAACATTTTCTAGCGGAGTAGAAGTCACTTCTTTTAATGCAAGAGCAGTAAATGCAATTGAAACGGTTGGATTTAAAACCATAAAAGGAAAAGGAGAGAACCCAGTTTATACCATCGACAATGGATTTCAATCGATGTCTTGTTTTTCGAAATTGATTGATGATAAAACAAACCCTCAATCTAATTTTGCTGCAATAATGACTTGCTCGCATGCAGATGAAAACTGCCCAGTAGTGTTGGGTATGGAAAAACGAATTGCCTTAAATTACGAAGACCCAGGAGTATATGACGGAACAGCTTTGGAAGAAAAAATGTATCTAGAACGCTCTGAACAAATAGCAAGAGAAATGTTTTATCTTTTTTCTAAAATCTAAAAGAATACATTGACTATGA
This sequence comes from Bacteroidota bacterium, assembly GCA_013112545.1. GTDB lineage: Bacteria > Bacteroidota > Bacteroidia > Flavobacteriales_E > Vicingaceae > BCD18. The sequence continues at coordinate 44,005 of JABFGJ010000002.1, forward strand.
AGAAACTCAATTTTTTCGATAAAAACCTAACTCTATGGATTTTCCTTGCTATGGCAGTTGGGGTTTCCTTAGGGAAATTTGCTCCTAAACTTCCAGAGTTTATCAATTCGCTTGGTTCAAATTCTACCAATTGGCCAATCGCCATCGGTTTGATTTTAATGATGTATCCACCGCTAGCCAAGGTAAATTATAAGCTTTTACCACAAGTCTTTAAAAACGTAAAAGTGCTGTCCATTTCATTAATTCTTAATTGGGTTATCGGTCCAGTTTTGATGTTTATTTTGGCTTTGCTTTTTTTACAAGATTATCTCGAATACATGGTCGGCTTAATTCTTATTGGTTTAGCACGCTGCATTGCCATGGTGTTAGTTTGGAACGATTTAGCTGAAGGCAGTCCCGAGTATGGGGCTGGTTTGGTTGCGTTGAATAGTATTTTTCAAGTCTTTGCTTATTCGTTTTATGCTTGGTTATTCATTACCGTTTTGCCTCCCTTTTTTGGCTTCGAAGGGGCTGTTATCGATATTCCAATTTCTACCATTGCCGAAAGTGTTGCCATTTATTTGGGTATTCCGTTTTTAGCTGGCGTTTTTAGCCGCTTTTTCATGGTGAAACTAAAAAGTGAAACCTGGTATTCAGAAAAGTTTATTCCTGCTGTATCACCGCTTACTCCCATTGCTTTATTGTTTACCATCATCGTTATGTTTTCACTCAAAGGCGAGCAAATAACCCAATTGCCTTATGATATCTTTTTAATTGCCATACCTTTGATTATATATTTCGTTTTCATGTTTTTAATAGGCTTCTTTTTTAGCAAAAAAATGGGAGCTAGCTATGATAAAAATATGTCGATTTCTTTCACAGCAGCTGGCAATAACTTTGAATTAGCCATTGCCGTTGCCATCGCTGTCTTTGGTTTAAATTCGGGGCAAGCATTTGTTGGTGTAGTTGGTCCACTGATAGAAGTTCCCGCATTAATTTTATTGGTTCGGGTGGCTTTTTGGTTGAAAGGCAAGTATTATCATTGAGCTGATTGAATTTAAAAAACATAAAGTCATTTAGAATTACTTAATTTGGACTAGAAAATGGATAAAATGCAATAAGTTTTTTCATAAGCTAGCGAGAATTTAAACATGACAAACTGATAGTAGCCATTTTATTGAGTCATTAGACTTTTCAAAAACTCTAATGACTGTTGGTAATCAAGTCTTGTTCTTAACATTTGGGGTATTAATTATTCAAAGGCTGAATCAAAGTGGTTTAAACAATTAATAACCGCAAAGTCACAAAGCTCGCAAAGAAGAACCCTCTGCGTTCTTAGCGTCTCTGCGGTAAAAAAAATAAGCCATGACAGAAAACGAAATATCCAAGAAGATTATAGGAGCAGCTATTGAAGTACATAAACAATTAGAACCTGGCTTATTAAAGTTTTATGAAATTTGTTCGGCTAATGAATTAAAGACAAGGTGCTTATCCACTCCAGTAACATAAATGTAATAGACGAGGTAAAGATTAGCAAACAATTAATAACCGCAAAGTCGCAAAGCTGGCAAAGATGAACCCTCTGCGTTCTTAGCGTCTCTGCGGTAAAAAAAATAAGTCATGACAGGAAACGAAATATCCAAGAAAATTATAGGAGCAGCTAATGAAGTACTTAAACAATTAGGGCCTGGCTTATTAAAGTTTTATGAAATTTGTTCGGCTAATAAATTAAAAACAAGGTGCTTATCCACTCCAGTAACATAAATGTAATAGACGAGGTAAAGATTAGCAAACAATTAATAACCGCAAAGTCACAAAGCTCGCAAAGAAGAACCCTCTGCGTTCTTAGCGTCTCTGCGGTAAAAAAATAAGCCATGACAGAAAACGAAATATCCAAGAAAATTATAGGAGCAGCTAATGAAGTACTTAAACAATTAGGGCCTGGCTTATTAGAAAGCAGCTATGAAATTTGTTTGGCTAATAAATTAAAAACAAGGTGCTTATCCACTCTAGTAACATAAATGTAATAGACGAGGTAAAGATTAACAAACAATTAATAATCGCAAAGTCGCAAAGCTCGCAAAGAAGAACCCTCTGCGTTCTTAGCGTCTCTGCGGTAAAAAAAATAAGTCATGACAGAAAACGAAATATCCAAGAAAATTATAGGAGCAGCTATTGAAGTACATAAACAATTAGGGCCTGGCTTATTAGAAAGCAGCTATGAAATTTGTTTGGCATACGAATTAATACAGCAGGGTTTAAACATTCAAACTCAGGTTGTATTGCCAGTTGTTTATAAAGAAGTGAAGTTAGAAGCAGGCTATAGAATTGATATTCTTGTAGAAAACAAAGTCATTATAGAATTGAAAGCTGTTGATGCTCTTGCCGATATTCACACAGCGCAACTCTTAACTTATTTGAAACTTAAAGACTTAAAACTCGGCATACTCATCAATTTTAATAATGTAAAAGTAATTGACGGTGTGAAACGGATAGTAAACAATTTATAAAGCAAAGTTTGCAAATATGAACCCTCTGTATTCTTAGCGTCTCTGCGATAAAAAGCATAAAATCGCCTTAACAACTTTATTGCTATTTTTGAAATTGAGCTTTATTCTCACATAAATTTGCCATTCCCATGGTTTAATTTTAGAGAGTTCAATTCACTTGTCATAAGAACAAAAAAAGCAACCTTGTTTTTAAACTGAAACAGAAATTAACATGAGTCGGAAAATTAAATTGATTTGGGATTTTTATGGAGATGATGCCAAACACATTGCAGAACATCACGTCGTGCATTTAAAAGAGTTTGCCATGAACAAGAATTTTAATTTTTTTGCAGCAGACTTCGAAAATATAAATGAAAATCAGTGGATAGCTTTTCTTGTTGTGGAAGAAGAAAATATGATAGCAGTGAGAGATCGACTAAAACCACACCGAGGACAATTGACAGACTAAACTAAAAAAATGAAACAAGAAAAAGCACTAGCAATCTTAAAGTCGGGCAGAAATGTTTTTTTAACTGGTTCGGCGGGAGCTGGAAAAACCTTCGTGTTAAATCAATACATCGACTATTTAAAAGAGCGAAAAATCGCTGTTGCAGTAACAGCTTCGACAGGCATTGCAGCCACACATATGAACGGAATGACAATTCATTCATGGGCGGGCATTGGCATAAAAGAAAGCTTGACTAGAGCGCAATTGGTCAGCATGAAAACCAAAAAATACTTAGCCAAGCACCTGGAGGCAGTGAAAGTCTTAATTATTGATGAAATTTCGATGCTCCACCAAAATCAGCTGGCTCTGGTGAATCAAGTTTTGCAGTTTTTTAAGGAAAACAGTTTGCCTTTTGGCGGAATTCAACTTGTATTAAGTGGTGATTTTTTTCAACTACCACCCATTGGAAAATCTGGAGAAAGAAGTAAAGATAAATTTGCTTTTATGAGTCCAGTTTGGGTGCAAGCAAATTTGAATGTATGTTACTTGACAGAACAATTTCGCCAAACAGACGATGAGCTTAATCGAATATTAAATGAAATAAGAACAGGATTTATAAGCGAACAAAGCCTACGATTGTTGGAGAATGCATCTAGTCAATCTTTTCAAAAAGACATAGAACCAACTAAACTTTATACCCACAATTTAGATGTAGATGCCATAAATCTGGAACATTTAAAATCGATATCGGGTAAAAAACGATATTTTGAAGCCAGCACAAAAGGCAATGAAAAACTAGTTGAAACCTTGAATAATTCTGTTTTAGCTCCAGAGAATTTAGAATTAAAGATAGGAGCAAAAGTGATGTTTGTAAAAAATAATCTAGAGAAAGGCTATGTCAATGGTTCATTAGGTACAGTCTTGGGCTTTACGGACGATGGCTTTCCTTCGGTGAAATTATTGAATGGGAAAACCATAAAAGTAGAAGAAGAAAACTGGTCAATAATTGATGATCATGGGAAAACTTTGGCGAGTTACAATCAAATACCATTGCGACTGGCTTGGGCTATTACAGTGCACAAAAGCCAGGGCATGACATTGGAAGCCGCAGAAATAGATTTGTCTAAAACATTTGAAACAGGACAGGGCTATGTAGCGCTTTCTCGATTAAAGAAATTAGAAAACTTGCGTTTGCTCGGTTTAAATACTATGGCCTTAAAAGTGGACTCCTTAGCTCATAAAGCGGATAAAAGGTTTAAAGAATTGGCTACAATTATTGATGAGGAATTATCGGCAGAAGAACTGTTAAAAGAAGCTCCCTTGTTTGTCAAAAAATGTGACGGAATAAGCGATTTAAAAGAGCTTAAAAAACACAAAGCCAAGCTAAGAGAGAAAAAAATAAAAGGCAGCTCAGCCCGTATTTCTACTTACGAGATTTCGTATGGATACTTAAAACAAAACATGCCTCTAGCTGAAATAGCAGAAAAACGAGGTATGGCGCTTAGTACCATCTCAGGACACTTGATTAAAGTAAAAAAAGATCATCCTGAAGCAAACCTTAGCTTTTATAAACCCAAATCTTCAATATTAAAGAAAGTTGAAGCAGCTCATAAAAAAGTTAGAACCGAAGATGGAGTTAGTATTAAGGCCATGTATGAATATTTGAAAGGGAAAGTCACTTATGAAGACATTCATTTATCTTTAGCATTTATAATTTAAATTTAATGGGGTCTAAATTCTTGCAACAGAAGTATTTATTATTCAGTCTACTTTTTTTAGCTGCCTTATTTTTAAGGCTTTTTAGCCTAGAAAGCAACGGACTTTGGATAGATGAAATCTGGTCCATTCAAACCTCTAGTCAACACAATACAGTTTCAGAAATTATTGCACTTTGCCTAAACGATACCCATCCTCCCTTTTTCGACATTCTTTTACATTACCTGATGGTTTTAACCAATGATGCCGAGTTTACAGGAAGGTATTTAGCTTTGTTTTTCGGAATGTTAGGGATTTTATTAACGCATTATTATGCTCTTAAAATAGTTAAGAATGAAAAGTTAGCCTTGTTTGCCATGGCCATAGTTTCGTTCAATTATTTTCATTTGACCTACTCTTTTGAGGGGCGATTTTACACCTTGATTTTTTTATTTTCATTAATTGCAATAGGCGAGTTATACCTCTTTATAATTAGTCAACAAAAAAACCATTTAGTTAAGTTTTGGCTGTTTAATGTTTTGTTTTTATACACTCATTATTACGGTGGAATATTGCTTATTGTGCTTGCAATTATTGTGCTAGCTCTAGTAATTTTTAAGCAAATAAGCAGAAGAAATTTTTGGCAAATAGCATTTGCTTGTTTTATGGTCTTTGTTTGTTTTTTGCCTTGGTTTCCACAAATGATTGCCAAAGAAGGCATGACTAGTTGGATGTCAAAACCAAGTTTTGGTGATTTTTTCAACTATTTCTACTTGTATTCTGGAAAAAACCCCATTGAGTTTGCATTTCTGTTTTTGCCATTGGTGTTGGCTTTTAAGCAGTTTAAAGTCAATAAGATTTTGTTTGCTTTCTTGTATGGAACTATCTTTCTAGGTTTTTTTATACCTTTTGTGATTTCACAATTTAGCACTCCTTTACTACACAACCGTTATACTTTTATTTACTTGCCAAGTATCTTTTTATTGGCAGCCATTTTTTGGTTTGAAACAAAAATCATAAGCACAAGAATGAAACAAATCGCTTATGGCATTACTTTATTCGCCATCGTTGGGAATTTATTTTTCATTCGTGATAATTTTTATTCTGGAAATAAAGACCAATGGAAAGAAATAAGCCTTTTTCTGAAATCTCAAGAGCAATTACCTGTAATAACCGAGCATGAACGTTACCTTAATTACTATTTAGCAAAAAATGACTTAGATTTAGCAAAAAATATAGCATTTGTTAATTCGGAAATAAAAACCCCCTTTTGGTTTGTTGCAGCTCCTTACGATCAAAGGTTATTAATGAGTGAAGGTTTTTTAGAGACTTTAAACACAAAAGAATACCCAGGCGGATTTACATTATATAAAGTGAAAAAGAAGTAAAAAAATAGAAAAATTCAATTGAAAAACATTCTCAAAAAACAAAAATCTGCACGTCTTGGAACTTTTGGAGGAGTGTTTACTCCATCCATTTTAACAATCCTTGGAGTTATCATGTACCTCCGTTTTGGGTGGGTTGTAGGTAATGTTGGACTTACTGGAACGCTCATAATTGTTACCCTCGCTACCAGCATTACATTTTTGACCAGCCTTTCCATCGCTTCAATTGCTACAGATCAAAAAGTTAAAACAGGAGGAGCTTATTATATGATTAGCCGATCTTTGGGAATTGAATCAGGAGGAGCAATTGGAATCTCTCTTTATTTTGCTCAAGCTTTTTCTATCGCACTATACACTATTGGTTTTGCAGAAAGTATAGTCCAAGTTTTTCCAGCTGCTAGCGAAAAAATAGTTGGATTAATTACGGCGGTGCTAATCACTATAGTTGCAATTACGTCAGCTAAAACAGCCATAAAAGCTCAGTATGTCATCATGGTTGGCATAGCTTTATCCTTAATTTCTTTATTTTTTGGCAGTCCACTTGAAACTTTTGACCCTAATCAGACTCCTATTGTTCCAGAAAATAGTGTAGGTTTTTGGACAGTTTTTGCTGTTTTTTTCCCAGCAGTTACCGGTATCATGGCTGGGGTTAATATGTCAGGAGATTTAAAAAACCCCAATCGTTCAATTCCTAGAGGAACCTTTGCTGCAATTGCCGTTGGTTACGTAATTTATATGATTGTTCCTGTAATTATTTTTAACCGAGCTGATACAATCAACTTAATTGAGGACCCCATGATATTGCGCCGCATTTCTTTCTGGGGTGATGCGATTTTAATAGGTGTTTGGGGAGCAACTTTGTCTAGTGCATTGGGTAGCGTTTTAGGAGCTCCACGAGTACTTCAGGCTTTAGCTAGAGATGGAATCTTGCCTAAGATCTTGAAGTGGACTGGTAAAGGCTCAGGAAGTGATGATTCACCCAGACTTGGGACGCTCTTTACTTTAGCTATAGTATTAATATCAATTTGGTTAGGGGATTTAAATTTAATCGCACCTGTGTTAACCATGTTTTTTCTGACAACTTATAGTGTTTTAAACATTGCCGCAGGCTCAGAACAATTTTTAAAAAGTCCCTCTTTTCGACCAAAATTTAAAGTACACTGGATTTTTTCATTGGTAGGAGCAATTTCTTGTATTGGGGTTATGTTTTTAATCAATTCTGGAGCAACCTTTATTGCATTAGTTTTTGTAGCGCTTATCTTTATTTGGTTAAAGGGTAGGGGTTTGCAAACTTCATTTGGTAATATTAGCCGCGGTATTCGCATGGCAATTATAAAATCTAGTTTAATGAAAATATCGGAAGAGCAAGATGCTAAAACATGGCGACCAAACCCTTTGGTTTTAGTTGGTTCACCTAAAAAGAGGTGGCATTTAATTGAGTTTGCCGATGCTTTAACACATAAACGAGGAATATTAAGTGTAGTGAGTATTATTCCTAAAGGTAGCGTAGCATATAGCAAGCTTGCTCAAATGAAAAAGCACATTCAAATTTATTTGAAAAAACAAGGGGTAGAGTGTTTGGTGAAAGTTATTCCAGCAGAAAACCCTTATGTTGGCGTTACACATGTAGCTGAATCATATGGATTAGGCGCACTTCAGCCAAACACCATCATTATCGGAGAAAGTCAAACAGATGGCTCTCAAGAAGATTATTGTGAAATGATTCGTCGTTTTTATGAGTTGAACCGCAATGTTTTAATTGTTCATAAAGCAAATAAAGGGATAACTTTTGGCAAAAAAAGAAGAATTGATATTTGGTGGGGTGGGCTAAAAGGCAATGGAGGACTAATGATGATTCTTGCTCATCTAGTGAATGATAGCATCGAATGGCGCTTGGCAACAGTACATATAAAAATGGTAATTAATGATAAAAATGCTATAGATAGCACCAGATTGAACATGGCGAAAATGTTAGAAGAAATTAGAATAAAAGCCAAAATAGATATCATTCCTATGGAAAATAGAAAGTTTGACGAAATTTTAGTCCAACATTCATCTGATGCAGATTTAGTCTTTTTAGGTTTGGCAAAACCAGACAAAGATTTCCTAAAATACTACGATTCTGTACAAGAAAGAATTAAAGAATTACCAACAACAATTTTAGCTTTAGCCTCTCAGAATGTATCATTTGGTGAAATATTAATTAAAAAAGAAATGAATTCAGATGCTTAAGCTTAATAAATTGACAGTATATTTGTCTTAATATTGTCAATATATCCGTCATGATGCATTTTGGAAACAACATAAAATTACTACGCAAAAGAAGAAGAATTTCTCAAGAAGATTTATCTGCTGAGCTTAACATTAAAAGAAGTTCATTAAGTGGATATGAATTGGGCAATTCGGAGCCCAACTTTGAAACACTATTGCGATTCTCAATGTTTTTTAAAGTATCAATTGATAAATTATTGAAACTTAATTTAAGACAGGTTTCTGAGGTCTATTTAGCTCAACTAGAACAAGGTGTAGATATTGATATTACTGGTGGAAAGCTCCGTGTGCTAGCCACCACAGTAAATTCAGAAAATGTTGAAAATATAGAGTTGGTCCATGTAAAAGCAAAAGCAGGTTACACTACCGGATATGGTGATCCTGACTTTATAAAGGTTTTGCCCACTTTTCATTTGCCTTTTTTAGATCGAAACAAAAAATTTAGAACATTCCAAATTAGCGGTGATTCTATGCCTCCTGTTTCTGATAAATCATGGGTTACCGGTGAATATGTTCAAAACTGGCGAACACTTAAAGATGGTTATCCATATATTGTTGTTACTGAAGACGAAGGTGTTGTTTTTAAGTTAGTTTACGACCAATTAGACAAAAACCAAACCTTGTTATTATGCTCAACTAATCCCATGTATGAACCTTATGAAATTAACATAAATGAGGTTCATGAAATTTGGAAATTTGTGAATTTTATTAGCAGTGAATTGCCCGAGCCTAACTTGTCGAGAGACAAATTGAATAGCTCTTTATTGAACATGCAGAAAGAAATTAGGGAGATAAAAAACACACTCAGAACTGACAATTAATAAAATAGATAGTAAGAATCTACAAAACTGTAAACAATTAACAAACCAATTCTTATCTTTATGCGTCTATATTTAGACGTCATAAATTGATAAAGATGAAGATTATTTCTAGTTTGCTCCTATGTGGGGTGCTTTCCCTTGGGTTTATACAATTTCAAGAATCTGATGGTTCTGAAAAAACCAAGGCAACAACAATAAAATCAGACATTCCTGCCCCTTCCAATTGCAAGGCTTCACCCTATGTAACTGACATTATTCAAGCTGATGGAAGCACAATTTCCATTATCGGAAAAGGGAACATGAATAATTCTTGGACAGAAACAAGCGATGGCTATACTATTCTTGAAGTCAATGGAATTTACGAATATGCCCAAAAAGTAAACGGAAACTTACAGGCAACTGGAGTAAAAGCAAACAATTTAAATCAACGTTCAAGTTCAGAACTAAATTTTGTCAGCACGCTTCAAAAATCATTGAAACCAAAAATAAATCCCTTAAAAAGCTCAATATTAAATCAAGTTAATGCTCAATTGGGAAACAAAACTTTTCCCACAACAGGTAGTATTCGTGTGCTTGCATTATTAATTGATTATCCAGATTTGCAAAACACCTACACTAAAGCCAACTTCGATAGTTTGCTTTCTGGACTCAATTACAGAAATGGCGATGGTAGTTTCAAAACATATTATGAAACAGCATCTGGCGGTCAATTGACTGTTACTGTTGATGTAATGGGGTGGTACACCGCTGCAAATGGCTATTTGTTTTACGGAAGAGATAGTGGCTCAAGTCGAGCAGCAAATTTAGTGAGAGAAGCTGTGGATGCTGCTGAACTTGCTGGAGCAAATTTTGCAAATTATGACAATGATAATGATGGTAGTGTTGATGGGATTTTAGCTATTCATGCTGGGCCAGGTGCTGAGCAAGGGTCTCGAACACAATACATTTGGTCGCATCGTTGGGTTTTAAATGGTGGAAGTTCTGGAGCAGTAACCTACGATGGTAAGTTTATTAATGACTACATGATTAATCCAGAAACGAGAACATCTGGAGCCAATTCTAATCAAGTTGGAATAGGAGTTTTTGTTCATGAATTTGGACACAATTTGGGCTTGCCCGACCTCTATGACACTGACCCTAGTAATGGAGATTCCGAAGGTATTGGAAACTGGTGTGTTATGGCTGGTGGAAGCTGGCTCGGAGGAGAACATCGACCAATTAACTTTTCAGCATGGTGTAGAATTGAAAATGGATGGGAAACTCCACAATTCCTGACCATAGGAAATAGCTTAACGGACACATTAGATGCCAGTAGCACTCAGCAAAACGAAATTAGAAGAATAAATACTGGTGTTGCTTCAGAATATTTTTTACTTGAAAATCGTCAAAAAACTGGTTTAGATTTAGAATTGCCAGGTTCAGGTATGGCCGTTTGGCACATCAATACCATTAAAACCAATGGGTTTGGTAATGGAGTCAATGCTGATGAAGACTTAAAAGGTGTAGATTTAGAAGAAGCCGATGGAAACAATGATTTAGACCATGAAGTTAATCGTGGTGATGCTGGTGACTTATTTCCTGGATCTTCAAATAATACAACTTTCGACGATAATTCTAATCCCAATGCTCGAAATTATTCTTTGGCTTCTACTAATATTCAACTGAGAAACATTCAAGAAAAAACAGGGCAGATTATTTATGATTTTGGGCCACAATTGGCAACTCCATCGTGTAGCGGAGGAACAGTTTTAATGGCTGGCTCAGGTACTTTTAATGATGGAAGTAACGCCACCACAAATTATTCTAATGATTTGAATTGTTCTTGGTTGATTCAACCAACTGGCGTTGCATCTATAAGCTTAAATTTTACTCGATTCGATGTGGATAATTTTTTAGACCGAGTTGCTGTATATGATGGGACTAGCTTTTCGGCTCCCTTAATTGGTACATATACTGGAACAACAATTCCACCAACAATTACTTCAACTGGAGGGGCTTTATATATCGAGTTTACAACAAACCCAAGTATTACAGCATTAGGATGGGAAGCGACCTACACTAGCACAGGTTTAGGTTGTGCCGGAGCCACTACAAATTTAACTGCTCCCTCTGGAAATTTCTCAGATGGTTCTGGAGCTGCAAATTATGCTAACAATACAAGTTGTTCGTGGTTAATTCAACCATCCGGAGTATCAAGCATAACATTTGGTTTAACGAGTTTAGCAACTGAAATTAATAATGATCGAATTCGAATTTATGATGGAATCGATAATACTGCTCCACAGATTGCCTCATATTCAGGTACAAATCATTTAAATACAACTACCTCGTCTGGTGGGTCAATGTTTGTCGAATTTACAACTAATGCTACTGTAGTTGATGCTGGTTGGGATGCATATTATACTAGTTCAGTATCAGGTGCCGGTTGTAGTGGATCAACAACGTTAACAGCAACATCTGGATCATTTTCTGATGGTAGTGGCGTAAACAATTACGATAACAATCAATTTTGCTCTTGGCTAATTCAGCCACCTTCTGGGGTGATAACTTTAAATTTTACAGCATTTGATACCGAAGCTAATTTTGATAGAGTCATAGTATTTGACGGAGTTGACAATACAGCACCACAAATTGGAAATTTTAGTGGAAGCACAATTCCTGCAGCTTTAATTTCCTCTTCAAATGCCATGTACATTGAATTTAGAACCAATGGTAGCGTAGTCAATCAAGGTTGGGATGCTAATTATACGGCAGGTAGTCCACCTAGTACTTGTTCAGGAAATACTAATTTATCTGCTAATACAGGTACATTCGATGATGGAAGTGGTGTTAATGTAAATTATTCTAACAACTTAAACTGTAGTTGGGCAATTAGTATCCCTACTGCAAGTGTTATGTCGATTGCATTTGATTCTATAGCTATTGCTGCTGGCGATACAGTGTTTATTTATGACGGTTCAAATGCTACGGCTCCACTTTTGGGAAAATACTCTGGTTATACTATCCCTGCATTTCTTTTAACAAGCACAAACAATGCTTATGTAGAATTCAAGTCAAATGCAAATACGAATGATGAAGGCTGGCAAATAACTTATACAGGAGTAAACGGCTGTAGTGGAACAACTAATTTAAATGCAGTTTCTGGTACTTTTTCTGACGGAACTCAACCTGGTCAACAATATTTTAACAATAGCAATTGCCAATGGTTAATTCAACCTCCTGGTGCTAACTTTATTACGCTGGATTTTAATCGTTTTGACACAGAACAGAATTTCGATTTTGTAGAGGTTTACGACGGAGCAACAACAGCAAGCACATCTTTAGGTCGATTCGATGGTAACACCATTCCACCTTCAATTATTTCCTCAAGTGGTAGCTTATTAGTTGTTTTTACGAGTGATATTTCCTTAGCTGGTTTGGGCTGGGAAGCTAGGTATAATTCAAGTACTACTAAATGTTTACAAAATAGACTCTATACATCAAATAACGGCTCATTTAGCGATGGTAGCGGAGCCCTGCATTATGATAATAACTCGAATTGTAGTTGGTTAATTCAACCAGCCTTAGCAACAAACATTACCTTAACTTTTAGTGCTTTTGATACGGAGTCAGCTAATGATGTTGTAAATATTTATGATGGAATAGATAATACAGGAACTTTAGTTGCATCCTATTCAGGAAGTACAATTCCAGCAGCGGCATCAGTTAATGGAACAAACAAAAGCATGTTTGTAGAGTTTATTACCAATGGTTCTATCACCGCTCAAGGGTGGGATGCTAGTTATACTTCTACGAGTGCTGTCACTTGTAGCGGTGTTACTAATTTAACTGCTGCATCCGCTTCTTTTTCAGATGGAAGTGGTACAGGAGTTTATGATAATAACTTGAATTGTGGCTGGTTAATTCAACCAACTGGTGGGGCAGCAGTAATTACTTTAACCATGAATACCATGGCCTTAGCAGACTTTAACGACCGAGTAAGAGTATATGATGGTGTGAATAATTCTGCCAACTTAATTGGTAATTTCTTTTTTAATAATACAGGTAATCCTGTAAGCGCATATAGCGGAAGTATGTTTGTTGAATTTACAACAAATGCAACTGGACAAGGTCAAGGTTGGGATGCAACCTATACTAGCTCAAATACCTATTGTACACCATTAACTGTATTTACCAATAACAATGGAAACTTCACCGATGGTTCGCCATTAAGTAGTAATTATTTAGATAATACTGACTGTCAATGGTTGATTCAGCCAACTGCAACCAACATTGCTGTTCGCATCACATTCTTTCAATTTAATACAGAGGCTGGATTTGATACGGTTACGGTTTATGATGGAACAACAACTGCTGACCCTATATTAGGTACTTTTTCAGGAAGCCTTGGTTCTATTCCTGCAATCACTTCAAGTGGAGGAGATATGCTTGTTACTTTTAAAACAGATGGAAACACTACTGGTACAGGTTGGAGAGCTTTTTATTCCACTCAGACTATTCCTAATTGTGTAGGCTTAACAACCTTAAATGCAGCAACTGGTACTTTCGATGATGGTAGTTTGGCTACCGCAAACTATATAGAAAATAGTAATTGTCAATGGCTAATTCAACCAACTGGAGCAAGCCTTGTATCTTTGACATTCAATCGGTTTTCAACACAAGCAGGAAGTGATTTTGTACGTGTATATGATGGGTCGAATAATTCCGCACCTTTAATTGGTAGCTACTCAGGAAACGCTCTTCCTCCATCCATAAGCTCAACTGGGTCAAGCTTATTTGTAGAATTTACGACTAACGGATTTAACAACCAAACTGGATGGGAAGCAACTTATAATTCAAGTAGCGCGCAATGTTTTACTAACTTAACACTGACTTCACATACAGACACTATTGAGGATGGAAGTAAGTCATTGAATTATCAGAATAATTTAAATTGTAGTTGGCTTATACAACCAAATACTGCTATAGACATAACCTTAACTTTCTTAGATTTTAATGTAAATAATTTAGGTGATACATTAATTATTTATGATGGATCAAATGCTTCTGCTCCAGTCCTTGCGAAATATACCGGCAACTCTTTACCAGCAGCAATTACATCAACTGGTAATTCAATGTTTGTAGAATTTAATACAGATGGCTCTACAGTTGACCAAGGCTGGAAGGCAGTTTATACCATTACATCAAGTTTATCTTGTGTAGGAACCACTAATTTAACTGCGCCAAGCGGAACATTTTCAGATGGAAGTGGCACAGCAGTCTATGATAATAATTTAGCTTGTGGATGGTTAATTCAACCACCTGGAAATCCTGCCGTTATCGTCTTAAATATGACAAGCATGAACTTGGCGAATTTTGGAGACCGAGTAAGAGTATATGATGGCGTTGATAATTCAGGAACTATTGTTGGTAGTTTTTTTGGAAGTAATATAGGAAATCCAGTTTCAGCTTATTCTGGCAGTATGTTTGTCGAGTTTATAACGGATGGTATTCAACAAGGCCAAGGATGGGATGCTAACTATAGTTCTTCATTCACTTATTGTGCTCCAAGTACAACTTTCACTGCAAACAATGGTAATTTCACTGATGGCTCACCTAATGGAACCAATTATTTGAACAATACAAGTTGTGAATGGCTTATTCAGCCAGCCGCAACAAATGTTGCAGTAAGCTTAAGATTCTTTCAGTTTAATACAGAGGCAGGTGCTGATACAGTTACCGTTTATGATGGGGTTAACTCAAGTGCTCCGATACTTGCAACTTATTCTGGAAACCTGGGAACTACAACTCAAATTGTATCTAGCGGAGGCTCTATGTTTGTTACTTTTAAATCGGATGCAAGCACCACAGCGTCAGGATGGAGAGCAATTTACAATACACAAACGATTCCCTTCTGCTCTGGAACTACCAATTTAACTGCTGCAAGTGGCACTTTTTCAGATGGTAGCGCAAATGGAGTTAATTATGTGCAAAATAGCAATTGCGAATGGTTGATACAGCCTGCTGGAGGTGCAGTGTCAATTGATTTAAACTTTAATTATTTTAATACCGAAGCAAATTTTGATTTTGTTACGGTTTATAATGGCAGCACAGTTGCAGCACCTGTTTTGGGTACTTTTTCTGGAACTACAATTCCTGGGACTATAACTGCAACTGGAGGAAGTATGCTAGTTGTATTTACAAGTGATCAAGCACAGCAAGCAAATGGTTGGGAAGCAAGTTATACTTCTAGTAATGTGATATTCCTTGATGCAGTGCAAGATACCATAACTATAAATGCGGGTGCAGGTAGCACAGGAAGTATTAGTGTAAACTCAAACTCCAATTGGAGCACAAGTGATAATGCTACTTGGTTAATTGTTTCACCTCTAAATGGTTCGCATAATCAATCCATAATCGCATTGGCCATACAACCAAATATTGGCCCTAAGAGATATGCTAAAGCTTATATAAATGCTCAAACTGGAATTCAAAAAGATTCAGTAGTGATAGTGCAAAGAGCTTCTGGTAATTTCTTAAGTGCTAATCCTGATACTTTATATTTTGCTGCTAATCCAAGCGCATCGCAAAATGCTACTATCGTTTCTAGTGTTAGCTGGAATTTAACTCCTTCGCAATCTTGGATAACTAGCATACCTAATTCAGGAAATAACAATGGTTCAAGTGCTGTATCTGTTAGCCAAAATACTAATACAGCAATTAGGATTGGTCATATTGTAGTTTCTGGTAACCTAGGTGTAGCAAATGACACTATTTTTGTGAAACAAGATGCTGCACCAGTTCAGCCTCCAAGTTTATCTGTAAGTCCTAGTAATTTAAGTTTGAATCAAGCTAATGGCAGCTCAGGAATGTTTACAGTTAACTCTACTGTTCAATGGCAAACAAGCTCAGGCGCGACTTGGTTAACTGTTTTAAATCCTGCCAACACCTTTGATACTAACACAGTAATGATATCTGCTAATTCTGCAAATGCTTCCCCAAATCCAAGATCTAGCTTTGTTGCGGTTCAAGACATAGCAGGAACTCTATTTGATACAGTTTTTGTTAGTCAATTGGGATTAAACCCAAGCTTAGATGCCAATCCAGACACGGTTTACTTAGGAGCTACTGCAGGTAGTGTTGGAAACGCCAACATTACTTCAAATCAAAATTGGAATTTAACAATTCCTGTTACATGGGTAAATGCAAACTTGAGTAATGGAACAGGCAATGCAGCATTAACATTTACTGCAAATGCTGACAATAATACTGGAGCTAATTTAATTTCTTACGCGGCAATAAGTGATGCTTCTAATTCATTATTCGACACCATTTTCATTGTTCAAGACTTTATCAAAAGTACAGGTGGAGTTACTACTAATCCCGATACCATTCGATTAGCAGCCGCGATGGGTTCTAGCAATACATTTTCTGTCATTGCTTCAAGTGCTACATCTTGGACATCAACTCCTGATGCTTCATGGATTAACCTAAGTTCAACCAATGGAACGGGTTCTAAAACGATTACTGTGACAGCTAATTCAGCAAATCTTAACACAACTGAAAGAATGACTTTTATTGTTACTTCAGATGCTAGTTTGCCAATACCTGATACTGTTTTTGTGATTCAAGAAGGCACGATTCTTAACTTTTCTGTTAGCCCTAATAATTTAAGTTTGAATTTTAATAGTGGTAGTAATGGACAAGTAAATGTTAGCTCGACCGTTAATTGGACAATTTCTAATCCAGTTACTTGGTTGACACTCAGCACAAGTAGTGGGTCAAATAATGGTGTTGTAACTATAACAGCAAATTCGGATAATTTAAGCGGAATCAATCGAACTGCAAATCTTTCTTTTGATGCAGCAGGTTTACCTAGTCAATTAGTAACAGTAACACAAGTTGATGGTTCTGGCCCTAATTTTAGTTTGTCTGTTGATACTGTTTTTGTTGGAAATCCACAAGGAAGCACTGCTACTTTTTCAGTTTTATCTAACATACAAGGCTGGACTTTAAGTGAAAATACACCTTGGCTATTGGTGAACCCAATTAGTGGTAATAATGTTGGGTTAATTACTGTTTTAGCGGCAAGTAGAAATAACTACGGAACGCCAAGAACGGCAATTATTCGCTCTACGGCTCCAGGCTTCCCTAATGACTCTGTGGTTGTTATCCAAAAGGAAACAACGCCACTATTCCAGGTTGCACCAAAAAATGTATTACTTGGTGTGAATAAGAATGATCAAGCTACTTTCAACATAAGCTCTAACTTGATAAACTGGGTGCTGACTGAAAATGCTTCTTGGATGGATGTTTCTACTACTATAGGAGGATTTACTCAAACAGTTGTGATTACTGCTACAGATACAAACAATACTGGTAATGTTAGATTGGACAGCATAGTTGTTTCTTCGCCTCCTTTAGTGCCACAAACTGTATATGTTACGCAAGATACGATTAGAGGAATAGGCATTGAAACCTATGATTTAACAACTAACTTGAGCGTTTATCCGAATCCAAATACTGGGTCATTCTATATTCAATCAGAAGGAAATAAAGAATTGAAAGATGCGAATATTCAAGTGTTTGATATGTTGGGCAAAATGATAAAGTTTAATGTAAATGCAATTGACAACCATAAAGTTAAACTGGAATTAAACACTCAATCAGAAGGAATTTATTTCGTCCAATTTATCCTTGGAAATGAACGGGTAACTCGAAAAATTACGCTAGTCAATTAGGAATAGATTAATAAACAAAAAAAACAGGGCGATAAGAAATTATCGCCCTCTTACTTTACTATTAAACCCTACCAAGGAGATGAACTCCATTT
Source organism: Bacteroidota bacterium (assembly GCA_013112545.1). GTDB lineage: Bacteria > Bacteroidota > Bacteroidia > Flavobacteriales_E > Vicingaceae > BCD18. The sequence goes on from JABFGJ010000002.1 coordinate 61,905, forward strand.
TGCTTTAGAAGCGGACGGCCTTTTTCTACAATCAGCGCTGTTTTGAATTGGAATATTCAATGAAAAATACAAGTCAACTGCATTGATGTCTTTAGTTCTAATGAAAGGACTTAGATGATCTGTTCCAATGGCCAAATAGCCCAATCTGAGGTATAAGCCCATTTGTGGAGCCGTATAGTTTGACAGTGATAAAGGAATTGATGCAGTAAACCAACGACTTTCGAATCGTGGAGAAATTGCAAATACATTTGATCGTTCAACTCCCAAGCTAGTAGCAAGACTAATTTTTTGAACAATAATAGCATTCAGATAAACATAGTCGCGAAGCCTATAGTCGGCCTGCAATGAAAGTGCTGTTGGCAGAATAGCTGTAAAATTTGATTCATTGATTTCATTAGCTTTAGCTATTCCTTTTTCTATGTCACCAACCTCTAGACTATCAGATAAATTAGCATTTTGTGAATTTTCTTTAAATCGTATATAGCCCACATCTAAAAGTGAAACCCCAATTTTATAATGGTATTCAGGTGCTTTACAACCTACTTTTCTGGAATGTGCATAGTAATTGTCAACATTGTTTTTTATTAGCATTTTTTTATAAACAAAACCGGAGTTTAAACTCCAACCACTTCCAGCATTCATTGCAACATCAGAATACGAATATTCACCTTGCAAGTTTTTGAGCGTTCCGCTTCCTCTTCTAACTTCAATTTCTGCATTGTCAATAATCATATTGGTTTGATGAATTCCAACTAAACGATTCAGACTTAAAGCTGTGCTCATCATTCGAGTACCTTTACTATAAACGATTCTACCATAACTTACTCCTATTTCTGCCCAAGTCATGCTTTTAATTCGCCCATTATTAATTTGGTAAGTACCATCAGCAGCGCTATCAACTCCTTGATTTGCTATGATTTGACCCATAGCTCCTGGTAGGTTATTTAAATTGGCATAAGACCGGAGTGCAGTGTGAAAGCCAAAACCATTTTTTCCGGAAGCAATTGAAAATGAAGGACCGAGAACTTCTAAGGACATAAACCCTTTGCTGTCTTTATTAGGCGAATCATAGGCAATGGGAAAGTCGGTACTTTTTGGACCTAATCTTGAGTTGGCGATATGCATAAAATTATTGCGAATGGATGCATGAAAACCCATTACATTAACCGATAGCCAAGGTTTTTGATCGAGTATGGAGGCGGGATTGTTAGAAACGTGATATACTGGTAAGTAATTATCTGTCGTAAGACCTATCTTTTCCTGAGCAAAAGCATTTAAAGAGAAGCCCAATAATAAACAGATATAAGCGATATACTTCAAGACATAAATGTATAAAACAATAAATGATATCTTACTGTTTTTGATTTAAGATAAAAGTAAAGAATAAAAATTTCGTTTATAAATAATAGTTGCCAATCAGTTTTTTAATCCACCCTAATTCTCCGGGTCACTTGCTCTCAAATCCTTCAATACTAGTTGCAAAGTCACATTTCCATTCCATTCGTTTTCTTCTATAGTAAAAATAATATCAAAGGGGATTCCGCTGCGTATCATTTCAAAATGTTGACTCATGTTGAATCCAATTGCTGGAAATGCAACCATGCGATTTGAACGATGATAAATGTCTAGCTTTAGGTGGTTTGTTCCAACGATTCTAGAGTTTCCACGATCATTTACTCCTTTGCATATAAATACAGGTTTCATGTTTGCAGGACCAAAAGGCGCAAATTGTTTCAATACTGCGTAAAACTTCTTGTTGATTTCTGTTAAGGCAATTTCACTATCAATTTCTATTTCGGGACTTAGTAAATCCTTCGGAATCGTGGAGGCAACAACTTCTTCAAATTTTTTCTGAAAAGCGGGAATATTTTCTATGGGCATGGTCATTCCAGCAGCGTATTTATGGCCGCCAAACTGAGTTAATAAATCGCTGCATTGCTCAATAGCTTCGTAAATACTAAAGCCTTTTACAGAACGAGCAGATCCGGCTGCTTTACCATTACTTTCAGTTAAAATTATCGTTGGTCTATAATAACTTTCGATACAGCGAGAGGCTACTATACCGATTACTCCTTTATGCCAATCTGCTTTATACAATACGGTTGTTTTCTGTGATTTGAGCTTATTATCTGCAGCAATCATCGCTAAAGCTTCTTCAGTTATACTAGCGTCAATTTCTCTTCGATCATTGTTCTGGTTGTGAATTTCTGTGCCTCCCAATTTTGCTAAATCAACATTGTCAGCAATCATTAGTTCTACTGCTTTTTTGCCACTTTCTATTCTTCCAGCAGCATTTATTCTGGGAGCTAGTGTAAACACTACATCCATCACCGTTAGGCGTTTCTTTTTGAAATTGGCCATCTCTAGCATCGCTTTGAATCCCATGTGTGGATTGCTGTTTAGTTTTTCCAAACCAAAATAGCACAAGGTTCTATTTTCTCCAACGATGGGGACTATGTCGGCGCATATACTTACGGCCAAAAAGTCCAATTTATCTTCCAACTTTTCAAAAGGAATGTTTTCTTTTTGTGAATAAGCTTGCAGCAGTTTGAATCCTACACCACAGCCAGATAGCTCTTTAAAGGGATATTCACAATCGTTGCGCTTGGGGTCTAAAACGGCCACTGCATTTGGTATTTCTTCTCCGGGGTTGTGATGATCACATATGATAAAATCAATGCCTTTTTCGTTGGCATAAGCTATTTTGTCTAATGCTTTTATTCCACAGTCTAATGCGATGATTAAAGAGATATCATTATCATCAGCATAATCTATTCCTTCGAAAGAAATGCCATAACCTTCGGAATACCTATCGGGAATATAATAATCTAACTGCTGGTAAAATTCATTGAGAAAAGAGTAAACCAGTGCGACCGAAGTGGTTCCATCCACATCATAATCGCCATAAATCAAAATTTTCTCTTCTGCTTTTATAGCCTTTTGCAATCGCTCGACAGCAACATCCATGTCTTTCATCAAAAAAGGGTCGTGAACCTGACTCCAATCTGGTCTAAAGTAATCTTTGGCTTTTTCAAAAGTGTCAATTCCTCGCTGAATTAAAATGTTCGTTAAGCGTGGGTTAAGTTGGTTTAATTCTGCAGATAACTTTGCTATTTTATCTTCATCTGCCTTGGGTATGATTTTCCATCTATTGTACATGGTCTAAATTTCCTAAAATAAATCTGCATATAAAATAATTGAGAAATTACTTTGTATTTAAACGATAAAATAGACTTGTCGGGATTAATTTTAGCCTATGGATAAGTTTGAGAAAATCAAAAGCCAAATTCAACAGTATTTAAGAGAAGACAAGAAATTATTTGTTACTTCTTCCTTTCAAACACACAGCATTCCTTTGTTACACATCATTAGTCGGATAGATAAAAGTATTCCAATTTTTTTTCTAAATACTGGCTTCTTGTTTCCAGAAACCTTGGTATTTAAAGATGAATTAAGCGAATTGCTCGACTTAAAGATAACTGGATTAGAGTCGCTTATTCCCAAGAGTCAACAGTTAGATCAGAATGGGCAGTTGCTCTTTACATCAGACCCAGATTATTGTTGCTACTTGAACAAAACTCAACCTTTAGAACCCATTTTACTGAGTCATGATGTTTGGATAAATGGAATAAGAGCCGATCAAAATACCAATCGGGCGCAAATGAAAATAGAAGAAAAAACCCCTCAAGGGGCTTTGCGTTATCATCCCATGTTGGATTGGACCTCTAAAGAGATTTTTCAATATCGAAAAACCTATAATTTACCAGCGCATCCGCTAGACGCAAAAGGATATTTAAGTATCGGTTGTGAGCCCTGCACACGTAAAATGGTGGGCAATGATGATGAAAGAACTGCCCGTTGGTTCGGTATGAATAAAGTAGAGTGCGGTTTGCACACGGATTTAATTGTAAAAGAAAAATGAAAGTATTAATAACTGGTGGAGCAGGATATATTGGAACGAGTTTAATTGAATCATTAGTGAACTCTGATCACGTTAGCGAATTGATAGTTTATGATAATTTAAGTCGGGGAAACCGAAACTTGTTTATAGGCAATCCAAAATTGGAAGGAGCTAAACTTACCTTTGTTCAAGGAGAGCTGTTGGACTCTAGAAAACTGAATTCGATTTTAAAAGGAGTTGACTTGGTGTATCATTTGGCAGCAAATGTGACCACACCTTTTTCTGATCAAAATCCACATTTGTTTGAACAGGTTAACCATTGGGGAACTGCAGAATTGGTTTATGCCCTTGAAAAAAGCAATGTAAAACGATTGGTTTATCTAAGCAGTGTTTCTGTATATGGCACATCAAATTCGAGTAAAAAGGTAGGAGATGAACTAAACCCACGAACCTTTTATGGTATTTCTAAAATGCGCGCAGAAGCACATGTTGAGCGCTTGATGAATAAAATGGAAACCTACATTATTCGTTGCGGAAATGTTTATGGCTACAATAGAAGTATGCGTTTTGATGCGGTTATCAATACCTTTTTGTTTGAAGCTAACTTTAAAAATCGAATAACTATTAACGGCACTGGTGAACAAAGAAGGCCATTTATTCACATTGACAAGGCAGCCCAAACATTGCTGACTTTAAGCCAGGCTGAATTAGCAAATGGGATTTACAACTTAGTAGATAAAAACTGGGCTATTGGAGAAGTAGTGAAAGAATTGAGAGCAATTTATCCTGACTTGGAAATGATTTTTGTAAATCAACACATGAAAATGAGAGAATTAGAAGTTGAAGGTTCACAGGAGTTAACGCAAATGTTTTCAGGGAATACCAAAAGCTTACAAGATGAATTAAGAGACTTTAAAGCCGCTTTTACTTTTTAGCTTTACCTTCTACAATCAATACAATTTCCCCTTTTAAAGTGTGATTTTCATAATGAGCTTGCAACTCTGAGAGTGTGCCACGAACTGTTTCTTCATGTAATTTAGTGATTTCTCGACTTACTGAAGCATTTCGATCCTCTTCAAAAAACTCTCGAATGTTCATTAGCGTTTTTATTAAACGATGAGGAGATTCATAAAAAACAATGGTTCTGGTTTCTTCTGCCAACAACTTTAAACGAGTTTGCCTTCCTTTTTTAACAGGCAAAAAGCCTTCAAAAATAAATTTATCGGAAGAAAAACCCGAATTAACTAAAGCAGGAACAAAGGCAGTTGCACCCGGCAAACAATCTACTTCAATGCCATTTTCGATGCAAGCTCTAACTAAAAAAAACCCTGGGTCTGAAATACCTGGAGTTCCAGCATCAGTTATAACAGCCATGTTTTCTCCAGCTTCAATCCTTTTTACCAACGATTCTGTTATTTTATGTTCGTTGTGTTGATGATAAGATTGTAAAGGCTTCTGAATCTCATAGTGCTTTAACAACTTACCACTTGTTCTGGTGTCTTCGCATAAAATTAAATCAACGGCTTTTAGAACTTCAACAGCTCTATAAGTCATGTCTTTTAAATTTCCAATAGGAGTTGGGACGAGGTATAATTTTGACATAGTCTTCAAATTTAATCTTTTCCAATTCAGAGCGTTTAAAAGATATCAGAATTATTTATATCGAAGAATTCTATTGTGTTATTTTGCATCATGCAAATAAAAATTTCTGCGGTTATTATCACCTTCAATGAAGAAAGAAATATAGAGCGATGTTTGCTTTCTATTAAAGACATTGTAGATGAAATTGTGGTGGTTGATTCTTATTCAAAAGATGCCACTAAAAGTATTTGTGAAAAGTATAACGTGCGTTTTATAGAGCATCCATTTGATGGGCATATTGAGCAGAAAAACTGGGCAAAAGACCAAGCGACAAATAACTATATTCTGTCTTTAGATGCCGATGAAGCATTAGATAAAGACTTACAGAAATCAGTATTGATAGCCAAAAATGATTGGAAATATGACTCGTATAAAATGAATCGTTTGACCAATTATTGCGGTAAATGGATACGTCATTCTGGTTGGTATCCAGATACAAAGTTGAGGTTGTTTGACCGAAGAAAAGGAGAGTGGGGAGGCAGTAATCCTCATGATAAATACCTACCAGTAGAAGGGGCTAAAATTGGATATTTAAAAGGGGATATTTTACACTATTCATACTATACCCGCCAAGAGCATCTAAATCAATTGGAGTACTTCTCAGAAATTGCTTCTAAAGATTTGTATCAAAAAGGTAAAAAGGCCACTTATTTTAAGTTGATACTAAATCCAATTGCAAGTTTTATAAAGGCTTATTTTTTAAAAATGGGATTTTTAGACGGTCTTGCAGGATTTCACATCAGCCGTTTAGCGGCCTATTCAAATTATTTAAAATATTTGAAGTTGATTCATTTGTCGAAAAAGAACTAAGCCTGCTTTTTGAAAGGCAAAGCCAGTAGAATTATCGTTTGAAAAATCGTAAAAAAAGTTACCCCCGCTTGGGTTTCTAGCGTATCTTCTGTTAGGAAAGACAATGCGGCAAGTAATAAAAAAATAAAGAAAACTCGCTGATGCTCTTTTGAAACAATGAAATAGGGGTAAAATAAATAGACTAGAAAAAAGATTAATCCTAAAACTCCAAATGTTGCCCAAAAGGTAAGGTATTGGTTGTGAGCTCTCTTTTGATATTCTGGAGCCAAACTACTTTGGTTAAGTTGATATTGTTTTTCGATTGCACTTGCTATGTCTCCTGTGCCAACACCGATCCAAAAGTTACTTTTAGCAACATGCCAAGCTGTTTTCCAATATTCTAATCGCATAACTAGCGAAAAACCGTCAATGGAATGACCTTTTAGGTAATTATCAAATTCGTAAATGCTGCTAAATACTCTGTTTTGTATCGGGTTGTGGTTTAAGTAATATACATTAGGAATTCCATTTTCTATGGCTTCTATTTCTTGCTCAGTTAATTTATTTACTCCAATAGAGTCCTTTTTTAATCCTTTAGAAGAAAGAAATCTGGCTGCAGTAGATATAATTTTTTGATTTTTTAAATCATTACTATCTAAAGATATAGAACTTCTTTTGCTCCACTCGTTTTTGAATTCTTTTAATGCAACAAAACGCCAAACATAAACACCATTTTCTTTGATTTTACTACCAATATCATGAAGATATTGCTCGCCATTGTCGGAATAAAAAGTAGTAATTTCTTCTTGCTCATAGCTTAATGGAACAACTCTATAAAAATCCTTTTTAATTTGATTGAATTCATGAATTACAAAATAGCCGAGTATGAAAGAGATACAAATGATAAGTGTTTTTGTAATAAAATAGGATTTCTTTGAAAACAAACGAAAAAGTGCCACTGCAATGGCAGAAACAATCAATATAACTAAGCCAGTGCTAAGCTCAAACTGAAAAAGTGCAATACAAAACCAGATGGCGATTATCGTAAGTATAATTTGTAGTGGAACTGTATATCTTTTAATAAAATAAAAAATTAGAACTATTGCCAAACAAAAATTTAAACCATATCGAATGTGAGAAATTGAAACTGATATTTCTCTTTTGTCAATAATTTCATCGCCCCAGTAGCCAAGTAGTTTGCCCAAACTAACCAAGCTAATTACGAAGATAGTTCCAATATAAATGAGCAATAAGTTTTTCCATTCTTGCACGGTGAATCTTTTGGAAGTTCCAATAATTATTGGCAGAATTAAAAGTGGCAATTTAATAGTCAGATCCTTTATGGCATAGTCAAAATCACTTGTCCACAAGCAACCAATGAGGTGAAGCAAAAATAAAGCGGTCAGCAAAAGAATAACTTTACTTGATTTTATAGTTATCCATTTTGCTTTAAAATTTGCTTCAAGTAACCAATTGCCCAATAGAACAAATTGCCCTAAACTCATCAAGAAACGAGACCAAGTTAAGCCACAAAGAATAAGCGCTAAACCAAATAAGTATAGGTTTCTATGGTTAATAAAAGAAAAAAGGGGGAATCTCTTTCCGATTGCTTCTATAAGTTTCAATCTATTCGTTTTCTGAAGTAAACGTTCCAGCTAAAATACTATTGTGCTTATTTCTATCAGACAAGTTGTTAATTGCCTCTTTTATATCAATGTCTGTAGCTAGTGATTGTTCTATCCGCCCATTTTGGAAATAATACCTCGAGACAATTTCATTTTCTAATATATTGCTTATCTCATCTTTAAACTTTTGTAAATCTTCCGATTTGTCTTTATTTATCTTTTCTTCAAGCGCAGTGTATTCTTCTTCAACTCCTTCATAGTATTTCTCTTTTTGAGCAGTTTTTTTAAGTTCTTCTAACAACTGTTCACTTTTAGTGGTGTAAGAAATGTCTTTATCGGCAAGGTAATCAACAAAAGTTTGATAATCAGAATCGCTTAATTTAAAAGTTTTGGCACTTGATATTTCTGGATGTTTTAAAGCGTATTGGGTAGCAAAATTGAAGATATAGTATTTTCGAATAAGGATAGAAGTTAACTGGCTTATTCTTGACTCCTCTGTTAGTATGTCTGGTTTTATTCCCTTGCCATCCAGTACTTCTCTTTTAGATTTAATTGTTTTAAATTTCTTGATTAATGAATCAGGAACATCAACTGCATCTCCGTTTTTATTTTTATGAGAGTAATCAATTCGCTGTATGCATCTTCCGCTTGGGATATAGTATTTAGCTACGGTTACTTTTAATTGTGAATTATAACTTAAAGGTCGAGTTTGTTGAACTAATCCTTTTCCAAAGGTTTGTTTTCCGATTATTACAGCACGGTCATAGTCTTGCAAAGTGCCTGAAACAATTTCTGAAGCTGAAGCTGATGATTCATCAACCAAAACGATAACAGGAATTTCAGTATCTAGTGGTTCATGAGTGGTTAAGTAAACGGCGTCCCACTCTTTTCTTTTACCTCTTGTTTCTACTACTTTTTTACCTTTTGGAATAAAGACATTCACAATATTTACTGCTTCTATTAAAAGTCCGCCTCCATTTCCGCGCAAATCAAAAACAAGCTCCTTCATTCCTTGTTTATCTCTCAAATCTTTAAAGGCATCTATAAATTCTGTTGATGCGGTCTGTGTAAATCCAACTAGTTTAATATAACCCACTTGTTCGTTTAGCATGCCATAGTAAGGCACGTCGTTGATTTTTATGTTTTCACGAGTTACTGCTTTAGTTTCAATTTTCTTAGAATTTAAAGTTGGACTTTGTACTTCAATATTAAATGAAGTTCCTGGCTGACCTTTTAAGTATTCGCTAATTTCAGAAGTCGTTTTGCCTTGTACTTCTTTTCCGTCAACTTTTATAATAATATCTCCGGCTTTCAATCCAGATTTATTGGCTGGAAACCCTTCATAAGGTTCTGAAATCACAATGTTTTCCCCATCTTTATGGATTAAAGCTCCAATTCCACCATATTGTCCAGTTGTCATAAACCTAAAATCTTCTATCTTAGATTCGGGTATATAATTAGTATAAGGGTCTAGTGATTGCAACATACCATCAATTGCGGTTTTCATAAGCTGACCAGGCTCAGTTTCGTCAACATAATAAGTATTTAGTTCTTTGAAAAGGGTGCTAAAGATGTCCAAATTCTTAGATAATTCGAAATAAGAATCACCAAAACCATAAGACAACCAGGATGTTAAGGACAATGCAATTATGAGGAAGAATACTTTAATTTTTTTCATTTTTTTTCTTTTTAGGTACCGGGTCATATCCATGGCCTCCCCAAGGGTGACATGACAAAATTCTTTTTATTGCCAAAAAACTGCCTTTTAGTGGACCATGAATAGTTAAAGCATCAACTGCATAAGTCGAACAAGTAGGAGAATACCTACAATTTGCACCAAAAATGGGTGAAATTGTATATTGATAAACTCGAACAAAAAAAATAAGAATCCGGCTAATCAGTCTTGCCATAAAGCTTTTCCAAACGTAATAAAATTCTGTTTATTTTATCTTGAATTTCCATAAAAGGTAATATTTCTTTACTCTGAAAAATAAACATGATTAAAAGGGTGAATTCTTGCTTGGCAATAGCGGACTTTAAAGAATGTTTGTTGAGTCGATAGGCTTCCTTAGTTCTTCTTTTTAATAGATTGCGATCAACGGCTTTCTTGATTTTTTTTTTAGGAATACTAACTGCTATTTTAACGGCTTCAGTTTCTTTAGGAACGCTAAGATAAATGACTCTAAAAGGAAAATCTACAAATGTTTTTCCCTTGGTAAAAAGCATTTGGATTTCATCTCTATGATGAATTCGTTCAGATTTTTTTAAGTCAAATTTCATGAAGCTTGAAAAAAAAAGGCATTTACCAAAGATAAATGCCTTTTGCTAAATCACTAAAGATTTTATTTTTTATTTTGTTTTTTAATGTATTGCTCTAGCGCCATAGTCATTGATGGAGCTTCTGGTTTTGGCGCTGCAATGTTTATTTCTAAACCTGCTTGTTCGGCAGCTTTTGCAGTGGTTGCACCAAATACAGCAATTCTTGTGTCGTTTTGTTTAAACTGTGGAAAGTTTTCATAAAGTGAAGCAATTCCGGCTGGACTAAAAAACACAAGAACATCATAATTAACATTCTCTAAGTCAGACAAATCGCTACAAACTGTTCTGTATAGCATAGCTTCTTTAAAGTCAACACCATGATCTTTTAACGTTTGTGGTATGTCTTGTTTTAGAATGTCAGAGCAGGGAAGTAAAAATTTTTCTTCTTTATGCTTTTTAATTAAAGGAATCAAATCCTCAATTTTTTGTCTGCCATGAAAAATTTTTCGCTTTCTATATATTACATATTTCTGAAGGTAATACGCAGTAGATTCAGAAATACAAAAATATTTTAGAGTGTCAGGCACATTGTATCTCATTTCTTCGCTAATGCGAAAAAAATGGTCAACAGCATTTCTGCTTGTAAAAATAACAGCACTAAAATCGGTGAGATTTACTCGCTGTTGTCTGAATTCTTTTGAGTCTATTCCTTCTACGTGAATAAACGGTCTGAAATCGACTTTTACTTTACAACTTTCTGAAAGGTCGAAGTAAGGAGATTTTTCTGTTTCTGGTTCTGGTTGAGAAACTAATATTGTTTTTACCTTCAAAGCTATTTTAGATTAAGATTCTTATAATAATTTAACTTTATCTACAACTTGATCGTTAGCAATTTTACAAGCAACGCCAAGGGTAAAATTTCAAGGGTGCAAAGATACAAAATTATCAGATTCAATTTATTGGTTTTCTGTAGACCGATTCTAAATCCTCTAAAGAGTTGAATTAAAACACTTAATGAAAGAAAAAACAAGGCTATGAGCAACAATGCATTTGAAGATATATTCGAATAGACTAACAATGACAATAGGATTAAAAAAATAATACCTAAAAACTTATTCAATAAGTTAACATGAAAAGCATATTCTTGAATGAGCTCTTTTTCGTCTAAGAGCCAAGCCGAAAAACGATATAGGGCAAATTTTAAAAACAAATAACTTGAGAGGCCAACAAATAGAATAATGTTAAGCTTGGTTAGACTGTGGTCTAATATGTTTTCATTGAAAATTAAAAATGCAAAGAATGTAGGAACTGCAATTAAAAAAATGGTAATCAATGAAATATTTACTGGATGAGAATAAATTTTTTCATAACGAATAATTTGTTTTCCCAATTTCCAATTGACAACTGTTTTGCTAATTAAGTTAAATCTTTTATGGTGAAAACTGTAAGTATAAGCTAAAAGAACATAACTAAGAATTAATAAAAGAAGCAGCCAAGATGCCACAAAAGGCTTTGGAGAACCATCAATAAAAACAAGATTTGAAGCATAAGTTTCACTAACTTCTAATACATCAGCTGCAAATTCGCTAAACCAATAATTGGAATCTATCGGCTCATAAGGCCGTATATAAATCAAGTCTGGAGGACTTGTTTGAGGCTGTGTAGTATCGAGTAGTGTCGTAGTGCTTAGTTCTTCCAATGAATCGGGATAATTTCTATTGCAAAAGTAAGTTGAATTAGTGAATAGAGAATACATTCTTACAAATAGCTTAGCTTGATTTATTAGTATTTTTGGCAAAAAAAATAGAAATGGCAACAGATAGATTTCAAGCACCCGACTATTATTTATTAGACGAATTATTGAGCGATGAACATAAGTTAATCCGCGACTCGGCTAGAGAATGGGTAAAAAAAGATGTGACTCCAATTATAGAAGAATATGCTCAAAAGGCAGAATACCCCACTCAGCTGACAAAAGGCTTAGCAGACATTGGCGCATTTGGCCCATATATTCCAACAGAATATGGCGGTGCTGGCTTAGACCAAATATCCTATGGTTTAATCATGCAAGAGTTAGAGCGAGGCGATTCAGGTTTAAGATCAGCAGCTTCTGTTCAAAGTTCATTGGTGATGTATCCTATCTATCAGTATGGAAATGAAGCTCAACGAAATAAATATTTACCCAAATTAGCGTCGGGTGAGTTTATTGGCTCCTTTGGTTTAACAGAACCAGACCACGGCTCTAATCCTAGTGGAATGATTACTAACTTTAAAGATAATGGCGATCATTATTTATTGAATGGTGCTAAAATGTGGATTACCAATTCACCGATTTGCGATGTAGCTGTTGTTTGGGCAAAAAACGAAGCAGGTAGAATTCACGGTTTAATAGTAGAGCGTGGAATGGAAGGGTTTACAACACCAGAAACCCATGGTAAATGGTCGCTGCGAGCATCAAGAACTGGGGAATTAGTATTTGACAATGTAAAAGTGCCCAAAGAGAATTTGTTGCCCAATAAATCTGGATTAGGAGCACCTCTTGGTTGCTTAGATTCTGCACGATACGGAATCGCTTGGGGAGTAATAGGTGCGGCAATGGATTGTTATGATTCTGCTTTACGTTACTCGCAAGAACGAATTCAATTTGATAAACCAATTGCATCTTTTCAATTGGTGCAAAAGAAATTAGCTGAAATGATAACTGAAATTACAAAAGCTCAGTTATTAACTTGGCGATTAGGTGTGCTAAAAAATGAAGGAAGAGCAACTACTCAGCAAATTTCGATGGCCAAAAGAAACAACGTTGACATGGCTTTGAAAATAGCTAGAGAAGCAAGACAAATTCATGGAGGCATGGGAATTACAGGAGAATACCCAATTATGCGCCACATGATGAATTTGGAGTCGGTAATCACCTATGAAGGAACACACGACATACATTTATTGATAACCGGAATGGATGTAACAGGCATTAGTGCCTTTAGATAATCGATAATAACACAATATAAAAGGCTCGCTTTTGATTCAAAAACGAGCCTTTTTTTATTGGAATGCGTTAACTTTCGGGTTAGATTTGAAAATTAAAAAATGCAATTTTTAGGATGTAACTGGTAAGTTAGATATTTATTTGTTGTAGAACATAACCTATGAGACTACTAATTCTGACATTTTTAACCTTTACCACTTTTAACACATTTGCTTGTAAATGTATAGAGACGAAATTCCAGGAAGGATTTTCAAACTCTGACATAGTCTTTGTTGGTCAAGTGGTTAGTATTAAAGATTATAAAGAGAGTTGTCAAGATGATAACTGCACAGACTATCTAGTTGTTTTCAAAATAACTAAAACTTTTAAAGGTAAAAGTGATAATGTAAAAATTCACACTTTCAAAGATTCGGGCGGTTGTGGATATCCTTTTAAATCAAATCTGGAATATCTAATTTATGCTAACAGTTCAGGTGAATATTCTTACAGAGTTGGACTTTGTTCCAGAACTTCAAAGCTAGAGTCAGAAAATGCACAATCTGATATTAAAAAAATTGAGAAAAGATAAAAAAACCACGCCTAAAAGAATTCTGAAGATTTTAGGAACTAATTATAATTTTCATTGGTTTATTGTTGCCATTTGTATAAGTCCTCTTTTATACTTGACTTCTGTAAATAATGGCACTTTTAATTTAAATCGAGTTTTATTTCTATCTGTTTTCAATATAGCTTTACTTCTAGTTGCGTTGCTCTTTACTCGGAAATATAAATTCTATATTGACCATTGCGAACAAACCAGTTTTCTTGTCTCGAAAAAATACCCAATTAAAATAGTTTACTATAAGGACATACAAAAAATTGAATTTGTACCAAGTATTAAAGGAAATAGTTCACTAATAATTTACTATCATGCTAATGATAAACTGTTTAAGAGAAGCATTCAAATGAATAAAACTAAAGCACACTTATTAGCAGATTATTTAAAATCAAAGGGGTTACAACAAATCAAACTAATAAATTTATCCAGCTAATTCCATACACATTGGGCATTTACAAAAGTTTATTCTCCAAACCAACCCATCCAAAGCTTCAAACTTTGGATGGGTTAAGCTACAATAGATTGCTCTAATTATGAATAACTGTTGCTCCCTCCCAAAATCTTATCGGCCAACACACTAGATAATTTATAATAAGATTCTACTGTCCATCCAGCGACATGAGGACTTAAAATAACCTGATTACTTTGTTTCAAATATTGAAAAGCTTCGGGTAGTTCTTCTGCTTTCAAATTCTCAAAAGAAAGACTTTCATATTCCAAAACATCTAAGCAAGCACCCAGTATTTTCTTGCTTTCCAGCGCATCTACCAAATCGCTTGTTTTTAGGTTTTTCCCTCGAGCGGTATTGATAAGGTAAAACGCTTTCTCAAATTGATTGATAAAATCCGAATTGATAAGGAATTTTGTCTCTGCCGTTAAAGGTAAATGTATGCTCAACACATCTGTTTCTGCAAATAACTGCTCCAAGCAAACCTCTTTTACTGCATCTTCTCCAAAGTTTGATTTGTATTTATCATGGGCAATAATCTTCACATCAAAACCTTTTAATCGCTCGGCAAATGCTTGTCCCATAAAGCCGTAACCCAAAATTCCAATCGTTTTTCCTTTTAATTCTAGACCTCTATTTTGCTCTCTATTCCATTTTCCTTCCCGTACTTCTAAGTCTGATTTCTTCAATTGATTAAACAAACTTAAAATCATAGCAACGCAGTGTTCGGCTACTGCATCTCTATTCCCTTCTGGAGAGTTATAACAGATAATTCCTTTTTGTTTAGCAAGTGCTAGGTTAATGTTTTCCATGCCAGCTCCTGATCGCGCAATCCATTTCAGCTTCTTAGCTCGATTAAAAACAGGCTCATCAAATTGGAATTTACTGCGAATTACAGCACCTTCATATTCTGGTATAATACTGAGAATTTCTTCCTGGGTTAATTCATTTTTCCACTCGCAGATATAACCAGCTTTTTCAAGTCTTTCAAAAAGAATTGGATGAACAGAGTCTATGAAAATAACTTTAGGCTTTTGATTCATTTGCCGAGAATATATGATTTTTACAACATGATGTACATAAAATGGCCTATTCCAAAATAAATTAATAAACCTACTACATCATTTGTAGTTGTAATAAATGGACCTGTTGCTAAAGCTGGGTCAATGTTGTATTTATTCAACATAAGTGGAATAAAAGTGCCAAATAAACCTGCAAAAACAATAACGACATTCATGGCTAAGCACACAGTTATGGCTAAGCTGATGTTGTCTTTCACCATAAAGGTATATAGAAAAATAATGGAACTGCAAACCAGTCCATTCATTAAAGCAATAAGAAACTCCTTGCTCAATCGTGCGAAAATTCCATCAAATCCAAGAGATTTGTTAGCCAAACCTTGAACAATAATGGCTGAAGATTGCACCCCAACATTTCCTCCAGTTGCTGCAATCAAAGGAATAAACAAGGCCATTTCAGGGTGAATTTGTAATTGGTCTTCATATTGATTGATAATTAAAGAACCAAAAATTCCACCTAACATACCAACAAGTAACCAAGGCAAACGAGCCCTAGTTAAAATGAATGCACTATCACTAGAATCAACACTTTCCGAAATACCCGATGCCAATTGGTAATCTTTATCGGCCTCTTCTTTAATCACATCAACCACATCATCAATGGTAATTCTACCAATTAGGCGATTTAATTCATCAATAACTGGCAATACAACTAAGTCGTATTTATCCATGATGTTGGCAACTGATTCAGCATCTTCATACGCTTTTACCCAATGTACATTTTCGTCGTATAAATCGGCAATTTTACTTTTAGCCGGAGCGAGTAGCAACTTTTTTAACGATAGTGTACCTATTAATTTGTCTTTGCTGTCAACAACATAAATGGTGTAAACATTATTGATGTCTTCGGCTTGCTTGCGCATTTCTTTTATGCAGCGTGGTATAGTCCAATCTACTTCAACCTTTATAAGCTCTTTGGCCATTAAACCACCTGCAGAATCTTCGTCGTAGTTTAATAGGTCAACAATGTCGCTAGCTTGTTCGGCATCTTTAATTAATGAGATTACATTATCCTTTTTTTCATCTGAAAGTTCTGCCATAATATCGGCAGCATCATCAGAATCCATATTGTCGATAAATCGCTCTGCAATTTCAGCGGGATCAAGTGTTTTTAAGAATTTCTCTCTAACATCCTCTTCAAGCTCTATAAGTACATCAGATGCAATTTCTCCATCGAGATATCGATAAAACTTTTCTGCTTCTTCAGAGTTTAACTCGTCAAAAATTTCAGCAATATCGGCTGGATGCAAATCATTGATTTGCTCTAAAACACTGATGTTTTCTCCAGTTTCTAAAGCTGTTTTTACGGCTTCTAAATACTCTTTAGTTAATTCAAATTGCATCAAACACTTTTTACGATGACGAATTTAGGCTTTTGAATTAGAAATTTCAACAAGTGTAATTTTTTTAGCCAATTCAAATTGATAGGATTGTTATCCCTTGAGAAGCTTTAGTAAGTCTCCGAAGAACGAATTGGACTTTAAATAAGAGGTTAAAATTAAATGGCTTGCAAGTTTCGATTAGAATAATTCCTATTTTTAAACTCGGAATGCAATTCAAAACCTAACTATTATGAAAAAATTGGTACTCATTGTTATACTAACCATAGCATATCTACCTCAACAAGTAAACGCTCAAACCTATTTTCCAGAAGGGGCAACATGGACTTATCATGAACCATCGTTTATGTCAAATTCATTTTCTTATACCACAATAGAGGCTATGGGAGATTCTATTTTTAATGGCGATACTTTAAGCTATTTGAAGGGCACAGTTACCTGTTCTGTTGGAAAGAACGAACTATTGAAACAGATAGGAGACCAAGTTTATAAATTAAATAAATGTGATTCAAGCTATACCTTGCTGTATGATTTTGGAGCTTCAGTAGGAGATACACTTACTATTTATACAGATGTTTGCCAATTCAATGACACTATTTATTTGCACGTTGATTCCATCGTTTCATCAAATATTAATGGTCGTGTTTTAGACCGCTTTTATTTAAGTCAGCTTAATTTTAATGGATATTCTTTCGGAGGAGAGGTTATCGAAGGAATAGGAAACACAGTTAGCTTTTATCCTTTAATGGGCTTTTGCGATCCGGTAGGTGGACCACTTAGATGCTATAGCGATACTGTTATGGGTGAGTATAAAACAGGTATTTATGGTGGTGTCTGCGATACAGTTTTAGTTGGTGTGAATGAATTGCTCCTTCCTAACTATTCTATATTTCCAAACCCCACTTCTGGAAAAATTAACATCGATTTTGGAGAAGTACAATCCAAGCTAAATGCAATTGTTAGAAATAGCTTAGGACAAATTGTATCAAGGCATGAAGTTATTTCAGCTCAAAATCTAGAGATTAATATAGAAGCCACCTCTGGTTTATACTTCTTGCAATTGATTAAACCCAATGGTGAATTAAAGACAATAAAGATTCTAAAAGAGTAGTGCTTTGCAATTCGATTATTTTGAAAAACGGGATATCTTTTGAATTGAAAAAAGTGAATTGGTGCCACTCTTTATTGAATCACTTTAGACCATAATAGGGTACATATTGTATGCAGTTAAGAACGAGCAAATGCGATCAAGTTGGCATAGTCACCATGGTCGGCTTTTTTTAGCGCGATCAGATAGTTTTTTCTTGCATCACTTTCATTCGATAAATTCGAATCGGATTGGCCCCAAGTAAAAATTCTTCGCTTGAATACCTTTTCGGCTATTAGATCTCCCATTAATCTGCTATGTCTTCCATTCCCATTCGAAAAACAATGAATACTTACAATGCGGTGCTTAAAACGAATTGCAATTTCATCTTCCGAAAAGGAATTATTTTCAATCCAAAATTTCGCATCATCTATCAAGGCTCTTAATTGGATTGGAATCATCCAACTTTCGACTCCAATGTTTTTTTCAGTTTTACGAAATTCACCTGCCCATTTCCATACTTCATTATACATTCGTTTGTGTAATGACTTTATAAAAGTCTCTGACAATAATTTATTTATTGGCATTTTTCTTCCAATAGTCCATTGTACAGCTTTTTCAATGTTGTTTTGCTCAAATTCATCCAGTTCAGCATTGGTGGTAATTGTTGCTATTTTTAGACCCTCTTTTTCTTCTTCCTCTAGTGGAGTCTGTCCTTGTAAATAATCAAGATTTAATCCCATAGTATTTTTGGCATTTTTTCAATTATGTCTTTGGTTCTAGCATTTATCGCCTTTTTAATCCTTTCCGGAGAATTTTCTTGGTCTTCCAATTTCATTGTATTAGAAGTGCGTAATACAATTTCGGTTGCAAGTTTTTTTGCTTTCTTTTCTATTAGGTTTTCTATATTTCCATCGATAGGTATAAAGCCGTATATCAATTTCATGTCCATTGCTTTTCCTGCTTCTTCTAAAGCTTTAATCGTAATAGCTCCTTTTGCTTCTCTTTTTTCTAAACTTTGTGCGCTTTGCTTAGTTATGCCTAGCTTGTTGCCAAGTTGCTCTAGCGACATCCCTATGGATGTCCGAATAGTTTTAATCCATCCTATAGCTGGACTTGTTTCTTTACTAGCTAGTTTATAAGGCTTTAATTTTTTGTTTAGTTGTTCTATTTGGAGTTTACTTGTTTTCATTTGTAAGCTTATATTAAGACTAATGTTTATCAAATGTATGAATATATTATTACAAAATATGCTTTTTAGTCAATATATAATATTACTTTTATTTGTTTTAGACAAAGAATAGAAAAACTTAAGGTTGTTTTTTATATCAAAACTAGTGTAAAAGAAAACGGAATATAGAACCAGAGATTATGATGTATATTCAAATTTTATAATGAAAGTATTAAATATGAATGAGTTAAAAAACAGTATTATCGTATCATTGTCTATTAAAATCCTACTTCGCCTCTTGAATCAAATTAGTTAAATCAATAAATCCTTGAACACTAATTTGTTCTGGTCTTTTATTGAAAACCTCATTGTCTTTTATACTGTCCTTTATAAAGGGCTTTAAAGAGTTACGCATGGTTTTTCTGCGTTGATTAAAAGCAGACTTAATCAAAGTTTTAAAGAGTTTTTCATCACAATCGAGTGCTGCTACATCATTTCGTTTCAAACGGATTACTGCAGATTTAACCTTAGGGGGTGGGTTAAAAACATGCTCATCAACGGTAAATAAATACTCAATATCATAAAAAGCTTGCAATAAGACACTCGTAATGCCATACACTTTAGAGCCTTCGGGCGAGGCAATGCGCTCGGCCACTTCTTTCTGAAACATACCCACAACCTCCATTGCTTGGTCTTTATACTCCAGAGTTTTAAATAGAATTTGCGTTGATATGTTATAGGGGAAATTTCCAATAATCCCAAATTTTTCTCCCTGAAATAATTGGTTGAGGTCTATTTTTAAAAAATCTCCTTCTATTAAATGAGTTTCATCTAAAGTTGAATCTTCTTTTAGAAACTCAACAGATTCTGTGTCTATGTCAATTACAAATAGCTCTAAATCATCACGATTTAATAGTGGTTTTGTCAATACACCCATGCCTGGGCCAACTTCTATTGCTTTACTAAAATTTCCTGATTTTCCAAAAGCATCAACGGTGTCAAGTGCAATGGCTATATCAGTTAAAAAATGTTGTCCTAAATGCTTTTTGGCTTTTACTTGTTTCAATGGATTAAGCTTTTTCTAGTAAAGTTCTAAAAGCTACAAATCGGCCTTCAAATTTATCGTTGTGTTCTTTTTGTAATCTCGGTGCATGATGAGCTTGGTATTGATGTAAGTCTTTCATGCTTGGGCAAGAATACTGTATGTTATAGGTTTGACCTGTTTCTTCTGCATTGTGTGAGATTACTTTTAAGAAACGATTATCTATAAAAAAGCCCGTTTCCATTACATCTGGAATATGGGTTTCCTTCATCCAAGTAAGCCACTCTTTATGAATGTCATCTTCTACATTTATTGTTACGCTATATACTATCATCTTAGTTCAATTCTTCAGTGTTTTCGATTTCATCGCCACGCAAAAAACGAAAACGCTTTCGGCTTTCCACCACGTGAATACTAGCCGGATAAGTGGTGATTAATTGCTTATACAATTCCATTGCTTTCTCCGAGCTATTTAACTTTTCTTCCTCTAATTTGGCTAAGTGAAACAAGGCATCATCTCCTAAAATATCATCGGCAAAATCGGCAAGTAATTTCCTTAAGTAAACAGCTGAGCTATCATAATTGCGCTGTGCATATTCCATCTCATACTTTATGAAAAGGATGTCATCCTTTAAACTAGAGGCCGGAAAAAATTGAGGGATGGAATCTAACGTTTTGTTTGCAGCAGCATAATCTTTTTTAAAGCGCCACAAATCTGCACGCGCATACATTTCCAGCGGTTCTGCTATACTATCTAAGCCAATGTTGTCCGTTATGGTTAAGGAAAGCGACATGGCATCATTGGCTATTAATTTAGATGTAGATCCTTTTAAAACATCTAGTTGTGCCTGACTCCAATAAAAATCGCCAGTATAATAAGCCACTTTTGCATTTTTCAATTTTGCAATTTCGCCCAATTGGTCGTATTTAAAATCTTTTTCTACTTGAGAGTAGAGTAGGGAAGCATCCCAAATTTCGTTTTCGATTAAAAGTAAATCAGCTAAATTTAGTTTAGCTTGAGCTTTTTCCTGATTGCTTATTCCTGAAATTTGAATAATTTCTTCATACTGAGCAATGGCTGTATCGACTTGGTCTAAATAAAAAGCTTCTAATTCTGCTAAATCCATCATAAGTGGATAAGTAAAGGATGATTTTCCTAAGTCAGTCAAGGTGCTGATGTATTTTGCTTTCAATAGATTAAGGTCTTCTGTCTGATAGTCTTGATTCAAGGTTTTTAATTTCATCACCTTTACCAGTTGCATTTTAGCACTTAGTGAGTATGGACTGTTTTCATCGAGGCCAACCACATATTCATAACATTGTTGAGCCACTTCAAAAGCCTTGTTCGCAAGACTCAACTGTGCCAAACTGTAAAGCCTTTTACCATTTTCATTTAGCCTACGGTCTAAGGCTTTTGCTTGAATAAAAGCTCCATTAAAGTTTTTGTCCTGAATGTAAAGCCAAATCAACAATTCGGAATAGATGTCTTTTGTTGGCTCTTTTTGTATTTTTCTCAAAATTTGCTCCCTTAGCATTTCCATCTGTTTACCTTCTGGATCGGGATATAAATAACGTTGAAATAAATTTTGTACCGTTTGAATATAACCAGAGTTTGATCCTAAAATGGTCAGGTATTCCTGAATCATATCCTCTGTTTTACCAAGCTCAGCATAGGCTATGGCTAATTCAAACTGAAAAAGGCTAGGGTCATTGTTTCTTTTTCTGCCTACTAAATAGACTTGTTCTTGAAAAACATATTTTTCATATTGTCTAAACCGATTGGCTAATACCCTTGTTTGAGAGGAATTGGCATCAATTAAATCAATGGCTTTTTCAAAACTTTTTTGAGCGTCTTTTTCTTCATTCTGTAGCTCGTAAAAATGGCCTAAATCAACCCATAATTCGGAACGTTGAGGAAAAGTTTTAATTCTTTTCTTTATGGTTTTTTCCCCTTCTTTTAATTGATTGGCTTTAGGGTATAGTTCGAGTAGGCTGTTGTAATAGCTATCCGAATTTGTATTTCGAAACAGCTCTTCATAATATTCGATAGCAATATCATAGGCTTCATCTGCTTCAGCTTGTTTGGCTAAATCAAAGAGTGTTTTATCCTTAGATTGCGCAAAAACCGGATTAAATAGGCTTGCATAGCTAAGAATTAGGACCCCAAAAAATAGCTGGAATTTTTTCATTTTTCCGCTGATTCCTTTGTCCTGTATATGTTTAAAATACTGTCAACTTTAGGATTCATTTCGTCATACATAGGCTCTATGGTCTCTATTGCATAAAGAACTTCGTTTGCTTTTTCTTCGGCCAAAACTAAGTTGTTAGACTCTAAATGGTAATACTTTTCAAATTGCCCATCTTCTAAAATTCCTGCTTCTCCATCGTGTTTTAGGTCAGCTAGTTGTTTCTTGGATATTTTTAATTCATTAAGAATTAATGGATATTCTTGAGCATACATTTTAAATGCTTTTCTCATTGAGTAATAATCATCAAAAAACAAAGCCAATTCAGGTGTAATTGTATCAGTCATTTCTTCTTGAATAAATCGGATATTCTCAAAAAAGTGATTGAATGATACTTTATTTTTTGCCGTGTCAACTGCTTCTATTTTATTTAGAGTAGAGTCTAATCTAGATTGCAGTAGATTTAACTTATTGCTTTGGTCTTCGTTAAGTCCTTTGGTACAAGCTACTATGCTCAAACAAACAAGGCCAATGAATAGGATTTGAATATTTCTCATTAATTTATATTTTCAAATTTTGTGTAAGGTACTAATACTTCTGGAATTCGTATTCCGTTTTCCATTTGATAGTTTTCTAAAATAGCTGCTAATATCCTTGGTAATGCTAGGGCGCTACCATTCAAGGTGTGAGCATATTCTGATTTTCCAGCTTCATTTTTAAATCTAAGCTTTAGTCGATTAGCTTGAAATGTTTCAAAGTTTGAAACAGAACTAACCTCTAACCATTTGTCTTGTGCTGCTGAATAAACTTCAAAGTCGTAAGTAATTGCTGAGGTAAATCCAAGATCGCCTCCGCAAAGCAAGGCAATTCGGTAATGTAAGCCTAGCTTTTCTAAAAGGCTGGCTACATGTTTTACCATGCCGTCTAAAGCCTCGTAAGATTTACTTGGGTGAGCAATTTGCACAATTTCCACTTTATCAAATTGATGCAATCGATTTAATCCTCTTACATCTTTGCCATAAGAACCAGCCTCCCTTCTAAAACAAGGGGTATAACCACAATTCTTAATCGGGAAGTCACTTTCTTTTAAGATAACATCTCGATAAATGTTGGTAATGGGCACCTCAGCAGTAGGGATTAAATACAAGTCGTCAATTCCTACATGATACATTTGTCCTTCTTTATCGGGCAGTTGACCAGTGCCAATACCAGATGCTTCGTTGACCATATGAGGTGGAATTACTTCGCTATAACCCGCTAGGTCAGCTTCATCTAAAAAGAAGTTGATTAATGCGCGTTGTAATTTTGCACCCTGGTTTTTATAAACAGGAAAGCCAGCTCCAGCAATTTTAACTCCTAGTTCAAAGTCGATTAAATCAAATTGTTTTGCTAAATCCCAGTGGGGTTTAGCGTCAAAATCAAATGTAACTGGGTGACCATGTACCTCTACTATCTTATTGTCCGTATCACACTTCCCAAAAGGAACAAGCTCATTTGGAACATTAGGCAATAAGTATAATAATTCTTTTTGCTCGTCTTCAATTTGTTGCAATTGCTCTTTAAGTATGTGTGAGCTTTCTTTTAAAGAACTTGTTTTCGATTTTAACTTATTAGCTTCAGCCGCATTTCCAGACTTAAATAAATCACCAATTTGTTTGGCTAAATTATTAGCTTCTGCTAGTTGACTATCTAACTCTTGTTGAGTTAACTTTCTTTTTTCATCAAGCATTAATACTTGATCTATGGTATCTGCGGCATCAATAGAACGTTTTTTAAATTGTTCAATAGCCCAATCGCGGTTTTCTTTTAAGTATGGTATCTGTAGCATGTCTTTTTAAAATACGAAGCACAAAGATAGGAGAGAATCATCGATTTCTAATCAAAAAATGCTTCATTTTAGGATACGACAAAGCCTCTCCAATCTTTTGATTAGAGAGGCTTTGGGAAAATATTGTGAAGTAATTAAGCTTCTACAACAGGTTTTACATGCACAAAAGATTTCTTGTTTCCTTTAACTTGAAAAGTAACAATACCGTCTTTTAAAGCAAATAAAGTATGGTCTTTGCCAATACCTACATTTTCACCTGGGTGATGCTTAGTTCCTCTTTGTCTTATGATGATGTTTCCAGCAATTGCCTCTTGTCCTCCAAAGATTTTGACTCCAAGTCTTTTACTTTCTGAATCTCTACCGTTTTTAGAACTACCGGCTCCTTTCTTATGTGCCATGATCTATCGTTTTTTATGTTATTATGAAATCAGTTTCTGCTTTTGCTTCGCTGATTATTAATCTTCTTTTTTGTCTTCTTTCTTAGCAGCAGGCTTTTTAGCAGCAGGCTTTTTGGCTTCCGCTTTAGGAGCAGCAGCTTTCTTTTCTGCAGCTGGCTTTGCTTCTTTAGGAGCTTCTGTTTTAGGAGCCTCTTCTTTGGCAGCCTTTGGAGCAGCAGCTTTTGTCGCTTTTCCTATGCTAGAAATTTCTATTTTGCTCAAGTATTGACGGTGACCGTTTCTTACTTTGTAGCCTTTTCTTCTTTTCTTTTTAAAGACGATAACTTTGTCGCCTTTCAAGTGTTCAATTATCTTTGCCGATACTGAAACTCCTTGTACAACCGGGGCGCCAACTTCAATTTTATCACCATCTGCAGTTAAAAGAACGTTATCAAAAGTAACTTTTGATCCTTCTTCTCCTTCCAAACGATGCACAAAAATCTGCTGATCTTTTGCAACTTTAAATTGCTGCCCTGCTATTTCTACTATTGCGTACATGCTTTAGGGTTTAATATTAATTTTCCAAAAATGGAGGGCAAATTTAATAAAAGCCTTTGAATCAAACAAAGGCTAGGGTGATTAATTTTTAGTTTCCTTTTGTATGGCTTCTTTTCGCTCCAATCTATTGTCTTTGTTGACTATATATACTCCAGTTAAGATTACAGCGATGCTTACAAATTGCATCAATTGAATGTTTTCTCCATCTAGGAATCCCCAAAATATAGCAAATACTGGAATGATATACGTTGTTGATGATGCAAATACTGCCGACACTCGTTTGATTAGCATATTAAATAAAATAACTGCCATCGCTGTCCCAAAGATTGCTAACAAACTAATATAAAATAAAGACATCCACGCTTGTTCGTCGGTTTTCATGATGTGTGTAAAATCGGAAGTAAAGAGGTAAATGCCCGCAAGGGGGCCAATCAATAGAAATCCAAAACTGGTAATGTTTACAGAATTTACTTCAACTAATTTTGTTTTAATAAAATTAACGTTTACAGCATAACAAATCGTAGCAATTACTACTAGAATGCTGTATAAAAAATCATCGTTATCAACGCTAATACCTCCACCAACTGAAAGCAATCCAATTGCTCCTATTAAGCCAATAATTACCCCAAGCATTTTCAACCAACGTAATTTTAATTTAAAAAACAACAGGCCAATAAGCACTGTAAATAGTGGAACCAGTGAGTTTAACATTCCCGAAAGGGAACTGCTAATGTGCGTTTGAGCTTTGGTAAACAAAAATGCTGGTATTCCACTTCCTAATAATCCAGCTAGAAAAATTTTAAGCCATTGATTTCGCTTTATTTTCTTAAAGTTTTTTATAATAATAGGAGAAAGAAACAGGAAAGAAATAACGATTCTAAGCGAAGCAACTTGATTGTTGTCAAATGTTACCAACCCTTTTTTCATCAATATAAAAGAACTTCCCCAAATAAATGCAAGGAAGAACAACAATGTCCATTGAATAGCGGGTTTATTTAAATCAAACATTTTTTTAAAATAGGGAGCAAAATTAGTTTTTAGAATCTGATAAAGAAGATTTAAATTTCTTTATTGATTACATTTGTGATGTAAAATTTAAAAGCATGAAAAAAATAGCATTTTCCTTAATTATTACAATGACTTTAGTTGGTCTAGTTTCCTGTGCTTCTCCTGAAAAAAATGAAACCGAAAAAGTAGTTGTAAAGAAAGAAGTTTTGGCAGAGAATAAAGAATCTGTTGATATGAAAGTTGAAGGTATGGTTTGCGCTAAAGGTTGTGCAAAGTATATTGAGGATAAAGTAGCTGAACTAGATGGTGTTGTGTTAAGTTCTGTAGATTTTGCAAAAGGGCAAGCTCATTTTGAGTTTGATAAAACCATTATCAACCCAGCCGATTTAGAAAAGTTTATTGACGAAATGCATGATGGACAATATCAAGCGGGTATAATAGATGTGAACGAACCTACTGAAGACGTTGAAGTAGAAGTAGAGAAAGAAAAAAAGAAAGAAACAAAGAAAGAAGTAGCTTCTGTAGTTGAGCGTTTCCAAATTTCAATTCCAGAATTATTTAGTTATTTTTTACACAGTATCAGATAGTCTCAATATGCTTCATTGATTATGGAAGCCAAAAAAATCACTCATGAATAACACCCATAGGCCAATTGTTATTTGGTTGTTTACCGGTTGTTTACTAATATTTCTTATGGTCGCCATTGGCGGATTAACCAGATTAACTCATTCTGGCTTATCAATGGTAGAATGGACTATTTTTGGAAGTACTCCTCCACACAATGAGGATGCTTGGCATGAACTATTTGACAAATACAAAGATTACCCAGAATATAAGCTAGTTAATTTTGATTTTTCATTAGATGAATTCAAGTCCATATTTTATTGGGAATACGGTCATCGTATGCTCGGAAGGTTACTAGGCTTTGTCTTTATTATTCCTTTCTTTTGGTTCTTATACCGTAAAAAAATATCTAAAGATTTATTGCCCAAGTTAATTCTACTTTTATTTATGGGTGGATTCCAAGGCTTTTTAGGCTGGTATATGGTGAAAAGCGGCTTAGTTAGCGATCCTGATGTTAGCCACTATCGTTTGGCAATGCATCTTGTTACTGCATTTCTAACCTTTGCCTATACTTTTTGGATTGCTCTGGATTTAATATATCCTGTTCGTTTACAATCAGATCGAAAAATTAAAAAACTACTGTGGGTATTATTGCCAATACTAATTATACAAATTATATGGGGAGCTTATGTAGCAGGACTTAATGCAGGCTGGTTTTATAATACTTGGCCAAAAATGGACAACAATTGGATTGCCGAAGGAGTTACTGCGATGTCTCCAGTTTGGAAAAATTTTGTGGAAGGCATTGCTGGAGTTCAGTTTGTTCACCGCTATTTAGCCTATGTAGTAGTAGCATTAATTTTAATTGCTTTTTTTAGAGGACGTAAAATTGAATTGGAACTAAGTCAGAGAAAATCCTTGAATATCCTTGTATTAATGGTTGCCATACAATTTATTTTAGGGGTATTTGCCTTGCTATTTTCAGTGCCTGTAGTCTTGGGGCTTTTGCATCAATTGGGAGCCTTCATGCTCTTAGGGGCAACTTTTTTTGCTATTCACCAATTTCATGGAAAATCTATTTAATGGGTCCTTTGATTGACCCATTTAAAGCTTTCTAAAAAATGTTCAATATCTGCAATTAAGAAATCCTGCACTGGAGCAATTGAGTCAAAATTAGGCTCAGCATTAAAATATAGCGCCCCTCTTACAAAGTGATTTAAGCTGTCTGTAATATAAAATTGAGAACCTGATGCTGCATTACCAGCAATCTCATAAAATGTCCCAAAAACTCTTTCCTCTTGGTTAAAAACAAGATTCTCTTTTATGTCTTGAGCTTTGCTTACATGTTTGTAAACTAGTGTTCTTGCATCTTCTAATAATTCACCAATATTGTTGTGAATGGGTATATAACTCAGGTGGACTCTAGCGTTGTATTTAGTGAAATCAATGTTCATGAAATTAGAGTCTTTTGCAGTTCGCTGAAGGTTAGAATAGGCATACTGTGGCAATTCAAATTCAAACGGAAATGGCAAGGTGTCTATTACTTGATAATTTTTTTCTGGCAAATCGATGCGGAAATATCCGGTAGGCTTAGGAAGGTAATTATCGTTACACGAAAAAAAAACAGCAAGTGTAAAGAGTATGGGAACTAACTTTTTCATGATTTAAAATTCTGTTTTTCCTGTAAACTTAATTTTATTCGCTTTATTCTTCTTTTGTCAGCAGCTTCTATACTGATTAGATAATCCTTTAATCTTATTTTTTCTCCTTTCTTGGGGATTTTACCAAACAATTCGATTACCAAGCCTGCTAAAGATTCTGATTCTCCTTTAACTTCTTCAAATTCATCACCATCAATCCCAAGGATACGATACATATCATTCAAACCAATTTTTCCCTCAAAGACATAATTGAAATCATCTAATTTAGAATATTCTAAATCTTCGTCATCAAACTCATCACTAATTTCGCCAACAATTTCCTCTAAAATATCTTCTAAACTGATTATACCTGAACTGCCTCCATACTCATCTACAACAACTGCTAAGTGGATTTTTTTAAATTGAAATTCCTTTAGTAAATCATCAATTTTTTTATTTTCAGGGACAAAGAAAGGCTTTCGTATGATAGTTGTCCATTTAAAAGTCTCTTTATTTAAGTGTGGTAGCAAGTCTTTAATGTATAAAATTCCTTTAATGTTATCAAAACTATCCTCATATACAGGAATTCTTGAGTAGCCTGAATCTAAAATAGTATCAATTACTTCTTGATATGTTTTATTAATGTCTATGCTTACTGTGTCAACCCTAGAAGTCATTACTTGCTTGACATCTGTATTGCCAAACTTTACTATTCCTTCTAGTATTTTATGGTCTTCTTCGGTTTTCGTATCGTCGCTTGTTAGCTCTAATGCATGAGAAAGCTCATCTACTGAGATGTTATGGCCTTTCTTTTTGATACGCTTATCGATAAAGTTGGTAGAACTAACTAATAAACTACTTAAAGGAGAGAGTAAGGATCGCAAATATAGTGTAGGCAAAGCCATAAAGCTGGCTAGTTTTAAAGGTTTTGCATTTGCATATACTTTTGGAATAACTTCACCCAACAGAAGGAGCAAAAAAGTAACCAATACGATTTGTATGAAAAGCTTAGTGTTTTGACTCAGCGTTTCTGGAATTAATCCATCAGCGATATAGGTTGAAAGAATAACAATAGCAACATTTACAAAATTATTAGCAATTAAAATTGTTGCTAATAGCTTCTTTGGTCGTTCAAGTAATTCCAATATGACACTTGCCGATTTGATTTTGTTACCTTGAAGCTCATCTTTTTCTGCGGGGTTTATAGAAAAATAAGCCACTTCTGAACCAGATATAAGCGCAGAAGCAACAAGTAAAATCAGCATTGCTAAGCAAGCTAAACTTAACTCTATTGGGTTAGCCATCAAAAATGGGTAGATGGCATTTAAGAATGTATAGCTCTGTTCAATGGGGTCTTCCAAGGTGGCTATGTTAGTGAATAATTTAAGCGGACGGATTGCTTCATTTTAAAAAGGTAAATCGTCATCTTTTTCTTCGCTGAGGTCTGGGTTTTTATTTTCTTTCTTACTTGAGCTCATATCGCTAGAACTAGAACTACTGGCTTCGTTAGTTCTTGCTCCACCGCCCAACATGGTCATCGAATCGCCAACAACCTCAGTAATGTATCTCGTATTTCCATCTTTATCTTCCCAAGATCTACTTCTCAGTTTACCTTCTATATAAACTTGACTGCCTTTTTTGAGGTATTTTTCTGCAATTTCTGCCAAACCTCTCCACAATACGATATTGTGCCATTCGGTTTGGTCTTGTCTATTGCCATTTTTGTCTTTGTAGGACTCTGTTGTTGCAATTGGGAAGTTTGCCACAGAAGCACCGCTTTCTAAATGTCTTACTTCTGGGTCTTTACCTAAATTTCCTATTAATATAACTTTATTTACTCCAGCCATTTTGATTCTGTATGATTAATTTTTTCTATTGAAACAAAGATAATAAATTGGTTTCTTCTCTAACATAATTCTCAATTAATTTAGGAACTGCAAACTTAGTGATGTTTGATGATTTAATTTTAAGAAATTCTTTCTCTAATTTAGGCTTGGAACTTATTATTCTTAAATGATAAAATTTAGCAAAAATAATTTGATGAGATAAGATGTGTTTAATTGGTTTTGATGTGCTTTTTAGTTGATAGTTAATACCATTCAGCAAGGTTTTAAATTGCGCATTATGGAGTAGTTCCTTCGAGCTCACTTCTGCTTCGGTTTCGATCAAGGGAAATTCATAGAGATTTTGCCAAATACCTTTTCCTTTTCTTTGGTTTAAAAATAGTTCATCTTCGCTATAAAGTATCAAATAGTTGAAAAACCTATTTCGCTGTTTCGTTTTTCCTGCCTTATAAGGAAGTATATGGACTAAATTTTGTTGCTTGGCGATACATTTTTTTTCTAAAGGACAATTTGCGCAATCTGGATTTTTTGGTGTGCATTGTAATGCACCAAACTCCATTATAGCCTGATTGTGATTTGCAGGGTTTTTAAAATCTAGTAATTGATTGGCTAAGTGTTGAAATTCTTTCTTGCCTTTAGTGCTGTCAATGGCTGTTTGTATTCCAAAATAACGAGATAATACACGATAAACATTTCCGTCAACCACGGCTTGAGCTTCGCCAAATGCAAAAGAGGCAATTGCGGCTGCCGTATATTCACCAACCCCTTTTAGTTTTTTAATTTCATTAAAAGTAGAAGGGAAATTACCTTGGTATTCTTTTATTAGCATTTTTGAGGCTTCAAGTAAATTTCGAGCTCTAGAATAATAACCAAGTCCTTGCCAGTCTTTTAAAATTTCATCTTCAGTACTCATGGCCAAATCAGCTATGGTAGGATATTTCGATATAAATTTTAAATAGTAATTCATGCCTTGATCAACCCTTGTTTGCTGCAAAATAATTTCAGATAGCCAAATTTTATAGGGATTTCTGGTTTTTCGCCAGGGTAAATCCCGCTTATTTTGGTCGTACCAATACTGTATTTTAGGGCTAAAGTCTCGCATCTTATCTCTTATTTTCTGCTGTTTATAGAATATTCGATTAACTCTATGATAATTAGCTTAGTGAAATAAATATTATTGTTATATTTGCCGGCCGAAACTAGAAAAAGAATTCGGAATACCAATTAATTAATAAATAATATAATAATCAAAATTAAATTAAAGATGACAAAAGCAGATATCGTAACTGAGATTTCAGAAAGTACTGGAGTAGAAAAAGTAGCAGTACAAGCTACAGTTGAAGAGTTTATGAAAGCGATAAGAAATTCTTTGGAAAAAGGTGAGAACGTGTATTTGAGAGGTTTTGGTAGCTTCATTACCAAAAAGAGAGCTGAGAAAACAGGTAGAAATATTTCAAAAAACACTACTATGATTATTCCAGAGCACTTCATTCCAGCTTTTAAACCATCAAAAAGTTTTGTAGAAAGAGTAAAAACTAACGTTAAGCCTTAATAACTTAATGTCTAATAAAAACAAAAAGAAAAGCCTTCTAATTATATTAGGAGGTCTTTTTTTAGGAGTTCTTATCTATTTCGCCCCAGATCGATTAAGTCAAAAAGAGGATTCAGTAGCAAACAGTCATGATGATTCTCATGAGCACGCTGATGAAACAACTGATTTTACTTTTGCAGATGTAGATACTTTGGATCAAGTATTTATTGATTCTAAGTTGGAATTGATAGCAAACGAGTCTGATCTTGAAACAAAATTGCTGCAATTTGATAGCTTAATTTTATTCAGCATTCAAAATAATTATCCTCCTTTGGTTGCTAATTTTAGTGAACAAAAAGCAATACTTGACCCTACTGAAACTAGTTGGATGCTAGCTGGAGACAATTATTTTAAAGCGTTTCGCTTGTCTAAAAATCAATCAAAAAAGATGATTCAAAAGGCAATTGCGAGCTATGAAAAAGTTGTAGCAATGAATCCGCAAACACTTGAAGCACAAACAGCTATTGGGGTTGCTTATGTTGAGGGTGCTGCAATGTTGGGCGAAGCACCAATGAAAGGAATCGGGATATTAAAAGAAGTTTTAAATAAAGAACCTGAAAATATCGATGCCTTAACAAATTTGGGTTACTTTGCAATTCAATCAGGGCAGTTTGATATTGCGATAGAACGATTTGAAACTGTTTTGAATATAGACCCTAAAAATGCAGAAGCCTATATTTACTTGACTGATATTTATTTGAGTCAAGAGAATATAGAAAAGGGGATAGAAACATTAGAAAAATACAAAACATTGGTAAATGATCCGCTTGTAAAACAGCAAGTTGATGATTATATCAAAGAAATTAAAAACAAATAAATTTTAAAAAAACTTAGTTATGCCAAGCGGTAAGAAGAGAAAAAGACATAAGATGGCGACTCATAAACGTAAAAAAAGATTACGTAAGAATCGTCATAAGAAGAAGAAATAAGGAATTAAAGCCCCTAGAAGAGGGGCTTTAATTCTCATTTCACATACTTGTTTCGTGGATTCCCTGCATGAAAATGTTTTGGGATTCTCTTGTTTGCATAATTCTCAAATGCTATGAGTGTAGATTTAGTAATAAGCTCAAAGTCATCTGAAGATGTTATTGCACTCCTTGAAGATAAGCAACTTATAGAGTTGCATAAAGAAAAGAGTAATAATAATTTCTCTGTTGGTGACATCTATTTAGGAAGAATTAAAAAAGTAATGCCCGGTTTAAATGCGGCATTCGTTGATGTAGGATATAGTAAGGACGCTTTTTTACACTATCTTGATTTGGGGCCAAATTTTGCCTCATTAAATAAGTACGTCCAAGGTGTTGTTAATAAGCAGATAAAAACATCTGCCCTTAAAAGCTTTAAATTCGAGAAAGAGATTGATAAGGAAGGCAAAATTGCCGAGCAATTGAGCTCCAATCAATTTGCATTAATTCAAATTGCAAAAGAACCAATTTCAACAAAAGGACCAAGATTAAGTAGTGAAATTTCAATAGCCGGTCGTTATATGGTATTAGTGCCATTTTCCGATCGTATTTCGGTTTCTCAAAAAATCAGAAACCAAGAAGAAAAAGACCGTTTAAAACGCTTGATTAAATCCATCCGACCTGAAGGTTTTGGAGTAATTGTAAGAACTGTTGCCGAAAACAAAAAAGTAGCTGACTTACATTCTGATTTAAGTGATTTGATGGATAAATGGGAGAATTGTTTTAAGCAATTACAAAAAGCAAAACCCCCGCATCGTGTTTTAGGTGAAATCAGTAGAAGTTCAGCCATGTTACGAGATCTTTTAAATAAAGATTTCAATAACATTTATGTTGACGATGCTGATACCAAAGATGAATTGAAATCTTATATAGGATCAATAGCACCCGGTAAAGAAAAGATGGTTAAAGGCTATCGCCGACAAACGCCAATTTTCGAACATTTCGGAATTGAGAAACAAATCAAATCCTTGTTTGGAAAGAACGTGACAATGAAGTCTGGAGCTTATCTAGTGATAGAACACACTGAAGCTTTGCATGTAATTGATGTCAATAGCGGGCAACGCAGTCGAAATAAAGACGACCAAGAGAAAAATGCTATAGACGTCAATCTTGAGTCTGCTGCTGAAGTGGCTAGACAATTGAGACTTCGAGATATGGGAGGTATTATTGTTATCGACTTCATCGATATGAAAGATGGTAGCAATCGCGAATTACTTTATGAGAAAATGAAGGAATTCATGAAAGATGATAGGGCAAAACATACGGTGTTGCCTCCTTCAAAGTTTGGTTTGGTTCAAATTACCCGCCAGCGAGTTAGACCAGAAATGGAGATTAAAACCGCTGAAAAGTGTCCGTGTTGTAATGGATCTGGCGAAACACAAGCCACAGTCCTACTTGTTGATGAGATAGAAAACAACCTTCGTTATATTTATTTGCAATTGAATCAGAAAAAACTAAGCCTTGTTGTGCATCCATTTGTGGAAGCATTCTTAACTAAAGGCTTATATTCAACTCAAAGAAAGTGGTTTTTGAAATATAAAAAATGGACTACTATTAGACCATCGTCTGCGTATCAGTTTTTAGAATACAAGTTTTTTGATGCCAACGGAGATGAAATTGTGTTGTAGTACCAATTAAGGATAAAAAATAAACCAAACTTGTCCACTTTTTACTGAATTGCTAACTTGCTCATTATTAATTTATATTGCTAAACTATAATGCAAGTATCGACTATTTAGCTCAGTCAAACATTTAAGTTGAGTAACTAGTGATTTTCCTAGGGCAATAAACTTTTTTCACGATTTTGATAACACTAAACTATTTTTTTTAATATTGTTTGTCCTTAAAATATCTTTGAGCTTTTTATGACACTATAAGGCTTATAAATGTATAGCTTAGAGCTTCATGTTTTCATAGAAAACTCAGTTAAATAAAAAAATGTATAATTTTAATCATTACACAACAGCATAATTTTTTAAAACAAGAGACTTCAAAAAATGTCAAAAAAAATAATTGCAGCCATAATTATTATACTAGTCATAATTGTAGGGCTTTATCAATATAATAGGAAGGTGCCTAGTCTAGAGTCAATAAATGCTGATTATTCTCTAAGTTCAAACGAATTGTATGATGCATTTGAAAATGATGAGAAACAAGCATTGACTTTATATGAAAATAAAGTTATTGATGTAAGTGGAAAGGTTCTAAGCATTAAAGAGGAAGGTGGTACAAGTGTTATAGTAATTGAGTCAGAAAATGCTATGATAGGAGGAATAAATTGTTCATTCAATGAAAAAATTAATAACATTCAAGAAGGTCAAGTCTTAACTATTCGAGGACGCTGCCAAGGATTTTTAATGGATGTAATATTAAATAACTGCATCATTATTAATGAATAAATTAGTTAGTTTATTAATCGTGATAAGTCTAAGTGCCTGCTATTACGATAACGAAGAGGAATTATATCCAAACCTTGATTGCACGACTAAAACCATAAGTTTTTCTTCAGATATTAGTCCAATTATAAACACTAAATGTGCAACAACAGGTTGCCATGTTCAAGGAGGTTCAGGATCTGGAATCTTTGAAAATTACAATCAAATTAAAGCAAAAGTGGATAATGGCTCATTTAGAAATAGAGTGATTATACAGAAAGATATGCCACCTTCTAGTTCGCTTACTAATTGTCAAATTACTTATATAGAACAATGGATAAACAATGGAGCACCAAATAATTAAAAACAAATTATGAAAAAAATAGTAATACTTGCAGGAATATTAATAGGAACAGTTAATGCTTTTGGTCAAAAATATTTAACCCAAAATGGGACAATAAATTTTTATTCTGAGACGCCTTTAGAAAATATTGAGTCTGTTAACAATCAAGTTTCTTCAGTGTTAGACACAGAAAATGGAAACATTGTATTCTCATTATTGATTAAAGCATTCTCTTTTGAGAAAGCCTTAATGCAAGAACACTTCAATGAAAAATATCTAGAAAGCGAAAAATATCCTAAATCAACTTTCAAAGGCTCTATTCTAGATTACTCTACTTATGAGTTATCTAATGAGCCAACTAAAGTGAAAATAAAAGGGCAACTAACTATTCATGGTGTGACAAAAGAAATAGAAGTGAATGGTAGTCTAACAAAGACCTCTGATAGTAAAATAAAAGGGGAATCAGAATTTTTAGTTTTATTAGATGATTATAATATCAAGGTTCCATCAGCAGTGTCGGGTAATATTGCTAAGGAAATAAAAATAAAGGCCATCATGAATTATGAAAAATTTGAAAAGTAGAAGTTTCCTTTTTCTCTTTTTTACTCTCTTTTCATTGTCTATTTATGGGCAAGACGACCTAATGGCACTTTTAAATGAAAAAGAAGAACCTACAATTAATTATACCATTGCAACATTTAAAAGCACTAGATTAATAAGTGGGCATAGTGTAGAAACAAATTCAAAAGGCGTACTACAGTTTTTAATTGGTCACCGATTTGGACGAATAAATTCAGGTTGGAAAGATTTATACGGTGTTGATAATGCAACAATTAGGCTTGGATTCGAGTATGGGTTAACAGATAATATAAATATAGGTATTGGTAGATCTGGATTTGAAAAGACATTTGATGGAACATTAAAATGGAAACTCATAAGGCAGCAATCAGGAGCAAAAAGTTTTCCCTTTACATCAACCTTTGTTAGTAGTATTTATATGAACACGATGGATTGGCCTTATCCTGAACGGGAAAATTATTTTTCTTCTCGAATAAATTATCATCATGCACTTTTAATTGCTCGCAAATTTGATGATGTCATATCATTTCAATTGATGCCAACTCTTGTTCATCGCAACTTAGTTCAATCCTCTAAAGATGAAAATACAATTTATTCAATTGGCTTAGGCTCATCTTTAAAATTAAGCGGATCATTAAGGTTTAACATGGAATATTATTATATTCCAGAAGGTCAAATCTTTAGTACATTAGGTGGTGAAAAGGTTAGAAATTCGCTTTCAGTAGGTGTAGATTTAGAAACTGGAGGGCATGTTTTTCAGTTGTTTCTAACTAACAGTAGGGGTATGGCTGAGAAGTTTTTAATTGGAGGGACTTCAGGAAATTGGTTAGATGGTGATATACATTTTGGGTTTAATGTTAGTCGTGTTTTTACACTGAAAAAGCCAAAAAAATGAAAAGAGTAGAATATTTAATATTATTTGTCATTTGTTTTTCAATAATGTTCATTTCTTGTGAGCACGAGCCCATAGCTCCTTTACCTTCGAATTCTGCGATTAAGAATAATGAGGGTAACTCTAATGAAGATCCTTGTGATTCTGATACTGCATATTTTGTGAATGACATTTTCCCTATTATAAGTTCAAATTGTGCTTTTAGCGGATGCCATGGAAATGGGAGCAGTCGAGATGGGGTAGAATTAAGTACATATAATTCTATTATTACTACTGCCGATGTAAGGCCATTTGATTTAAGTGGTTCTGATTTATATAAAGTTATAACTGAAAGTGACCCAAATAAGAGAATGCCAAGGCCTCCTGCAAATCAATTAAGTCAAACACAGATTTCACTTATTGCAAAATGGATTAACCAAGGGGCAAAAAATAATTCATGCAGCCAATGTGATACCACTAATGTTACTTTTACACTATCGGTATCACCAATAATTAAAAGCAATTGTCAAGGGTGTCACAACGGAGTAAATCCTGGTGGAGGTATCGTTCTTACAAACTATACGGAAATTAAAAATCAAGTAGTTTCAGGTAAACTAGATGGTGCAGTTAACCATAGACCTGGTTTTATACCAATGCCTTATAATCAACCCAAGCTTAATGATTGCAACTTGTTTAAAATAAACAAATGGATTAATGAAGGAGCACTTAATAATTGAGAACTAAATGTTAAATGTAGCTGGAGTTAAAACTATTTATTGATTAGATTAACATCTATTTCTTTTCCAATGAAATTAACTTTTTATAATTGATACCCAAAGGGATTAGTGAAATTACTATGGCTAAAGCCGCTATGGCGAAGGTATAAACCACATGGTCGTCCGCTGCAAAAAAGGCTAGTGAAAACAGCCCGATAAAGATTGACCTTAGAAAGATATTTATACTCTGAAAAACACTATTTGCCCTACCAATAATGTTATTTGGAATGTGATTAAACAAATATGTTATTCTCATGATACGAATGCCAGCATTGGCTATTCCCAAACCAAGTGCAAAAAAGAATAAGAGGTATATGTTTTTTGTGAAAATTAAAGTAATGAAAGAAATCAATGCAATTAACATCAGGTAAATAACTGAGTAAACACTGGTTTTGCTTTTGAAAATTTTACTAACAAAAAATCCGGCCAATAAAGCACCAAGCGCATAACTGATTTTTGTGATCGCATAAATGCCACCCTCAGCTTCTAAACGGCTTTCGATATACATGGGCCAAAGTAAATGTGTTGAAATTAACACAAAAATAAAAACAGTATAAGAAGCATTTCCAAAATAAAACAACAAAGGCCTGTCCTTTAGGTATTTAAATCCTTCTTTTAAGCGAGTTACTATAGGCTCTTTTGAAACCTTGAGTTTTTCTGTTGGTGTGTATTTAATAAAGTAAATAAGTACCATAGCAACTAAATAAGTAGTTCCATCAAGTAAAAAAATCTCTTGAATGGACAAGGGCTTAATTTCTAATTGCAGCCAAGTTTGTTGAATGGATATACCTTCAATTAACATGACGGCAATTGCTCCTGAAAAAACATTAGTCGATTGGCCGATAACTTCAAGCAAAGAGTTTGTTTTACTATAATTTTCTTTTTCGGTTATTTCTTGCCCAAAGGCGTAAAGTGTGGGGTAGTGGATATTATAATTAAAAACGGTAAAGCAAAAAACAGTTGCCACTAAAAACATAGGCAATGAACCCTGAGAGAAGCCATAAGTAGCAACACTTAATAAAACGGCAGCACTAACCATGCAAATCGCCAAGAATATATTTTTTCGGGGATAGCGATCGATGAGGGTGCCAGCATATAAACCCCAAAATAGAGTGATGAACGTTGCAACTGCATAAATGGTAGCGAAGGTTGAAGCTGCCCCAAGATATTTGGCAAAATACCAAGGAATGGCTAACATGCTGACTCCTTGGGCGGCGTGAGAGACAGCATTTGCACTTAATAATAAATAGAGTGCTTTTTTATTCTTCATTCTTTTTTTCTAACATATCTTCGTGCAAAGTAAATCCTTATTGTTGCTTATTTTACTGTTTTTTTGAGATAATCTTACAATGGGTTTTTTTGGGTATAACTATGAATTTTAATAAGAAACAATATTCATTCGAAGAGGTTTATAGCAAACTGATGAGGTATTGTGCTTATCAAGAACGATCGACTTATGAAGCTAAGAATAAAGCTTTTGAGTTAGGTTTGCGAAAGAATGAACTCCAAAAATTGATTGATTTACTACAAGAAGAAAATTTTATAGCGGACGAACGATTTGCAAAAGCTTATGTCAGTGGGAAGGTGAATGTAAAAAAGTGGGGGAGATATAAAATATCAGAAGGTTTATTTGCTAAAGGGATTACAGGAGAAACTGCAGAAGAAGCACTTCGAGAAATAGATGAAATGGTTTATTTTAAAAATTTAAGCTATTGGGTGGACTATAAATTGGAAAGAGAAGTTTATACGAAAGCAGAACTGCCAAAATTGTATCGCTTTTTACAATCTAAAGGGTATGAGAGTGAGTTTATTGCAAAAGAGTTAAAAGGCAGAAAACTAATGTAGTCGCTTTTTCTTTATTTGTCTTATTCCAAAAAAGCCATCGGCAAAAGTGATAGACAAAGAATCACTGCCGTCATATTCGTGGTTTTCTTCTCGATACAAAGTTCTGATATATGCAGCATCTTCATATGGATTGCCCTCTAATACATAACATAGATTTTCATTGTTAAGCACTGCATGCTCAATTTTATATGTTTCTATATAAGGTTTTCCAGCAAATACATTATTTATCAATAAAAATATGGTAAACAAGAGCGGAGCAATGCTAATCAAGTTAAAGATGATGTATTCGTACATGCTCATCGTTAATAATTTTCGATACCATTTTATGGGAATTAAAAAACTAAGCCCTAAAAAAAAGGCTAATATTTTAAAGAATCCCAATGTGCTAAGTTCAACCTGGTGAATGTGTAATAACAGGTAAATGCAACTGATAAAAAAGACGATAATTGCGGTTATCGTAAACTTTCCCATATTGTCCACTACAGGTTCATCTATTGAAGCCTTCCCATATGGGTTTTTATAGGATTTTTTATTGTGATTAATGTTAGCCAAATTAGAGGTGTTTCATGAGGTAACTGTACAATTGATGCATGGCTTTTATGTCCGCTTTGTGAACAATTTCAGTTGGTTTATGCACGTTGTTTTCGCCGGCGCCAACAAAGCACCAATCGATAGGATAAGGAGAGCGCTGCAAAGCATTTCCATCGCTTCCTCCTGCACTTTCTACTTCTAATTGAAAGGGAATGCCAGATTCTTTGGCCAGTTCAATAATTCGATTAATGTAACTTTTTCGGGGAATACCGGAATCTCGCATGGAGATTGCAACACCATTACCATGTGTAACACCTTCGGTTATCCAGGTGATGTCAGAAATTAGCGCTTGTTTTATTTGATATTCTTTGTATAAATAGCGCGCTAAATAGCCTACACTGCCACCGCCAACTTCTTCCCATGCGGAAAACACAATCGCTCCGTTTTCTATAGTTTCAGCAACTTTTAAAGCATTCCAAATTCCCAAGCGATTATCTAAATAACAAGATTGTATGTATTCATCGGTATTGATAAACTCTTGCTTGTAAGTCAAGGTAGTTCCTCGTTCTATGGGCCTTGAAAAATCGACCTTTAGTGTTTTATTTTTATTTTCGTCCTCTTCAAGGAGTAGTTTCGCTTCAATTTTTCCTAGAGAATCTTCCCCAACTAAACCTGTTCCGCTCTCGGCTTCTGGCCCACCAATACGAATTAAATTATTGTTATAAGCAACAGTATAACCAACAGAATCCATGTGGGCATAAATTGCCGTTTGTGGTTTTCCAAAAATTAAGATTAAACAATCTTGAAAATCAGAACCTTGAATCAGGTCTGGTTTTACTTTCCACGTGCTTTGGTGTTTTTCTATATAGTTTATCAGAAAATTCTTGACAGTAATTTCGCTACCAGAAGGTGCAGGAATAGCGCAAAGTTCTTTTAATAGCGCAAGGTCTTTTTGATTCATGAAGACGAAGTTAGTAAATCGATTATTAATTACTATTCTGATAATTGCTAATTACGAAAAAATAAGTCTGAGTTTTTACCAGCTCTGTAGGATTTTAAATCCTCAGCAGCATAGGATGTTCATTAGTATATTCTCCGCAGTGGTTTGCAACCCTGCGGTGGACAAGTTTAACCCTACGGAGTAAAAGCAGTATATTCCACTTCATTAATTGACATCTACCATGTTCCAAAAGGAATTATTAATCTTTTCTTTTAGTCCAGTTGGTAGGATTAAGCGAAGTATGAAAAACGGCTCTAACTGATACAATTATTTTAGGTTCATCAATAGTAAAATGAATCATAAATGGGAACTTTTTAAGCGGAAGGCAATGAACAGTATCGTAACGGATTTCAAAATTTGGGTGTTTAGTTAAGCTATCAATATGGGTAGGCACAGCGTTATGAAACTTTTTGCCAAGTCCTTTTTGCTGTTTATTGTACCACGTAATGGCTTCTTGAATATCTAAATGAGCATCAGGCTCAATTTTAACTTTAAAAGCCATTAATCCAGTTTAAAGTCGTTTTTTACCTCATCCCAATCGAGCAGTCTTTCAGGGTTTTTATTAGAATCAGCAATACGCTGTCTAACAATTTTTTTATGCTCTTCAGGAATAGAAACATCAGCAGCTTTAACGAAGCCCAAATTTTTAACTAGTTCCATGAAGAACTGGAACTTATTCTCGGGAATATTTAAAATAACTTGTTTCATAATTTTAAGAAGCTAGTTGTTGTTGTAGGTTAGTTGTAAGGATAAAAGCGTTTAAAAACTCTTTAACGAGTTTTTTCTTATCATTTGGGAGCTTTTCTACTTTTTTAAATTGGTTTAATAATTCTTGGTCAGAAATACTGTTACTTGCTTTATCCTCTAAAGTTCCATTAATTAAATAATCAGGCGAAACCTCTAAGACCTGAGCTATACGATTCAGTACTTCTGCCGATGGTTTAGCGTCCCCTCTTTCATATCTTCCAATATTGCTGTAATGTGTATCGGTCAACTCAGCCAATTTTTGTTGAGACAATCCTTTTTTAGAACGCTCATCCTTTAGTCGTTTGTTTAAGCTCATGACTATTCGTTTTTAAGTTATTAACAACACAAAGATAGCGAAAACGAACAGGTTTTCATTATTTTTTATTGCCAATATGAATAACTTTTGTTATTTGGATAATGATAAATAATGCTTTTATGGTAAGTTTGTGCAGAAGTGAACAAAAATAAA
This sequence comes from Bacteroidota bacterium, assembly GCA_013112545.1. Lineage (GTDB taxonomy): Bacteria > Bacteroidota > Bacteroidia > Flavobacteriales_E > Vicingaceae > BCD18. The sequence continues at coordinate 103,968 of JABFGJ010000002.1, forward strand.
TTATCAATAAACTTAAAAAGTTCGTGAGCAATGGAAATACTAGCACCGTAGGATGTTTATAAGTATATGTTTCGCAGTGGTATGCAACCCTGCGGTATTACAATGTAGTATTTATTTATATTTGGAGTTAAGAAAGTCAATGCAGAATTTCAAACCCTGCGGAGCTGATTCATCCCCGCGGGAATACTAAACGAAAAGCCAATTCGCGCGACTATCAAATTTTTAAGCATAAAAAAACCCAATAAGGTTTTAGCTATTGGGTTTTTGTGAATTTTCAATTTATTTTTATGAATTAAGCATGACTGGCATCACCAACATCAATACTTGCTCATCATCATTTTCAGAAGTTGTAGGAGTTAAAATACCTGCTCGGTTAGAAGCCGACATCGCAATGTTTACTTCATCTGTGCTTAGGTTGCTCAACATTTCAATTAAAAAACGGGAGTTAAATCCAATTTCCATGTCTTCCCCTTCAAACTGACAAGTTAAACGCTCAACAGCTTCGTTCGAAAAATCAACATCTTCAGCAGATATTTGCAATTCGCTACCAGTCATTTTTAAACGAACTTGGTGGGTTGTTTTGCTTGAGAAAATTCCCACACGCTTAATAGAGCCTAAAAAAGCACTTCGGTCAATAGTCAATTTATTGGGGTTCTCTTTTGGAATAACCGCTTCATAATTGGGATATTTCCCATCGATTAATCGGCATATCAATTGAGTGTTTTCAAAACTAAATGAAGCGTTAGTTTGGTTGTATTCGATTTGAATGTTATCGTCCATAGAACTTAAAATGTTTTTCAACAAGTTCAATGGTTTTTTGGGCATAATAAACGATGCTGCTTTACTTGCTTTAGCATCCGTTCTTACATATTTTACCAATTTATGTGCATCAGTGGCAACAAAGGTTAAGTCATCTTTGCTCAATTGAAAAAACACACCTGACATCACTGGTCTTAAATCGTCATTACCACTTGCAAAAATTGTTTTTTCAATGGCATTAAAAAGCAATTCTCCAGCAACTTCTATTTTGGAAGGAGCTTCTACTTGTGGTGTTTTTGGAAATTCCGCAGCGTTTTGCCCGCTCAGTTTATACTTACCATAATCAGAGCTAATTTCTATAGCAAAGGTTTTAAGGTCTATGCTAAAAGTAAGCGGTTGATCTGGCAAAGATTTTAAGGTGTCTAATAATAATTTAGCTGGAATAGCAATCGTACCTTCTTCTTTTGAGTCAACTTTTATGATAGTCATCATGGTTGTTTCCAAATCGGAAGCCGTAACTTTTACTTCATTTTCAGAAATTTCAAAAAGGAAATGATCTAAAATCGGAAGCGAGTTGCTCGAATTTAAAACACCGCTAATGTTTTGAAGTTGCTTTAATAATGAAGAACTGGATACTATAAATTTCATTTATTTCACTTTAAGTTAGACAAACAAATTTATAGCTTTACTTCAAGCAGATGTTGCATCGTTTTTAATTACTTTTCAACAGTTGTTGATGAAATAAAGTGCTCGAAACTAGGCACTAATGGGTCGAAATTGAGATTTGGTACAATTGCGTGAACATCTGGACCCAGTTCTGAGCTATATGCATACATTCTTTCAGGGTTAAAGAAAATAGGTTTTCCATTTAACTCAGAGCCTGGTCTTACAGGTAAGTTGTATAAATTAATGGTGTATTTATTTTGCTCATTGTCTAATACTTTAATGCTGTGTCTTGGAATTCTATTATAAACGGAGTCCAGTTTTTCAATTGGGGTTTTAGTATCAACATATTCATAATAAACTCCTTTAAACTGTTTTAAGTAAGGAATTGCAATATTTGGATCAACAGCTGTTAAGCTGTTGACTTTTAAATTGGTAATTTGAAATCTTGACTGACCAAGGTTTTCGAGTTTAAACGAGGTAGAAGTATCTGAAGCGTGAATCACTTCAACCGATTTAATCGATTCGGGTTTTAATTTTAACATGGCTCTATCTTTCCAAACGGTTGCATCTGTAAAAAAACGAGAACCTAAAAATCCACGCTCCATCAATAAATGAGTAATGTATGGTTTAGAGGATTTAATCCCATCTTTTTCGAGCAACATATACGTTCCTACGTTTGTGCCCGTAGCGTGGCTAATATACCAAGTTTTTATAGGCTCATCTTTACCTGCATAAAACTCAACTTTAGTCGAACTTGTAGCCAATCGCTTGATAATCGAAGGTAAATAGCCTTTAGAAACTGGCGATTGTATGGTGATGTCATGCGCTGTTTTTAAGATTAAGCCGATGGCATCAACCCTAGCAATATATTCACCGTTTACTCGCCATATTCCATCTTCTCTACGAGTAATTAAAACCTTTTCTCCACTTAATCTACTAATAAACACTTGGTCGATAGCCGATGTATCTTCAATGGCAAAATCTTTAAAGTCTCGCTCTTGTTTAGTGACTGAAGAGTTAGATGTATAAAGGAAATAAGCCGCAGCTATCAAGACTAATAAAAGCACTATGCCAATAAGATTTTTCATTTGTTATACGGTGTATTTTCTTTTTCTAATAAAATTCAATATCAAGCCAATAATGATGATTAAAATTACTGGAACAACTGTGTTAATTGCTTGTATCAGCGTTTTGTGATTGTCAATAATTTGGGTGTTTAGTAATCTAATTTTAAAACTTTTAGTATTTGATAAGATTAAACCCGAATCATCCACCATGTAATTAATGGCGTTCATAAAAAAATCTTTATTAGCATAAACTTGCTTGGTGTTTTTATCAAATCCTAATGCATAATACTCGTTGGTTTTTGTATTATAATCGTTGCGAATTAAGGAAGCGTCTGATATAAAAAGCTGTTGAGTTGGCTCACTTATTTCTCGGTATTGTATTTCTCCTGCATTGGTCACATTTGGAGTCAAGCGGTTTTTAAATACCGATTCAAATTGCCCTTCAACTAAAACACCAACAGGCACATGCTTGATTTTATATTGTTCTTGAGGAGGATTAAAACTCAGCATGTTTAAGCTGATTCGAGTAGGAGCTTTTACGAGTTTCGTATATTCTGAACTAGACAAAACAATTGTTTTTTTAAGACCTTGATCGCTTCCAACTAAGTCGATACTGTTGGCAAATTGTAGTTTTACGACATCTAAATTTTTATTGATAGGATGGTCGTTTTTTGAGAAAATTAAGGGGTAAAACAGCCAAGGATACAATTGGGTTTTCGCTTGCGTTCCATACTGTCCACTAACTACAGGAATAGGAGCAGCTCTTAAATCCTGAACCAAATCACGGTTGATTCTTACTCCATAATGAAACAATTGATCGTCAAGATTGAGTTCTTTAGGAATGCCAGTTGTAGTGAAACTATTCTTAGGATTTAAACTATCCATGCTCGCTTGCACATGATTGACAAGCCAAACCACTTTACCACCATGCATAATAAATTGATCGATGATAAATTTGTCTTTTTCTGTAAAAGCTGAATCAGGTCCGGCAATAATTGCCAATACAAATTTATTACTGACATCAGCAGTTGAACTATCAGTATAGTCTCTAGCTGATAAACTGTTTATATTGCCATCAATTCGTATTCGCTCTACTTCATAATATTCGCGTAAACTTCTAACAATATCGGCCGTTTCATATTTGTTTAACTCACCGTGACCTTCAATAAAGGCGATGCGTTCAATATAAGGAGAGGTTATTTTTTTAATGGCACTGGCAATTTCAAATTCTAGGCTTTCTATCGAACGATTTAAAACTACTTCTGGCGGAGCCCCAAACTGGCTTTTCAATAATTGAATGGGAGTTTCTATACCTTGATATACGGCAATTGCACCAGGCCAAACTACCTTTTTTGAAATGCCATCCTCATCTTTTATTTCTAAATCTGTAGGTTTTAACCCTTTGTCATAAAGGTTTTTATAGACTTTGTCGCGTTGTTTTATATCTGGATTATCAGAAGGATTGATAAAATCGAAATCAATTTTTCCATTGGAATATGATTGAAATTCGTCTAACATCTCCTTGGTTTCATTTCTCAGTCTTTTAAATGAAGCCGGAAAATTTCCTTCTAAGTAAACAGAGATATATACTTGATCCTCAAGATTAGAAATCAATTGGCGAGTGGGTTCAGATATGGAATAACGTTTTTCGGAAGTTAAATCAAAACGATGAAAAATAAATTTGGCAATAAAATTTAGGGTAATGATAATTCCAATACCTATAATAAAACCGAATATGTCTTTGCGTTTACTTTTATTCATTACCAATTTCTTGAACTGAGTTTCAACTTAGTTAACATAATAAAAAAGGCAATTAAGGACAAGAAATACAACGCATCTCTTGTATCAATTACACCACGACTCATGGAGATGTAATGTTCATTAATTCCCAGTTTCAAAATCAGATAATCAATTCCACCTAGTAAATCCAAAGAACTAATAAAATCGAATCCTATATAAGTGAAAAAGCTAATAAATACGGCAATAATAAAGGCGATAACTTGATTGTCGGAAAGGGACGAAGAAAACAATCCAATTGCAACAAAGCCTGAGGCTAAGAACAACAAACCCAAATATGAACCCCACATGCCTCCTTGGTCAATATTGCCAACAGGAGCACCTAAATAATAGACCGTTGCAAAGTAAATTAATGTTGGTAATAGGCTAAAAAGTACCAATAAAAAACCCGCTATGTATTTAGCCCCAATGATTTGTAAATCAGTAATTGGTTTTGTTAACAGTAATTCGATGGTGCCAGTTTTGTTTTCATCGGCAAAAAGCCGCATGGTAATGGCTGGAATTAAAAACATAAAAACCCAAGGAGCCATGTTAAATAGTGAGCTAAGGGAAGCGTATTCGCCATCTAACACATTGGTGTCACCTGGGAACACCCACATGATTAAGCCCATAATTGTCAGGAATACAATGATGACAATGTATCCGATTAGAGAACCTAAAAAACCTTGAATTTCTTTCTTGAGTAAACTATACATTCAATAATTTAAATGGAAAACAAAACTAAGCAAATCGGGGCTTTTTCCGATTGATTTTAACAGCTTTTAATACTGATGAGTTATTCTACGATAGTCTAAAAAAAGTTGGACTATTTTTTACTTTTCGGCATTTACCATGGTATCAATGGACTATTAAAAAAACAATAAGTAATAGATGTAGTTATTTAAGAAACTGTTGCCTGAAAAGCTTTTAATATCTTTGGCGCCTTAATTTGTTTTAATATGAAAGTTCTAAAGTTTGGCGGTACATCAGTAGGCTCTGCACAGCGCATGAAGGAAGTTGAAATACTGTTGCGGCAAGATGGAAAGAAAGTTGTTGTTTTATCGGCTATGTCAGGTACTACAAATAGCTTGGTGGAAATTGCAAATTATTTATTTGCAAACAAAAATGAGATAGCTTCAAATTTGCTTGAAGGATTAAAGTCAAAGTATTTACAAACGGTAAATGAATTATACAAATCAGATAACTTTAAAAGCAAGGCCAAGGATTTGGTTTATTCTCATTTCAATTATTTGTTGAGTTTTACTAGAGATTTATTTACAATTCACGAAGAGAAAGCTGTATTGGCTCAAGGAGAACTACTTTCAACAGCTCTTTTTCAACTTTATTTAGAAGAATTAAATGTTAATTCTGTTTTAATTCCAGCTTTAAAGTTTATGCGAATAGACAAAGACTTGGAGCCTGACTATTTTTATATTCAAGAGAATTTAAATCGGATACTAGAAGAGAATAAATCGGTTGATATTTTTGTTACTCAAGGGTTTATCTGCCGTAATGTGTATGGCGAAATTGATAATTTAAAAAGAGGTGGGAGTGACTACTCAGCGTCTTTGATGGGTGTAGCAGTTAAAGCAGAAGAGGTTCAAATATGGACAGATATTGATGGCATGCACAACAACGACCCTAGAATTGTTGAAAAAACAATGCCTATTCAACAATTGTCATTTGATGAAGCAGCTGAGTTAGCTTATTTTGGAGCTAAAATATTGCATCCCACAAGTGTATTACCTGCAAAAAAGGCAAATATTCCAGTTCGATTAAAAAGCACAATTGAACCCAATGCATTTGGCACTCTTATCACTTCGCAAACTTCGGGAAAAGGAATTAAGGCCATTGCAGCTAAAGATGGAATTTCGGCAATTAAGATAAACTCAGGTAGAATGCTATTGGCTTATGGGTTTTTGCGAAAAGTGTTTGAAATTTTTGAATTGTTTAAAACGTCGATAGACATGATAACCACTTCTGAAGTGGCTGTATCGGTTACAATTGATGATGATAAGAACTTAAATGACATTAAAAAAGAGCTCGAGAAATATGGCCGTGTTGAAATAGATAGAAATCAAACAATTGTTTGTATAGTTGGAGATTTTATAAGTGGGGATAAAGGGATTGCCAATCAGATTTTTTCAGTCTTAAAAGAAATACCTATTCGTATGATTTCCTATGGAGGGAGCAATCACAACATTTCCATTTTAATAAATACGAAAGACAAGCAATTAGCATTGAAAGAACTAAATAAATTGTTTTATTGATGAGCATGTTTAATACTGACATTGTAGAGAAGCTAGAAGCTATTCCAACTCCATTTTATTATTACGATTTAAGAATATTAAATCAAACTTTGAATGCGATACAGCAAGAGGTTCAAGGCTTGCCTTATTTGGTTCATTATGCCATAAAGGCAAATACCAACACTAAAGTTCTAGAACAAATTCATTCAGCTGGCTTTGGAGTAGATTGTGTAAGCGGAAATGAAATAAACTGCGCCTTAAATCATGGATTTAAAGCAAATCAAATTGCTTTTGCAGGAGTTGGAAAATCAGATTCCGAAATTAAATTTGGATTAGAAAAAGGAATTTTCACCTTCAATATTGAATCTATACCTGAATTGCTGGTTGTAAATGACCTAGCGAAATCTATGGGTAAAATTGCTCCAATTGCTATCCGATTTAATCCCAACATTAATGCAAAAACTCATCACTACATTACAACCGGTTTAGAAGAAAACAAATTTGGAATAAACTTTTGGGAATTAGATTCATTGTTTGAATTTTTGAGAAAATTAGATAATGTTAATTTGTTGGGCTTGCATTTTCACATAGGTTCTCAAATTACAGATATGAGTGTATTTAAAAGTTTGTGCAACCGTGTTAATGAATTGCAAAAGCTATTTAAAGAGAAATCTTTTGCGATACAGCATATTAATGTGGGCGGGGGGCTAGGTGTTAATTACCACGAGCCAGACATGGATGCAATACCTGATTTCAAAACTTTTTTTAGTGTTTTCAAACAATTTTTAGACTTACAACAAGGGCAAGAGCTCCATTTTGAATTGGGTCGATCTATAGTGGCTCAATGTGCAAGTTTAATGAGCCGAGTTTTGTATGTAAAGGAAGGGATCAAAACAAATTTCGTAATCTTAGATGCAGGAATGACTGAGTTGATTCGTCCAGCTTTATATCAGTCATATCATAAAGTAGAAAACATTAGTAAACAAAAACAAGAAAGTAATTTAAAATACGATGTGGTGGGCCCAATATGTGAATCTTCTGATTGTTTTGGCAAAGCAATTTTAATGCCCCATACAGAAAGAAATGATCTAATCGCCATTCGGTCAACAGGAGCTTACGGTGAAGTGATGGCTTCTTCCTATAATTTGAGAGATAAAGTAAAAGCAATATATCATGATGAAATTTAGAATAATAAATGTTATCCTTTTTATAACAATAAACACCCTATTAAATGCTCAAGTAGCTCAACGAAACTATTATGCCGACGAAGGTTTAACACCTCGAGAGCATTCTGTTGACTTTACGCATTTGAAGCTCCAGGTTTCTTTTGTACCCGAAGAAGGTAAAGTAATTGGCCTTGTAGAAGAAAAGTTTACTGTTTTGCAACAATCCATAGACACCTTGTTTTTGGATGCAACTCAAATGAAAATAAATTCGGTCAAATTAGATGGGGAAGCTGTGCCATTTGATAACACACAAAGTGGATTGATACTAAGATTTAAGGAAGCATTAAAATGGAACACAGCACATAACTTGACCATCGACTATGAAGCACAGCCTACCAAAGGAATTTATTTTATTGGTTGGAATGATAAAACAGGCCGAAGCAGAAAACAAATTTGGACTCAGGGTCAAGGGATTAACAACCGCCACTGGATACCCATGTTCGACGAAAAGAACGATAAACTCATTACAGAAATGTTGGTTGAATTTGATTCTAAATATCAAGTACTATCAAATGGTAAAAAGCTTGGTGAGAAGAAAATGAAGAATGGAAAGACTCAATGGCATTATAAAATTTCGCATCCACACTCCTCGTATTTAATTATGTTGGGCATTGGAGAATATGGAATTGAAAAGCAAAAATCGGCTAGTGGAGTGCCTTTGAATTTATATTATTATCCAGGTCAAGCTGAGCAAGTAGAGCCAACTTATCGTTTCTCAAAAAAGATGTTCGACTTTTTTGAAAAAGAAATTGGTGTTCCTTATCCTTGGTCAACTTACTCGCAAATTCCAGTTCAAGATTTTATGTATGGTGCTATGGAAAACACAACAGCAACCGTCTTTGGCGATTTTTATTTAATTGACTCTCGAGGATATTTAGATCGGAATTATGTGCGAGTAGATGCGCATGAATTGGCTCATCAGTGGTTTGGTGATATGGTTACTGCCAGAGCGAGTGCCCATCATTGGTTGCAAGAAAGTTTTGCAACACATTATGATATGATGTATCAGAAAGAAGCTTTTGGTTCAAATCATTTTGATTGGGTTAGAAGAAATTACAATGAACAAGCCTTGAATGCAAGCAAGAGTGACTTAAAGCCTTTAGCCCACTCGAGTGCAGGCACTGTTAGGCATTATCCAAAAGGAGCATTTGTATTGCAAATGTTAAAGTACGTTGTTGGCCGAGAACAATACAATGCAGCTATCAAATATTACTTAGAAAAACACGCTTATGGCAATGTAAATAGCTATGATTTATTGGTTGCTTTTCACGAAAAACTAGGCTTGTCGTTAAATTGGTTTTGGGAAGAGTGGATATATAAGGGTGGGGAACCTGCTTATGAAGTTTCGTTCACCGAAATTGGAAATGCAGGTATTTTCGATGTTAAACAAACCCACGAGCAAAACGATTTGGTGGGATTATTTAAAATGCCAATCAACTTTGAAATACATTATAAGGATGGCAGCAATTCAGTTAAACAAGTTTGGATAGAAAAGGAAAGCCACCAAGTGAAATTTGAAATTCCGGCAACTAAAGAAGTGAGTTATGTCCTTTTTGATCCAAATAGTGAAGTGATGAAATCGGTTCAGTTTAGTAAATCAACTGCCATGTTGAAAGCACAAGCGAGTGAAGCTAAAAATATGATGGATAGATATGATGCTATTTCTGCTTTGGCTTTTCGAGAATTTGAAGGAAAAGAAGCTTTTTTAATGCAGCGCTATCAGGAGGAAACATTTCATGGGATAAAAGGGGAGATTATCAGTCAAATACTTCCTCAAATGAATGAAAATGCTACAACATTAACAAAACAAGCACTAGCAGACCTTGACGCAGAAGTTCGAAAAGCAGCATTAAATAATACGGTTAGAATCTCGACTGAAATGGAGCCATTATATCGTAAACTTTTGCAAGATTCTTCTTATCAGGTGATTGAAAAAACACTGGATTTACTGTCTTTTTATTTTCCACAAAATATTGATGAATACCTTAAAATAACAGAAAATGAAAAAGGGAATCGTTCGCTCAATGTTAGAATTAAACACTTGTCAATAGATTATCAAAAAAACAATAATGAGGAGGCATTAAATGAATTAGTGGATTATACTTCTAATTCATTTGAGTTTTTGACTCGGGTAAATGCAGCGGAAACTTTACAAGAGATGAATCAACTTAATGAAACTGCTTTAGCAAACCTTCTAGATGCAACATTTAGTTTTAATGGCCGCTTGAGTGGGCCTGCAACTCAAGTTATCAATCATTTTTTTGAGCAAAGTGCCTATAAAAGGATGATCCTTAATTATGTATCCAACAAAACTTGGAGCGATTCAGAATTTAAAAAAGTTAAGAAATATATGATTCCTTAAACGGGACTTAATTGGTTATAAACTTTGTGATAGTCGCTTGACCTTTTGGATTAATGATTTTTAAAAAATAAAAACCTTTAGCAGGACTAGAAAATGGGATTTGCTGTTGTTTGTTAAGATTTAAGGTTTGATCTAATAATGCTTTACCTGTTAAGTCATAAACAATTGCTCTTCCTCTAAAGTCTTGGTTTAGTTGAAAATGCAAGCTTGAGTTGGCATAATACACTTTAGAAACATTCAATTTAATCTCATCTACACTAACTTTAAAAGAAACGCAGGCGCCAGGATGTTTTGTTGAATTATCTGGATAATCATCAGTTCGCTCTGCGGTAACGCAAATGACATAAGAGTTCTCCCATTTAAAAGAATAGCTAGGCATAATTACATAGTCATTTCTTTCGCCAACCCGGGTAGTTATCCCTACTTGCTTTCTAACGGTGTAATATTCAGTTGAATCTCCCGCACCAATGCTAACAGAAAACGTAATGGTATCTTGAGCAAATAATATATGTGGCCCATCGTTTTGCACACGTACTTCAATAGGCTCAGTAGCATTGTTGTTGTAATTAAATCCCGCAGTTGGGTTAATGATATTTCGAACGCCAATTCCATTTTGATTCTGTGCTTGCAAAACAAAACAAGTACTAAGCAGTATTGTGAAGATTAAAATTCTTTTCATGAATTTAGTTTTAGATTATTGTAATAGTGGTTTCGTTTACTTGAATAATATCGCCTTTTCTTACTTTCAATCGCTTTCGAGTATCTATATTTCCATTATATAATACTTCTTCATCTTCAACCATTTGTTTTGCCATGCCACCAGTATCTGCAAGGCCAACTAACTTTAATAGCTTTATTAATTCGATGTACTCAGAAGTAAGCTCAAATTCCATTATACAAAAGTAGGAAACTAATTAAAAGATTTGGTGTGGTTTAATACGATTGCCAAGCATTGTATGTTGTCATTTACAATTGCTCATATATCAGAACAGTTACTAGAAACAGAAATCCTCGTTTTTCATTACGATGTTTACTTTAATTCAAAACTACCTTCATATAAATTCGTTTATTTGATACATGAAGCATTGTATTTTCATTTTATTTCTATTTGTTTTTTCGAGTAGCTTTAGTCAGGCATGTTTGTTAGAAAACAAAAGCTTCAAAACTGGAGAGCGGGTGGACTATACCATCTACTATCATTTAGCAGGTATTTGGGTTGGTGCAGGTGATGTTTATTTTACTGTGGATACGCTAAAAATAGGCAATGCAGCTTATTATCATCTTTATAGTTATGGGCAAACGTATAAGAAATACGACTGGATTTATAAAGTAAGGGATGTTTTTGAAAGTTATGTTAAGCAATCTGATCTGCAACCACTTCGATTTAAACGAGAAGTAAGGGAAGGTAGTACTTATATTAAAGAAGACTATGTTTTTAAAGCGAAAACAAACGAGGTTATCACACTTAGGCAATTAGATAAAAAAGAACCGATGAAAAGAGACACGGTAAAATCTAAGCCATGCAGCTATGATGTTTTAACCATGATTTACTATGCAAGAAACATGGATTTTTCGAACGTAAAAGTGGACGAGAAAGTACCAATACGAGTGTTTTTAGACAACCAATCACATGATAGTTATATACGATATTTGGGAAAAGAAGAGTTGACCATAAAAGATTTAGGAACATTCCGCTGCATTAAAATAGCTCCTTTTTTAATAGATGGAACTATTTTTAATGGCGGTGAAGACATGACAGTGTGGGTGACTGATGATAAAAATCGAGTGCCTTTACTTATAGAAACTCCAATATTAGTGGGTTCTATAAAAGCCAGAGTAAACAAGATGGAAGGATTACGGCATCCTCAAGATTCAAGAGTTAATTAAAGTGCCATTAAACCCTCAATCTTGGCTGCTTTTTCATAACGTTCTATAATTCCATCTGCACTTAGCATCAGCTCTTTTGCACTTACACTAACAAATTTTCCTTTGCTCGATTGTTTTAAACTTACTTGTGCTTCAGGGCCAAATAATGCTTCAACTTGAGCAAGTTTTTGATTGTCCGATGGTACTATGAATTTGAAAAAATATACCCTAGGCCACTCACCTGAATTTTCTAATTTTTCTTTTAAAGCTGTGAAATCAAGTTTAGCCATTTTATTCTCCTTCTATTGGTAAATTACGAATCACATCAGCAAGGCTTTTTAATAAGAGCTTCTTTTCCTGACTTTCTTCTTTTTCGTATGCTTCTTCAATATCAGCCTCAAAATCCAATAAATCAGCTTCTGGATAGGCTGCATCAAAATTTTCGACTACAGTTAATGCTTCTAAACAAACCATATAATCGCCTTGAATTGCCATTTTTACAAATAAGTCTATATAATCTGAACCGTCAATTGCGGATTGCCAAAAAGCAGCTATTAAAAAACTATGGTAAAATTCCATATCCTTGTTTTGAATAGCAGAAACTAGTACAGGTACACTTTCATTGTCTTTTAAATCGAATATAAACGAAATGACTGCCTCTTCAACTAATGGTTCATCGGTATCTTTCAATAAATCCAACATCGCTTGAAATGACTTCGCATTTCCTTCTTTTCGATTTCTTTTGATAGCATCTAATACAATGCTTGTATCGTTTGCTTTAAAATCCTTGATAATGGTTTCAATGGCTTTTGAAGTGTTTTCCATAATTTAAATTGAATGGACAAAATTACCATAAAATGGGCTTCTCAACGGCTAGTTTTCATTAACATTGCTCGCTTAAAATTTAAGCATGAGAATATTTTATAGAGTATTGATAATAAGCTCGGTACTTATTTTTGTTGGCCATAGCTCTTTCGCACAAGATACAGTAAAAATACAAGAGGTTGAGGTTAAGTCTAATAGGTCTAAAGTTGAATTTAATCAGGCGGCTAGAAGCATAAGTGTAATTTCTAAAGAAGAAATTGGCAACAGCCCTGCTAAAACATTAAACGAATTGTTGGAGTTTAGCTCTAACATCGACATCAAACAAAGAGGTCAAAATGGTGTTCAAGCTGACCTAAGTTTAAGAGGTTCAAGTTTTGAGCAAGTGCTTATCTTGTTAAATGGAGTAAAAATGACAGATCCACAAACTGGACATCACAGTTTGAATCTTCCATTGGAATTATTAGATATCGAGCGCATAGAAATATTAAAAGGGGGGGCTTCTCGAATTTATGGGCCAGGTGCTTTTGCAGGGGCAATTAATATCATAACCAAAAACCCCAAAAAAAGTCAAGGGATAATTCAGGCATTAATGGGACAATATGGTTTGAAGAAACAAGCAATTTCTGCTTCTGTGGTTGAGAAAAAACACAGTCACTTGATATCATTTTCAAGGCAAAATTCAGATGGATATATAAGAAACACAGATTTTCAACAGCGAAATGTATTTTGGCAATCTGAGCTAACATTTAAGAAATCCAATTGGAAATTAAATGCAGGACAAAATGAAAAATCTTTTGGTGCACAAAGTTTTTACACGGCTACTTTTCCAGATCAATTTGAAGAAATTGCTAGTCAATTTGCTTCAATAATAGGAGAAGTAAATCAAGGAAAATGGAGTATTGAACCTAAAGTATATTACAGAAAACACCAAGACCGCTTTGAATTGTTTCGAGAATCCCCTTCTTTTTATTCACGATTAGCGCAAGGAGGGTTTGCAAACAATTTTGGCGATACAGTTTCTTGGTATTCAGGGCATAACTATACTCAAACACAAGTTTATGGAGCAGAAATCAATGTGCAGTATATAAGTAAATTAGGTCAAACCAGTTTGGGAATGGATTTTAGAAAAGAAGAAATTTTGAGCAACGGCTTGGGTGAATTATTGAAAAAACCCATTCAGGTTAAAAATGAAGATCCTACAGCCTTGTATTTAAGAGGTGCTGAACGTGAAAACAGAAGCTTTTATGCGGAGCATAATTATCTTGGCGAAAAATTGTTTGTCTCTATTGGAGCAATGTATAACCTCAATACTGATTTTGAAGATGAGTTATTTCCAGGGGTAGATATAAGTTATCAAATCACTAAAAAAATTAGACCATTTGCATCAGTCAATCGTTCTTTCAGATTTCCAACCTACACCGATTTATACTATAAATTAGGAGGAGCAAAAGGAAGTATAAACCTCAAACCTGAAGAGTCAATTAATTATGAACTGGGTTTTAAGTATTCTGGAAATACTCAATATGCGATGATTTCTGGATTTAGAAGAGAAGGGAAAAACCTAATAGATTGGATTAGGTATTCAGGCAGTATGACAACACAAGCTGCAAATTTAACTGAGGTGAACATAAATGGAATAGAAGTAGAATATGTATTGCAAGCCAATTCACTCTTACAAAAAATCCCTTTGTTGAATAAGTTGAGGTTTGCTTATGCTTATTTGTATTCCGATAATAAAAGCACAGGATTTGAGTCGAATTATGTACTCGATTTCTTAAATCATAAAGCCGATTTATTGACTCAATTTAAAATAGCTAATCATTTATTTATCGATTGGAATTTTAGTTTTCAAGATCGAAGAGGTGAATTTGTCAATGCAAATGGGCAATCTAAGTTTTTTAAACCTGTATTTATTTCTGATTTGAAAGCATCAGCTCAACAAAAGAACTTGACTTTATTTATTCAAGTTTCTAATTTATTTAATCAATCTTATTTCGATATTGGCAATGTAGTCAACCCCGGCAGGTGGATTAGCTTGGGAATGTCTTATAAATTTGATTTTGAAAAAGACTAGATTTTAGTTAGTCTAGCTAAATAGCTGCCGTCTTCTACTTCATAAATGATTTCGGTATTCCAGCCACATTCTGTAGCTATTTCTTCTAGCTTTTCTTCGTCAACATAGAGCCATTGGTATTTACTGCCAATGATTTCTTCATAAGATAATTGATAATTCACCTCTCCAAAATAGTCGTTGTCATTTTCTAAATCGGGATTAGAAATACGCAAATCGGAAGAGTCTAGTATAATTTGACCTGATCTACTTGTAATGCTTTGAGCGTGATTCAAGTAGTCTTTTAACCCTTTTAAATTGCCTGCGACTCCAATTCCGTTCATTAGAAATAAGAGGGTGTCGTATTTTATTTTAGACTTATAATCTAAAAAGTCGGCGCAAACAACATCAGCCAACCCCCTTTTTTTCATAATTTCTACACTATTGGGATCTATGTCTAAAGCAGTTACTTTAAATTCTAACTCTTCCAACAATAAAGCGTGAGCACCTGCACCCGCACCGACATCTAAAATTCTGCCTTCACAAAGTTCAAGGGCTATTTTTTCTAACTCAGGACTTTCTTCTGGACTTCTAAAGTAAATTTTTGCAGGCATAAAAATCTCTTCTCCGCCATCCATTTTAATTCCAATTTTAGCTTTTTTCTTTCCATTCCAATAGGCTAAAAGCGCTTTGCCTTGAGGTTCCCATGCGGGAATTTGCTGTTCATTCATTTTTATTAATAATTCCTTGCACCAAAAATGGAGCTTCCAATTCGCACCATTGTTGATCCAGTTTCTATTGCTAGTTGATAATCTCCACTCATGCCCATACTAATTGTATTGAATGATTCAATTTGGGCAAAATGATTTCTTTTTGTGTTTTCGAAAATTGTTTTTAAATGTTCAAATTCTTTGCGAACGGTTAATTGATTGTCTGTATTAGTAGCCATTCCCATTAATCCATGAACTTCTATATTTTTTAAGTTTCTATAGCTTGTTGAATTTAGCAATTCATCAAGTTCAATTTCATCCAAGCCGTATTTACTTTCTTCTTTGGCAATATAGCATTGTAATAATACCGGAATTGTTCGTTTGTTTTGCCTTGCTCTTTTATCAATTTCTTCGAGTAATCTCAATGAATCTACCGAGTGAATTAAGCTAACATGTGGAGCAATATATTTGACTTTGTTGCGCTGCAAATGGCCAATCATGTGCCATTCTATATCCTTTGGAAGTGCTTCTGCTTTTTCTTGTAATTCTTGTGCTTTGTTTTCGCCAAACACTCGTTGTCCAGCCTCGTAAGCTTCTATAATAGCAGCTTGTGGCTTTGTTTTAGAAACCGCAACCAAACAGACTCCTTGTGGGATTGTCGCTTTAATACTCGCTAAATTGTTTGCTATACTCATGTTTGTTATCTGTCGTTTTCGTCGGTAGAAAATACAGTTAAACCACTTCTTAATTTAGGCTCTATCCAGGTGCTTTTTGGAGGCATTATGCAATCGGCATCAGCAATTTTCTTCAATTGGTCCATCGTTACCGGAAAATGTGCAAAAGCAGCTCTCGCTTTTCCTGAATCTACATCGTGTTTTAAAGCTTCAACTCCTGCTAAACCGCCCTTAAAATATACGCGATTGTCTGTTCTTAAATCAGTAATTCCCAAAATAGGAGCTAGTAGATGGTTTGTTAAAATAGAAACATCTAAATTCTCAACGGGATCGCTTGCTTTAATCTTGCCCTCTTTTGGAATCAAGCAATACCATTTATTATCGATATACATACCGATTTCATGCACCTTGCGGGGAACAAACATTTCTTTATCAACATATATTACTTCAAACTCCTTTTGAATTTTTTTCAAGAACTGAGCAGTTGTTAAATCGCCTATTTCTGTAATCAAACGGTTAAACTCAAATATTTGCAATTCTTGTTCTGGAATAAAAACGCCCATAAAAAAATTATAGAGTTCATCTCCTGTATGATTTGGGTTTTTACTCTTTAATTCTTCTCCCATTAAAGCAGAAGAGGCAGAGCGATGGTGGCCATCTGCTATATAAATTGAATCTACTTCTTTAAATGCTTCAGCTATTAATTGAACTTCTTTAGGGTTGTCAATTACCCAAAAGCTATGCCTGTCCTTATTGGTAGTCGTGAAATCATATTCTGGCCTTTCGATTATTTTCTGTTGAGTTATTAGATCAATTGTTTCGTTGTTTGGATAAGTAAAACAAACAGGCTCAGCATTTATTTGTGTTGATTTCAAATAATTTTTAAACATGTTTTCACGCTTAGCAATTGTAGCCTCATGCTTTTTGATTACTTTATTGTGATAATCCTCAACTGAGGCACAGCCAATTATTCCCAAGTAGGCATGACCATTTTTTATCTGCCGATAAATATAAAATGAATCTTTCTCATCTTGAACTATGATTTGATGAGTAATGAACTCTCTAAATTTTTCTCTTACTTTTAAAAACCGAGCTTCTGAATTAGCTTTTGTTGTTTTTCGCTTGTTGTATTCAGGGTTAAGTATGTGTAAAAAAGTGAAAGGATTTTCATCCAATTTCGACATTAAGCCTTTTCTGGAATAGGATATATAAGACCTTGAGGCTACCAAATGAACCTTATCTCTTGTCGGCCTGAATGCTTTGAATGGTCTAACTGTTGCCATTTAGTGTTTCATCAATCAATTAAGCGTTTACTTTTTCGTAAAAAGCGATGATTTGGGCTGCTAATTCAGTTCCTATTCGGTCTTGAGCTTCAACTGTTGCAGCTCCAATGTGAGGAGTTAATGACAGTTTCGGGTGCTTTAACAAATCGGCATTTGGATTTGGTTCTCCAACAAATACATCTAAAGCAGCATGAGCTACCTTGCCAGAGTTTAGAGCGTCGATTAATGCGCTTTCATCAATTACACCTCCTCTGGCTGCATTGGCAATTACAACTCCGTTTTTCATTTTGGCCAATTCTTTAGCGCCAATTACTGCTTCACTTCCTCCTGGAATGTGAAAACTCAAAAAGTCTGCATTTTTAATTACACTTTCCATGGATTGATTTTTTATAGGAATACTAAAATCATTTCCCGCAATATGCAGTTTTATTTGATAGTTATCGCCACCAAAAGCATCATGTGCAATTACATTCATGCCGCAGCCTAAAGCATATTGTGCCAATGCTTGTCCAATTCTACCAAAACCAATTATTCCCATGGTTTTGCCTCGAAGCTCAATTCCTTTAGCGTATTTTTTCTTTAATACTTTAAAATCTGTAGCTCCATTTACAGGCATCTCTCGGTTAGCATCATATAAAAAACGAACAGCGCCAAACAAATGAGCCATCACTAATTCTGCAACAGACTGAGATGAAGATGCTGGCGTGTTGATTACCTCAATACCTTTGCTTCTAGCATATTCCACGTCTATATTGTCCATGCCTACGCCACCACGTCCTATCATTTTTAGGTTTGGACAAGCGTCAATTAGGTCTTTTCTAACAGTAGTTGCAGAACGAACTAAGAGTACTTCGTAATTTTCTTTGTTTATCGCATCTATTAAGTTTTCTTGAGCAACTGTTTCAGTTACTACTGTAAAACCTTCATTTTCCAATGCAACTTTTCCTGAAGCTGCAATTCCGTCATTTGCTAATACTTTCATCTTAATCTATTTTTTTTGCTTAAAGTGTTGTCTGCTTTAAGCTATTTTTAAATATTCTAACAATTGTGGTTTAAGTGAAAAATTAACCTTTCGTTCTTTCTAATTCTTTCATCACATCAACCAATACTTGAACGCTTTCTAGTGGCAATGCATTATACATAGAAGCCCTATAACCGCCAACAGAGCGATGACCTTTAATTCCACTGATGTTGGCTGCATTCCACATTTTGTCAAAAGTTTCTTTGTGGCTTTCGTCGTTTAACACAAAAGTTGCATTCATATTCGAACGATCTTCTTTTTCAGTTACTCCTCTAAATAAGCCATTTCTGTCAATCTCACTGTAAAGTAAATCTGCTTTTTGCTGATTGATTTTTTCAATCCAAGAAACTCCTCCATTTTTCTTTAACCATTCAAGGGTTAGCATGCTAACATAAATGGAATACACCGGCGGAGTATTAAACATGGAATCTTTGGCAATATGCGTACTTAAATCGAGCATAGTAGGAATATCGTTACCAGTTTTACCTAGCATTTTCTCTTTTACTATATACAAAGTAGCTCCCGCAGGACCTAGGTTTTTTTGTGCACCAGCATAAATTAAATCGAAGTCAGCTACATTTATTTCTTTGCTAAAAATGTCGGAAGACATATCGCATATTAATGGAATTCGACTAATCGGAGTCTTTTTAAATTGAGTGCCATAAATGGTGTTATTTGAAGTGTAGTGCAAATAACTGGCATCGGATGGAATACCATAACCCTTTGGGATATAACTGAAATTTTTATCTTCACTACTTGCAATTACATCAACATTGCCAAATCTTTTGGCTTCTTTTATTGCATTTTTTGCCCAAGTTCCTGTGTTTATATAAGCAGCCTTGCCACCTTGAGGAAAAAAGTTATAAGCAGCAGTTAAAAAACCGAGACTTGCACCGCCTTGTAAAAATAAAACTTGATAGCCTTCCGGCACACCTAATAACTCTTTAACTAGACTTCTTGCGTTTTCCATCGCTTCTACAAAGTCTTTGCCTCTATGCGAAACTTCAAGAATAGAAAGGTTAAGTCCATTAAAATTTTGAACAGCAGCTGCTGCTTTTTCTAAAACTTCTTGGGGCAAAATACATGGCCCTGCACTGTAATTGTGAACTTTAGTCATATTGTTTTTTATTAGGTTGTCAAATTTGCGAAATTTATTGCATATTCCGAATTTTAAAGCCCTTGAATTCAACTAAAAATAGCTGGTTTTTGAAGGATTTTTTATTCTGGTAAAATAATTTCAAAGATGTAAGCATGAAAGATTAAAATAATGTATATTTGCCCTCCAATTTTTTAAGGCATTTAGATATGAGAAAAGATATACACCCAGAAAATTACAGAACAGTAGTTTTTAAAGATATGTCGAATGACGAAGCATTTATTACTAAATCTACTGCAGCTAGTAGTGAGACAATAAAATGGGAAGATGGAAATGAATATCCATTGATTAAATTAGAGATTTCAAACACCTCTCATCCGTTTTACACTGGTAAAATGAAATTGGTGGATACAGCTGGTAGAATTGATAAATTCAAAAACAGATACGAGAAATTCAATAAAAAGCCTGCTTCTACAGAAGAGTAATAGTTTTTAATTAGATTAATATGTATAAGCCTTTCAAGTTTAAACTTGAAAGGCTTTTTTCGTGCGATAAAATACAGACTAGTAGAAGTTATTGTAAAAATAAAACCAACCTAATTCACTACTATTTTTTCAACAAATCTCCTTCCTTTTTCTGTTTGAATAACAATGAAGTAGATTTTATTGAATCCTGGTAATTCTATTTTTTGTGGAATTGTTTCTGAGGATACAATTAATTTGCCTTTAGCATCATACACTTTTATCGTTCCTAATAAATTTAACTTATTAGTAATGAATACTTCTCCATTGCTAGGGTTTGGGTTAAAGCTAAAAGTAAAGTCATTTAATTTGACTTCGTTTAAATTAGTGACTGTATTGCATTGATTTGTGGTTGGGTAAATAGTTTGTCCGCTTAGCTGAACGCATGCTAAATAGACTTGGCTTGCAGGATGGCAATTATAGTTGTGCTTGCCAATACCATTGCTGCTGCCAATTCCTTCAATTAATTGAGATGGATAAGTGCGCCCAAATAGTGGATTGGTAGGACTAAGGCAGCTTGAGTCGTTAATAATATAAGTTCGTCTTGATTTGTTGCCTAAAAGAATGGAATCTATTCTAGTAATGATTAAAGGTGCAGAACCCTGTTGATTTAGTTCAATTGCGTAGCTAGGACGAAGCGTGTCGCCAACAGAATAATTGAAGTCGAACCACAAAGAGTCTTGTGTAGTATTAGGAAGCCTTAACCAAACTTTTTTATGGATAGAGTCATTTCGAAAAGATCCAAAAAACTCTTGTTTATAAGTTCTAACTCCTAAAGTACAAGGATAATTAGGCGTTCCTTCATACCTTTCGGTTGATTTAATAAGCTTGTGATAGTTTAGCGAATTAATTAGGGTATCTTTTTCAATCTCAAATGTTTTTGTTGAGCAAATATTTGTGTTTGTAAAGCTGTACTCCCAAGTATAGTCTTGTTTCCAAATAATATCTTTAGTTGGAAAAGGAGTATAAGATTGAGCTAAAAGGTTAGTAGATACAAAAAGGGTTAAGAAAACAGAAAATATAAATTTGGCCATGATTAACAGTTTAATGTTCTGCTAATTTAAGAAATTAATACTTCCCAAGCTTCATTTATTTTAGCTGCTATAAGTAGCTTTTGTGCTTTTCTTTGTTTTTCTTCCCAGTTTTCAGAAAATGTTTTTTCAGAAAATTTCGGTAATTCTTCTACATTGCCGAGCATGCCTAAATCATTTCCAGTTAAAATAGTGCTCTTTCTAATGGGCTCTGGCAATTGGTCTATGCCAATTCCAAGGTTTCGAACTGGTTTGGGAACTTCGAATAAACAATCTCCAGAAGCTCTAACATAATAATTACCGCCCATTCGGCCAACTAAGTCAATTTTGTGCTGGTCAATTGTGCCGTCTTCTCCTAGAATAGCTTCATTAATGTGAACCATCACAATCTCACAAATGATTAAATTTCCTGAACCTCCTACATCTCCTAATTCTACTACTTCTCTCACTTTGCATTCTAACTGTACCGGAGATTCCTTCACCCGAAAGGGTTTGACCAAATCGGAAGCTATTGGAGTTAAACCTGCTTTTACAAATTCATCCACGCCTTTTTCGTAAGCCGTGCTCGATAAAGACATTTGCTGCACCAGGTCAAAGTTGACAATGTTTATGACCACTTCCATGGTTTCTTTAATGTTGTCGTAAGTGTTTTTCTGCGTATTGGTTCTGCCGCTTTTGGCAGGAGAAAATATGGCGATAGGAGGGGCGGCGCTGAATACATTAAAAAAACTAAAAGGACTTAAATTCCTATTTCCATCTTTATCAATTGTTGATGCAAATGCTATGGGTCTTGGGCCTACTGAGCCTAATAAGTAGTTGTGAAGTTTGCCCATTGAAACTTCTTTGGGGTCTATTTTTAACACGATTCTTTATTTTTAAAAATGGTCTAACAATGTTACGAAGAAATAGAGATATAAATTTCTTATAATTAGTTTGAATTATTAAAAAAATACTACTTTTGCACTCCTGTTTTTAAGGCAGTTGGTTCATTAATATAATTTGCGGATGTGGTGAAATTGGTAGACACGCTAGACTTAGGATCTAGTGCCGCGAGGCTTGGGGGTTCGAGTCCCTTCATCCGCACCAATTAATGGCGTAAAGGCTCAGCTTTTCCGCCATTTTTTTTAAAATAAAATTTAGAATGGAAGTAGTAAGAAAAGACATTGATAAGTTAAACGCAGAGATTACTATAATAATCAACGAAGCGGATTACAAAGACAAAGTTGATACAGCATTAAAAACATATCGAAAACAAGCAGCTTTGCCTGGATTTAGAAAGGGAATGGTTCCTATGGGCATGGTTAAAAAGATGGTTGGAACGAATATTTTAGTTGACGAAATCAACAAAACTTTATCTGATCATTTGCATCAATACATCAACGATAATAAATTGGATTTACTCGGAAATCCACTTCCAAAAGCTAATGAAGATGAAAAAATAGATTGGGAAACTCAAAAGGATTTTGAATTTACTTATGAAATTGGCTTATCTCCTGAAGTGAATGTGAGTTTGACTGAAAAAGACAAGTTTGAAAAACACAAAGTAAAAATCTCCGACAAATTAATTGAAGATCAAATTCAAGAAATCGCTAAGCGATATGGCAAAATGGAAGAGGCAGATGTTTCAAAAGCTGAGGACATGTTGTATGGAAAATTTGATCAAATAGAAAAAGGAGAAATTAAAGAAGGCGGAATTAGCAATGGGACAGTACTAAATATATCGACCATTGCAAAAGACAAGGACAAAAAACAATTTGTAGGCTTAAAACCAGGAGCAACAGTTGATTGCAAACCTCAAGATTTAGCTGCTGATAATTATGTGGCTGCTTGGCTAGGTGTAGATAAATCTTTAGTTAAAGACATAAAAGCTGAATTTAGATTTACTGTAGAAAAAATCCACAGAACAAGTCCTGCTGATTTGAATCAAGACTTTTTTGATAAGCTATATGGCAAAGGCCTTGTAAAATCTAAAGAAGAGTTAGGCGAAAAGATAAAAACTGAAATGGAGAAAAGCTTTGCTCAAAGTGCAGAACAATTATTCGAAAGAGATGTACAAGACTTTCTAATTAAAAACGCAAAACTCAGCCTGCCCGATGCATTCATGAAAAAATGGTTGTTGACAGCGAATGAAAAGCCAATTACCAAAGAGCAAGTTGATTCGGAATACGAACAATATGCCCTAGGATTAAAATGGCAATTGATTGAAAACAAATTAATCAAAGACAATAAAATTACAGTTACAAAAGACGAAATCGTAAACTATACGATTGGCATGATTCAACAGCAATTATCTGGCATGGGACAAAGCATGATGGATGAGGCAGAATTGGAAGAGACAGCGAATCGAGTTTTGGAGAATCAAGAGGAAGCAAGACGACTGTATGAGCAGCTTTATCAATTGAAATTGAGAGATTTCTATAATAAAACGGTGAAGATTAAAGAAAAGGAAATTAGCTATGATGATTTTGTTAAATTAGCGGAGAAAAAGAGAAACTAGTTTCTAACGTTCACTAATTATAAAAAACTAGTTTCAGGTAATTGCAAATATTAAAATTTTACTGAATGGATTTTAACAACGAATTTAGAAAGTACGCTACAAAGCACAAGGGCATTAACAGCATGCATGTAGATCAGTATATCGATGCATCAATGACGCCTTATATCATTGAAGAACGTCAGTTAAATGTTGCACAAATGGACGTTTTCTCTAGGTTGATGATGGATAGAATTATCTTTTTGGGAACGGGAATTAATGACCAGGTGGCGAATATAATTCAAGCTCAATTGCTGTTTTTAGAATCCGCAGATGCCAAAAAAGATATTCAAATTTATTTGAACTCTCCAGGAGGCTCAGTATATGCTGGACTTGGAATATATGATACCATGCAATATATATCACCAGATGTAGCTACCATTTGTACTGGTATGGCTGCTTCTATGGGAGCTGTTTTATTGTGTGCTGGCGCTGAAGGAAAACGAACTGCTTTGCCACATTCTAGGGTTATGATACACCAACCAATGGCCGGAACTCAAGGACAAGCATCTGACATGGAAATTGCTGTGAAAGAAGTTTTGAAAATGAAAAAAGAGTTGTATGATATCATTGCAAATCACTCAAAACAACCTTTTGAAAAAGTGCAAGAAGATTCTGATCGAGATTATTGGATGTCAGCTGTAGAAGCTAAGGAATACGGAATGATAGACGAAGTTCTAATAAGAAAATAAATCGTACTTAAATGTTTAAATTTGACCTCGATAAACTATCGAGGTCATTTTTTTTGATATGAAGGAAGGAAAAAAAATCACATGTTCATTTTGTGGAAGAGATAAAAAGGATACAAATGTCTTAATTGCAGGCATTTCAGGACATATTTGTGATAATTGCATTGCCCAAGCAGGAGCCATTGTCAAAGAAGAAATATTGCCACCAAAAGAAGATTTGATGAATTTTAAACTGCTTAAGCCTAAGCAGATTAGAGCTCATTTAGATGAATATGTTATTGGGCAAGATGAAGCAAAAAAAGTGTTGTCGGTAGCGGTTTACAACCACTATAAGCGAATTTCGCATTCTACATTAACAGACGATATAGAAATCGACAAATCAAATGTGATGTTAGTTGGAGAAACTGGCACAGGAAAAACCTTGCTAGCTAAAACGATTGCACGTTTATTGGAAGTTCCCTTTTGTATAGCAGATGCCACCGTGTTGACTGAAGCAGGATATGTAGGCGAAGATGTTGAAAGCATTTTATCACGCTTATTACAAGCCGCCGATTTTGATGTTGCTAAAGCAGAAATGGGCATCGTTTTTATCGATGAGGTTGACAAAATTGCGAGAAAAAGCGATAATCCCTCTATCACTAGAGATGTTTCTGGAGAGGGTGTTCAGCAAGCATTGTTGAAGTTATTAGAAGGAGCTACAGTAAGTGTTCCACCTCAAGGAGGAAGAAAACATCCTGAGCAGAAAATGGTTACTATCAACACTCAAAATATCTTATTTATATGTGGTGGAGCTTTTAGCGGCATTGAAAAAATTATTTCTAAGCGATTAAATACTCACGCAATAGGATATAAGAAAGTAGAGGGAATGGAGAAAGTTGATGAAGATAATTTCTTGAAATACATCACTCCACATGACGTACGCTCATTCGGGTTAATACCTGAATTAATTGGTAGAATACCCGTATTGGCTCACTTAGATCCACTCGACAAATCGGCTTTAAGAAGAATTTTAACTGAGCCTAAAAACTCCATTATTAAACAATACATTAAACTGTTTGAACTCGATAATGTAGAATTGAGTTTTGATAAAGGAGTATTGGACTTTATTGTTGAAAAGGCATTAGATTATAAGTTAGGAGCTAGGGGATTAAGGTCAATATGCGAGGCAATTATGTTAGATGCCATGTATGAATCTCCTTCAAATACTGGTACTGAGAAGCTAAAAATTGATTTAAAATACGCAAACAATAAATTTGATTCTACTTCTTTGAAGAAATTGAAAGTAGCTTAAATTCTCTCGTAAACTTTAAAGGTAAAGTCAAACACGTGTTTTTCATCTTTGGGATGATATTCCGAGCTGATTTCTTTCCATTCTTTTCCGATTTCAGGAAATACAGTATCGCCTTCTATAATGGTGTGAACCCTTGTTAAATAGATTCGATCTGCGAATGGCATGGCCTGTTTATAGATTTCTCCCCCACCGATAATCATCAATTCTTCTTCGCCATTCTTTTGGGCAAACTTAATGGCATCCTTTAAATCATAAAATATTTCAGCCCCTTCGAATCGGTAATTTTTATCTCGAGTTAAAACGATGTTTGTGCGGTTTGGCAGCAGTTTTCCGAAAGATTCTAAGTTTTTTCGCCCAGTTAATATGTGATGACCTTTAGTTGTTCTAACGAAAAACTTCATGTCGTCAGGTAATTTCCACGGCAAGTCATTGTCTTTGCCAATTACGTTGTTTTCAGAAGCTGCGACAATTAATGAAATTTTCATTTTAGGCTGCGATTGTATTTTGTAAATATGTTATTCTAAATCCTTGGTTTTTATACATGATTTGACAGAATAAGTCGATTGCTAAACTGCAACGGCTGCTTTAATATGCGGATGTGGGTCATAATTAACTAATTCAAAATCTTCATATTTAAAGTCAAAGATATTTTTTACACTGGGGTTTATTTTCATACTAGGTAAAGGCCTGATTGCTCTTGAAAGTTGAAGTTGGGCTTGCTCAAAATGGTTTGAATACAAATGTGCATCACCCAATGTGTGTACGAAATCGCCGTATTTTAATCCGCAAACCTGAGCCACCATCATGGTTAATAAGGCATAAGAAGCAATGTTAAAGGGAACACCCAAAAAGGTATCTGCACTACGTTGATACAGTTGACAAGACAATTTGCCATCGGCAACATAAAATTGGAAAAAGGCATGGCAGGGGGGTAGCGCCATGTTTTCGACTTCGGCAACATTCCATGCGCTCACAATTATTCTTCTCGAATCTGGGGTGCTTTTTATTTGCTCAATAATTTTTGAGATTTGGTCTATGCTTCCACCATCAGGTTTTGGCCATGATCTCCATTGAGAACCGTAAACAGGGCCTAAATTCCCCTCTTCATCAGCCCATTCGTCCCAAATACTTACTCCGTTTTCTTTTAAATATTTAATGTTGGTGTCTCCTGTTAAAAACCACAACAGCTCATGGATAATGGAACGCAAATGCAATTTTTTTGTAGTAATTGCCGGGAAGCCTTCATTTAAATCAAAACGCATTTGATACCCAAATACACTTCTTGTTCCAGTTCCTGTTCGATCACTTTTATCCGTTCCTTGGTCTATAATGTGCTGTAATAAGTCGTGGTATTGTTTCATTTCTGCCTAAAATAGTTAAAAATCAAATTTACCCCAAATAATACAATAGGAGAGGTGTTTTCTTCGAACTATTTGCATTAATACCAATAGAACTTTTAATGAAGCCGTCTCACTTTTACAATGAGACGGCTTCCTTGTTTTAAGAGCGTAAAGCTTACCCTTCCTTTGGAAGGGTTGGGTTTAATTTCGTTAATATACCTAATCCTACTTTAACGTTTCCTCAATTCAAACAAATCTGTTCTTCTATCTTTTAGGTTTCTGACACTTCCAAATTTGTGTAATTCTCGAAGTAAATCAATGTCCACATCGGCAATTAAAATCATTTCGGTATTGGTAGTAGCTTCTGCTTTGATACCATTTGCCGGAAAAGAAAAATCACAAGGTGTAAACACCATGGATTGAGCAAATTGAATGTCCATGTTGTGAACTTTGGGTAAGTTTCCAACGCTGCCGGCTATTGCCACATAACATTCGTTTTCTATTGCTCTCGCTTGTGCGCAATGCCTCACTCTTGAATAACCATTTTGCGTGTCTGTTAAAAAAGGCACAAATAAAATGTCCATTCCTTCTTCGGCTAGAATTCTACTCAATTCAGGAAATTCTGAATCGTAGCAAATTAGTATTCCTATTTTTCCACAATCGGTATCAAATGTTTTTAATTGAGTGCCCCCTTGCATACCCCAAACCTTAGCTTCATCAGGAGTAACATGTAGTTTTTCATATCGCTCAAGGCTGCCATCGCGTTTACATAAATAACCAACATTATACAAAAGGTCATTTCTAATTTCAGGCATACTACCGGTAATGATGTTGATATTATAAGATATGGCTAACTCCGAAAAACGTTTGACAATGCTTTCTGTATGTTTGGCTAATTCTCGTATGGCCTCTGGCTCAGATAGGTGATTGTTGTCAGCCATCAGTGGGGCATTGAAAAACTCTGGAAATAAAGCAAAATCAGATCGATAACCAGAAACAGCATCAACGAAAAATTCAGCTTGTTGCATTAATTCTTCAAGGTTTTTATACAAACGCATTTGCCATTGAATTAAACCCAAACGAACTATCTTTTTTATGGTAGCAGTTTCCTTAGACTTCTTTTCATAATAAATGTTATCCCATTCTAATAGAACAGCAAATTCATTAGAGGCTTCATCGCCTTCTAAATAACCTTTCAACACTTTAGAAGGATGAAAATCATTAGAAATTTGAAAATTTAAAACAGGATCGTGAATTTCTTTGCGCTTTACTTTTTCAATGTATTCTTTAGGTGATAAATCCTGTGAATATTGATGATAGTTTGGTATTCTTCCGCCAAACGCAATACCTTTTAAATTTAATTTTTCAGCCAATTCTTTTCGGTAGTCATACAATCTACGACCTAAACGCAAGCCTCTAAAATTGGACTTTATAAATACATCTATCCCGTACAATACGTCACCATTTGGGTCATGAGTAGAAAAAGTATAATTACCTGTAATTTCTTTATAGGTGTGATGTTCATCAAATTTGTCGTAATCTAATATAATCGATAAAGCACAACCAGCAATTTCATTGTTTATTTTAATAACAACTTGACCTTCTGGAAATTTTTTAATTAGCGCATCGATGTGTTCCTCTTTCCAGTAAGAGTTCGGCATGTTAGAATAGGCCTCAATCATGATGCTTTTAAGCTCCTGATAGTCGCTTAAGGTCAAAAATTGCAATTCGATGTTTTCAATATTATTTGGCATTTTCTTTAGTGTAAAGGAGTGAGTTTTCCAATTTTAATTTGGGTCAAAATTAGAATAAATTAAATAGGATTTGTTTTTTTAAAAAATTCAGTACAATAAATAATATAGATACCTTAAAGTCTAGAAGAGCCTATTTTAGGAGATTTATTTTACCCCAAAATCATTCCTGCAATTGTTGCAGAGATAAGAGAGGCTAATGAGCCGCCGATTAGCGCCTTTAAACCAAACTTTGACAATGTTTTTCGTTGACCAGGAGCTAGAGAGCCTATTCCTCCAATTTGTATCCCAATAGAAGCAAAGTTTGCAAAGCCACAAAGCATATAAGTCGCCATGATAATTGACTTTTCGTATTGCAAATGTGCGACATTTGTTACGTCTTTTAATCCTGCTAATTGTATATAACCGATAAATTCACTTGCTGCGAGTTTTATACCTAATAATTGGCCCATTTGCATCATGTCTTCTTTTGCTACACCAATAAGCCACATTAGCGGAGAAAAAACAGTTCCAAGTATAAATTCTAGCGATAGTCTTTCATAAGAAGTATTGTTTGCTATTACATCGTTTAGTGAAGTAAAATGCCAGTCTATGTTCAGCCACGCAATCGTGAAACCGTCAAATGAAGCAAGCGCACCTAATCCACCGTTTATAAGTGCAATAAAGGCCACAAAAACCAAAAGCATGGCTCCAACATTGACAGCTAATTTTAGCCCCTCGGTTGTGCCATTGGCTATAGAATCCAATAGATTGGAGCCAATTTTTTCGGTTGAAACTTGAACATCCGTATTGATTTCTTCCGTTTGCGGATAAAGCATTTTTGAAATGATAATAGCTCCAGGAGCTGCCATAACCGAAGCAGCCAATAAATGTTTAGCAAACATCAGTCGCATTGCAGGGTCATCGCCACCTAAAAATCCTATGTAAGCAGCGAGAACAGCACCAGCTACAGTTGCCATTCCGCCAATCATAACCAAGAGTATCTCACTCTTGTTCATTTTCTCCAAATATGCTTTAATCAGTAGGGGTGCTTCTGTTTGTCCTAGAAAAATATTTCCTGCAACACTTAAGCTCTCAGCACCTGAAATTTTCAATAATTTGGTAAGTAACCAGCCAAATGCTTTAACTGCTTTTTGAATAATTCCAAGATAAAATAGAACTGAAGTTAAGGCTGAAAAGAAAATAATAGTAGGCAGTACTTGAAATGCAAAAATAAAACCGAAGGTATCCATATCAACGACAAGACCTTCGAATAAGAATTTACTTCCAGCTCGAGTAAACTCTAAAATTTCAACGAAAATCTTACCAATGAATTCAAATATATTTTGGATAAATGGAACTTTTAATACGCCTATTGCAATGATAATTTGAAAGGCTAATCCTATTCCTACCGTACGCCAGTTTATTGCTTTTCCATTAGAGCTAAACAAATAGGCTAAAACAATCAGACTAAGGAGCCCTATAATGCCTCTCATTAATGATGAAGAACTAAAGCCTTCTGAGGGTTTTATGCTAGGTGTACTAACAATCTCTTGATCGACTAATGCCTCATCGATTACTTTTTCTATAAAATGATTTAAGCTATCAATTGTGGCAATTGAGTCTTGCTGCGAGAAAGCATTAAAAGAAAGGGATACTAAAACGAAAAGTAAAAGTGCTTTTGTTTTAGTTGTTTTTGCCAGTACGTTTATTAATTTCATCACGAATTTTAGAGGCCATCTCATAGTCTTCGGTATCAATTGCATGTTGCAATTGTTCTTGTAATTCAGCTAAAGAACTTGGTTTTGGTTCTTGTTTTTCCAAGCTTACTTTCTTCGAAACAGGCTTGTCAAGGCTTATTTCGTCTGAATTTTCAGTTTCCTCTAATATGATGCCGGCATTGTTTAAAATAAATTCGTAGGTAAATATAGGGCATTTAAACCGAACTGCGATTGCAACCGCATCTGAAGTTCTGGTGTCAATTTCATGACTAATGCCATCTTTTTCACAAATCAATTTTGCATAGAATATACCTTCAACTAAATTGTAGATAATTATTTCCTTGACTTGTATTTCAAACGAATCTGCAAAACTTTTAAAAATATCATGAGTTAGAGGACGACTTGGGGTCATGTCCTCTAACTCTATGGCAATTGCTTGCGCTTCAAATCCACCGATGATGATTGGTAATCGTCTGCCACCTTCTTGTTCGGCAAGCACTAGTGCATAAGCACCCGATTGTGTTTGACTATAAGAAAGCCCAACGATATCTAATCCAATTTTTTTCATGTTGAAAAGAAGCTAATTTATTTGTTGCCTTATATATTCATGGCTTTAGCAGCCTCAATTAGTTTTGGTACTACTTCAAAAGCATCACCGACAATTCCATAGTCAGCTGACTTAAAGAAAGGTGCTTCTGGATCTGTATTTATAACGACTATCACTTTGCTTTGATTTACTCCTGCTAAATGCTGAATTGCTCCTGATATCCCGATTGCTATGTATAAGTTAGGACGAATAGCAATTCCTGTTTGGCCAACATGTTCGTGATGAGGTCTCCAATCCATATCGGAAACTGGTCTTGAACAAGCAGTTGCAGCACCTAATAATTTGGCTAATTCTTCTATCATTCCCCAGTTTTCAGGACCTTTTAAACCTCTACCTGCACTAACAACTTTCTCAGCCTCAGTTAATGGAATGTCTGTTGATTCTATTTTTTGTTCGATTACTTTTATTCTAGCTTCTCCCAAGTTAACTGTTGCTTCACTTTCATTAGCTGATTTTTTGTTTTCAACTTTTTCAACGGCATTAGGATTTACAGAGATAACTTTTTTGTCTGTATTTATTTTAACATGTGCGTATGCTTTTCCCGAGAAAACGGCTTTTTTAACTATAAATCCATTTTCTGTTTCAGGGATTGCAACTGCACCAGTTACCAATCCAGCTTTCAATCCAACTGCTACTAAAGGAGCGATGGCTTTGCCTGTTAAATCATGAGAAAAAACTATAATTTTTGAACCTTCTGCTTCAGCTATTTGATTGATGGCTTGTGCCAATAATGAAGGTTGAAAACTTGATAATTTTGCGTCTTTAACATGTATGATTTTGTCTGCACCATAGTCTGATAAACTACTTATGTTAGTGGCGTCACCAATAACTAAAGCAGTGACAGTATCACCAGTTTTTTGAGCAAGTTGACTACCGTAAGAAACTACTTCATAGGCAGATTTGTGAACTTCGTTTTTTGCTGTATTTGCGAATACTAAAATTGACATAATGAGTAGTTTTTATAGGATTTTTGCTTCGTTTCTTAATAAGTCTAATAGTTCTGCTGGATTATCAGCACTGATCATTTTGCATGAGCCTTTTGCAGGTGGCAATTCATAAGTTAACACTTCTGTAGCATTAAAACTTGCACTAGGCTCAACAACGGTTAAAGGTTTTGTTCTAGCCGCCATAATTCCTCTCATGTTAGGTATTCTTGCTTCGGCCATACCTTTTGCAGCACTTACTACAAACGGAATGTTTAATTCTAAAACCTCTGTACCGCCTTGAATATCTCTTTCAATTGTTGCTGTATTTCCATTCATGTCTAACTTCGTAGCATTAGAGATAAATTCTTGATTTAAGATTGCAGCAATCATTCCGCCCATTTGCGAGCCATTGTAGTCTATCGTTTCTTTACCACACAACACTAATTCATAGCCATTAGCACTAGCATAATCAGCAATTTGTTGAGCTGCATCCATAGCGTCTTTTGGGTCTAAGTTAACTCGAACAGCATCGTCAGCACCAATTGCCAATGCCTTGCGAATAGTAGGGTCATTGTCGGCAAGGCCAACATTTATAACAGTTACTGAGCCTCCATTTGCTTCTTTCAATTCAAGGGCTCTAACAAGAGCATACCATTCGTCGTAAGGGTTGATTATAAATTGAACCCCATTGGTATCGAATTTAGAATTTCCATCCGTAAATGCAATTTTTGAGGTAGTATCTGGGACTTTGCTTATGCAAACTAAAATCTTCATATTATACTTTAATATATTGTTTAAACTAAATTTTTATCTCAAATTTCCCTTTTGTGAAGGGAATACAAAATTAATAAAAAACGACTATAAACGCGGGTAAAACTCAATTTGAAATTACTACTTTCAAGAATGTGAAAATGTGATTTTTTTATTTTGTTCTACATCTGTTTATTTAATAATTTTGCTGACCCTTGTATATTGGGATATAGCATAAACAAATTAATTGTTTGATATGAAAACATTACAGTTTAGAGAAGCCTTAAGAGAGGCAATGAGTGAGGAGATGAGAAGAGACGAAAGAGTCTTTTTGATGGGAGAAGAAGTGGCACAATATAATGGAGCATACAAAGTAAGTCAAGGCATGCTTGACGAGTTTGGTTCTAAAAGAGTAATTGATACACCCATTGCTGAGCTTGGTTTTGCTGGAATCGGTGTTGGGGCTGCTATGAATGGTTTAAGACCAATTATAGAGTTTATGACTTTCAATTTCTCATTAGTTGCTATCGATCAAGTTATTAATTCAGCTGCCAAAATGCTAAGCATGTCAGGTGGACAATTTGGTGCGCCAATGGTATTTAGAGGGCCAACAGGATCTGCTGGTCAATTGGCTGCTCAACATTCACAATCATTTGATAGTTGGTATGCCAACACTCCAGGACTAAAGGTTATTGTGCCTTCAAACCCAGCTGATGCCAAAGGATTATTGAAATCTGCAATTAGAGACGACAATCCAGTTATCTTTATGGAGTCAGAGCAAATGTATGGTGATAAAGGTGAAATTCCAGAAGGGGAGTACCTTATTCCAATTGGTTCTGCCAAAATTGTACAAGAAGGTACAGATGTTACCATTGTTTCTTTTGGAAAAATAATGAAAGTTGCAATTGAAGCAGCTAAAGAATTGGCGAAAGATGGAATTAAAGCCGAGGTTATTGATTTGAGAACCATACGACCAATTGATTATGCTACTATCATAAATTCGGTTAAGAAAACGAATAGATTGGTTATTTTGGAAGAAGCTTGGCCTTTAGGAAATATTTCAACTGAATTAACTTATATGGTACAACGTAATGCATTTGATTATTTAGATGCACCTATTCGTAGAATCAACACAAAAGACACGCCATTGCCTTATGCTCAGGTGTTTGTAGATGCTTGGTTGCCAAATGTTAAAGACCTTATGGATGCCGTAAAAGACGTGATGTACGTAAAATAGTCAAGCCCAATAAGATATTTAAATTGTCGATGAATAGTTCGTCGGCAATTTTTTTTGCATTTCAATTGAATAAAATATACTTTTGCGCCCTTTAAAAAATAGATAAACAACTGATTAATTATATATAAACTATGGAAAATTTTTTACTTTATTTAGTTCCTTTTTTAGGAATTATCGGATTGATTGTCATGGCAATCAAGTCAGCTTGGGTGACTAAGCAAGATGCTGGAGATGACAACATGAAAGAACTTGCATCTCATATTTCTACTGGTGCCATGGCTTTTTTGAAAGCAGAATGGAAAGTAATGGGATACTTTGTCGTTATCGCGGCGATCTTATTGGCTTGGTCAGGAACTTTGGTTGAACAATCAAGTCCAGTTATTGCCATTGCATTTATCATTGGTGCATTTTTATCTGCTTTCGCAGGTTATGTAGGGATGAATATCGCTACAAAAGCTAACGTTAGAACTACTCAAGCAGCAAGAACTTCTTTAGCAAAAGCATTGAAAGTTTCTTTTAATGGTGGAACTGTTATGGGACTTGGTGTTGCTGGTTTAGCTGTTTTAGGCTTAGGTGGTTTATTCATTGTTCTTTTAGCCATGTTTGGACCAGAAGGTACTATGACAACCAAAGGAAGTTATATTATGGCAATAGAAGTATTGGCTGGTTTTTCTCTTGGTGCAGAATCTATTGCGTTGTTTGCGAGAGTAGGTGGTGGTATTTATACCAAAGCAGCAGATGTTGGAGCCGATTTAGTAGGTAAAGTAGAAGCAGGTATTCCTGAAGACGATATTAGAAATCCAGCTACAATTGCCGATAATGTTGGTGATAATGTAGGAGATGTTGCAGGTATGGGTGCTGATTTATTTGGCTCTTATGTAGCAACTATTTTAGCTACTATGGTTTTAGGTGCTGAAGTTGAATTTGGTTCTCCAGATAAATTTAATGGCCTTTCACCTATTTTATTGCCAATGGTAATTGCTGGTTTAGGTTTAATCTTTTCTATCATTGCAACTTTATTTGTAAAAATTAAAGGAGAAGATGGTAGTGTTCAAGGTGCATTAAATTTAGGAAACTGGTCATCTGTTATTATGACAGCTATTGCTTCTTATTTCTTGGTTGATTACTTAATGGTAGAAAACATGGTTATTAGAGGTTATGCATTAACTTCTATGGACATTTTCTGGGCAATCGTTACAGGTTTAATTGTAGGAGCAATCATGAGTGTTGTTACTGAATATTACACTGCGATGGGCAAAAAACCAGTTAATTCAATCGTACAACAATCTTCAACAGGTCATGCTACCAACATCATTGGTGGTTTAGCAGTTGGGATGGAATCTACTGTAATACCTGTATTGGTATTAGCAGCTGGGATATTTATCTCTCACGAATTTGCAGGGCTTTATGGTGTTGCTATTGCAGCAGCAGGTATGATGGCTACAACAGCGATGCAATTAGCAATTGATGCTTTTGGCCCTATAGCAGATAACGCAGGTGGTATTGCTGAAATGAGTGGTTTGCCAGAAGAAGTAAGAGAAAGAACTGATACCTTAGATGCCGTTGGAAACACCACTGCAGCAGCAGGTAAAGGCTTCGCCATTGCTTCAGCAGCCTTAACAGCTTTGGCATTATTTGCCGCTTTTGTTGGTCTTTCAGGAATTGACTCAATTGATATTTACAAAGCGGATGTTTTAGCGGGTTTATTTGTTGGAGCTATGATTCCATTTATTTTCTCTGCACTATGTATTTCTGCTGTAGGTAGAGCTGCAATGGACATGGTTCAAGAGGTGAGACGACAATTCAAAGAGATTCCAGGTATCATGGATTACAAAGCAAAACCAGAGTATGATAAATGCGTAGAGATTTCAACAAAAGCTTCAATTCGTGAAATGATATTACCTGGTTTAATTGCATTAATTGTTCCTGTATTAGTAGGATTTACTTTT
Organism: Bacteroidota bacterium; assembly: GCA_013112545.1. GTDB lineage: Bacteria > Bacteroidota > Bacteroidia > Flavobacteriales_E > Vicingaceae > BCD18. The sequence goes on from JABFGJ010000002.1 coordinate 139,923, forward strand.
GGACCAGAAGTATTAGGAGGTTTATTAGCGGGAGTTACTGTTTCAGGTGTTTTAATGGGAATCTTTCAAAACAATGCTGGTGGTGCATGGGATAATGCTAAAAAATCATTTGAAAAAGGTGTTATGATTAATGGTAAAATGGAATATAAAGGTTCTGATGCTCATGCTGCTTCAGTAACTGGAGATACTGTTGGAGATCCATTTAAAGATACTTCAGGTCCATCAATGAACATCTTAATTAAATTAATGTCTATCGTTTCTTTAGTTATCGCACCTCATATTTCAGAAGGCGGATCTTCACATCATGCTGCTGAAATGAACACAGTGATTCAATCTGAAATGGAGTTTGATGGAGAAATCATCAGTGGACCTTATCACATTTCTTCAGAAGATAATGCAGCAATTAGATGGTCAGCTAAAAAAGTAGGTTCTGAACATTATGGCGACTTGAAAATTGAAACAGCAAATTTTAATATAGAAGAAGGCATGATCATGAATGGTGAGATCATTTTTAACATGAATTCTATATCAGTTCTTGATATTCGTGATGCTGATGACAATCAAGATTTAGTTTCTCACTTAAAGAGTAATGATTTTTTTGATACCAAGAATCACCCAAACGCTTATTTTAATATACACGAAGGACGAAGAAGTGGAGATGGGTCTCAAGTGTTAATTGGTGAGTTAAACATTAAAGGTGTTTCTGTTGACAAGAAATTTGATGTTAATGTTAGACAAATTACTGAAAATCAAGTAGAAGTTTCTTTTCAAACTAGTTTTGACAGAACTAAGTTTGGAATAGTATATAAATCAAAATCAGTAGATGCACTACTTGATAAATTTATCTATGATAATGTAGATGTTAAAGGAAGTATCTTAGCTAAGATTTGAATTATTTAAAAGTCATAAAAAAAGGGACGCAAATGCGTCCCTTTTTTTATGACCTTATTTTATTTTAACTAAAATAACCCATGTATTTCGGCATCAATTTTTTCTATCACTTTTCCTAAGTCATTTGGATTTTCAATAAAGTTAGTATTATCAACATCTACGATTAGTAGTTTGCCTTCACTATAGGTACTTATCCAAGCTTCGTAGCGTTCGTTTAATCTTTTTAAATAATCTAAACGAATGCTTTCTTCGTATTCTCTTCCTCTCATGCTAATCTGATCTACTAGCTTTGGAATAGAAGCTCTTAAATAAATTAATAAATCTGGTGGCTGAATAAAAGATTCCATCATTTTGAATAAAGAAAAATAAGATTCAAAATCACGAGAAGTCATTAAACCCATAGCATGCAAGTTGGGAGCAAAAATATATGCGTCTTCGTATATGGTTCTATCTTGAATTACATTTTGCCCCTTGGTTCTAAATTCTTGAACTTGGCTAAATCGATTGTTTAAAAAATAAACCTGCAAATTGAATGACCAACGTTGCATGTCATTGTAAAAGTCATTTAAATAAGGATTTTGATCTGCGTCTTCATAATGCGCTTCCCATTTATAATGTTTTGAAAGTAAAGATGTCAAGGTTGTTTTTCCGGAGCCAATGTTTCCTGCTATCGCTAAATGCATGTGTAATTTTTTAGTGCTACTAAAGTAACAATTTTAAGGGTGCATTATCACATAAAATTGGATTTAATTCGTTGAAAAAATTAGTGATTTTTTTGCATTATGAAAATAAATTCTATCTTTTTCAATACGGTATTGGTTAAGGTTTTTAAAGCTATTTTCTTGGCAAATAGTTTCAAATGTATTTAAGTTATATGAACAAAGTTGAGACTCATTTAGGTATAAAATATGGTTTTGAAGAATTTGGGGATTTTGCATTTCGTTTATTATTATTTTTTTAATAAAAGTTCCAAAATGATCAAATACATAAATTACTTTATTGCTGCAGTACATATATAACTGGTTGTTTTGCTCTACCATATATGTTGGCTGTATTGTTTCACCCAGCCATTGACCAATATTTATCGAGCTTTTGCTAAGTTCTAAATTTTCGTTCAGTTTAATTAATTGCTGTTTCAGCTGGTCGAAAATCCAAATCCCTTTCTCTCTTGATTGACAAGCAAAACTAACTTGGTCGTAGCCTAACTCTTGCAAGTCAATTGTTGAGCCATTTGTGCTTAAGTAATTGTCTAGAAAAACGATGAGATTATAATCTTGAAAAAAAACTAATATTTTATAAGGATCTGTCGCGTCTATATAGGTGATTTCACCATATTTTCTACTGTTAAATTCCCTAAGCGAATCACCTGATTTATTATACATAGTAATGCTGTGGTTTCCGACAAGGTATAAGTTGCCTAAGCGATCTGTACTAATAAAATTACATTCTTTATGAATGGTTTTAATCAGTTTATACTCAGTACTCTGATTGCTAAAAAAGCCGAAAAACAAGACAAATAACAAGTGCGCTTGTATCAAACTTGAATGGGTTTAGGGGTTTCTAAACTTTTAAGTATTTCTTCAATGATTTTTCGATCATTGCTAAGCCTAGGTACTTTATTTTGACCGCCAAGCTTGTCTTTGGTTTTTAACCACTTATAAAAAGAGCCTTTACTTACTTGTCTTAAAATGGGAAATCCCAATGCCATATTGCCTTTTCTTTTAGCTTCATAATCAGAATTTATTTGCATTAGCTTGTGGTCTAATGCTTCTGCGAAAGCATTGATATTGGAAGGCGGTTTGCTAAATTCCAAAAGCCATTCGTGTTTTCCAGACTTGTCGTTAGTCAGGTAAACTGGTGCTGCAGTATATTCAACTAATACAGAATCACAAGCTTCGCAAGCGTATTTTAAGGCAACTTCAGCGTTGTCAATAATTAGCTCTTCACCAAAGGCATTAATAAAGTGTTTTGTTCTACCTGAAACTTTTATTCGAAAGGGATACTTTGAAGTAAAACAAACGGTGTCGCCAATTTTATACCTCCACAAACCTGCATTTGTAGAAATAATTATTGCATAGTTCACTCCAACTTCAACTTCGTCAAGACTCAATGTTTTAGGGTATTCTTTTTCCCATTCTTCCATAGGAGCGAATTCATAATAAATGCCATAATCTAGCATTAATAGCAATTCGTTTTTGGTATTTAGATCTTGAATACCAAAGAAACCTTCAGAAGCATTGTAAGTTTCCATATAACGCATATTTGGCAACGTTATAATTTTTTCAAATTGATTTTTATACGGAGTAAAGGCAACCCCACCATGAAAGAAAACTTCTAAGTTAGGCCAAATTTTATCGATGCTGTCTAGCCCTTTGGAGGTTAATATTTTATTCAATAAAATGAGCATCCATGAGGGAACTCCAGATAGGCTAGTTACATTTTCATTAGCAGTAATGTGAGTCATTTTTTCGAGCTTTAGCTCAAAGTCTTTCATTAATGCTGTTTCTTGATCTGGTGTTCTTCTAATCTCTGCCCAAAAGGGTAAATTTCGGATGATTATTGATGATAAATCACCATGGTAAGAATCGATATGAGGGTCAATAGATTGGCTGCTGCCACCCATCATGAGTGTTTTTCCAGTAAAAATTTGAGTGTCTTCATATTGGTCACAATAAAACGAAAGCATGTCTTTGCCTCCTTTATAGTGACATTCTTCAAGTGCTTCTTTTGTAACAGGTATAAATTTGCTTTTATCATTCGTAGTGCCCGACGATTTCGCAAACCATTTGGTTTCTGTAGGCCACAATACATTTTGCTCGCCTGCCATAATCCGGCTAATGTATGGCTTTAAATCTTCATAACTTTGGACAGGAACACTTTCTTTATACTGTTGCTCGGTTTCTATTTTATGATAATTGTATTTGCATCCCCATTCTGTGTTTCTTGCAGATTGCATTAATTCACCGAACCATTCTCGTTGAACTTCATTAGGATACTTAACAAATAAATCTATTTGATGTATTCGTTTTTTCATCCACCACGATAAAATGGAATTAATTATAGGCATGTATTATTTTTCCCTAAAAATAATAAAAAAGCACAAAAAAAGAGCTATAATTTTATAGCCCTTTTAAATAGTTTAAGTTGTTTACTCTATAATAATATCGACAGGTAATCTAGTATAGATTCCTTTAGAATTTAAAACATTTTTTAAATTGCTATAATATTTTTCTGCCATTCCAAATTCAGTTCCAAATATGTTGATTCTTACCTCGTTTGTCAGATCTTTTATCAATTTTTCGAAAGGATCTTCTTGTTCTGGAAGTTCAGTTACTTTATAATCTTTAATGTCAGCTAAACTAACAGCTTCAGCAATAGCTGCATTTAAACCCCCAATTTCGTCAACCAAACCAATTTTTAAAGCACTAATTCCACTCCAAACTCTACCTTGTCCTACTGAATCAACTTCAGCTTGTGTCATTCCCCTGCCATCGGCAACTTTTTGAGTGAAATCACCATAAACATCTTCTATCATTTCTTGGATCGCTTCTCTTTCTTTGTTTTTCATTGGTCTCAATATCGTCAATCCATCCGCATAATCATTTGTACCAACTCTATCGATATCAATTCCGATTTTAGATTTTAACATGCCTTCTACATTTGGAATTAATCCAAAAACTCCAATAGAACCGGTAATTGTAGATTCTTCAGCAAAGATTTTATTAGCTGCACAAGAAATGTAATATCCTCCAGATGCCGCAACTCCACCCATGGAAACAACAACAGGTTTTACTTCCTTAGCCAAAACCACTTCTCGCCACATAACGTCAGATGCTAATGCACTTCCTCCAGGTGAATTTACTCGTAAAACTATAGCTTTGATCTTATCGTCTTTTCTTGCTTTTTTAATAGCCTTTACTATAGTGTTTGAACCCATTTGACCATCTTTACTATCTCCACTAACAATCTCTCCTTCAGCGTAAATGACTGCAATTTTGTTTTTAGATTTATAATATTCGCTTGGTGTTTCGCTATCAGTAAGTTCAGTTAAGTTTTTAACTTTTTTATACTTGTTGATGCCGATAAATTTTAGCTTCTCTTCAGATTCTACACCTACTTTTTCTTTTAGTATTTCTAGTACTTCATCTTCGTACTTTACTGCATCTACAAACCCCAGACTAACTGCATCTTTAGCTGTTCTTATCAATAAGTTGTTGGCAATTTCATTTAATTTAGCAACTTCAATATTTCTAGATTTAGAAATGTTTTCACTCATATCATTCCAAATTGAATAAATAAGCGAATTCATTTGCTCTTTGTTAGCTTCACTCATATCTTCTCTGATAAATGGCTCAATAGCACTCTTGAATTTTCCATGTCTAATGACTTGCATTTCAATTTCTAATCTGCTTAGCGCATCTTTGAAAAACATTAATTGAGCACCAAGACCTTTAAATGTCATCTCTCCAGCTGGGTTTAAATAAACTTCATCTGCAACGCTTGAAAGGTAATATTCACCTTGACCAAAATTTTCTGCATAACTCACAATGAATTTTCCGCTTTCTTTAAAATCAAGCAATGCATTACGTATTTCTTTTATGCTTGCCATGTTTGCTTGTAAGTATGGCACATCCATGTAAATTCCTTTTATCTTATCGTCGTTTTTAGCTTTAGAAATATTGTCCAAAATATTTTTTAAACTAAGAGGAGTTTTATTTTCAAAAGTTGAAAAATCAATATTTTCAAAGGGATTATTGGATGGCTGATCTTGAATTGCGTTTTCCAATTGTATATGTAAAATGCTGTTGTCAAAAACAGTAGGCTGTTTTTCGCTTTGAGCTGAGGAAATTATACTGCCTATTATTGAAGAGAAAATTAATGCTGCAACAATAAAAGATAAGATTACGCCAAACATGGAGGCGAACATAAATTTAAAAAACTGTTTCATATAAAATATTTTGAATCAAAAATAAGGTGATATTTAAGTGATTTGAATAGTTTTACACTAATGGTGAAGCATGTTGATAAACGGAGTTTTGAAGTATTTTTAAGCATAGGCTCAAACATTGAAAATCGTGAGTCGAATTTAATTAATGCTAAAAACTTAATTAAAAAAAGTATAGGCTTAATTGGTCAATCGTCATCTATCTATGAGACTTCTCCATGGGGAGATGATTCACTCCTGCCTTTTTTAAATTTAGTGTTAAAAGTAACTACAGGATTAAACCCAATAGATTTATTAAGCGCTTGCAAAAAAATAGAACAAGACATGGGTAGAATATTCCATGCCAATAAGCAATATAATAATAGAGTAATTGACATAGACATTTTAACTTATGAAAACAGAATTATTAATGAAGAAAACTTGAAAATACCACATCCTTTTTTAGCCCAAAGGATGTTTGTTTTGCTACCCTTTTCAGAAATTAATAAAAATTATGAAATCGCCGGCTTAAACTCTTCAATAGAAGACTTGTTAAAAGCCTGTAATGATAAAGGATTGGTGAGGATTTTGATCTAAATCAATGGTTCAAAAAAAATTGTTTGAAATCAGTTGCAACCCGATACTTTTTTTGCTTGGAAAGGTAATAATCACTAATATTGCAACATAAAACTAAGAAAGAAATTCAAATAATGAAAAAGCAAAACTTAAGTGTATATGCCTTTGTTGCAATACTATCTGCTACGGCAGTGGCTTGTAACCCTTTAAGCAATATGACAAAAAAAGCAGAACAAATTACTTATTCTGTTAATCCTACACCTTTAGAAATGCATGGTGATAGTGTTGAGGTTACAATCTCAGGAACTATTCCACCTAAGTTTTTTAACAAAAAAGTGGCTGTTGAAATTACACCAACTACCACAGGTGAATCAGGAGATGTTGCGTTTAAAAAATTAGTTTTAGTTGGAGAAGACTCTGAAGTTGAAGGTCAAAAGATTGCTTTTGAAAAAGGCGGAAGTTTTTCATACAACGATAAAGTAGCCTACCAAGACGCTTTAGAAAATGTTACATTAAATGCAGTAGCAGTTGGTACTTATAAAGGAAAAGAAAAAGAATTTCCTGCAAGAAAAATAGGCTCTGGAACTATCATTACTCCAAAATGGGTTATGGATGACGACATGGTTATTTTAGGTGCTGATAAGTTTACTAGAGTTGTAAAGAAAGAGTCTTCAGCTACTATTAACTACGAGGTTAACAAATCGAATGTATTAAGCAAAGAATTGGTTGATGCTGATATGAAAGCATTAAGTGAGTGGATAAAAGAAATGTCTAAAAATCCAATGTTTGCTTTTAAAGGTGTTGACGTTTTAGCTTATGCTTCACCTGAAGGAGAACTTTCTTTGAACACAAACTTAGCTGACAATAGAGCAGCAAGTGGAGCTAGTGCTGCAGGTTCTATTTTAAGTAGAAATAAAGTAAAAACTAGCGGTGAGTTTTTTAATAAAATGGGAAAAGGTGAAGATTGGGATGGTTTTAAAGCAGCAATGCAAAAAACTGACATCGCAGACAAAGATCTTATTTTAAGAGTGCTTGAAATGTATCCTGATAAAGCTAAAAGAGAAGCTGAGATTAGAAATATGGCAGCAACTTTTGAAGTATTACAAGAAAAGATATTACCAAGCCTTAGAAGGTCAGAAATCACTGTTAGAGGTGAATTGACAGCTTATACGGATGAGCAAATTAAAGATTTCGTTAATTCAGCTCCTGAAAAACTTTCTGCTGAAGAAATTCTTTATGCTGCAACAATGACTGAAGATTTAGATGCTAAAATGACAATCTATAAAACCTTTGCAAAACTTCATGCTAAAGATTGGAGAGGTCCTAACAACATTGGATTTATCTTAGTTAAGCAAAACAAAATGGAAGCTGCTAAAGCCGAATTTGATAAAGCTAATAGTCTTTCTCCTAATAATCCAGTTGTTAATAACAACCTTGGTGTTTATGAAAGAGCTAATGGTAACGATGATAAAGCCATGGAATATTATGCAGCTGCAAAAGGTGCAGGTACTGAAGTTGGAAACAACATGGGTTATTTAGAAATTAAAAGTGGTAATTATGTTGAAGCAGTTTCAAACTATGGTGGAACTAAATCATTCAACGCTGCTTTAGCGCAAACCTTAAACAAAGATTATTCTACTGCATTACAAACTATAGATGCTTCTCCTTCGGCTAACACAGCTGCCGGATCATATTTGAAAGCTGTTATTGGTGCTAGAATGAAAGACCAATCTTTAATGGTTACAAACTTAAAAGCTGCAATAGCTGCTGATGCTTCTTTAAAAGCAAAAGCTAAAAAGGACGCAGAATTTGTTGACTACAGAGAGAATGCTGAATTTCAAGCTGCAGTAAACTAAGAATCACATAATACAATACGAAAGCCCTTTCGAAATTCGGAAGGGCTTTTTATTTATATATATAACAGATGAAAATACCTATATTTCTCATTCTTTCCTTTTTTCTATCTGTGTCTGCTGTTAGTGCTTCAACAAAAGAGAAGTATCCTAATTCTTATTTCGATTTCGGCTTTGGTATGGGGGTAAACAATGGATTATATGGACTATAACCCGTCGTTGCTTATAAAGGAACGAGGCTTTTAATTGGGGTTGGAGCTAAAGATGGTTCTTATAATAGGCAAATTGGCACACAAGTTAGTTATAGGTGGGCTTTTTTTAATTTAGGAAGCGGTGATATCGGAACTTATAAAGCAGGATATACCAGTGAGAATAAAAGCGCAGAAGGTGTTTTTTTTGTACTAGGTGGAAAAGTTAATTTGAATAAAATGAAAACTATTTTTTTGATTTAGGAACAGGAATTTCTGCAAAAAAGAAATTTATTAATTCAGATGGAGATCAAGATTCGGTTGGTGGCTTAACTGTGGGGTAATCGGGATTGGGTTTAAGATAGGTTGATTGCTTTTTTATGTAAAATACTTATAAATGAGTATTTTAATGTCTAATGTTATAGCATATATTTGATTGGTAAAAATTTAAATATACGGTTATGAAAAAATTTAGAGAGATTGGCATCTTAGCATTAAGCATCTTGGTTCTTTATGGATGCGAAAAAGATAGTAGTCCAAGCAGTAGTTCTAACCCAACTAACAATTCGGAATCAATCGTTGACCCTAATGACCCCAACGCTTTAACGAAAGTATTAATATTTCCAAGCGGTTCTATGAATCAAAGTGGAAACCCACCATCTCCTTCGACTTCACCAACGGCACCTGTAGTAGATACAAATAGTGCCATAGTTACTACATCTAATGGTTCAACTGCTCCTTTGTTTTTTAAGTACCGCAATGTGAATGGAAATCTGGCAGGAAGTTATGCACAAGTTAAAGGAGCAAATAATTATTTTAATATACCTTTTACTGCCAATTCATCAGATACAGGTAGTTTGCAATTGCCAATCGGAATACCAACAAATGTAGGGGAAGGTACATTTGAACTGGTATTTTGTGTTTACGACATTAACAATCTAGTAAGCAATATTATTTTCACGACAATAAATATTTTAAGACTAGGGACTGGGTCTTTGCAAATTAGTCTTTCTTGGGACACAGAAACAGATCAAGATTTATATGTGACAGATCCAAGCGGAGAAGTCATTTCATATCAAAATGAATACTCTAATTCTGGAGGTGAGCTTGATAGAGATGATACGGACGGCTTTGGTCCTGAAAATATTTTTTGGAAAACAAGTGCCCCAGATGGGAATTACATGGTAAGAGTTCATGATTATGAAGGAACCACAACTACGAATAATTTTTACATTACGATTAGTGGACCTAGTGTGAGTCGTAGTTATAGTGGCTCCACGATCAATGGGGATACCGTTTTAGTTACAACTTTTACAAAAAGTGGATCGACTATTAGTTTTTAAGTTAGTGATGTTTGAATAAAGAAAATTTATAAATTTGGTCAATTAATCCTAAGTTTTCTTGTTCATTTTTCTTATAGTTTAATGTGTGTACATACCTTTTACTCTTCAACAATATGTGAATATTCGTTCAGTTTTCGTAGAATTGCAAAGAGTGTGCTCGATTTAATTTAACATACCGCAGGGTTACAAACCACTTCGGAACTACTTAGTTTTAACGATCATCCTGCGGTGCAGGTATGATTATTACCCTTTTGGAATGGAAATAAATGGCAGAAGCGGAGAGTTTAGTATGGTGAATCATACAGAAGATACGCTGAAACTGATTTACGATGGCTTGTTAGAAAGTTGTAATAATTATTCTTTAGTTAAGCGAGATGGAATGACAGATGGAGTGATTAATTGCAGCTTAGACACCAATGTATTTGGAGAATCTTATGTAGCTTCTTATGAGGCAGGTTATGATAGCACATGGAGTTCTGCATTTTTTATTCAATTACGACCAAATATAAACCAGATAATTCCAAATTTAGATTCGGCACAGAAGTATAGAGTAGAAATTCATGTACTAGGCTCAGAAGGGAGGATTGTGAGATTAAATTTAAACGGTAATTTAGTGGTAGCTAAAAGTATGAGTGCCGGGCCAAATGCCAATTGGAATGAATTAATGGCAGCAAGTGATATGTATGTTTCGATGGATGTTTATGGATGGGAAATTAGTAATTCATTACTAGGTTCAAATTATTACATGGTTTTACGTTGTTCTCCGTTAGCAAATGATACCCTAGCAGGGAAATTGGTAGAGGTGACAAAACTTAGAGTTTACGAAATACAAGAAAATTCTACCACTCCCATTGCAATGAGAAATGATGCGGCTTACACCTATGGCTTTAGCGGACAAGAACGGGACGATGAAGTGAGCGGATCAGGTAATATGCTGAATTACAAATTTAGAATGTACAATTCAAGACTTGGGCGGTTTTTTGCAGTGGATCCAATTACAGCTCAATATCCTTGGTTAACTCCTTACCAACACAGTAGTTTAAATCCTATAGGGAATAACGAAATAGAAGGGCTTGAAGGACGGTCATTTCATAAACCAGGAAGCCCAGGTGGATTTGATAAAAGTACAAGAAATATAGTAACCGCAACTGATGTAATGACTAATATTCCTATACATTCAACACAGCTTCAACAATTAGTAGAAAGTGGAAAAATTAATTATTCAAATAACTCTAGCAACTATGAAAGTGGCTTGTCTATTGATTTTGGAATGTCTATTGGAAGTAAAAGTTTTTCGGGGACAATAAGTACTGATGGTAAAGTTGGGGTTTCAAGTAATGGTGCTACAATTAGCAGTGGAAGCAATCCAAATAATATAAGTTTTGGCTCTTTAGTTGGATTTGAAGAATCTACAACTACAACGAAGAAATTAATAACAGGAAAAATGAATGGTGAGCAAATTACCTTTCCACAGGTTACAGAAGAAAGAAGAACAAAACTGACTCTGTTTGGAAGAACAGCTGAACAATTAGAGGTAAAAATTAATGGTAATAAACAACCTATTAAACAAAGAGAAGGGCTAAAATTAGAGGTTGGGAAATCTATTGGGAAAGCATTGGAATTAAATACTACAATTGAATATAATGGAGATTTTAAAGAAAAAAAATAATTTAATATTGATTATTATATCAGTATTTTTTATATCATGCAATACAAATAGTAGTAGAATAGATAAATTAATCGAGAAAGCAAATGTATTGTATTCTGAAAAAGAATATGAACAAGTCATTAAAAATGATAATGAAATTATTAAACTTAATCCTCAATTACATCAGATTTATTTTCAAAGGAGTTTATCAAAATACAATACAGAGGATCTAAAAGGAGCATTGGAAGACATTAATAATGCAATTAACATTAAAAAAGAAGGAGAGTATTTTTATCATAAAGCGAGATTTTTCGAGAAGATGAACAAAATTGATTCAGCAATAGCTTATTATACCCTTGCAGTTAAATTAGACTCTAATTTATATGAAGCATTTAATAACAGAGGGCTTTTATATAAATCAAATAGAAAGTATCAATTGGCTCTTACCGATTTTAATAAAGCACTTGAGCTTGACCCTAACAATTCAATTTTATATAATAACAGAGCAACCCTGTATCAGGAATTAGAAAATCAAGAAAAAGCAATAGAGGACTTTACTAAAGCAATTAAAATTAACGAATTATCATATTATTATAGAAGTAGAGCTGCATCGTATGCATTTATTAATAAATTTAATAAGGCGTTAAGCGATTTAAACAAGGCTATTGAACTCGACCCATCTAATTCAATGGCTTTTAATGATAGAGGTCTTTTGAATAACATAAGTGGAGATAGAGTAAAAGCCTGTTCAGATTGGAAAAAAGCGGAAGAACTTGGCAGCACTGAGGCAAGATATTACATTAATAAATTTTGTTTGTAAGAGTGGGTAGTGTTCATCAGCTCCGCAGGGTTTGTAACTTCGTTTCGCAGGATTTACAATCCTGCATTGTCTTTCTAAACTTGTTTGATATTCCAAATATAAATAATTACTTGGTTCTGTTGCCGCAGGGTTACAAACAACTGCGGGGCTTTCATAAGAACATTCAGCTTTTTAGAACACCCAGCGGAGCAGGGTGTCTTTTTTATAATCAGTGGAAAAAGTATGGGGTTTGGTTAGGGAAAGAGATAAAACATAATACAATTTGATATTGAAAAAAGAACACTCCAAAGGAACACTCCGCAAATTTTTTCCCAACAAAAAAAGGGACTGTTATTTCTAACAATCCCTTTATTCACTAAGTACCCGGAGTCCCGCTCAAGCGGGACACGATCGCAATGATCACCCGATTTTAAGTATTCGGGTGCAGCCGCAAACCCTTACATTATGTTACATTTCTATACAAAAGGATGCAAAATAGAACAAAAGAACACTCTAAAGGAACACTCTAGTGTTATGTAGTTTCATTGAAAATTGACATCTAAAAAACTAAATTTTTATATCTAACATATTCCTTTACATGATTCAAATACAAAAAAATGGAATACATTTTTAATTATCATTGGTTTTATCCTCAGCCAAAAACAATAATTGTTTAGTACTTTTGGCTGAGGATAGAATATTATGAGCAAAATTATTGGCAGAGAAAAAGAAATTATACAACTCGAAAAATTATTAGAGTCAAATAAATCAGAATTAGTCGTTATTTATGGTAGGCGTAGAGTTGGCAAAACCTTTCTTATAAGAGAAATATACAAAAAGCATACAATCTTTGAAGTATCAGGGATCCCAGATGGAAGCTATATAGATCAACTACAAAATTTCTATAATCAAATATGCAGTTTTCAAAAATCATTCACCAAAATAGACGTTCCTAAAAACTGGTTAGAAGCGTTTAATCTATTGGGTAAATATATAGATCGGAAAAGCAATACAGGGAAGAAAGTGATTTTTATAGATGAATTTCCATGGATGTATACTCATAAATCGAAATTTGTTCAAATGTTTGGTCATTTCTGGAATAGCTACTGCACAAAAAGAAACGACTTAATTGTTGTTATTTGTGGCTCAGCTGCTTCATTTATGGTTAACAAAGTGATGCAAGATCCAAAAGGATTGCATCATAGGGTAACATTACCAATTAGACTATTACCATTTAACCTTTATGAAACAGAATTATTTTTAAAATCTAAAAAAGTAATCCTTGATAGATATTCTTACCTGCAACTATACATGGCAATAGGGGGAATTCCTCATTATTTAGAAAAAATAAATTCAGGAGACAGTGTTCCCGTTGCAATTGATAATCTGTGCTTTAAAAAGGGGGGATTATTGGTTAATGAATTCAACAATATATTTGCCTCATTATTTGATAATTCTGAAAATCATATTAAAATTATAGAGGCACTTGCCACATCTCAAAAAGGTATTACTCGTGAAAAATTGATTGCAAAAAGCAAAATTAACTCAGGAGGGACTCTGAGCAAAACAATAGAGGAATTAAGTGAATCGGGATTTCTAACTGAATATGAACCGTACAACAAAACCTCTAAAGAAACATTATATAGACTAACTGATGAATATTCACTATTCTACCTAAAGTATATAAAAAGTAATAAGGGAGGAAGTTGGAAGACTTTGTTTAGTTCAAGAAGTTATTCATCTTGGAGTGGATTTGCATTTGAAAATCTTTGTTTAAAACATAACACTCAAATATTAATCGGCTTAGGAATAAACGGAATAGATTCTAACAGTTCAAGTTGGCGAAATAACAATGCTCAAATTGACCTACTTATTGACAGAAGTGACAGATCAATTAATATTTGTGAATTAAAATTTAGTGAGAGTCAGTTTACCATTAGTAAATCTTATGCTGATAACATAAGCAATAAGAAGAAGGAATTCATAGCAGAAATGAAAGAAAGAAAAAATGTATTCGTAACATTTGTGACCACATTTGGAGTAAAGAAAAATAATCATAGCTTGAAAGTAATGGATAATCAAATAACCATGGATAGCTTATTTGAAAGAGATAGGTAAACCTTATTGTCAGCCATAAGAATCTATTACTCTATACATTTGGCTATGGATAGATTAACTCAAAAATATCTTTTCTGAATTATTTATGTGCCAAATCAGTAAGAAGGAACGTACAGTTTGGCACAGCAATATCTATACTTCACAAACCAAAGAAGATAATAGCTAAATCCACTACTTTCGCTTCCTTTTTATGAATTATAAGCGAAAGTACCACTCAGCTCCGCAGGGTTTGTAACCCTGCGGCACATTTATACTTTTATAAATTATGTTCATTTATCAACTTCGTTTCGTAGGATTTACAATCCTGCATTGTCTTTCTAAACTTGTTTGATATTTCAAATATAAATAATTACTTGGTTCTGTTGCCGCAGGGTTACAAACCACTGCGGAGCTTTTCATAAGAACATTTTGCTTTTTAGAACACCCAGCGGAGCAGGGGCTTTTTTATAATCAGAGGAAAAAATATGGAGTTTAGTTAGGGAAAGAGATAAAACATAATATAATTTGATATTGTAAAAAGAACACTCCAAAGGAACACTCCGCAAATTTTTTCCCAACAAAAAAAGGGACTGTTATTTCTAACAATCCCTTTATTCATAAAGTACCCGGAGCCGGGGTCGAACCGGCACGGCCGCAATGGCCACAGGATTTTAAGTCCTGCGTGTCTACCAATTCCACCACCCGGGCATTGGTACACCTCAATTGATTTACAACAACTAAGGGACACTTCCATTTTAACTGATAAATCAGTTTAATTTTTTCAATACAATAAGAACATGATCGCAATGACCATCCCGCTTTAGGCGGGACGTGTCTACCAATTCCACCACCCGGGCATTGGTACACCTCAATTGTTTTACAACAACTAAGGGACAATCCACTTTAATAATCTTCTTAAAAGAAAATTGAGCGGGAGACGGGATTCGAACCCGCGACCCCGACCTTGGCAAGGTCGTGCTCTACCAACTGAGCTACTCTCGCTTATATTATTATTTAGAATTCATTCGAATCCTTTTTATTTTAAAGAACCATGCGACCCCGATTCGCCGCGGCGAACCGTGCTCTTCGACTGAGCCTGTCCGCCTTTGGAGGACTACTCTCGCTTATATTATTATTTAGAATTCATTCGAATCCTTTTTATTTTAAAGAACCATGCGACCCCGATTCGCCGCGGCGAACCGTGCTTATCAACTGAGCCTGTCCGCCTTTGGAGGACTACTCTCGCTTATATTATTATTTAGAATTCATTCGAATCCTTTCTATTTTAAAGAACCACGCGACTTCGATTCGCCGCGGCGAACCGTGCTTATCAACTGAGCCTGTCCGCCTTTGGAGGACTACTCTCGCTTATAAATTCTAATTCTTTCGAATGTTTTTATCTTTTTAAAGAACTATACCCTTTTTGAAGGGGCTACAAAAGTAATATTTTTTTCAAATTTTACAACGAAATAAAATTATTTTCCACCAACCATTTTTTTAATTTCATTTAGCTTGAATAAAGCTTCAACTGGGGTTAGTGTATCTATCTCAATTTTAGTTAACTCTTCCTTTATATTTTCCAAAACAGGGTCGTCAAGTTGGAAAAAACTAAGCTGAAAATCATCTGTTTTTTGACCAACCTCCGCAATTTTATCTTCAATTTCGGCAGAAGAGTTCTTTTTTTCCAGCGATTCTAACAATTGATTTGCTCTTCGTATTAGTGAAGCTGGCATACCTGCCATTTTTGCTACGTGAATTCCAAAACTGTGATTGCTTCCACCCGGAACCAACTTTCTCATAAAAATGATTTTTTTAGCGATTTCTTTTACAGAAACATTAAAGTTTTTAATTCGTTTAAAACTTTTAGTCATTTCATTTAGCTCGTGATAGTGGGTCGCAAACAATGTTTTTGGTCGTGCTATTTTGTTTTCATGTAAAAATTCAGCTATTGCCCAGGCTATCGAAATTCCATCATAAGTGCTTGTTCCTCTACCAATTTCATCCAGTAGAATTAAACTTCTTGGTGATATATTATTCAAGATGCTAGCCGTTTCATTCATTTCTACCATAAAGGTTGATTCGCCTGAAGAGATGTTGTCAGAAGCTCCAACACGTGTAAATATTTTATCAACGAGACCAATTTTTGCATGCTTTGCAGGCACAAAGCTTCCCAATTGAGCCATGAGGGTGATTAAGGCCGTTTGTCTCAGCAAAGCAGATTTTCCAGACATGTTGGGGCCAGTAATCATAATGATTTGCTGGCTTTCGTTATCTAAATAAATATCATTTGAAATATATTCTTCGCCTAGTGGTATTTGCTGCTCAATAACGGGGTGTCGCCCTTCTTTTATATCTAAAGTTAAACTTTCGTTTACCTCGGGCTTTGTGTAATTGTTAAGTTCAGCAATAGTAGCAAAACTTAACAAACAATCGATTCTAGCAATGAGGCTTGCGTTTAATTGAATAGGAGAGATGTAGTCTGCGGTTTCAAGTACTAGGTTGTTGTACAAAGAAGTTTCAAGACTTAGAATTTTTTCTTCGGCTCCTAATATTTTTGATTCATACTCTTTTAGCTCTTCAGTAATATATCGTTCAGCATTAACAAGTGTTTGCTTTCGAATCCACTCTTCTGGGACTTTGTCTTTATGAGAATTTCGAACCTCTATATAATATCCAAAAACATTATTAAAAGCAATTTTCAAAGAGCTAATTCCAGTTCGCTCTATCTCCCTTTGTTGCATGGCAAGTAAATAGCTTTTACCTGTTTGTTGTAGGCCTCTTAACTCGTCTAATTCTCTATTTACTCCTTGTTTAATAACATTTCCTTTGGCCACTATTACAGGTGGCTCGTCTTGTAATTGCTGTTCAATTTTCTCACGAATACTATGGCAAGGATTTAATTGTTCGGCTATTTTTTTTAATGCAGGGTTTTCAGATTCTTGACATTTTGTTTTGATGGGTTCAATGGCATTCAGTGCAATTTTTAGCTGCAATAATTCTCTAGGGCTTATACGGGCAACCGAAACTTTAGAAATTAGGCGTTCTATGTCTCCAATTTGATGCAATTGATTCCGAATAGAATTCGAAAAATCTTTGTGCTTTAGAAGGTACTCAACAGATGACAAGCGATCTTGTATGGGTTTCAATTCTTTTAAAGGCAATGCAATCCATCGTTTTAGCATACGCCCGCCCATGGGAGAGATGGTTTCGTCTAAAACATCAATTAAAGTTGTTGCTCCTTCATTAGTTGAAAAAATCAACTCCAAGTTTCGAATTGTAAATCGATCAAGCCAAACATATTTATCGGCTTCTATTCTTGAAATTGAGTTTATGTGTTTTAGTTTGTCATGCCTAGTGTCGGCTAAATAATATAATGCTGCACCAGCAGCAATTATTCCTTCTTCTAGTCTTTCAATACCAAAACCTTTTAGAGATTTTGTTTCAAAGTGTTTTAAAAGCGTTTCATTTCCAAAGTCTTCTGAAAATACCCAATCTTCTAACATATAAGTAAAGAAACTTGTGCCAAAAGCTTCTTCAAACTGTTTTCTCTTTTGTTTTTGGAATAAAATTTCACTAGGCTGAAAACTTTGCAATAATTTGTCAATATGTTCTGCATCTCCTTGAGCCAACAAAAACTCCCCTGTTGAAATATCTAAAAAAGATACACCAATATGTTTGTTGGAAAAGTGAACTGCTGCTAAAAAATTATTCGTTTTTTGGTTTAAAACCTCGTCATTAAATGAAACGCCAGGTGTTACCATTTCGGTGATTCCTCGTTTCACTATCGTTTTCGTTTGTTTGGGATCTTCTAATTGGTCGCAAATTGCAACTCTATATCCTGCACGAACTAGCTTAGGTAAATAAGTATTAATAGAATGATGTGGAAAGCCAGCTAATTCGATTTCGTTTGCAGACCCATTGTGTCGTTTAGTTAAAACTATGCCTAAAACCTTGGAAGTCTTAATGGCATCTTCTCCAAAAGTCTCATAAAAATCACCAACTCGAAAAAGCAATAAAGCATCCGGATGCTTGGATTTTATTTGATGATATTGTTTCATCAAAGGAGTTTCGGACTTTGGTTTTTGGGATTTCGCTTTCTTACTCAAATTTAGATTTTTAAGGTGGTCTAAATTAATACAAGCCTTTAAAATTCGAGCATTTAAAACCATAGACTTATCAATAGTTTTTCACAATAATTCTAATCAAAGGAATAGGAACTATAAACTTGAATAAATAGATTTGTAAAAAGGAATTTTGCAGGTGAATAGAAAATTAGCGAATGAAGAATTAGGCCGCCCTAGTGTTGAAGAATTTAAGCGATCTTCAAAAAATCCGATTGTTGTAGTCTTAGATAATGTGCGTAGTTTTAATAATGTGGGTTCGGTTTTTAGAACTTCAGATGCATTTGCAATCGAATCCATTGCGCTTTGTGGTATTACAGCTCAACCTCCTCATCGAGAGATAAATAAAACAGCTTTAGGTGCCACCGAATCTGTCGATTGGGAGTATTTTTCCGATACTTTAGACGCTATCAAAGTGCTTAAGAGCAAGGGTTACCTTGTGTATGCTATAGAACAAGCTGAAAACAGTATTTCTTTAGAGCAATTTAAGGTAAATGTAGGGGAAAAAATTGCCATCATTATGGGGCATGAAGTGAATGGGGTTAGCCAAGAAGCGATTAATATGGCTGATGGTGTTATTGAAATTCCACAAGATGGAACAAAACATTCGCTTAATATTTCTGTTAGTGCAGGCGTTGTTCTATGGGACTTAATAGCTAAAATCAAAAAAGCTTGAAACAAGTTTTCAATGTAAATCTAATTTTTATGGCACGGACTTTGAAATTATCGTCTAAAATTTGGATTATGAAAAAGCTAGGGACATTATTATCAGTAATACTTTTATTGAATATTGGAAGTTTTGCAAATGGTCAAGACACTCACGGGGTTGAGCCAAAATCTACCCCATTAAGAAATGTAAATCACAGTGCATTTAAGGTAGGAGAAGTTTTAAAATACAAATTAGCATATGGGTTTATTAGTGCAGGTGAAGCAGAGTTAACTGTAAGCAAGGCAGAAAAGCAAATACAAGGTAGAGATGTTTTACATATGGTTGGAGTAGGAAGAAGTATTAGTGCTTTTGATTGGTTTTTTAAAGTTAGAGACCGCTATGAAACATATATGGATGAACAAGGCGTTTTTCCTTGGTTATTTGTTCGTAGAATAAGTGAAGGTGGGTATAATAAAGAACAAGACTATAAATTTTTTCAAAATAACGGTACTGTGATTAATCAAAAAGAGGAAAAATATGATGTACCTCATGGAGTTCAAGACATGTTATCTGCATTCTATTATGCTAGAACCCTTAATTTTAAACAAGCAAAAAAAGGGCAAATATTTGAATTTCAAGCTTTCGTTGATGAAGAAGTATATCCTGTAAGAATGAAATATGTAGGGACTAAGAAAGTTAAAATTGGAGTAGGAAAATTCGATTGTTTGGTTTTTAACCCAGCCGTTCAAGAAGGGCGAATATTTGAGAGTGACGAGGACTTAACAGTTTACATCACAAACGATGAAAATAAAGTGCCTATTTTAGTGAAAGCAAAAGTTTTGGTAGGCTCCATTCGAATGGAATTGACTGATTATTCAAACCTTGCGAATCCTATTGCAAAATTAGATTAAACACAATATATTGTTAGTAATAAAAGGGCATGAACTCATGCCCTTTTGTTGTTTGTGTTATTTTTGTTGTTTGTTTTTAAGAGGCAAAAGTTAATTTAATTCTAAATTTATAATGATTAAAAAAAAAATAAGACTGGTAAGTAGTGTATTAACAGTTTTGCTAGCAGTTTCTGTTTTTTTATTTATAAATCGATATAATTCTTCTAATGAACAATTTGAACCTATAATAGAAGACTCTTTGCAAGTGGCCTCTCACTTGCCAATAAATAGAGAGTTTGGTTTAGCAATTGATTCTTTTGTTGTAACCAAAGAGCGGATCAAACCCAATGAATTTTTAGCTAATATTTTATTACCACATCATATAGATTATGTTACTATTGATGCTTTAGCAAAAAAATCGAAACCAATTTTTGATGTAAGAAAAATGGTTGCCGGGAAAACATACACAATACTAGCTAGTAAAGATAGTTTGCAAAAAGCGCAGTATTTTATTTATCAGCCCAATGCAATTGATTATGTAGTTTATGATTTAAGGGATTCCATATTAATTTATGAGGGACAAAAAGAGGTTGAAATAGTTGAAAAAACGGCCGCCGGCATAATTAATTCATCGCTTTATTTAACCCTTCAAGAAAATGAAGTTAGCCCAGCTTTGGCAGTTCGTTTGTCTGAAATATTTGCTTGGTCTATTGACTTCTATAGAATTCAAAAGGGTGATTGGTTTAAAGTTATTTATGATGAAAAATTTGTTGACGGCGAGTCTATAGGCATAGGAGAAATAAAGGCTGTTGAATTCAATCACTATAACACTAATTTTTATGCTTTCCATTTTAAGCAAGGAGACAACGATGACTATTTTGATGAGGAAGCAAATAGTTTGAGAAAAGCATTTTTGAAATCCCCATTAAAGTTTAGTCGATTATCTTCTAGATATACCATGAAACGATTTCATCCAGTTCAAAAAAGATGGAAAGCCCATTTAGGAACTGATTACGCAGCTCCAACAGGAACTCCAATTATGAGCACAGGAGATGGAGTAGTTATTGAGTCTGCTCGTAAAAGTGCAAATGGAAATTATGTTAAAGTGAAGCACAATAGTGTATATACTACTCAATATTTGCACATGAGTAAACGCAATGTAAAAGTAGGGCAACGAGTCCGTCAAGGAGATATTATTGGTTTTGTAGGAAGTACAGGGTTAGCCACAGGGCCTCATGTGTGTTATCGCTTTTGGAAAAATGATAAACAAGTTGATCATTTAAAACAAGACTTCCCTTCTGCAGAGCCTGTATTGGCTGAAAACAAAGCAGCATTTGATTTATATTTAAAAGAGTATAAGCAAAAGTTAGATTTAATAAGGTTACAAATAGACCTTATGGCTGCAAATTAAGGAGGTGCTGTATAACCTATTTGTTATGATGCGGATTTAATTCAGCACTGCAAAATTTGCAATACTTAGCGTTTAAATCGTGTCCCTCTTTAGAGCACTCAGGGCAAGATTGAGTTGTGATTTCTTTGATTTTATTTCTTTCCAATGCCATTTGGGCTGTTACTATGCCGGTGGGTACAGCTATTATACCATATCCAATTAGCATAATGATAGAAGCAATGGATTGGCCAAGTATGGTAAGTGGCGCTATATCACCGTATCCAACAGTAGTAATGGTTACTATAGTCCAATACATGCTTGTTGGAATGCTTGTAAATCCGTTTTTTGGACCCTCAACAATGTACATTACTGAACCTAGAATAAGTACTAAAACAATAACTCCTCCAATAAACACCACGATTTTAACTGCGCTTGCTTTTAAAGCATTTTTAAGTTTATTGGCTTCTGTTACATATCTAGTCAATTTTAAAATCCTAAAGATTCTCAATAATCGAATTGTACGAATAACCAACAAATAGTGAGAACCTACAACGATTAAACTTAAGTAAGTTGGAATAAGTGAAAGCAAATCCACCAAGCCCATAAAACTAAAAATATACTTAAAGGGTTTGCCAACAGATGCTATTCTTAAGATATACTCAATTGAGAATAGAATAGTAAAAAACCATTCTATCACAAACAGGGCTTCGCCGTAATTCACCTGTATCGATTCTACTGTTTCCAGCATGACCGCGATTACTGAAAGTAAAATGGCCCATAATAATACTACATCAAAGAATTTACCCCACTTAGTGTCGGCTTCAAAAATTATTTCGTGAACCTTAACCTTCCAGTGTGGAGTGTTTTTCTTTTCGATTTCTTTATAACTCGGATTGTCCATAATTTATGGGCTAAATTTAGTTAATTTGGATTGGAATTTATGATGAAGTTAAGAACAGAAATACCATCTACAAAATCAGATTTTGATATTGATCATTTTGGGCCAATTCTATTGCTAGGCTCTTGTTTTGCAGAGAATATTGGGAAAAAAATGGATGCCAATAAATTTAAAACATTGATTAACCCGCTTGGAATTTCTTACAATCCAGTATCATTAAGCCAATTAATTCTGCGAGAAGAAGTGTTTAATGTTGGTGAATTTGGCTTTTCAAACGAACTCTATTTTAATTACAAGTTACATTCTGAGTTTTCGGCTATAGAACTTGATACTGCAATTAAAAATGCAAACACTGCTCTGTATAAACAACATGATTTTTTAAAGACTTGCAAAGTGGTATTTATAAGTTTAGGGACTGCTTGGGTGCATGAGTTAACCTCATCTCGTCAACTTGTAAATAATTGTCATAAACAAGAGGCTGCCTTGTTTCACAAACGATTGCTAGCTATTGATGAAATAACTATTGCTTTATCCAATGCAATAAAACACATTAATTCTAAAACGAGACATCAGGTGCAAATTGTATTTACGGTCAGCCCTATTCGACACTTAAAAGATGGTTTTCATGAAAATCAATTGAGTAAGTCAACATTGCAAATGGCCGTCAATGAAGTTTGTAAGGCTCATGAAAATTGTACCTACTTCCCTTCTTATGAAATTTTAATTGATGATTTGAGGGATTATCGTTTTTATGAAGCAGATATGGTTCACCCTAATAAATTGGCAATCGAATATATTTGGGAAAAATTGGCAGAAGTTTATTTCTCAGAAAAAACAAAGAAACTAAATAAGTTAATTCAAGGGTTCAATGCGTCAATAGCTCATCGACCATTTAATCTTGAAACAACTAAACATCAGGATTTTATCAAAAATATGATACAACACATTAGTTTATTTCAAGAAAAAGAAAAAATTGATTTTAATTTAGAGTTGATTGAATTAAAATCTAAGCTACTCTCTCAATAAGTGCGAAGTGTCAGCTTGAGCTGTTGGCATAATTAATAAATCGTTGATATTGACATGCGCAGGTCTTGAGGTTGCAAAATATATTGCTTCTGCTATGTCTATTGCTTTTAATGGTTGATAACCATCATAAACTTGATCTGCTCTCGCTTGGTTTCCGTCAAAACGAACTTTAGAAAATTCTGTATCTACAGCCCCTGGACAAATTGCAGTTACTTTTATTTTGTGAGGTAATAAATCCATACGCATAGCCTTAGTGATGCCTTCTACTGCATGTTTGGTAGAACAATATACATTTCCTTTAGAATATACTTCTTTGCCCGCTATAGAGCCAATGTTAACAATATGTCCTTTCCTGTTTTCAATCATAATGGGCATGATTTCCCTTGATACATAGAGCAAACCCTTTATGTTGGTGTCAATCATAGATTCCCAATCTTCAATTAATCCATCTTGAATGTCATGAAATCCTTTGGCTAAACCTGCATTGTTTATTAATACATCAATTTCTCTCCATTCATCTTTCAAGGACGCTATGGCTTTTTTAACGGCTTCTTTATCTTTTACATCAAAATTTAAAGTTTTGATTTTAATCCCAAATTGATTTTCAAGTTTGTTTTTGAGCGTTTGCAGTAAATTATCTCTTCTGCCTGTTAAAATAAGGTGGTAGCCATGCTCAGCATACAAACGAGCTGTTGCTTCGCCTATTCCTGCGGTAGCACCGGTTATCATGATTCTTTTTTCCATTATTGCATCATTCTTTTTGCGTAAGTTTTGTAATCCAATTCTTTTGGGGTAGCCACTACAAATAAAATAGTTTCTTTTAATATTTCAAGTTGAACGGTACTAGAATTTTCAAGGATAAAGAAATCATCGTTTTCTAGAACTTCTTCATTTATGTTCATGTTGCCCGAAATCAAATAAGCAGAATAAATCTTAGACTCATCCAATTCTATTTGATGCTTGCCGACTTGAAACTCATAATTGTAAATTTCAACTTCTGGAGCATCCATAAAAAGCGGCGATCCTGCACCTTTATACGTTGTTTTTTTTAGTCCATCTACTTGCTCAATCGGAAACTTATCTATGCTATAGTCATCATAGCTAGCTTCCTGTTGTAAGGTTTTGTCTAAATTAGGGTCAAACCAGATTTGGAACATGTGAGCCCCTTCATTTAATTTTTCGGAGTGAGATATTCCGTTTCCAGCTCTAATGATTTGAGCGGCTCCTTTTTTTAAGCTCAGCCAACGATTCAATTTAGTGTCAAAATGCTCTATAGATCCTTGCAAAACAAAAGATAAAATTTCAAAACCTTGATGCGGATGTAAACCAATAGTGCTTCCTTTTTCAGACCAAGCATGAGCCCAGTAAAATAAATTGGAATAGGGTTTTAGCTGACCTCCTTCTCTTGGAAAACCGATGGGTTTGTTTTCTAAAATTTCTCCTCCATTAAACTGACCTGAAGCCTGTTGGTTTTTCTTAATTACGTTAATATTCATGATTTTAAAAATTAGTAAAACATTGAGTTTGTATTAAACAATTCGTTCTAGCTTTCGTTTAAAAAATTTAATTAACTTCCAATAGCCAAATAATTCTAAATTCAACTTATATTTGGACAACGAACTACCCAAAACATAAAAACAATGAAAGTAATTAAGTTATTTCTATTTCTAATAATTTGTACGCCCACATATAGTCAGTTGCTAATTCCGCTTTTTGATATTCCCCAAAAAATGGATGTATTAAGTGATGAAGCAGAAGAGGGAACGGCTGTAACTTTTAATAATGGAGAAGGAATATTCTTTAATCGAAATTATGAGAAAATAACTGAGAAAGTTCAAGAAGTAAAAGCCCAAGATATTTGGTTTGCCGAAAAAGGCAAGAAGGGCTGGGGAAGGCCGTTTAGACCATTTCGAGATGTTGATTTTACTGAAAGAAATATAATGATTGGCTGTACAAGAGATGGAGAGAGATTATATATCTTAAACAGATACATTGATGGAGATTCAATAAAATCTAGGATTATTTATAAAACTAGAAATGGCAGAAGCACATGGAAGGACCCTCAAGAAGTTGTTATTCCCGGTTTAGATTTGAGTGACCCTCAAACAACAGTTTTTATGCATTCTGATGAAGATGTATTGCTACTTAGTAAGTTAGTAGATACGGCTTCAACTATGATTAATGAAGATTTATTTTTAGTGTATAAAAAAGAAGATGGCACTTGGTCAGATTTGGTTGACTTAGGGCCCAATATTAATTCTAAGGGTTTAGAGTTTTCACCGTTTTTGACACATGATAAAAAAGCCTTGTATTTTGCTAGTGATGGGCATGATGGCTTTGGCGAGTCTGATATATTTGTTTCTTACCGCGAGGAAGGAAGATGGGATAAATGGTCTATACCATTGAATCTTGGCTTGCCTATTAATTCATCTAGGTTTGAGTCCTATTTTGTGGTCAGCGATACCAATCAGGTTTATTTTGTTTCCGATAGAGAATCTTTAAATACGAATATATATTTCACAAAAGCCACCGGCGAATATAAAATTGCAAATCTTGGATTGTTGGCTGGGCAACTGTTTAAAGACGGTAAACCAGTTGCTTCACAAAAGCTTTTTGTTTATGATTCTTACAAAGACTTTTTAGAAGAAGTTGTCACTGATGAAAATGGGAAGTTTAAATTTTCAAAACTTGCTGGAGATCAGAAATATTCAATTCGATTGGATAGTACAGAAGAAGGAGAATTATTGGGAGACTTGTTGTACATCGTTGATGAAAAAGGAAACTTAAAGAAGCGTGTGACTTTTGATAAAACTGGGCAAATGGTAGAGATGGGAAAAAAGCCAGAAAAAGCGATTGTAAAAGGAGTGTTTGAAAGTAAAGGTGTTGCTATGATGAACACTGCATTGGTAGTATTGGATAAAAACAATTTTCCAATTGACACCATTTATACCAATAACAAAGGAGAGTTTTCTTATGAACGCATAGCGATGGATAAAGGGTTTAAAATAATACCGAGAGACTTGAATGTAAAAGATGAATCATTGGAATTGTTTTATTTCGATAAATCGGGAAAAAAATCTAAAACTTTCAATGACGGTTCGCTAGAAACGGGAAAAGGACGCTTTGTGTTTAATAAATTGCCTGTTGCCAATTCAGTTATAAAAGTTTATGACCTTGAAGGGAACATTATAGAAACAATTGCAGTAAATCAAGATGGTTCTTTTGCTTTCAAAAAATTAAATTTAGAAGAAGAATATAGAATTGTAATTGAAAATGAAGGGGATGTTGAAATTGTTGATGGAATAATTTATTTCACACAAGATGGAACTAGTAGCTCTAAAAGATATATTGTAAAAGATGGAAATAAAGTAGTGAGTATTGGTTCAGGTGGAGTTGAAAAAGTATTTGGGAAATATACTTTTGATAAACTACCAGCTGCAAATACTGCGATTGTAGTTTTGGATGAGAATAATATTCCGATTGACACGATTTATACGAATATAGAAGGAATGTTTGTGTATGAAAAACTAAAACTAGATAAAGGCATTAAATTCCTTCCATTAGAAGAAGAAAACCCTGAAGACTTAATATTGTATTTAACTGATAAAGAGGGTGCTGTTCTAAGCACAATGAATTATGATAAAAAATCTAAAGGCTATATATTAACTAAAAATGAGACTGCGGCAACTGCTAAGAAAGTAACTACAAAAGTGGAAGATAAAACAGAAGTTAAAACAGAAACTAAGAAAGAGCTTACTGCTGTTCCAACTTTAAACGAGGAAATCTTGTACTTTGGATTCAATGAAGTTAACTTAAGTAGCAGCAATGTGGTTAAGCTGAAATCATACCTAGCAAAGCTCAATGCTAATTCTGCTTCACAAGCAACTATATACGGACATACAGATGATGTAGGAACAGAAGCTACAAACATGAGAATAGCTCAGCAAAGGGCAGATGCAGTTAAAAATTATTTAGTTTCAAAAGGAATTTCAGTAGATCGAATAAGCACCGAGGCTATGGGAGAATCTAAACCAGCACTTCCTAATGACTCAGAAACTAACAGATCGAAGAATAGAAGAGTTGAGGTTGTAATCAAGTAAAAACTCTTTTTTGAAGGCACGAAAGCCCATCTTGTAAGATATACAGGATGGGCTTTTTAATTAAATTAGTAACCTTCATGTTCTCACTATTTTGGAATGTTTGAAGGAGCCAAACATGACATTTCTAAGCTTTTTAAAAAGTGTAAGTTCTATTACTTGTAGCACTTGTTCCCTTACTATTATCGTTGTATTAGGCTAGAGAATTTCAAACCTTCTGAGAAAAAGGATGTTTTAATATTTTAATTTGTTGTGATGTTGCTTATTTTTTTCACACAAATTACATAAACCGAATTAAGAATGAACTTTTAGCAAAAAAAAGGTGTTTCAATTGCTCAAAACACCTTTTACTCTCAATTTATTTTATTTTTAGCCACATTTGCTATAGCCGCAGTCAGAGCAAGTTAAGCAGCCTTCTTTAAACATTAATCCTTCTTCAGAGCTACATTCAGGGCAAACCTGACCGTTTACCTTTGTTCCATCTGGGATGTATTTTTTCAAAGCTCTAGAAACTCCATTTTTCCATGTATTTAAGCTTTCGTCACTCAAGTGCAAGTTGTTTACCATATCCACGACAAAGTTAATTGGCATACCATGTCTCAATACTCCTGAAATTAGTTTAGCATAATTCCAATACTCTTGGGTGAAGGTTCTAGATAAGCCTTCAATTGTAGTTTTGTAGCCGTCTCTATCTTCGTATTGAAAATCATACCTTGCTCTGCCATCGTCGGTTTTATTTCTAATAACCCAACCTTTGTCAACATGACTTAAGATTGAGAAAGAGTCTTCTGCTCTACCGGTAAAGATTTCGTAAGGCCTGCCATCAATTGTGCCCACAACCGCAATCCATTTTTCATGGTTGTTGTTAAACTTAACAATATCAGCTTCAATTACTTTTGGTCTTGCAGGAGCCTGAGTTTCCATAAAAGTAACAGTTTCTTCTTTTTTACCTTTATCTTCATTGCTAACAAGAACACCGGAGCGAGAACCATCTCTATAAACTGTAATTCCTTTACAACCACTTTCCCAGCCTGTTAAATAGATTTTACTCACTAATTCTTCTGAAGTATTTTCAGGAATATTTACTGTGACGCTAATTGAATGGTCAACCCACTTTTGAATAGCACCTTGCATTTTAACTTTGTTAACCCAGTTTACATCGTTTGCTGTTGCACCAAAATAAGGAGTTTTAGCAATAATTTTATCTAATTCTTCTTGACTGTATTTTGAAACTTCTTTTGAATCATAGCCGTTTGCATCAAGCCATGTTTTAAAATTGTGGTGAAAAACATTGTATTCTTCCCAAGCATCACCAACCTCATCTATAAAGTCAACTTTTATACTTTTATCGTTAGGGTTAACTTTTCTTCTTCTTTTGTAAGAAACCATGAAAACTGGCTCTATACCTGAAGAAGTTTGTGTCATTATGCTAGTGGTTCCTGTTGGAGCAATAGTTAATAATGCAATGTTTCTTCTGCCGTATTTTACCATGTCTTCATAAAGTGCTGGATCAGCATCCTTAATTCGGTTGACCATTGGGTTTCTTTCTTCTCGAATGGAATCGTAAATTGGGAAAGACCCTCTATCTCTAGCCATCTCTACAGACGAGCGATAAGCCTCTAGGGCTAAAGTTTTATGAATTTTTACTGAAAAATCTAAGGCCTCATCGGTACCATAAACTTTATTTAATCCGGCAAGCATATCGCCTTCTGCTGTAATTCCAACGCCAGTTCTTCTACCTTCTATGCACTTTTGTTTAATCTTTTTCCAAAGGTTTAATTCTGTTCGTTTAACGTCTAAGCTCTCTGGATCATCAGCTATTTTAGTAATGATAGCATCGATTTTTTCCATTTCTAAATCAACAATATCATCCATGATACGCTGAGCATAGGCAGCATGCTTTTTGAATAATGGCATGTTGAAGCTTGCTTCTGGAGTAAACGGCTTTTCTACATAATTAAATAAATTTATTGCCAATAAACGACAACTATCATAAGGGCACAATGGAATTTCGCCACATGGGTTTGTTGAAACAGTTTTAAAACCTAAATCTGCATAACAATCAGCAACTGATTCATTAATTATAGTATCCCAAAACAATATTCCTGGCTCTGCAGATTTCCATGCATTGTGTACAATTTTATTCCATAAACTTTTAGCGTTTATTTCAGTAGTATAACTTGGATTGCTAGAATCTACGGGATATTGTTGTTGAAAAGGAGTGTTATTTACAACTGACTTCATGAAATCGTCTGTAATTTTTACAGAAACATTAGCTCCAGTTACCTTAGTGCCATCCATTTTAGCATCAATAAATCCTTCAGCATCTGGGTGTTTTATCGATACACTTAGCATTAATGCACCTCTTCTGCCATCTTGTGCAACTTCTCTTGTTGAGTTAGAGTATCTTTCCATAAATGGAACTATACCAGTTGAGGTTAATGCACTATTCATTACGGGTGAGCCTTTAGGTCTTATGTGAGATAAATCATGACCAACGCCACCTCTCCTTTTCATTAATTGGACTTGTTCTTCATCAATTTTCATTACGCCACCATAAGAGTCAGCTACGCCTTTATTTCCAATAACAAAACAATTTGACAAAGAAGCTATTTGAAAAGGATTTCCAATTCCTGTCATTGGACCACCTTGAGGAACTATATATTTAAAGTCTTTTAATAAATTATAAATTTCTTCTTCCGACAGGGCATTAGGATACTTTTTTTCGATTCTTGCAATTTCACCAGCCAATCTATGGTGCATATCGTCAGGAGTCTTTTCATAGATATTTCCAGCGGAGTCTTTTAGTGCATATTTATTTACCCAAACATTTGCAGCAAGTTCATCACCTCTAAAATAGTTAGTAGCTGCTTTTACAACATCGTCATAATTGTAGCTTGTTCTGTTGTTGTCATTTTCTTTAAACTCTGTTCCGGTAGAGGAGTCCACTTTGTTTTCTATTTTCACGGCTGTTTCTTTCATTTTCAACTTATTGGCTAATTAAACGTAGATTGGGTAAATCTGTAATTTTTCTTTGACCAAGGTACTTTCTCATAAGTGTATTTTCAAATAGGTATGCCTCGATTTTATTAACAAAACTCTTTTCATTTCAGAGTCATTGTATATCCCTACTTCGCATAATAATCGAATTTTTTTTTAACAATTTATTAAAAAATATTGATATTAAATAAATATATGCTATGGGGAAAAGGCAATAAATTTTTATTATGAATCAAATTATTTTTAATTCTAAAATTGGCTTGTTTTGATTAAGTAATAGTTAATTTTGTTGGCCTCGAAGGAATTTTTTTAATGGATAGAATTGTTGGTATTGAACTCAGTCATCGCTTTGCTCCTATAGCTATTAGAGAGCAACTGGCACTTAATAAAACACAAACCTCAGAAGCTCTTCAGGCTTTAAAAAAACATTATAAAGAGGTTTTTATAATCTCGACTTGTAATCGTTTGTCCATTTATGCCTATGGGGATAATTATTTGTTTTTAGAAAAGTATTTAGAAAAGTTTGGACAATTTAGTCAGTACTTGTCAGTATTGCCTGATACCAAGATTGCTATTAATAATTTATTTTCTACAGCAGCTGGCTTAGAGTCACAAGCTATTGGAGAACACCAAATCGTAGGTCAGATTAGAGATGCCATGGATTTAGCTCGAAGAGAAAAAACCATAGGGCCTATTATGGATGAGTTCATTCGCCAGGCTGTGCATGTTGGCAAAAGAGCCCGACTAGAAACTAATATTGGTAAGCATTCGGCTTCATTAGCAACTGTTGGTTTCGAGTTGATTAACAAGCATAACTACGATTTAAAAGATACATCTATATTGGTTGTTGGAACAGGAAATATGGCCAATCTGGTCAACACTGTTCTAGATCGTTCTGCAATTAAGGAATTATTCATTGCTAGTCATAATATGCCAAGAGCAAATGAAATGGCTGCTGAGTGGGGTGGAAAAGCAGTGCATGTTTCTGAACTGCCACATTATTTGGTGCAATCGGATATCATAATCGGTGGGACTCAAGGTGAAGTAAACCTTCTAAGTGAAAAAGAAATAGAAAATAGTAAATGCACTCGAGCACAATTCGCAATGAATGCAGATCGCCCAAAATTGTTAATTGATTTTGGTTTACCAAGAAACTTTAATCCGGTATTAAAAGCATTTGAGAATGTGAATTTATACGACTTGGATGACATTAAAAAAATGACATTTGAAGGTTTGTTGAAAAGACAAAACGAAATACCTTTAGTTAAAAACATAATTTCTGAAGAGGGTGACAAGTTTATCGAATGGTTTTACCATCGCAAAGCATCACCTATAATTGAGGCATATTGGAATGGCTTGCAAGAAACAAAAGACGAAGAATTAAAATGGCTTTTGCCTAAGTTAGGAGACTTAAGTCAAGAGCAAGAGATTTTAATTGAACGATTTGCGCATCGCTTAATTCGTAAGGTTTCTAAAAAACCCATGGAGGAGTTGAATAATTTTGCTCAGAATTTACATCATACAGATAATCCTATAAATACGGTAAAAAAGGTATTTGATTTAGACGATGTAGATATTTTTGTACCAAAAAGAAGGGTGATAATTGGGACAAGAGGTAGTAAATTGGCTTTGACCCAAACGCATCATATGATAGAAAAGCTTCGTGAAAAAGAGCCTCAAAATGAATACATAACTCAAGTAATTAGAACCAGCGGCGATGAAGGCAATATTGAAGTGATGGGAGCCTTTACTTCGGCAATACAACGTGCTCTACTAGATGGAAGGGTTGATATTGCAGTGCATAGTTTTAAAGATTTGCCAATTGAATCGATACCTGGGTTGCGGTTTGGAGCAATTTCGAAAAGAGAAGATGTTCGAGATGTTTTAATTTCAAGAAATGGGGAAAAACTGCATGAGTTAAAAAAAGGAGCTGTTATTGGAACAGGAAGCTTAAGAAGAGAAATACAAATTAAGCAGTTACGCCCAGATTTAGAAGTGAAATTTATACAGGGCAATGTTGATGGCAGAATTAAAAAAATGAAAGATGGTGAATACGATGCCATTATTCTAGCTGCTGCTGGATTGAAACGCTTAGGAATGTTAGATTATGCTAGCGAAATTCTCTCAGAAGACGACATGATTCCAGCAGTTGGACAAGGTGCTTTAGCGCTTGAAATTAGAGATGGAGATAAAAGCACATATAATTTAGTTCATAAATTAAATAATGCAGATACGGAAATTGCTGCTAATTCAGAACGAGTATTTTTAGAAGCATTGGGTGGGGGTTGTAATTTTCCAATAGCAGCTCATGCTAAAGTAAAAGATAATCACTTTAGCATAAAAGGTTTGTTTGCCACTGCAGATGGTTCAATAGTAGAAATTGGAAGTATAGAAGGTCATAAAGGCTCTGCTTTGCAACTTGCTAGACAATTGGCTTATGATTTAAACAATGCTTTGCTTGAAAATAAACGAATCAAAGAACGTGAGCCAAATTCTTAAAGGTAAATCTGTATTAATAACCAGAGCCGCTCATCAATCTAAAGATCTTGTTAAATTAGTTGAAAAACATGGCGGAATAGCGATAGCCATGCCTCTAATAGAGCTAGTTGAACTAGAAGATAAATCAGAAATTTACTCGGCTTTCGAACAATTAGAGCATATTGATTGGTTAGTTTTTACGAGTGAAAATACCGTGGACTATTTTTTTAAATATGCAGCTGAAAAGGGCGTAAAGTTTTATTTCTATCCAAACTTGAAAATTGCAACAGTAGGAGAAAAAACTAAACTAAAATTAGAGCAAATGGGTTATCGCACTAATTTTGTTCCTATACAATACACCGCTGCAGTTTTAGCAGAAAACATGGATGAAGAAATTTCTGGAAAAAAGATTTTAATTCCTCGGTCAGATATAGCAAGCAACGAATATTTAACTGTTTTTGAAAGTAGGGGAGCTAAGGTTTTTCCGTTGACAGTTTATAAAAATAAAGCAATTGAATATTCCCTAGAAAAGGTTGAAGAAATCTTGAATCAGAGTATAGATTACCTTACGTTTACTAGCGGATCTACAGTTAGATCTTTTCATACATGTGTGCAGCATAAAGCAATGAACTTTATAGACAGTAAAACGTATTGTATTGGACCTAGCACTGCCAAAGTTGCAAGCGAGTTAGGCTTTATAATAGATGGCATTGCAGAACCGCACACTGTGGATGCATTATTTGAATTGATTATAAAAGACAATAAAGATGTTTAGACCTAGAAGATTAAGAAGTAACCCTCAAATTAGAAATTTAGTTCGTGAAACGACATTATCAGTAAACGATTTTATTTATCCTATGTTTATTGAGGAAGGTGAAAACATTCGAAAAGAAATTATTTCGATGCCTGGAATTTATCGTACTTCTATAGACCGATTAGATGCAGAACTTCAAGAATTAGTTGACTTGGGAATCAATTCGATTATGTTGTTTGGAATACCTAAGAAGAAAGATGCAATTGGTTCTGAATCTTGGAATTCTGAAGGTGTAGTGCAACAAGCAGCACGATATATAAAAGCCAAGTATCCCCAATTGTATCTTGTAGCTGATATCTGCTTTTGCGAATACACCGACCACGGGCATTGTGGTGTGTTAGATGGAGAAACGGTTAATAATGATGAAACATTGTTGAACTTAGAAAAGCAAACTTTGTCGATGGCCGAAGCTGGATTTGATATGTTGGCTCCTTCAGGCATGATGGATGGGGGAATAGGAGTAATGCGCGATGTGTTAGATTTAAATGGGTATGAAAATATGCCATTGATGGCTTATGCAGTTAAATATTCATCAGCTTTTTATGGTCCGTTTAGAGATGCCGCAGATTCTGCACCTTCATTTGGCGATCGAAAAACTTATCAGATGGATCCCGCTAATCGTTTAGAAGCAATAAAAGAAGCAACGTTGGATTTGCAACAGGGGGCAGATATTTTAATGGTAAAACCAGCACTTTCTTATTTAGATATTATTCGAGAAGTAAAAGATCAATTTGATGTGCCTATAGCAGCATACAATGTTAGTGGAGAATATGCCATGGTAAAAGCAGCTGCAGCAAATGGCTGGATTGACGGAGAGAAAGTTATGCTTGAAAAATTGATGTCGATGAAAAGAGCAGGAGCTGATATTATTTTGACCTATCATGCAAAAGAGGCGGCAAAGTTGCTGATTTAAAGCGATGGACTATATTTTAACTTTTTTAATTATAGGTGCTATTCTTGGAGTAGCAGCTATTTTCTTACTTGTGTTTACATGGAATAAATCTATGGAACCTGACCATACTCGAATCAGTCCACTGTCTAGGTCGATTGCACAAACCCTAATAATTGCTATTTTATTAGCGATAATCACACTTGTTTTTCTTATTTGAAAATAAAACTTGAAATGAAACTAAAATTTTTAATTGAAGACATCAAAAAAGTTTCGCCAAGAAACTGGTTTGCTTTGATTGTGGTTTTATGTATGCTGTATTTGATGTTTCGTTAGGGCGAAACATAATTATTTGACGGATTTAATTGTAAATCCTCTTCGAATTTATATCCAACTCCTTTAACTGTTTTTATGTAATCGTCTCCAATTTTTGCCCTTATCTTTCGGATGTGAACATCAATCGTTCGATCGTTTACTATTACATCTTCAGCCCAAAGTTCGTTTAAGATAGTATCCCTTGTATAAACTCTGCCAGGTTTCATCATTAGAAGTTCGAGAAGTTCAAATTCCTTTTTAGGAAGGTCGATTGGAGTTCCATCTAAAATTAATACAAAACGTTCGCGATCTAAAATAATCCTTCCAGATGCTATATTTTCATGTTTGTCGTTCAACTTAGCACCATTCCTTCTTAATAGTGCCTTAATCTTGCTTATTAAAACACGCGGTTTAATTGGCTTAGTGATATAATCATCAGCCCCTGCTTCAAACCCTGCTATATGGGAATAATCTTCAGATCTAGCAGAAAGGAAAGTAATGACAGTTTTGCTAAGTGATTCAATTTTTCGTAACTCTATACATGCTTCCATGCCATCCATTACTGGCATCATTACATCTAATATAATTAGATCAGGTATAATCTCTTTGGCTAACTTAATCGCTTCGATTCCATCATTAGCACAAAATACATTAAACCCTTCATTTGTTAAATTATAATTGATAAGCTCTAGGATATCTTGCTCATCATCGACTAATAGAATTTTTTCTTTCATATTGTTTTATAATAAATACTAAATTATTGTTAATGCTTTGCTTTAGGGTTAATTTAAGATTAAGTTGATTTTAACTCTAAGTTTCCTATAAATAGAATTGTTGTATCAATTTATGACGGTAATCTATTTGCATCGTGTGTGTTAGGCGTTTGTGTTGTCAATTAGAAAATTAATTTATTGATAACATATTATTCCATTTAAGCTAATAAGTGAATCTCACATTTGCATCAATATAAAAAACAAAAACTTTTTTAAAATGAAAAACTTTAGAAACAATGTAACATTAATGATGAGCGCAATTGTAGTGTTTGCCTTTTCAATTAGTATATCATCTTGCAACAAAGATGATGAAACAGAAACTCCAAAATCCAATACCCCATCTACAACTACATCTGCTGAAGAAGATGCAGTTGCTATTTCTTTTACAACTAATAACAATACTTTAGAGAATCCTGGAATATTATCAGCAAATACATTAATACCGACTAATACGTTATCAACTGGTGAATTACCTCCTCTTGATGGGTTTTATACACAAGTCAATTATAAAGGTGCATTTGGTTCAACAAATTGGGCTGCAGGTTGGACTTATATATCTGGAGATAAAAGAACATTTGATAATACGAAACCAACAAAAAAAATTAATGATAACTCGCTTACAATCAATACAACTTTGAGTAAGGACACGATCTACATTATAGATGGATTGGTATTTATTGGAAATGGAGAAACCTTAACCATTGAAAAAGGGACAGTATTAAAAGGAAAACCTGGTTCGGGAGCTTCTGCCTCTGCACTGATCATTGCTAAGGGTGGTATAATTAATGCAATTGGAACGGCTACTGAACCAATAATAATGACATATGAAGGAGATGATGGCACTCCTCAACTATCAAATGTAAAAGGGCAATGGGGGGGCTTAATTTTACTTGGGAATGCCCGACTTAACTCAAGCCCAGGATCAACTCAAATTGAAGGAATACCTACAAATGAACCAAGAGGTATTTATGGAGGGGCTGATGATTCGGATAATTCTGGGACAATTAAATATGTGTCTATAAGACATGGGGGAACTGATATAGGAGCAGGGAATGAAATTAACGGACTAACTCTTGGAGGTGTAGGTAGTGGGACAACTATAGAATATATTGAGGTAGTTTCAAACAAAGATGATGGGCTAGAATTCTTTGGAGGAGCGCCTAATGCGAAACACATAATTACTGCTTTTTGTGGAGATGATTCATTTGATTATGATGAAGGATTTAGAGGAAAAGGGCAGTTTTGGGTAACTGTGCAGGATGAGGAAAGTGATAGAGGGGGTGAGCATGATGGAGGTACAGACCCTGAAACTGCAACACCTTATGCAACACCAGTTATTTATAATGTAACTTATATTGGAAATGGTACTTCTAGAGCAATTACTTTTAGAGACAATGCAGGAGGTGAATATCATAACTCTATTTTTTACAATTTCGGAAAAGGAATTGATATTGAAGATTTGACTTCAGGGGAAGATTCTTATTCAAGGTTTGTAAATTCGGATTTAAAGCTTAAAGGGAATATTTTCTATGAGATAGGATCTGGAACAACAGCATATGACATATTTACTATTGCAGCCCAATAGTTTAAGAATTTATAACAAAAAAATGGGGTGCTAAGATTATAGCAACCCTTTTTTTGTTAACATTAAATTAACGCATTGATAAAGTTTGATTCAACTGGAGGTGATTTAAATCACACACTTTTGTAAAAAAAAAGAAGATGAAA
This sequence comes from Bacteroidota bacterium, assembly GCA_013112545.1. Classification (GTDB taxonomy): domain Bacteria; phylum Bacteroidota; class Bacteroidia; order Flavobacteriales_E; family Vicingaceae; genus BCD18. The sequence goes on from JABFGJ010000002.1 coordinate 177,310, forward strand.
AAATCAATATTTTTCTTTGTTATTGCTTTTGTATTTTTTGATTCATTTGCACAAATAACAATAAGTGGAAAAATCACAGGCGGACAGTCTGGAGAAGAATTAATTGGTGCTTCAGTTTATATTTTAGAAACAAAACAAGGGACTTCAACTGATTTAGACGGAAGCTATCAAATTACTGGTGTTTCTTCGGGTAAATACACAATTATTACACAATATATTTCTTATAAATCGGATACGTTAAGACAAGTTAGTCTTAGCGATAATCAAGTTTATATTCATAATGTTAAGTTGCAAGATGCTTCTGTTAAAATGGAAACGGTTACCATTCAAGCGAAAGCTAATAAAGCATCTTCAAATTATATGTTGGCAATGCAAAAAAAAGCTGCAAGTGTTGTGGATGGCATTACAGCACAACAAATTAAAAAAGCTGGGGATAGTGATGCAGCCGGGGCAGTTAAGCGAATTACTGGTGTTTCTGTTGAGGGTGGAAAATATGTTTATATTAGAGGATTAAGTGATAGATATGCCAAAACAACTTTAAATGGTGCTGAAATACCGGGGCTTGATCCTAACCGAAATACAGTCCAATTAGATTTATATCCAACTAATCTAATTGATAATATAACTGTAACTAAAACTTTTACACCTAATTTGCCAGGTAGTTTTACTGCAGGGTTAGTAGATATTTTAACTAAAGATTTTCCTAATAAATTTGATTTTTACTTTTCTTCTACTTTGTCTTTTAATACACAATCTACCTTTAATTCAAATACTCTTTCGCAAGAAAAAAGTTCAACAGATTGGTTAGGTTTTGATGATGGCAAAAGAGCTATACCAAGTGTCGTTCAAGATAATGAGGTAGTAAGCCCATGTTTTACTTGCGGTATAAATCAAGGATCTAATGTTTTGTTGACTAGTCAAACTAAGTCGTTTTCAAAAGAATGGGTTCCTACAAAAAATAGTCCGTTTTTAGATCAGTCATATTCAATAGGAGTTGGGAATCAAACAACCTTATTTTCGAAATCATTTGGATATAATGTGGGCTTGTCTTATTCTAATAAGAATAGATACTACAATAATGGAATAAACAACAGATTTTCTTTAACTGAAAATATAAATGAGGCTAAGAATCTAAATCCTGAAGAGTTGTTAATCGATCAAAAATCAGTTGAAAACACCTTACTTGGTGGTGTACTAAATTTATCGATGAAATTCAATGAAAATAATAAAATTGGATTTACTATCATTAGAAATCAGAATGGAACAGCAACAACACGAACCTTAACAGGAGAGATACCTAAAGATGAAATAGGGAGATATATTGAAACACGAAACATACAGTATATAGAAAGAGCTATGACCTCATATCAATTAAGGGGGGGGCATTCTTTTAAAAATTTCAAGAAATTAAAAATGGATTGGATTGCTGCATATACTTCATCTAATCAAAACACACCAGATTTTAGGATTTTCACAAGTGATTTTTCTTTTGATTCAAACGGTCAAAAGAAGTATCAACTTTCACCAAACCTTTACCTAGAACCAACACGATACTTTAGAAATATGGAGGAAGTAAATACCGATATTAAATTAAATTTTGAATTGCCCTTAACTCAAAACCAAAAGGAATCTAAAATACTTAAATTCGGGATTGCCAATCTTTCTAAATCAAGAGATTTTAGTGAGAAATGGTTTGTGTTTACAAAAACTGGTGTTTCATTCAATGGAGATCCAGTTGCTTATTTTTCAGATCAAAATATGGTTGTTGGTCAGAATAATGGAAGTACGTTTAGCTTTATAAATGTAGTTAACGCGACAGATAAACAGAATAGTTATAAAGGGAAGCAAACTATATCTGCTGCCTATGGTATGTTTGACCTAAAGTTGAATTCTTTGTGGAGAATTATTGCTGGAGCAAGAATTGAATCTACAAATATTGATGTTGAAAGTATGGATCTTGATTTAAAGAAAGGAAAATTAGTCGAGACAGATCTATTACCATCTTTAAATATAACTTATAATGTTAATGAGAAATCAAACCTGAGATTTGCTTTAACTAGAACCCTTGCAAGGCCAACATTTAGAGAATTAGCGCCTTATGCAACATTCGATTTAGAAACAAGATATGTAAAAGTGGGTAATCCCAATTTAGAAAGAACATTAATTGATAATATTGATTTTAGATGGGAAACATTTCCAAATTCAGGAGAAATTATTGCTCTTAGTCTTTTCTATAAAAAATTTCATAAACCTATAGAAACAGTCATTAATCCCTTTGCGGCTAACACAGAAATCACTTGGCAAAATCAAGATTTTGCAAATGTGTATGGTCTTGAGTTGGAAGCTAGGAAAAACTTAGGAAGATTTTCTCCGCATCTAAAAAGTTTCTCAGCAGGAGCAAATTTTACTTACGTATTCTCAGAGACTCAGATAGGGAAAGATGAATTAATACAAATTAAAGCAACGGATCCCGATGCAAAAACTACTCGGCAAATGTTCGGTCAATCTCCTTATATAATGAATTCTTATATTTCTTATACAAACGACAGTTTAGACTTAGAGGTTAATCTCTCATTTAATGTATCCGGTCCTAAATTAATACTTGTAGTTGGAGGTGGGACACCAGATATTTATGAACAAGCAAAACCTTCGCTAAACCTTAATATTTCTAAAGGAATTGCAAAAAAATGGACTTTAAAAGCATCGGGTAACAACTTATTGAATTCTCCTACTAGAAGAGTGTATAAACTGAATAGTAAGAGTTATGATTTTCAGCGATATACAGATGGGGTTAATTTCTCATTAGGTATTACTTATAAGATATAGTTAAAAATAAAACCTAATTATTCTAACCAAAATTTGGTAATGTCTAGAGCCAACTTTTTGCCGAAACCCTAAAGTAAAAATATTAAGAAAACTGACGTATCTCCCCTATTTGCTTGTTTTATATTGGCAAAAACGATAAAATAGCTTTTACTACTACTGAAGTTTAAATTGGTCTTATATATGCTTTGTTTGAAAGTTTATTAAGGCAGATAACTCTATTTATACTGTTAGTTTTAAGTGGTTTCAATAATTCAAATATTCTAAACATATAAGTTTGTTTAGGATGATTGGCTTTAATTTAAAATATACCTATAATTGAGTATTTCATGAACCACTATAATGAACTTCCTTTGTTCTCAAATATAAAAACTCTAGAAATGAAAAATCTACTAACTGCAGTGCTATTCTCTTCAAGTATTTTGTTAAATGCTCAGCAAAATTCACTTTCTAAAGAGCCTGTTCCTGAAAAACCACAAAAACCAGAAATTGAGCAAGTCATAGAAGTTAAAAGATTAGATACTTTGCAAGATAAAGCTCCAGATGCTTCAAAAGCAAAAAGCCAAATGCAATCATTTCCGACTAAGCCTAAAGTAGAATCAGATACTGAAAAACCAATGTTGGCACCAACAAACTGCAAGGTTTCTCCCGACCCTACCTTAGTTATGCAAGCTGATGGAAGTCAAATTACCATTTTTGGAAAAGGAACTATGGTAAATTCATGGACAGAGACAATGGATGGTTATAGTGTGGTATTAAATGCTAATGGAATTTATGAATATGCAGATAAAATAAATGGAAACTTAGTGAATTCTGGAATAAAAGCTAACGATCCTGCATTTAGGACTGTTGCAGAGTTAGGCTACTTAAATTCGAAACCAAAATCAATAAAACCAAATTTAGATCCCTTAAAACAAGCAGTACTGAATCAGGTTAGAAACCAAGTGCTGTCAAAATCTTTCCCTACAACAGGAAATGTTAAAGTATTAGCCCTATTGATTGATTATCCTGACCTTCAAAAAACTTTTACAAAAGCAAACTTTGACAGTTTGATGAACGGCAACAATTATCGCAATGGCGATGGAAGCTTTAAGATGTTTTATCAAACTGCATCACACGGACAACTGATTATTGATGTAGATGTTTATGGATGGTATAGAGCATCCCATGGCTATGCTTATTATGGCAATAATAATGGCTCTGGAAGAGCTGCAGATTTAGTTCGCGAGGCAGTTAATGCCGCAGAGACTGCGGGAGTTAATTTTGCCTTATATGACAATAATAATGATAATGCAGTAGATGGAATTTTGGCTGTTCATGCTGGGCCTGGTGCTGAGCAAGGGAGTCAGAATCAATACATATGGTCGCATCGCTGGGTGCTAAATGGTGGCACATTGGGTTCTGTTTATTACGATGGAGTTTACATTAATGACTATATGATTAACCCAGAAACTCGAACCTCTGGATCTAGCCAAAATATTGTTGGAATAGGAGTGATTTGCCATGAGTTTGGGCATAATTTAGGTTTGCCTGATTTGTATGATACTGATAATTCAAATGGAAGTTCAGAAGGAATAGGAAATTGGGGACTTATGGGAGGCGCTGGATGGTTAGGTGGTGAGCATAGACCAGGTAATTTTTGCGCATGGTCGAAAATTAAAAATAATTGGGACACCCCGACAATGCTTACAATTGGTCAAAGTGGTTCATATACTATACCGCCAGCAAGCACAAGCCAAAATCAAATATTTAGAATAAATACCAATCAAAACAATGAATATTTTTTGTTGGAGAATAGGCAAAAAGTTGGAATTGATATCGAATTAAACGGAGAAGGTTTAGCCATTTGGCATATCAATACTTCTAAGACGAATGGAGCTGGAAATGGAGTAAACGCAGATGAAAACTTAAAAGGGGTTGATCTTGAAGAAGCAGATGGAAGCAAACATTTGGATAATGGAATCAATAGAGGGGATAATGGTGATTTGTTTCCTGGTTCTTCAAATAACCAAACGTTTGATGACAATACAAACCCGAATGCGAAGAATTACCTCAATGGAAATACAGGTTTGCAAATAAGAAATATAACGGAGTCGGGCAACATGGTCTCTTTTGATTTTGGCCCTCCAGTTACTGGAGCTGCACCAGGAGACACTATGTATTTTCAAGATTTTAACTCAACAACAAACTCTTTGCCTTCGGGCTGGACAACTAGTAATCCAGCTAAACCATCAGCTTTGTGGAAATGGTCAAATTCAGCACCCGGAGGGCAATACTCTGCAACCGCAGCAGCCTTAAATTCAACTTCTTCAAGCAATGGCTATTTATCATTGCCATCTGATTTTTATAATACACCTACTCCCACAGGTGGTTTTGTTGCGATGAATGCAAGTGTCACTTCTAATGCAATTAGTATTTCTTCAAGTGCATCCGTTTTAGTTAGGTTTCAACATTCTTTGAGGTTTTGTTGTAACAATTCGAATGATTTAGTACTTGAAGTAAGCACCAATGGCACAACTTGGACAACTTTTGATGCTAGGGGTTCTGCTTCCTCAGCAAACCTAATAAGCCCAAATGGAGAGTCAGTTGAAATAGATGTAACAAGTGTATTGGGGAATGCTACAACTGCTTATTTAAGATTTAGACAAACAGGCTCCAGTCATTACTATTGGATGATTGACGATGTAGCCATCGTTAATGGATTTGATAACGCACTTGAATTAGAGGGATGGGATGTTGACTTTTGGCCAAATTTTACACGAAGACCTGAATTTTCTATGATTCCTAAAAACATATTTGATCCAGTTGGTTTTACAGCTCAGATTAGAAACGGAGGTTCTAATGTAGAAACTGGCGTTGGATTTAGGACAGAAGTATTTAATAATTTTAGTACCACCCCTATTTATAGTACTAGTGCAACCCTACCGGGAGTAGGAATTTCAAACCCACAACAAGTTGATGTTTTAAACATAACTAGCCCTTTGTTTACGGCAAATTATAATGCCAATTTTACAACTCGTTTTACTGCATTTTCAAATTCAGTCAACCAAAGACCTGCAAACGCTACAGCGGATTATATTTTTTCTTTAACAGATTCAGTTTTGGCTAAAGATTATGGAGTGTTTAATGCAGCCATAGCAACAAATAGTTATACAGGTGGTGGATTCGTTGGAGATAAACTAGGTACTTTGTTTTCAATAGGGCAAAATGGAGACCTAGCAACTTCTATTTCTGTTTTCGTTGCCAACAATTCGGCGAATATAGGAGCAGTAATTCAACCGCAATTATATTATTGGAATAATGATTCTGCAGCGGTAGGAGCCAGTATTGGTAATACTTTAAGCTTAATAGGCTCAACTGCTCAAAGTACATATACAGTTTCTAGTATAGATTTAGGTACTTGGATTACAATTCCGTTTAATACTGCCATAAATTTATCTGGCAATAAACAATATGTATTGGCTTATGAACAAAAAGGGTCAGTTCCTTTAAGAGTTGGTAGAGATATAAGTGTTCAAGATAGAATTATGCCAGTAACAAACTTCGTGTTTGTAGGTGGCGGCTGGGGATGGATTGATGCGATTCCTGGTATGCGACTTAACTTTGGAAATGTAGGAAGTACTATCTCAGATGCTAAAATACTAAGTGTAAGCGATCCTTCAGAATACACTAAAATACCAAACTATCATCATGATTATTACACAAACTCTGCATGGGTTAAAAATGTTGGGACTTCAAATTTGACCAATGTAAGAGTGAAGTATAGTGTTTATCGAAATGCTTCAATTTTTCAAGTTGATAGTACTCCAAGCATAGCAACATTAGTAGTTGGAGATTCAATTCAATTATTTGCCAATAACTCATTTAACTATTTCCTTAAAGGCAACTATCAAGTGAATTATGAAGTTGTTTTTAGTGGAACTGATGCAAATCCAAGTGATAATGCAATGTTATCTGATGTATTAGAAATTACAGATACAACATTTGCAAGACATGATTTAAATGCAACCAATTCATTGGGTATTACAAATGGGTATGGAGAAATAGGAACTATTTTTGAAACAAGATTTCAAGACACATTGACCACAGTTAGAGCTTATTTTACAAACTATAATGGACAAATCTCAAACAAACCACTTAGTATAAATATCAGAGATTTTAATGGTGTTCCGGGTAGTATTTTGGCTTCTTCAGATACGGTAATCTACAGCAATTCTGGAAGTTCATTTGTAGATTTTACTTTTAATAATATCGGCGGCTATTTAGTTTTACCAGGTGATACCTTTTTTATTGGAGCAGTCAATCGGGATTCTAATATATCTTTAGGAACTACTCCTAATAAATATTTACCTAAAACAACTTGGGTACAAATTGGAACATCAGGGCCATGGCAAAACAATGAGGATTATGGTTTCTTTGTAACTTATGTGCTGGATGCCAATTTTGGGAATGTAAAAAGTACATGTATTCAACCAAATGCAAACTTTTCTATTTCATTTAATACAAGCTGTGTTGGCGGTACTGCAACATTAACAAATACATCAACAAATACATCTGCTAATACTATTTATAAATGGGATATTGGGAATGATGGAACAATAGATTATACTAGTACTTCCGCAAGTCATACGTTTAATACCTCTGGTAGTAAAAGCATTAAACTTCTAGTTGAAAATGGGGCGTGTAAAGATTCGATTGTTAAGTCTAGAAACATAAGTCCGCTGCCTACAGCTGATGCTGGAAATAATAAATCAATTTGTATAGGCGCATCAACAACGATTGGGGGTTCACCAACAGGACCAAGTGGGTCAACCTACTCGTGGAGTGGAGGCTCTAGTTTAAATTCAACAAGTGTAGCTAATCCAACAGCAAGCCCAACTTCAACAACTACTTATACGGTAACTGTAACAAGCAGCGCAGGATGTACTTCAACAGACCAAGTAATGGTGACAGTAAATCCAATACCTACAGCTGATGCTGGAAATAATAAATCAATTTGTATAGGGGCATCAACAACAATTGGGGGCTCACCAACAGGGCCTAGTGGGTCAAGCTACTCGTGGAGTGGCGGCTCAAGTTTAAGTTCTGCAAGTGCTGCTAATCCAACAGCAAGCCCAACTTCAACAACTACTTATACGGTAACTGTAACAAGCAGCGCAGGATGTACTTCAACAGATCAAGTAATAGTGACAGTAAATCCAATACCTACAGCTGATGCTGGAAATAATAAATCAATTTGTATAGGGGCATCAACAACAATTGGGGGCTCACCAACAGGGCCAAGTGGGTCAACCTACTCGTGGAGTGGCGGCTCTAGTTTAAATTCAACAAGTGCTGCTAATCCAACAGCAAGCCCAACTTCAACAACTACTTATACGGTAACTGTAACAAGCAGCGCAGGATGTACTTCAACAGACCAAGTAATGGTGACAGTAAATCCAATACCTACAGCCGATGCAGGAGTTGACAAGACAATCTGTAATGGAAGTTCTGTAAGTATAGGAGGCTCACCAACAGGGCCAAGTGGATCAAGCTACTCGTGGAGTGGCGGCTCTAGTTTAAATTCAACAATTGCGGCTAATCCAACAGCAAGCCCAACTTCAACAACTACTTATACGGTAACTGTAACAAGCAGCGCAGGATGTACTTCAACAGATCAAGTAATGGTGACAGTAAATCCAATACCTACAGCCGATGCTGGAGTTGACAAGACAATCTGTAATGGAAGTTCTGTAAGCATAGGAGGCTCACCAACAGGGCCAAGTGGGTCAAGCTACTCATGGAGTGGCGGCTCTAGTTTAAATTCAACAAGTGTAGCTAATCCAACAGCAAGCCCAACTTCAACAACTACTTATACGGTAACTGTAACAAGTAGCGTAGGATGTACTTCAACAGATCAAGTAATGGTGACAGTTAATTCTGTTGATAATTCGGTTAGTCAATCTGGGTTTGTGTTAACTGCAAATCAAGTAGGTGCTACTTACCAATGGATTGGCTGTGGTTCAACTCCCACTGGACCAATTTCAGGTGAAACTGGAAGATCCTTTACACCAAGTATTAATGGTGATTATGCAGTTATTGTAAGTTTAGGGAATTGTATTGATACAAGTGCTTGTATTCCTGTAATAGGAGTCGGAATTGAAAAATTTGAAAAAGCAAATTCGATTAGCATCTTTCCAAATCCTAACAATGGTAATTTTAAGATTGATATGGGTACTTATTATTCGAGCACTGCTTTAGTTTCCATTCGTGATATTCAGGGAAAAATGATTTATAAGACAAATGCACTCAATCAAGTGCTTGAAGTGAATTTAAATATTAGTGCAGGAATTTATTTTATTGAAATAAATAGCATAAAAGGAAATGTTGTCAAAAAGTTAATTGTGAATTAGTTTTTATCTGTTAATACTTTTAAGGACCTACTTCGAATTTACGGAGTGGGTCTTTTTTTGTTTGAAAATTTTACACCATATAGAAAATCATTATTTCAACAAACTCATTAATTAGGCATTTTAGTTATGGACATTGGATCAAATAACATGTTTTTGCTAATTCAGGTTCAAATCCCTATATCTGGGTTTTATTATAAAAACAAGGAATAGTTATCTATTTGATTATAAAGACATTCAATAAATAAAAATTTTATAAGCAAAAAATCTGAACAAAAAAATACTAGTTTTTAAGTATTTTTTTTTAATAATCTAATATTCAACTTAGCAGTATAGATAATTTGTAAAATAATTGGAGTTGAAGTACCTGCAGATTTTATTTCTATTGTTTTGTGTTGAACTGTTTTCACAGCCAAGTATGCAGTTTGATACTATCAATGAAAAATTAAATCAATTAGACTGCCACCCCAAACAAATTCAAAAGCTGAATAAACAAGTAAACATAAAAAATAAGCGACTATTAGAATCTACTAAAAAATCACAAAATCAGGCTAAACCTATATTGATTAAAAATCGAAAAAGGACTCCAACGTTCAAATCAAGGATAATGGTGATACTACATTATATTTAATGAGTTCCTATTTAATCCAAACAGATAACCCAAAAGCTTGAAAAAAGATAAGCTTTTGGGTTTGTTTTTTTTATGCTGTTGATTATTAAATGATTGTTATGCGTATTAATATATATACTCATAATTGAGTATTTGATAGGTTTTGATTTTAAACTAGTTTTGAGTTACTAACAAAAAACAATTAATTATGAAAAATTTAACATTAAAGGCAATCATTATTGCTAGTGTCGTTTCTTTAGGTTCTTGCAGTGAAGACGAAGCGGTGAAACCTGATACCAATAATAATAATGGCAATAATAGCACATCAATTAATAAGTATTCTGGCTCAGCATCTTATGGGGATTTAGTTACATTTAGTATAGATAAGTCTAATAATACCTATACTTTAAACAATGAAACATTTGCAAACACTGAAAGTGGATCATTTGAAGTTTTGTCAGACACCGTATTTGGTGGGGTTTACGGTAATATTTTTGAAGGAATTTATCAAGTTGTTGCAAATAATGATACCTTTTTTGCAGTAGAATTAGACGATAAAATAATCGCTGCAAATTTCCCTTCTGGAAACTCAAATAATGACATTTCTTTTGGAGTAAGTTCAGAAATAGATAATTCAGGGAGACAGTCTGAAATTGCAGGATCTTATTTTTATACCAAATTGGGACCATACTTAAATCAAGGATACCCGATGGAATGGGGAATATTTACAGCCGAAGGGGATAGTTTATTTGGTACATGGGTAGATGAAAAAGCTCCTGTTGATACTGGGTTTTATATTCCATTAACTTCTCAAAACAACGATTCTTCAGGAACAGGGTTTAATTATGTATATTCAATAAATAATGATCGTTTAGTAGTTTCAGATGGGTCATCGACAGCTACTGGTTACGTATATATAGGTGGAAATACATCTGTTTTCTTAATTGATTTAGGAACTGGAGCCGGATCTGTATTTGCCTATAAAATGGATGAATCTTGGCTGGTGAATGGACCAGATGATGCTAGCATTGTTGGTGATTATAAATATGTTGATTTTGAGACAGATGGAACAAAGGGAGCTGGAAATTTTAATATTTCATCTTCTGGAATAATAACTGCTAGTTGGACTGATGGGAATTCAGTCGAAATTAATCAGGCTTCGAATCCTTTAGTTTATACCGGATACCCTAATCTTTACATATTAGAAGATTATGATGGTGCTGGTTCAGATATATATGTAATTTTTGCCGGGGATGCCGTTATGTATTTTGATTTTGATGGTGCAGGAACATTTACAGGTTACGGAACAGGGGGTAAATTAGGATAATTTTATAGATAGTCAACCAAAAGGCAGAAGCGAAAATTCGTTTCTGCCTTTTTTATAATCACAAAATTGAGTTGTTAAAAATTATATGTTTAATGCTTTATTTATTTTCCAATCACTATGAATATCATAAGCATTTAATCGAATATTCAATTTTATTGAATTAAACTTGCAAATTGAAATATTCATTTATGAAGTTAGAAGAAGTAAAATTTGATTGTGTCTTTTTTCGTGGTCATATTCCATGTAGTCCTAATAAAGAACATGGAGTAGCATGCTCTAATTGTGACTTTTATCAAGCCATTGAAACAAGAATTTTGATAATCAAATTAGGTGCTATTGGCGATGTAATTAGAACAACACCCTTAATTGAAAGCTATCGAAAAACACACCCCAATTGCCACATAACTTGGTTGACTCTCTTTCCTGATGTATTACCAAAAGAATCGATTGAAGATGTCCTAAAATGGGAAGTGACATCACTATATAAGATTCAGAATAGAAAATTTGATATAGCAATAAATTTAGATAAGGACGAAGAGGCTTGTCAGTTATTAGCTCATGTTGATGCTAAAGAAAAATATGGGTTTATTTGGGAGAACAATCACATTTCTGCAGCTACAGAAGCAGCAACTCATAAATTGATTACTGGGTTTTTTGATCATATTTCTATTCGGAATACTAAAAACTATTTAGAAGAGATTTTTGAAATCTGCCACTTAAAATTTGAAGGCCAAGAATACCAAATTCGAAAAAACGAAACGCTGATTGAAAAATGGAATTCGCACATTAAATCAATTGCAAATGGTAAAAAAGTAATTGGCTTAAATACAGGTTGTGGACCTAGGTGGAAAACAAGGCTTTGGTCTAAGGAAAACTGGATTTCGCTAATTAAGGACTTAGAATCTCAGGGTTATTTCTGTATGATTTTAGGTGGAGCAGCTGAAGATGAGGTAAATCAGTATTATGCGAAACAAACTGGCGCATACTATCCAGGTCATTTTTCTTTAGAAGAGTTTATAACTCTAACCAATACATGTGATTTAATTGTTACACAAGTTTCGCTGATGATGCATATAGCAATTGCATTACAAAAGAAAATGGTGCTGATGAATAATATCTTTAACGCACATGAATTTGAATTGTATGGAAGGGGTGAAATCATTCAACCTACAACAGGGTGCGACTGTTATTACGGTAATACTTGTAGTAGAGAAGTGAGTTGTATGAAAGATATTTCAGTTTCAATGATTTTAGAATCGGTTAATAAATTCAGCTAAATTATTCTGCATTCCAAAAAGCATTAGCTGAAAATTCTAAGATGGCATCATATTGCTTAAGATGGTCACTTTTTTCTTTATTCTTTATAGTTCCGTCTAGTAGTTTATGCCATGAGGTCGCTATCATTCCATTAAAACGCGGATGATTTTTCTCGATGATGTAATTAGAAAACTGTCTGGTCATTTCATTCACATTATAAGTTGCTCCAATTACCTGAAAGCCTTTATTTATAAAAAAATCTACAGAAGAAAAATCTAATTTTTGCTTCAATTTGCCTTTATAATGCTTGTAATGCCAATCACAGATGGTTATATTTTTAGGAATACTATCAATTAACCATCGATACTCTTTTGTGGCATGAAAATAACCTGGATGCATATTAGGAAAATCTTCAGGAGCAATTAGCATATCTCCCCACATCCATACTGATATGTTTTTGTTAATAAGGTAGTTGTTTATTTTTTTTACATTGGATAAGAAAAGTTCAGACGGCAAAATTGGACCGTGTTTGACTATATGTTTCTCCCTAAAGCCAATAACTTCATCGTGTCCAATGTTAATAATTTTGGGATCAACTAATTCGATTACTTCATCGATAAGGCTATAAATTAATTGATATACTGCTGGATTCCTGGGGTCTAAGGTTTGATTGTTGAACAATAGTTCCGGGGAAATCTCTTCTAAAACAAAAGACTTGTTTTGATGGCTTAAAAAGGCAAAATCAAGAACTGGTTCTATGTTAAAAATATTACCAAAGTCGCAAATAGACTTAAAGTCAGCCTTGCTCATGGCATCTTTTAAGCAATATTTTTTTGATGCTTCAAATTCAACGCTATTGTGAATCGAGTAAAATGCCCCATTAAAATGACCTCTCCATAACCTAAGTAGAACATGTTTAACAACTTCGGGGTCCATCGCTTTGAGGTTGATTTGCATGATTCTCTTTTCAATATTAGGCCAATCTTTAATGTTTTTTTTCGGTGTTTTGTTTTGCGTTAATTCAAACTCCAGGCTAGCTAATCCATTTATTATTCCCTTGGCATCTATAGCCCCAACTGTAATGTTGTTGCCGTTAAAATCAATTTCGTAATACTCCTCAATTTGAAAATCTTTTAGATTGGGCTGAGCATTAGTAATTTTAATAAGGTTTAGCTTAGCAGTATTACCTGGGTTATTTTTTATAGTGTCGTTTATTATTTGAATGATCTGATTATTCAAATCACGTTTAAATTCATTTTGCTTTAAATTGACTTGATTGAACGAAGTTCTTCCGTAGTCTGGTGTAGAAATTTTGTATTTAGGGGCTTTTATTGTATTTTTTTTAATAACAGATCCACGGTAATCCTTTTGAGAATTTAATTTATTATTTCTTTGAGCAATTCCACAGGATTGAAAAAATGCAATTAGTATGATAATTAGTATTATTCTAAGTTTCATTTTATTGAATAATTGATACATATTCTTTTGCAATGGTACTCCAAGCATATTCACTTTCAATTTTTATTATAGAATCCTTTGCATAACTTTCTCTTAATACTTTGTCAGAAGCCATTTTTTTAATTTGTGTATTTAAATTCTCAATGTTTTCTGATTTAAATAATAAACCTTCGTTGTTATTTAAAACTTCTTTATTGGCTGGCAAATCTGATGCTATAATAGGAAGTCCATAACTCATAGCCATAAGTAATACACCACTTTGGAATATTTCACGATATGGTAAGATGATAAAATCCGCAGCATTGTATAAGTTATCTCGCTCTTCTTCAGAAATGTATTTAATAAATAGTTTGGTTTTACTAGTTAATCTACGACTTTCTATAATTGATTCATAAATTTGAAATTCATCCTTCCAAGGTTTTCCAGCAATAATTAAATGTAGGTTTTCAATATCTGTAGGAAAGGCTTTTAGCAATAAGTCCAATCCCTTTACTTTTTTTATTTGTCCAAAAAACAAGGCATATGTTACGTCTTCATCTAATCCCAATGTTTTTCTTGCTGTTTTCTGACCAATATTGCTATTAATTATCGCTTTGTGGCCACCATGCTTTATAATTCTAGTTTTTGCAATTATATCAATAGGCAATACTTGTTTTAGGTAATTATAAGAGTATTGATTATGCACGATTACTTGGTCAATTAATTTTGAGTAAATAAAGTCTCTTGCTTTTTGATTTTCATTTTTCTCAAAGCTAGTTACATCGTGTGAAATTCCAATTACTTTTAGACCATAAAACTTAAAAATAGACAGCACCACAAGTGGAATCCATGAGGCTTCAAAAAGATGAAAAATGACTGTTTTAACACGGTTCTTTTTTAATATTCTACAAGCATTAATTGTACCACCGATGAGGTTTGAGAAACCAGTTAAGTTTCTACTTATGTCAAAATCAAAGGTTTTTTGAATGTGTATTTTTTCTTCATTTAAACCCTCAGTTAAATTAGAAAGGAGATACGTTTCATAACCTAAGTTAGCTAATGCATCCAGCAAACACAAGCTATAGTAGTGGTTTCCACCCTTTAATCCCACATAATCTATAATTCCTACTTTTTTACTCATAATAACCAATCGGGTAACTTTTTGCAAAGATTGTTTTTAATTAAATACTCTTTTAGTTCTTGATTTTTTTCTTTGTAAATAGAATCAAGCAATTGTTTTTCTGATGAATAATCTTGGCTCTCTCCTTCTTTATTATTTATTAATCGATAAACTCTTCTTAGTTGTTTTTTAATTGTTGGCTGTTTTATAAAAAAACTACTCAAAGTGGCATTTATTTTTATAGAAATTGAATGAATAAACTTATTTTTATACCTAGCAGTTTTGTTCTCTACCTCGTTTAGTCCTTTTATTATTTCAGTTTCAAGTCCTAACCAATCAAATATATCATCTACAATAGCCTGAGGATTTGATACCAAATCCTCAAAAAAGATAATTTTATTATTGTTTTGAAATGTATTCGTCCACGCCTTAATGTAATCTATATAAAAACCTTCCCTTATTCCTCTACTTACTCTTGTGTCTTCTAATTTAGTATAACAAGCATTTTTTGAGTCAATAATGTGTTGATTAAGGGTGGTAGCTGGATCTATTTCTAAGATATACTTACCATGATTGAAGAATGAAATAAATCGTTTACTTGGATCCCTTAAAATAATGATAGTTTTAATGTCAGCATTTAGTTCATGCTTCAATGTATGAGCTAGCTTTTCTCCTCCATAAAAATAAGATGGGCTTGCTTCTAAGTTCCACAAATGAGTGTTGCTAGGGCTAAATTGTTTCCAATAATTCTCTATTTTGTCAGGAGTATTTCCAAATCTAATTGGAGTAAAAAAATGAGTTTCTTTAACCGTAGAAGGATTTATTCTACTATGTGAACTAAGGTACTTAAATAATGAAGTTGTACCAGCTTTATGCACTCCGGCAATAATTAATAAAGAGGTATTAGACACAAATTTCATTACAAATTTTTAATTTTCGAAAGTCGTAAATATTTCTTTTAAATGCAGTCTTATTTAAGTAAGTTTTAATTCGTTGTTTTGCAAACTTGTATATTAGTTAATTTATTTTGAAAATAGCAATAATCGGTTCGGTTGGAATTCCTTCTAAATACGGAGGTTTCGAAACATTAGCACATCAACTGGTAGATCATTTATCAGACAAAGTTGAGCTTACTGTTTATTGTAGTGCTCAACAATACACTAAGCGTCCAAAATGCTATAAAAATGCTAAGCTTGAATACATCTCTTTAAATGCAAATGGCATGCAAAGTATTCCATATGATGTCATTTCAATATTAAAGGCCTACAAGAAAAACGATGTTTTGTTGATTTTAGGCGTGGCTGGTGTATTTATTTTACCCTTTGTTAAGTTCTTTTCTAAAACTAAAATTTGTGTTCATATTGATGGAATGGAATGGAAAAGAGAAAAATGGAGAATTTATGCTAAGATGTATCTTAAATATACAGAACGTTTAGCATTATTTATTTCTGATTCTATCATAGCGGACAACCAAGCAATTTTAGCCAATGTGCCTGAAAAATATCACTATAAAACATCCATGATAACCTATGGAGGAAATCATGCCAATGAAAGTCAACTAACTAAAGTTTTATTGAGCAAACTAGAAATAGATTTTGACGAATATGCGTTTTCGGTTTGCAGAATAGTTCCAGAAAATAATATTCGGACAATTTTAAATGCTTTTAAAAAGGAAAATAAAAAGATAGTATTTGTTGGGAATTGGTACGACAGTAACTATGGAATTTCAATTTGGCAAGACTTCAATGAAGAGCCAATGATTAAGTTGATTAATCCAATTTATAATCAAGAGGAATTAGACGCACTTAGAAGCAACTGTAGTTTATATATTCATGGCCATTCTGCTGGGGGCACTAACCCTTCTTTAGTTGAAGCAATAAGCCTTAGCTTAAACATCGTTTGTTACGATGTCTGTTTTAATCGAGAAACACTAAAAGGTCATGGATATTTTTTTAAAAGTGAAGGGGAGTTAAGATCAGTTATATCGAAAAAATTGACATATAAATCAAGTAAAAGGGAGCTGCAAGAATTTGCAAATGAGAATTATAACTGGAATAAAATTGCAACATCTTATTATGCTTTGTTTAAGGATTTATATGCTAAATAAATGCTATATATAATTACTATTTTTACTGTTTAGATATTCACTATGAGGTATGTAAAATTATTGTTGATTGTAATTTCAATTAGTGCTTTTCAAAGCTGTAGTTACAAATTCAAAAAAATTCTGTTTAAAACTGCAAACGAGATTGAAACAAGTGAGTCAAATCCAATTGTTGTAATAAATCCACAAGAATATAAACCTTTCCACCAATGCAAAGAAGGCGATGTTCTCTATGTTAGATTACTCAACGAAGATGGCGAAAGAAGTGCATATGAAAAGTTAGCAACTTCTAGAGATGATGCCAAATTTGTTGTACACGACAGTGTGATAACTTTACCAAGTATTGGTGATGTTAATGTATTGGGATTATCAAAAAATGAGATAATTAAGAAAGTTAGCTTAGCATATTCTAAATACATAATAGACCCTATTGTTGATGTAGATTTTGTAAGTTTATCAGTAAATATTTTAGGTGAGGTTATTAAACCAGGAAGGTATCCTATTACAGAAAAAATGAATTTAATTGAAGCCCTTGGATTAGCGGGCGGATTTTCACCTTATGGAATTTTTAAGAACGTGAAAATTATTCGAGGCGAAGGAGATAAGCAAGAAGTGATTGTAGTAAATGTTACAGATATCAATATTTTAGGGAACGAAAAATTATTACTTCATGATAAGGATATAGTTTATGTTGAGCCTAGAAGAGTGAAGCAATTTGATACAGCCGTTAGGCCATATTTATTTCTCACCAGTATATTATCATCTGCAGCAGCAGTTTTTATCGTAATTACACGTACCAATTAATGAATAAGAATATTTTAGCTGACAAACTAGAACTAGCCAATTTCATAAATCAAGTGAAGTTGAAATTGCCTTGGCTTCTACTTTTTTTATTCATAGGTTTATCATCAGGATATTTAGTATCTAAATACAAAAAACAAGTTTTTAGCGCTAAAGCAACAATAAAAATTGACGATAAATCATCTAATGTTACTGACTTTTTAGCTATTGATATGTTTTCGGAGAGCTTTAATCAATACAATAAAATATTGACTGAAGCTAGAATAATTTCTTCAAGAACAATGATTGAAAAGGCATTAGAGAAATTGCCTTTAGATGTTAGGTATTATAAAAAAGGAAGGTTTTCTTCTTATGAATTATATCGTAAATCGCCAATAAATTTAAATTTATTATCAGCGAGTGATGAAATTACACCTTTAGAAATAGATTTAGAATTTAAAGACGAAAATCATTTTATTATAAGTTATGAAAAAAATGGGATTAGGGATACATCCATAAACTTAACTTATAATCAACCATTTAAAATTTTTGAAGAATCTTATTCGATAGATAGAGTTTATAGTGAGCCGTTAAAATCAATTGAGACGGATGGAAGTTACGTAATTAAAGTTGTAGATAAGGTGAAGCTGGCTCAAGAATTTGCGAAGCAACTTACTGTCACTCAAGTCGAAGAAAAAGTAGCACTATTGTCAATTGTTTATCAATCTTCTAATCCGCTTTTATGTAAAGACTTTGTTGATGCTTTGGTCAGCAGTTATTCTAACGTAGAATTTGAATTAAAAGCCCTTGCAGCTAGTAATACCATTCGCTTTATTGACGAAAGATTGGATCAATTGTCGAGCACTATGAATGAGGTAGAAGATCAAATCACCCAATTTAAACAAGATAAAAGAATTATTGATTTTGAATCAGTAGAGCGTATTGAATCCGAGCGGTTGATTGACTTAGAATCAAGTAAGCGAATCGCAGAACTTCGAATATTGAATTTTAATATCGTTGAAAACGAATTAAACCAAGGTAAGAAATTATCAGAAATTAGTATTAATGCTGAAGGGAATATGGATCCCACATTAAATCAGTTAATAACTGCGTTTAATAATCTTAAAATTCAGAAAGCAACACTAGGAGTTAACTTTACTATAGATAGTAAAAAAGCAAGAGAGCTTGATTCTCAAATAATTGAAACAATTAATTCTATAAGAGAGAGCATAAAGCTTTCGAAGTCCGCAGTTGAAAAGGAGATAGAATATTTAGATTCTAAGATTGAAATCCTGAATAGCAGGTATAATATTTTCCCTGAAGACCAACAAGATTATTTTCACTTGATACGTGATTTTGAAGTCAACCAGAAAGTAGTCTCCTTTTTAATGGAAAAGAAAATCGAAGCATCCATTGCCAATGCTTCATTAATCCCAGATATTCAGGTGATAGATTTGCCAATACTGCCAGAGGAACCCATTTCTATTAGTACTTTAAATATTTATTTATTGAGTGTTTTCTTATCATTATTAATTGGCACTTCTATTATTTTAATTTTTGTATTTCTCAATGATCGTATTTACGATAAAGTTATACTTGAGACTACCACTGATATACCTGTACTGGGGACTCTTACTGTAAGTAACTCTAATGAATTTGAAAGTGTTGAAGAAATAATAGGTACAGAAAGAACGATATTTAAAGAGTCTGTAAATGCTTTAAGAACTAATTTAAGATTTTTGCCAAATTCCTCAAAAGCACAAGTAGTTTCTGTTACTTCTACAGTTAGCCAAGAAGGAAAATCATTTATGCTTATAAACCTAGCTACCTCATTGACTTTGCTTGGGAAAACTGTTGTGGTTATTGACCTTGATATGCGAAAACCTAAAATCCAAAACTATTTTGATAAAGACAATAAAAAATTGGGAGCTAGCTTGTATTTATCAGGTAAAGCAACTTTAGAAGAAGCTGTTGTAAACTCACATATTCCCAATCTAGATGTTATCTTATCAGGGCCAATTCCTCCAAATCCTATGGAATTAATTCAATCTGATAAATTTCATGAAATGATTGCGAAATTAAAGGAGAATTACGATTATATCATGATTGACAACCCTCCAATAGGTATAGTTGCGGATGCTATCTTTGTTTTAAAAAATAGTGACATCAATCTTTTTGTTGTTCGTTCAGGATTTTCAAGAATTGGATTTTTGGATACAGCAATTAATGCTAAAGAAAAAAACAAAATTCCAAACTTATACTTTGTACTTAACGGTGTAAATAAAACCAGTAGTGGTTATTATAAAAACTATTCTCAAGGGTATTACACAGACCAAAGTCCCAAGCAGGGTATGTGGTTTAAGAAATCATAATTCAATTGATTTTGGGAAAGCTATTTAGTAGGATTAATGAATTGTTAACTGATTCTCATCAGCGAGAATTATTTATTAAATCATATAAAAATCTTACTATCAGAATTCTTGGGCGCATTTTAAGCTACCTGTTAGTTTATGCTATAATTAAAATCTATGGGGGGGAAGCATTTGGGCAATGGTCAATTATTACCTCAATTTTTTTACTCAGTCAAATGATTCTCAATTTAGGGATTAAAACTTCTATTGTCAGATATTTTGCAGAGTACAATGAAGAAAAGATAAACCTTAAAAACTTATATCAAAAGGCCATAGTAGTCTTGTTTTTCACTAGTTTGTTAGGTGCCTTTGCCATTAACTTACTTGTTAGTGATATTGCAATAGCTTACAGTAAGCCATACATCGTCGATTATTTACCCATTGTGCTTTTAGGTATATTTCCTTTAAATATTGTTGAACTAAATGCAGGTGTTTTTAAAGGGTTAAGAAATACCGAAAAATTTAGTATACTAGATAGTATATCAAAGCCATTTTTTATTTTATTATTCATATTAATTGCTTTTTCTTTTAATTCTAGTTTCTTGTTTGTTTTTGAGCTTTATCTTGCAAGCATAGTGTTGATTGCTTTGTTAAGTTTCTTTATGATTTATAAATGTTTTAAGGTTTTAACAATTAACAAAGGTCGAGTAGTGCCTTACAAAGAACTATTTTCTGTATCAATACCTATGTTTTTCACAGAATCCTTAAACTCTTTACTGAGGTGGGTGGATATATTGATTTTAGGATTTTATTGTAGTGATGTTTTAATTGGTGCATATAGCTTAGCTGTACGGCTAACCAATCTAGTGACAATTCCATTGCTTTCCGTAAATAGTATTGCTACACCCAAGTTTAGAGAGCTTTTTGTAATTAAGGATTTTAAAAAATTAAAGGCCGTGGTACTTCAATCAAATAAAATGATTTTTCAAATGGCTATAATACCAAGTGTAATTTTACTTTTTGCAAATGAATTTATACTCGAGTTTTTCGAAAGTGATTATGCTATTGCAAAATGGAGTTTGATTATACTTGCATTAGGACAGTTAGTAAATGTGGCTACTGGAGCAATTGGGCAGCTTTTAAATATGACAGGAGGGCATAAAATACTTGCACTGGTTTCTGCAATTTCTACAGGATTAAATTTAATATTAAATTTTTGGCTGATTCCAATTTATGGTATTACAGGTGCTGCGATTTCAACTGCCATTGCAATTATAGTAAACAACCTTTTAAGCACGATTATAATTAAGCACAGACTAGGGTTTTTCTCAATTTATATACCCTTTAAAAAGCAATGATAAGTTTAAATAAAATAAACTTCTTTTGTATTGGAGCTCAAAAATCTGGTACATCCACACTGTTTCAATTGTTAAAACAACACCCTGATGTGTATATTCCAGCCAATAAAGAGGCACATTTTTTTGACCGGGATTTTATTTATTCAAATGGAATAGAATGGTACTTAAAGAAGTATTATTCTAATTGGCAGGGCCAAAAAATGGTTGGATCTGTTACACCCAGCTACTTATACGCAGATAAAGTGCCGGGCAGAATTAAAAGCATTTTTAATAAGGAATTAAAGTTTATTGTAATCCTTAGAAATCCAATAGATCGAGCGTTTTCAAGTTACTTAATGAACGTAAGCAATGGAAATGAAAAATATAATTTCGAACTTGCAATTCAAAACGAAGTAGAAAGGATAAAGAAATCTGAACAAGCTGATATTTTATACAGCTACATAAAGAGAGGGTATTATTTTGAACAATTGAATAGATATTTTAAAAAATTTAACTCTAAAAACTTTTTAATACTAACCTTCGAGAAAGATGTGATTGCTCAGCCCCAGGAAATGATGAAAAAGGTCTGTGAATTTTTATCTATTGAAGAATTTCAATTTAATTATGCTATTAAAAAAAATGAGTTTAAACCACCATTAAATGTTTTAGAAAAAGGTATTAAAAAAATACATAGACTTGCCGCAAAAACTGGACTTGTTGAAGATACATTTGGAAAAAGACAAGCACTTTTTATAAAAAAGCAAGAAAAGCCCATGTTGCAAAAGAATAGGAGAGAGGAGTTGTTACATCACTATTTTATTGATGACATAGAAAAACTTTCATTGCTTTTAAATATGGACTTTAAAGAAATTTGGAAGTAATATGAAAATTGAAAGCCCTATCATAATCATCGGGATGCACCGATCTGGAACTACGTTGTTAACCAAGCTTTTGGAAAAGTTTGGACTCTTTGTTGGTCACAAAAAAAGGAAAAACTATGAAGCGACTTTTTTTCAAAAATTGAATAAATGGCTTCTATACCAAGCCAATGTGACTTGGGATTCTACCGGGAATATTGCTTATGTAGATGAAGATTTTTTACAGTCTGTATCAGAGGTTGCTAAGAAAAGACTATCAAGTGTATTTAGAATGGAATTTTTAGGCCCTAAAAAATTTATCAATAATACCTCTATTAGTGAACTTACATTTAAATGGGGCTGGAAAGATCCAGTAAACAGTATAACCATTGATGTTTGGAAGAATATTTTTCCCAAAGCTAAGATTATCTATGTCTATAGAAACCCAATTGATGTGGCTCAAAGCTTAAAAGTTAGAGAAGAGAAAAGAAGAAAGGATCGAAAACTAGGGATGAAACAAAGAATAAAACAAAAACTATTGTTTAGAGATTACCAATTCAATCAATCTTATTTAATTAACGACTTTTCAAAAGGAATTGATTTGTGGAAAGAATACGTTAACCTAAATGAGAAAACTCTCGAGAAGTACCCTAATGATATTATAAAAATTAAATACGAAGATTTATTAGAAAATCCTTCAGGAAAATTAGCTGAAATTATTGATTTTTGTGAACTTATAGTTTCAAAATCAGAAATAGAGAAAGTTAGTTCTATAATTGATAGTTCTCGCAGATATGGATTTATAAACAATCCTGAATTATGCAATCATTACTTAACAATAAAACAAGACCCCTTGATGACAAAATTGGGTTATGATAATATTCCGATATGATAGATAAAGATGAAAACATTATAATTGTTGGATCCCAAAACTCGAATACTAATGATCGATTTTTAGAACGATCAAATATTAAAAGTGTTCAATACTTTGATAAGAATAAATCATTTGAAGAAATCTCGTTTTTTAGCAAACAAGGTGAATTGGGGATTAGTTCTATATGTTGGAAACCAAGTGAACCATTGATTTGGTTTTATACAACAGGCACAGAGATTATTCGATTGAATCTTGATACAAAAGAATCGAGAGAACTTCCAATAGACCATTTAAAAGACATTCATGAAATTTCTATTATTGATGGTTTTTTGTGGATTTCAAATACTTGTTATGATGAATTAGTTTGTGTTGACCTTGAAAGTGAATTAGTGAAAGAGCGGTTTCAACTGGGAGGAGGGAATATACAGATTGAAAATGGCAAAAAAAACAAGTATCATAGCAATCAAGTTTTTAGTACTTATGATGGTGAACTAACTGCTTTAGTACATCATGTTAACGGTGAGCAATTGTTTAATCGAGTGGCACAAAAGCTCATAAAAAGTCAAGGAAATGGAGGAGTTTTATTTCTTAAATCTGGCAAAACAATACGGCTGCAATTAAAAGCACCACATTCGGTTAGGAAAGTGAACGGACAGTATTGGATTTTTGATTCAGGTCATGCACAATTAAATGTTTATTCAAAAGAATGGAAACTTATTAAAGAAATGAGCATGGCTGGCTGGGGTAGAGGTGGCGACTTTTCAGATTCAAAACAACTATACTATGCTGGTGTTTCAGCTAAAAGAAAACGATACTTAGCATTTAACGAAGAAAACAAACAACAAAATATGTTACAAATCTTCAATTATAATTTTGAATTAAAAGCAGAGTATCTTGTGCCAAATATTGAGCAAATCAATAACGTTTATTTAATTTCTGCAAATCAACTTGAGTTGATTAGAAAACTTGGATAACATTAAACATGAAGTTTCTAAATGCAGAAATGATGAGTGTTTGATTTTAACTCGTAAAAAGTATAGTTTATGTCAAATCTTACTTCAATAATTGTTTTAAATTTTAATGGATTTGAAGATACTATCGAGTGTGTTGACTCTTTAATTGAACACATTAAAATTGGATTTGAGCTAATAGTTGTTGACAATTGTTCTGTCAATGATTCCTGGAATCAGTTAAGAAAACAAAAAGAGCAAAATTCGAATTGGACTAAGATTCACTTGGTGCAAACAACAGAAAATAGAGGTTTTTCAGCTGGGAATAACTTTGGGGTCAAGTATGCGAAAAAACATTTTAACTCAGCTTACTTCTGGTTGCTAAACAACGATACAGTCATTAAAAGCGATGCTTTATCACCATTAATAAAAACCTTTAGATCTAATTTAAAAAGTGGAATCGTTGGCTCTAAATTGATGTTTTATGATAAACCTGATGTAGTTCAGGCGATTGGCGGGCGTTTTAATAAATATACAGGTAAGTTTAACCAAATTGGTTTTGGAAAATTAGAAGGCGAGTTAAACTTGGAAGAGAAACATTCGATAGATTATGTAGTTGGCGCTTCTCTTTTTGTATCAATGCAATTTATAGAAACAGTAGGCTTGTTGTCAGAAGATTATTTCCTTTATTTTGAGGAAGTAGATTGGAGTATTAGAAGTCATAAGAACGGGTACGAAACTTTATCATGTTTAGAAAGTGTTGTTTATCATAAACAAGGAAAGTCAACTAAAAACAATGTCAGATCGAAGCGGAATATAAATATGATGTATTTTCAATTTAAAAACCTGATTTTAATATATAAAAAATACTATCCCCATTTGTTTTTTGTTCCCTATTTTGTAATAACTTATCGGAGCGTGAAATTAATGGTCAAACAAGATTTATCGTACCTAAATTTATGGCTTCAAGTAATTTTTAAAAAACGGAGGGAGAGTTTTGTCAAATAAAATACCAAATTTATTTATTGTTGGTGTAGCTAAAGCAGGCACAACTGTTTTAGCAAACTATTTGTCTCAACACCCTGACATTTTTATGTCAAAGGTTAAAGAGCCTGATTTTTTTTCTAACCGAGAAATAAATGAGGCAAAACTGTATTATAAAACAAAACCGCTTAATAATGAGGGTAAATACCTCTCATTGTTTAAACAGGTTTCTCACGAAAAATGGATAGGCGAGGCAAGTGTTTCTTATTTTTTTTATAAAGCTTGTGCAGAGAGGATAAAACTGTATTCCCCCGAATCTAAAATTATTTTAATTGTCAGACACCCAATAGATCGGGCTTATTCACACTATTTAATGGATAAAAGACTTGGTTTTGTTAAGGCTGATTTTGAAGATATTGTTAAAAAACCTGCGAGTCATGAAAAACATTATGATCAATACATACAACAGGGATTTTATTCACAGAAAATCGAAGAATATCAGAATCAATTTGGCGAAAATTTGTTGATTCTGCCTTGGCAAGGCAACCTAGAGTTAAGTTTAAAAAAAATTTTTCATTTCTTAAATATAGCTCCTATTGAAGTAACAGAAGTAGAAGCCAACAAAAGTATGTTGCCTAAAAATGATTTTTTGCAGCGTATATATTCTAATGGAATGATTCGAAAAGGTATTGGGAAAGTACTTCCTGTGCAGCTTATTCAAAATATAAAGTCAAAAGCATTTGTAAAACAAGATGTTAAACTTTCAGACGAAATGCACGAGAACTTAGAAAAGATTTATCATGCTGATATTAAAAAAACTCAAGAATTAGTTGGTTTTACATTAAAGTCTAATTTTAAGTAAGCATGAAAAGTCTATCAAGTTTATTTAAAGAAAGATTTGCAGTTCCTTTCCTGATTCTATTCCTGTTGGAGATATTTAGTTTATTGATAAATATTCCCATTCCATTTGTTTATGAAATTTTAGATTTGGGATTTATTGTTTTTTTATCTTCATTTTTTGTTTATCTAACAGTTAAGTGTTTTAAAACTAAGCAAATATCAAGATTGTATTTGTTGCTATTAATCCTGTCTCTAGTTCCAATTCTTGGGGCTGTGCAGGCTATGATATATTATAATCAACCTTTTATTTATGGAATACTGTCTGAGAGGCTTAAAGTATTGGCTATAGGCGGATTGTTAATTGTTAATTTTCTTGAAAAAGGCCTAATAACTTTAGAGCAAATAAAAAAAACAGTACTTTATCTAGCATTTCTAATCTTAGTAGTATTGTTATTTCTTAACATATTCGTTCCTGGATCTACCATGGAAGAGTATGACTTTGTAGTTAATACTGCTTCTAAAGGCTATCGTTTTAAATTAAATAACAGCCTAATTGTGATCTTGTTTTTTTATTCATTAATTGTAGGTGTTGAACAAAATAAAATTCGATACCTCGGACTTGTATTAATTATACTATTCTATTTAACTTTTCTTTATAAGGCTCGTTCTTTAACCCTTTCAATTATTATTGCAACAGCTTTTTATTTAGTTCAAAGAGTTAAATTTTATAGGTTAATATCATTTGGTGTAATATTTACTGTTGTATCAACTTTCATTTTTGCAGTGGCTTTTGTTTTTTTTAACGAACAAATTATTAAAATAGCAGAATTGTTTTCAAGTGCACTTAGTGTGTTTATTGGTGGAGAAGTGACAGATTCTTCTGCTTTATCCAGATACAGCCAATATGAAATTGCGAGTGAAGGAATAGCAAAACACCCCTTCTTGGGCAATGGCTTTTTAAGTAGCAGATTCGGGGGAGGACTAACTGGACTTTATGGTTATTTCTATCCTTCTGATATTGGATGGATGGGAACCTTGTATTTATATGGAATCCTTGGGACTGCAATCTATATTATCCCATTTATTTTAACAGCTTATTATTCATTTAAAATTAAAAAATTGAATAAGAAAGTGGATGCATTTGCTTCAGCTATGGTCTATACTATGCTCTATTTTTTCATACATAGCACAACAGCTGGGTTCTTTGTAAAGAAATTAGGAATTATCATTTTTGTATTCTCGATGGTCTATTATTATTACTACTCATTAAAGTTAAAAGAAGTAACAAAATAATTTATGCTTTTTAACTCACTCCAATTTCTTTGTTTCCTTCCAATCGTAGTGATGTTGTACTTTTCGTTGGCCCATAGGTATAGATGGCTTCTACTTTTAGTAGCAAGTTATTACTTTTATGGAAGTTGGAAAGTTGAGTATCTTTTGTTAATAGTCTTATCGACAATAGTCGATTATTATGTGGCTATTAAAATGCACGAGCAAACTACAAAAGGGGCAAAAAAAAGTTGGTTAATTGCTAGTGTACTAATAAATTTAGGAGTTCTTTTTTGGTTTAAATATTATGGATTCTTTTCTGATAGTATAAATTCAGTATTATCAACTTACACAGATAGTCAGCTACCATTGTACCAATTCCTACTTCCAGTTGGTATTTCTTTTTACACTTTTCAATCGATGAGCTATACCATCGATGTATATAGAAATGAACGCCTACCCGAAAGACATCTTGGAGTTTTTGCTTTATACGTCTCTTTTTTTCCACAGCTAGTTGCAGGGCCAATAGAACGTAGTACTAGTTTATTGCCTCAATTCTTTATAAAGCACGATATTAACTATTTAAGGATAGTAAGTGGTTTAAAACAAATAGTAAGAGGTTTTTTTAAGAAAGTAGTTGTTGCAGATCGACTAAGTATCTATGTTGATACAATTTACAATAATTATGAGAATCACACAGGAGTCACATTGTTGCTAGCTACTATTTTCTTTGCGTTTCAAATTTATTGTGATTTTTCTGGATATTCTGATATAGCCATAGGAAGTGCTCGATTAATGGGGTTTGAACTAATGGAAAATTTTAAAAGACCTTATTTTTCTAAGGGAATTAGAGAGTTCTGGTCAAGATGGCACATCTCTCTATCTACATGGTTTAGAGATTATTTATACATCCCTTTAGGAGGAAATAGAGTGGTTAAGTGGAGGGTTTATTATAATTTAATGCTTGTTTTTGTCGTAAGTGGATTCTGGCATGGAGCTAACTGGACTTTTATTGTTTGGGGTGTTTTACATGGGATTTATATAGTAATTGAAACTATGATTAATAATCCTAAAACTTTCAAAAGAAGTAATAAGCTAACTCAAGCAGCTAAAATTAGTTTTACGTTCATTTTAGTTTGTTTTGCATGGATATTTTTTAGAGCAAACAATATTGAAGAAGCTTTTGAAATTATTAAGCGAATATTAAGCTTTAAAGGCAGTATTTATTTAGGAGGGCAAAGTAACCTTATTTATTCTGTTATTACACTTACAATACTAATTTTAGTAGAGTTTAAACAAGAGCTAACCAAAAAAGGAACTATCCATCGCTCACCTTATTTTACTTTTTTTAAATATTTGGTGATAGTAATAGTTATTATGCTTCTTGGTGTATTTGATGAAGGGCAATTTATTTATTTTCAATTTTAATAAATGAAAAATAAGGCTATTAACAAATTATTTAAAATGCTTTTCCTTTTTGGAGTTTCATTGGCAATATTAGACTTTTCTATAGGTTTTGCTCTTAACTACATGACTGTAAATCAAAAAGATGGCAACTATCATAAGTTGATAAATTGTATAGAAAATAAAGAATTAGACCTTGTTATTTTAGGCAATTCTAGAGCAGAAAGGCAGTTTATTCCTTCCATTATCTCAATGGAAACTGGATTGAGCGCATATAATTTAGGTTACGGAGGAAGAGACTTGAACTTTGTCGATGCACTAACTTCTGTAATCGTCTCACGAAATCCCCCTAAATACTTAATGGTAGAATTTCAGCTTTCAAACTTTAGAATGCCAATAAATCAAGATAGAATGTCTTTCCTAAACCCATTTTATTATAGATACCCAGAATTGCAGCCCTTTTTAAACCGAGGTGAAATTTCAAGAAAACTTGCATTTTCTTCATCATTATTTCAGTTTAATTCAAGCTTGTGGGATATAGTTAGTCCGTATTTTCAAAAGGTTGAACTTGAACAAGGTTACAGACCTTTGTATGGTAAACTAAAAATGAATAAACCTAAACAATTCAAAGAGGAAGAGAGTGAAGAAGAAGTTGAAATAATGCTTCCTGAAATACAAGTTGTTTTTGAGAATATAGTTGCTGAGACAGCTAAGAATAATATTAAGTTAATTGTTGTTTTGTCTCCACAGTTTAATAAAGAGCATAATGAAAATAAGTTTGCAATGGAAAAGCAATACTTAAATCAATTTGAAGATATTATTATTTGGGACTACAGCCAAGATTCAAGATTTACTGAAGTGCCCATACTTTTTAATGATATTAGGCATCTAAACCACCATGGCTCACAGATATTTACAAAATTAATAGCAGAACGGATTAAAAATGAGTTGTTAAACTAGAATAAAGACTTAAATCTTTTCCCTTAAGGAAAAGAGAAAAGATATAAGTCTTGTAACCCCCCTTAAACATTCCTGTATTACACTACGTTTCAAACGCTATACTCTGGCCTGAGTCATTGAATCTAAATTATGATGAATCTAAATGTAATGACTATAACTTAAAACTATATATTTTTTGATGTACTTGTTGTATAGTAGATACATTGTTTAACATATAATGTTATAACCATTCACTATTCTTTGTACACAATTAATATGAACAATAGCTTAAAAAGCTTACTTTTTTTCAAAAACCAAAATATCTTGAAAATAGGTGCCTGCTTGTTCTTTCCAATTGCCTGGGTAGTATTTTATAAGATTAA
Source organism: Bacteroidota bacterium (assembly GCA_013112545.1). Classification (GTDB taxonomy): domain Bacteria; phylum Bacteroidota; class Bacteroidia; order Flavobacteriales_E; family Vicingaceae; genus BCD18. Next base: position 207,345 of record JABFGJ010000002.1, read on the forward strand.
GTCCTGACTCTCTTGTAAGTATCTCAATGCCATTTTTATTAATAGCAATTGCCTCTTCAGGATTGTTAGACCAACTTGTTGTAAACCAATCTTTAGATTTATAGGCTTTGGTATCATAGATCCACTTCATTTGGTTTGTAGAGTGAAATCTACCTTTTTCATCCTTTCTGATTGCTAGAGAATCTTCGTATCTTTCATCTAAATAGAAAAAAGTTATAATTGCTTTCCCATTCTTTTTTAACACTCGAGCAATTTCATTAAAATAAAATTTAGCATCTTCCTCACATAGGTGTGTCCAAACAGATAAGGCTGTAACTAAATCTTTAGATTCATTTTCTATTGGCCAAGCTTTAAACTCTTTATCTTGATTTGCAGCATAAGTTGGGTTTGCTACATCAAAATGTATGAATTTATAATTGCTAGCATTATAGTTTTTTAAGCAAAATTTAATATCATGCTTCATTACATCAATACCTGTGTAACTGCCATTTTGATAGGTAAATGGCTCTGAAGCAATCCCTAGAAGCCCTGTTCCACAACCAATATCCAATATATTGTTACCCGCTTTTTGCTCAATTGTTTGATAAATTACTGTTTGAAATACTCCTATAACATGAGCCCATTCAGCATATGAGACTTTTCCACCTTTTCTGTGGTTAGCACCAGGAATTAATCTTATGTTTTTAGTTCTTCGAATTTGACTTTTATCAACTTTTAGAAAGATTTTATCCAGAATAGGATATAGTTTAAGAATTAATTTTTTAATCATGTTTTATGAGTTTTATATGCAAGATTCATTGCTGATGTTGAGTGGTAGCGTTATTTACAACCTTTATTTTCTATAGAAAGCAATTGTATTTATTGTAATAAATCGTAATCACTTCCCATGACACTGCTTAAACTTTTTACCACTCCCACAAGGGCAAGGTTCATTTCTACCTACTTTCTTTTCTACTCTTACAGGTTGAGCTTTTGGTTTTTCCTGTGTTTGAGTTCCTCCACCTTGTCCAGCATCTCCTCGGCTAAAACTCGGCACTTCAGTTCTTGATGTTTGTAATTTTGGCGTTTCTTGCACTCGTTGTGGTGCTTGTTGCACTGTTGGAGCAGCAGCTTGTTGAGGTAGGTTCCCTTTTACTAAAAAGGTAATGATCTCTTTGTTTGTTCGATCAATCATTTGTTTAAACAGCTCAAATGCCTCGAATTTATAAATCAACAATGGGTCTTTCTGTTCGTAAACAGCACCTTGTACCGACTGTTTCAAGTCGTCCATTTCTCTTAAATGCTCTTTCCAAGCATTGTCAATCATGGCCAATATAATGTTCTTTTCGAAGGATTTAATTAACTCTTTTCCTTCCGTTTCAAAAGCTTTCTTTAAAGGAGTTACTACTTGAATAGTTCTTTTTCCATCTGTAAATGGCACAACAATATTTTCATAACTGGTGCCCTCTTCATGATATACATTGGAAATTACTGGAAAGGCCACTTTTGCTACCAACTCTGTCTTTTTTTGATAAGAATTTATGGCAGTTTGATAAATCTTATTTGTCAATTCATCAGCATTGCTGTTCAAGAACTCTTCCTCGTTAACTGGGCTATCTATAGAAAGATTACGAATTAAATCAAATTTAAAATTTTCATAATCTCTACCTTCAAGACTTTCATCTGTAATCGAAGCAATGCTGTCGTACATCATATTGGCAATGTCAACTGAAATTCGCTCTCCGTATAGCGCATTTCTTCTTCTGCGATAAATTACCTCTCGTTGAGAGTTCATGACATCATCATATTCTAATAATCGCTTACGTACTCCAAAGTTGTTTTCTTCTACTTTTTTCTGAGCTCTTTCTATTGATTTGGTAATCATTGAATGCTGAATCACTTCGCCTTCTTCTAATCCCATTCTGTCCATTAAGCTCGCAATTCGATCCGAACCAAAAAGTCGCATTAAATTGTCTTCTAAAGAAACGTAAAATTGTGAGCTTCCAGGATCTCCTTGTCTTCCGGCTCTACCTCTTAACTGTCTGTCAACTCTTCGCGATTCATGTCTTTCAGTACCAATTATGGCCAAACCTCCAGCTTCTTTTACTTCTTTACTTAGTTTAATGTCTGTACCACGACCAGCCATGTTTGTCGCAATAGTTACTGTGCCCGATTTTCCTGCTTCGGTAACAATATCGGCCTCCTTCTGGTGCATTTTTGCGTTCAATACATTATGCTTAATGTTTTTCATCTTAAGCATTCTACTTAGCAATTCTGAAATCTCTACTGAAGTTGTTCCAACTAAAACTGGCCTTCCTTTACTAACTAATTCAACAATCTCTTCACTTACAGCATTGTATTTCTCGCGAGTGGTTTTAAAAACCATATCTTCTCTATCGTCACGGGCAATTGGCTTATTAGTTGGTATGGTTACAACATCTAATTTATAGATGTCCCACAATTCACCTGCTTCTGTTTCGGCAGTACCAGTCATACCAGATAATTTGTGATACATTCTAAAGTAATTCTGCAAAGTAACAGTCGCATAGGTTTGTGTTGCAGCCTCTACTTTTACATTTTCTTTTGCTTCTATTGCTTGGTGAAGACCATCAGAATATCTTCGGCCTTCCATGATACGGCCGGTTTGCTCGTCAACAATTTTTACTTTGTTGTCCATTATCACATACTCTGTATCTTTTTCAAATAGGGTATAGGCTTTTAAAAGTTGATTTACCGTATGAATTCGCTCAGCTTTGATTGAATATTCTTGAATAATCTTGTCTTTTTCTGCAATTTTTTCTTCATCTACTTTATTGGACGAATCAATTTTGCTCAACTCCATATTAATGTCTGGCAATATGAAGAATTCCTTATCCTCTGAACCTGAAATTAATTCTATTCCTTTTTCAGTTAATTCTATCGAATTGTTTTTTTCATCAATTACAAAATAAAGTTCAGCGTCAACCAGATGCATTTCTTTACTTTGATCTTGCATGTAAAAATTTTCTGTTTTTTGCAATTGTGCTTTTATACCAGATTCACTCAAAAACTTTATCAATGCTTTGTTTCGAGGAAGTCCTCTAAACGCTCTTAACAAAGCCATTCCGCCTTCTTCGTGTAGCTTTTTTTGCTCTTTGCTATCACTTGATTCTGCATGAAGTTTCTTTTTTGCATCAACAAGCAATGTTGTAATTAGCTTTCTTTGTTCAGAAACTAATTTATCAACCATAGGTTTTAACTCATGAAATTCATGTTTATCACCTTTAGGGGTTGGCCCTGAAATTATAAGTGGGGTTCTAGCGTCATCTATTAATACAGAATCAACTTCGTCAATTATTGCATAATGATGTTTTCGTTGAACTAATTCTTCAGGGGTTCTTGACATATTATCCCTTAAATAGTCAAAACCAAACTCGTTGTTCGTACCATAGGTAATATCTGCTTGATATGCCTTGCGTCTTTCGTTTGAGTTTGGTTGATGATTATCGATACAGTCAACTGTTAATCCATGGAATTCAAATAGAGGTCCCATCCATTCTGAGTCACGCTTGGCCAGATAATTATTTACAGTAACCAAATGAACACCTCTGCCTGCCAGTGCATTTAAATAAACTGGTAAAGTAGCTACCAAAGTTTTACCTTCACCAGTAGCCATTTCTGCAATTTTGCCTGAGTGCAATACATATCCTCCAATTAACTGCACATCATAGTGTATCATATCCCAAGTGATTTCAGCACCTGCAGCATGCCAAGAATTTTTCCAAATGGCTTTGTCTCCTTCTATGATAACGCTATCTCTTTCAGCAGCTATATCTCTGTCCATTTGGTTGGCAGTAACTTCTAGTTGAGTGTTTTCAGTGAATCGCCTAGCGGTTTCTTTCACAACAGCAAATGCTTCAGGCAAAATTTCTTTTAAAACCTCTTCAATTTTCCCATTTAAGCTGTCCTCAATTTCATCAACTTTTTTATATAGAATTTCCTTTTGATCAAGATTAGATTCAACTTCTATCTGCGATTTTAATTTAGATATTTCTTCTAATTCGCTTTGAAGATAATCGTTAATTCGCTGCTTAAATGTTGTAGTTTTGTTTCTAAGCTCATCATTTGACAATGAGGCTAATGAAGGGAAAATAGCTTTAATCTGTTCTACAATTGGAGTGACCTCCTTTAAGTCTCTATCAGTTTTGCTACCTAGAATTTTTTTTATTGTACTTGAAAGTGCACCAAACATAAGTTTTCGGGTTTTGCTCTTATTTTTAAATAGCCTACAAAATTAGTATTTTATAAGCGTTAATCTTTTGAATTCGAAGGACAAAAAAAAGGCCAATTGGTATAATCGGCCTTTTTGTCGTAATGCTTTTTTTAATATTCGTCTTCATTAAAGAAGAAGTCCTCTTTAGTAGGATAGTCTGGCCAAATATCTTCAATAGTTTCATAGGATTCTCCTTCATCTTCAATCTCTTGAAGGTTTTCAACGACCTCTAAAGGTGCTCCAGCACGAATAGCATAATCTATTAATTCATCTTTTGTTGCCGGCCAAGGGGCATCTTCTAAATAAGAAGCTAATTCTAACGTCCAGTACATTTCACCGTCATTTTTGATTCAACGCAAAAGTAACTTTTTTGAATCTAAATCCAAGGATTATTATAGCTTTTGATTTTTAGCTTAATTGCTTGATAGTGTGAGTTTTGCTAGATTCGAGCCTCCCAAGCTTGCTCAGATGCGCCCAAATCTTTAGTCAGTTTTCGAGATAAAGTAAAGAGGTAATCGGATAAACGATTAAGGTATTGTAAAATTAAATTATCGACTTTATTTTGCTCAGCCAACAAGACAACATTTCGCTCTGCTCTCCTACAAACACAACGCGCAATATGTGTAAAAGAGATGGTTGTATGACCTCCAGGTAATACAAAAGATTTCATCACTTCTAATTCATTATCCATTGCATCAATTTTATTTTCTAAAAAAGTAACATCTTTTTCAGACAATTGAGGTAGCTTCATTTTTGACTTTTCTGGGTCAGCGGCTAATAAAGACCCCAAGGTGAATAATCTATCCTGAATTTCTATTAAATCTGCTTTAATCTTCTCATCAATTGCTTGATCTCTAATTAAACCGATATAAGAGTTTAATTCGTCAACCGTACCATAAGATTCGATACGGATATGATGTTTTGAAACTCTTGTTCCGCCAATTAGACCCGTTTTTCCTAGATCTCCTTTTTTGGTATAAATTTTCATGAGTTTTGAAATTTATGAATGTTTTCGTTTAAAGTGTCACTTTCAATAACTCCATCTCTTAGGCGAATAATACGATGTGCATGCTGAGCAATATCTTCTTCATGTGTTACCAATATTATCGTGTTACCTTTCTTGTGAATTTCATCAAATAAGGCCATAATTTCATAAGAAGTTTTCGAATCTAAATTACCAGTAGGCTCATCTGCCAATATAATCGATGGATTGTTTACCATAGCTCTAGCAACAGCTACCCTTTGGCGCTGACCACCCGACAGTTCATTTGGTTTGTGTTTAACTCTATCGTCTAGCCCAACCTGAGTCAATACTTCCATTGCTCTTTTATCGCGTTCAGTTTTAGAAAAACCAGCGTAAATCAATGGAAGTGATACATTATCTAAAGCGGTTGAACGAGGCAATAAATTAAAGGTTTGAAAAACAAATCCAATTTCTTTGTTTCTTATTTCTGCTAATTCATCATCACTTAATTTGCCAACTTCTTGTTTGTTTAAAATATAGCTTCCCGAAGTAGGTGTATCTAAACAACCTAAGACATTCATTAACGTCGATTTTCCCGAACCTGAAGGCCCCATTAATGCAACGTATTCATTTCGTTCTATTTGAAATGAAATCTCTTTTAAAACTTTAATTACTTGTTTGCCTAATTGAAAATTCCGTACAAGCTTATTTATTGATATTAAAGGTTCTGAATTCATATAACCAAAGTTAATTGAATAATTGTATTTTGCTTTTAATTAATGATAAATGGTGAAATTTTGCTTTTCTTGGTCTTGTTTAAAAAATACGATCCCAATTTGAAATAAATCGATGCTTACAGTCACTTTAGGGTGTTTTTTGATAAACTCCCAAGCCATTTTCATTCCTTTTGACCAATAAATGTCATCAAAAATAAACACGCTATTTTCATTTGCTTTCTCTAAGCAGAGTTGAAAATAGTCTATAGTTGGCTTTTCTTGATGATTTCCATCGAAATAAACGAAATCAAGTGTTTCTGTTTTTTTCAACAGTTCAGGCAAAGTATCATTAAAATTCCCTACAATTTGATTGATATTTTTTATATTGAGCTTCTCGAAATTGATTTTAGCGACCTTGGCGATTTCTGGAGAACCCTCTAGGGTATAAATTTTTGAATTTGAAGCTGCATGCGCCATATATGCAGTAGTTATTCCAAATGAAGTGCCTAGTTCGACGATTGTTTTAGGTTTAAATTCATACACCAAACGAAAGATTAGTTGAGCATATTTTGGTTTTTTTACTGCTGATTTAGCAATTTCATTGATCTTTCGTTTTTGTTTATTCCCTTTTTTTGAGCCAGCTCCTAAATCTAAAACTTCAATTTCTTTATTGGTTAACAAGAGTTTAGCACGAATGGACTCAATGGCATCAAAAGAATAATACGGAAGGTTTGCTTGTATTACTTTATCATTTAAATCGAAGATAAAAGGGGAGTGTATGCCATGAAGGTGAAAACTTCGTATTAAGTATTTTAAAAATTGGATGATAGAAAACATAAACTTATTTCGATTCTTTTTGGACTTCTTCCCATGCTTTAAATTGTTGTAAATCTACTTGTAAAGAATTGATTACAAAACCAAAAACACCAATGTCATCAATGAATCCTGCAATGGGTATAAAATCAGGGATGATGTCAAAAGGATTAAGAAAATAGATGATTGCAGTTGTTGCATACAAAATTGTTTTCCAAGGTACTTGTGTGTATTCTCCTTTTTTCCATGCTTTAACTAATCGAAAAAGTGTCTGGACTTCTGTCCAAACACTTTTTAGTCTTACTTTTTTATGCTGAGCTTTTTCAATAGCAGAATTTAAAAGAAACTTTAATTTTGATTCATCATCTAAAATTTTTTTAGCCTTCTTTTTCGCTGCATTAAACCCTTTTGGTTTATCAGTTTCTTTTTTCACTTGACTACCAAATTACAGCTTTTATGGAGTCTGCATTAACCATGGGGTCTCCTGGGTTACAACCAAAAGCATCTGCAAATTCAGGCATATTTGCCAATGGTCCTATCACTCGATATTCACCTGGAGAATGAGAATCAGTTGCAATTCTTTTTCTAAGCTCCTCCTCAGTCATATTCATGTGCCAAACTTGTGCCCATCCAAAAAAGAATCGTTGTTTATAATTAAAACCATCAATGGGTTCAGGCTTCCCTTTACTTTCTAACTCTTTTTCAAGTGCGTGATAAGCTAATGTCGCACCTCCTAAATCTGCAATGTTTTCACCTAAAGTTAACTTGCCATTGACAAATAAACCCTCTAGTGGTTCAAAGGAATTAAATTGGTTTACCACATTTTCTGCACGTCCGTCAAATTGTGTTCGGTCTGATTCTGTCCACCAGTTTTTTAGGTTTCCTTCATGATCAAATTTACTGCCTTGGTCATCAAAACCATGTGTGAATTCATGTCCTATAACAGCCCCAATTCCACCGTAATTTATTGCATCATCAGCATTTGCATCATAAAAAGGAGGTTGAAGTATCCCGGCTGGAAATACTATTTCATTTTGAGAAGAACTATAATATGCATTTACAGTCTGAGGAGTCATAAACCATTCGTCTTTGTCAACTGGTTTACCCAATTTATTTATCATGTATTCAAAATTGAATTTGCTAGCGTTCATTATGTTTTGAACTGCATTGTCTGCCACGATATTTAAAGGGGCATAATCTCTCCATTTGTCTGGGTAGCCGATTTTTTTATTGAAAGATTCTAATTTTTGTAAAGCTTTTACTTTTGTTTCTTCACTCATCCATGCTAAGCCATTAATTCTTTCACGAAATACCGTTCTTAAATTTTCAACCATGCGTGCAACATCTTTCTTAGACTCTTCAGGGAAATGCCTTGCTACAAAAGCTTTACCGAGAAGTTGACCTATATTACCATCTACTTTAGCCAAAGCTCTTTTCCATCGTGGTTTCATCTCTTTTGTGCCACTTAAGGTCTTACTATAAAAGTCAAAATGTTGATTTACAAAATCTGAACTAAGACTAGAAGCATAAGCGTTAAGTATCGACCATTTATAATAAATTTTCCAATCAGAAATAGGTATTGTAATCATCATTTTATCTAGTCCTGCAATGAATTTAGGTTGAGAAACAATGAGCTCATCTACATTTTGAAGACCTACACTTCTGATGTAATTATTCCAATCGATGTTTTTACTTAACTGGATTAATTCATCTATCGTCATTTTATTATATGTTTTATCTGGGTCTCTTCGTTCAACTCGAGTCATCGATATCTCGGCCAATCCTTTTTCAATAGCATATACCTTTTGAGCTAATCCCTCAGAATTCTCCATGTTGGCTAGCTCAAACATTTTAGAAATATGCTTGATGTAAGCCTGTTGTATTTCAATTGACTTTTCGTCCTCTTTCACATAATAGGCTTGGTCGGGTAAACCTAATCCGCTTTGATAGATATGGGTAATGTATTGATCACTTTGCTTGTCGTCTTGGCCAACATAAACTCCAAATAAGGAGCTGATTCCTAGTGTTCTAAATTCAGCACTTAATTTAATCAATTGCTCTTTATTTTCTATTCCATCAACTTGTTCCATAACGGATTGCAGCGGGCTTAACTTTAATTCTTCAGCTTGAACCGAGTCCATAACACTTGTGTAGAAATCACCAAGCTTTTGCTCCATGCTTCCTTTGTCAAATTGAGAAGTAGAAAACTCTTCTAAGATGGCTTTTAACTTATCATTGTTTGATTCGATGACAACATTAAAACTTGCCCATCGACTCTCAGTGCTTGGTACTGGATTTGCTTTTAGCCAACCTCCAATAGCATATTGATAAAAATTATCACAAGGACTTACGCTGCTATCGAGATTACTCAAATCGAATGAAGCGGGTATTTGAGCTTCTTCAGCTACTTCAACCTTACTGCTGTTGCTCGTTCCACAAGCGAGTACAAGACTTACAAAAGGTACAAATAAATATTTTTTCATGGTGTATATTTTTTCAAACATAATCTTTTATAAAATAATTTGGGATATAGAATTTAAAATGGTGCAAAAAAAAACCTTCTCAAAAACGTTTGAGAAGGTTTTTTGGGCAGTAGAAAACAACTATTGGATAATTATTCTTTCATTTTGAATAAAGTCACCGTTGCTGAATTTCAAGAAGTAAATTCCTTGAGCATCAACATTTAAATCAATTTGTTTTATCACAATTCCAGATTCACTTTGTATGTTTTCTTGGTAAACTAATTTACCAACCACGTCATACACCTGAATTTGACCATTTACTTTTCCATTATTATTTAATTCGAAGTTAAACGAACCATTATTAGGATTTGGATAAATAGATAGTTCAATTTCATTGACATCTTTGTTTTCGCTAAACTTAATTCTAAGTGGAGTCAACCCAGTTGTAAATGTTTGTGTACCTGACCAACGAGTTCCGGATGAAGTTCCATATTCACACACAGTCTTAACTTGCCATTCATAGGTAGTAGCTGGATTTAAACCTGTTAACCATAGTTTAGTTCTGCCAGCATATGCAACATCCATAGTCCAAGGGGTAGTACCTTGAACTCTATACCTTACTCGGTATTTCTTAGCTCCTGGCATTGTATCCCATGCTAATCTTGCTTGGTTATGACTTAATCCTCCTATATTCATCCCTGTTGGAATTGCACAAGGTGCATCTAAGGTACTAAATCGTTGTGCAGATGGTTCACCGTAACCTGCTTTACAATTTGCAATAATTACAAATACATAATTCGTACTTGGAGTTAATCCGTCAATATCATAAATAGGAGTATTGGTTTGTCTAAAATGAACTGGACCAAAATTAGGGGCACCAGCTTGTTTCCAACGGATTTTATAACCAACAGCATCAGCTATTTCATCCCATCTAAGTGTAGTTGAAGTATCCGAACTAAACTGAGTTCTTAAATTAATTGGGCTTTCACACACAAAACCATCTGCAATTGAAACATTATCAATAGCGATATCTTTTTGATATCCTGTTCCTACTTCTTCACCAGTAAATCTAATTTGAATGGTTTTTCCTATATAATCACCTAAATAGATTCGTTGTTTCTCCCAACCAGTATTTTCAATATCTAGGGTTTGAACAGTGTTAAATCCATTACCTGAATCAATTGCAACATGTAATAAGAATGAAACGCTATTTCCATGATTTTCAGACCACAAGTAAAATTCTAAACCTGGATTGGTCGCTGCACCTAAATCAATTAATGGTGTTTCCATTGATGTATTTGTGTTATTTGGTGAACTATCATCAATCCAAGCATAATAACCTGAACCACCAAAACCAGATGTTGGGCCATAAGCTGCATTAGTACCTGATCCAAATATCCAATCTTCTAGATTCCCGCTTCCTTGACTCCAACAAGCTGGTATCGCACCCGCATTTTCAAAACCTTCGGTATATGGTAATGTAACTGGAGCACATAAAGTTGTAAAGCTATTTACAGCAGACCATGCACTAGTATCTCCACCACCACAATCTGCACTTACATACCAATCGTAAGTAGTTTGTGCTGCTAAACCACTTAAACTATGAGGATTTGAACTTGTAGATACAATCGTTCCAGTTCCTTGTATAAAACCAGATGTGCCATATTCGATTATCCATGATGTAGCAGAATTGTTTTCTGTCCAAGCTAAATCAACAGAAGTAGAAGTTAAATTCGAATTTGATAGGCTAGTAGGGCTAACACAATTAGGAGTTTCATACACAGCTATATCATCAATAGAAATATACCATGGACTACCATTCATATAACCCTTAATTCCAATATAATATACACCTGAGCTACCTGGGGTAAATGTGCCAGTAATTAATTGATATGAAGCATTAATTCCAACTGGGCTAACTATGGTATTAGTCATAGCAGCAATTGAGTTAGATGAACCATAACTTATACCGACATTAGAATTAGTAGTCGTACTACCATCTTGTCTTGCATATACATCAGCTGTATAGCTTATTCCACCAGTTAAAGTAATTGGAATAAAAATCCAATCTTCATTACTGTATTGTAAGAAGGCATTCCAAGAACCGGTGTTTGGCAAGCGACCACGATCTGTAAACGTATTGTTTGCAGTCCACATACCAGCCCCTGAAGTACTCTCTTGAGATAGACATCCAGCAACAGCTGTATTGTGAGTATAACCTGTTTCAAATCCTTCAAAATAAGGAGTAGTATAAGCATTACATGCTGTTGTGAAAGAATTCACAATTGACCAAGCACTTAGATTGTTTGTATCACAAATTGCTCTTACATACCAATCATAAGTTGTCTGAGCAGTTAGTCCACTTAAAGAATATGGGTTTGATCCGGTATAAATTTGAGTACCTAAGCCTGCGGTAAATCCCGAAGCTCCATAAGAAATTTCCCAAGAAGTAGCTGAGCCATTCTCTGTCCAAGCTAAATCGACAGAAGTGGTAGTTAAATTTGAAGTATTGAGTGTGCTTGGATCTACACAAGAAGGAATATCTTCATAAGTAAAATCATCAAGAAGTATATAATCATATGTTGTATTCATTCCATGTGCAAATGCAATGTATTTATCAGTCCCTATATAAGTTGCAAATGAAATCGTATGTAGTTCCCAAACATCATCTGCCATTTCCGCTTCTGTAATTGTGTCAAAAGGGGTAAAAGTTGCACTGTTATTAGGATCACTCATAGTTCCAACAATAAAGTCAGAAGTATTAGAATAGTCATATAAATAAAACTTAATACGTTTGGTGTTATCTAAATCAGATAGAGTAGGACTTACTAGCAGTAAATTAGTAGGTACTGTCATCGTATTATTGTAAAACTCGATAGAGTTAGCACCAGAATTAGCCGTTGTGCCGATAGGAGTAGCATCTGAAACAATTCTACCATTTCCTGCATTTAAAACCGTCCAACAAGCATCAATTGCTGGTGCAGTAGTACCATCAAAATTTTGAGTATATCCAGTTGTGTAAGGATTACAAAGTGTTGCGAATGAATTGACATTAGACCAATCGCTAGTATCTGAAGGGCCACAAATTGCTCTTACATACCAATCATAGTTAGTATTTGCGCTCAATCCACTAACTGAATAAGGATTCAAACTCGTTGTGTCTTGAGTTCCTAGTCCTGCTGTAAAACCAGTAGTTCCATAAGAAATCTCCCAAAAAGTAGCTGTACCATTCTCAGTCCAAGCTAAGTCAATAGAAGTGTTAGTTAAATTTGACGTTAAAAGACTTGCAGGTGTTGGACAAGAAACAGCTTGCAACATAATATTGTCGAAATATGCATTATCTCCAGGGGCACTGCTCGCAGCATTATACTTCATAGAAGATTGAAAAGTCAATGTAAAGCTTGTGCCTGCATAAGCACTTAAATCTAAATTAATACTTACGCAAGGATCTGCACTGCCTGTAGTAGGGTGATAATCAGGTGAAATTTGAGTTCCATTCACTAATATTCTAGACCAACTATATCCTGGACCATATGAGTAGGTTTGTTTTAAATCAAAAGACAATTCTAAACCACTTGAAACGCCTGTAGCATCAACATTTAATTGAGCACTGCTTATTTTTGTAGAATTTGTCACCCAAGCTTGGGTTGGAGTAGTTCCTGTAATTCCTGATCCACCAGACCAGCCTGTAGCTGTTCCTCCGGTCATGTGTAAGGAATTGGTGCCTGTACAATTGGAACTAGCATTTATAAGTAAACCTGCATTGCTACCAATTGTTGTTTTAAAATCAGCGAGTGGGCTTCCACCCTCAAAATCTTGAGTATAAGGAACTGTTACTGGAGCAACTAGTGTTGTAAATGAACCAAGAGAAGACCAGGCACTTACGTTTCCTTTACCTCCACAATTAGTTTTAACATACCAATCGTAGGTTGTCTTTGCAGCTAAGCCTGTGATTGAATAAGGTTTTGAGGTTGCGTTAACTTGTGTGCCAGCTCCGGCGGTAAATCCACTTAAACCATAACTAATTTGCCATTGGCTAGAAGAATTGTTTTCTGTCCAAGATAAATCAGCTCCAGATGATGTTATATTTGAAGTTAACAAGCCACTTGGCTCTACACATGATGGTAGTGGGCTATAATATGCCACCACTGTCCAAGTTCCATTGTCAACTTTATTTTGTGAAGCTTCACAGCCAGAGCCTCCATAGGTTCTCCCAGCATGAAATTCAAAATTAACTGTATCAACTGATCCATTTGCAAAGCTTAATCCATTTCTACTATAGCTATAAGTACCGGCAGTACTTCCTGCTCCTGAATTAATTGTTGGTTCTCCTAATAATGTTGATGGAGAATACAACCAAGAGCGTTGTTCTGACATCCAAGCACCATTAGCTGCTGTCATATCATACCAAGAACTTACGCTATCAATTCGATTTCCAGTTGGGACAACAACATAAAGTGATCCAGGGCAAGTAGATGTCCCTGGTATAGATGTAAAGTCTTTGTCTGTAGAAATATCACCAGCATAATAAGTGGCACAAACTGCACCAACAGGGCATTGATATGCAGATGTAAAAGAACTTACAGCTGACCAGCCACTTGTGTCTCCTGGGCTACATATTGCTCTAACATACCAATCATAAGCAGTGGAACTTGTAAGACCTGTTAAAGAATAAGGGTTTGAACTTGTTGTATCTTGAGTTCCTAAGCCAGCCGTAAAACCAGTTGTACCATAAGAAATTTCCCAAGTAGTAGCCGAGCCATTCTCAGTCCAAGCTAAGTCTGCAGATGTTGTTGTAATGTTAGAAACAAGTGAGTTTGTAGTAGGTAAACAATTGGGACATGTTGCCGAAGCCAATTGATAATGTACAGAAACACTTGGGCTAGACCCTGAAGAATATAGCGTGCTACCACCAGCATCTTTTAATATAAAAGAAACCTCACTAACATAACTCCCGCCACCTTTAAAATCCAAAGCAAGAGAGTCTCCTGTATTGACAGTAAGAGGTATCGTCTGATTTGACCCACCACTTAAAGTATAATTAGTGGTTGTTCCGTTAATATACACATCTATAGTATTGCCATTCCAGCCATCACCATAAGAATCAATTAATTCCAATGAGTAATTACATTGAGCGATTGTGTTATTTACTTGAAATAAAAAAAGTGCTAGAAATATCGGCACTAGATAGGTAATTTTCTTTTTCATAATATGTTTTTTAATTATAAAGGGTACTTACAATAGATGTAGCATATAAAACTAATTAAATTTTGTTAATTTTTTGTTAATTGAATTTTTAATTTTTTATAATTTATTTCTGTTATAATTAGACTTATAGCCTTATTTTACTTTTGCAATTTATTGTAAATGCTTAAATTTAGTATCACACTGTTGTTTTTAATATCAAATTTATTTTTGGTAGGAGAACTTTTACAGTAAGAGTCAGATGTTTTTTAATAGATAAATGATATATGTTGGCATATATACCATTTTAATTATAGTATGAATAAGTGATTAAATTCTTTTTCATACAATTCAATACGGAACACATCTAAAAAAAGTTCCTCTTTTACAAAAAAAAAGGTGGTGAAAAAAATCACCACCTTTTAATTAAGGGTTAAACTACGTTAAAGGTTGAACTAATGAATAATCAACTTTTTAGTAATTATTTGCTTTCCATCTTGTAATCTAACAAAATAAACTCCTTTTGCTTGCTCACTAATATCAATGTTTTTGATAAAATTAGTTTTTGCATTGTTGATGGTTTCATTCATCACCAATCTGCCGCTTACATCTCTAATGGTCAAGTTAACTTGACTATTTGTAAATCCATCAGTTTTAATAACAAAAGTACCGTGTGTTGGATTTGGACTAATTTCAACTAAAGCAGTTGAAGAATTAGAATCATTTATTCCTATACCAATTCTACAAGACAAGGTATCAATATCAGAGAATCTCATTGGGAATATCTGGTATCCACTTGTATATGGGTTAGAGTTGTCAAATTGACCTCCAATTCCTTTAACACTACAAATGGTATCACCAACAACAAAGGTAATGCTATCATCAACATCAGTATCATTGTCAATTCTCATGGCTATAGTGTTTGTTCCATTAGTCATGTTAACATTAGTACCAGAACTACCTGTTGGAGTTACTTGTGTAACTACTAATCCTCGTATTTCAATTAAAGTAGATTCCATAGATTCATCGATAAATGTAACCACTTGATGAGGAGGAAGTGTATGTCCAGTACTGATAATTCGGATAGAATCTGGAACAAACTCTGTTAATCCATTGTATTGTTGAATGTTTCCTCTAAGCATAATAGAATCCCCTTCATTTACAACATAATTGCTTACATCGTTAAAATTGAATACATTAATACCAGTATGAGGAGTAACACCTTTATCTACTATGGTAAATGAAATACCGTTATTTCCATCTAAATCAACTCCAGCAACGGTTCCTGATGTCCAACAAACCACAGTTAATGAATCTGCTACACCTGTAGTTGCATCAACTGTATTTATTGTTCCAATTGGGTAATAAGGTAAAGCTTTTTCTTTGAACTCTACATTGTCGATATATACATTGTAATCTTGATTACTTACTGTAGAAGTAGCATAGAAACCAACCTTTACTAGACCGCTATAACTTGATAGGTCAATGGTAACATGAGTACCTGCACTATCTAGCGGGTTGTTTACATCATACGACATCAATGTATTCGTACCTAACCAAGTAGCACCATTATCAGTAGAAATAACAACAGAAAGTGTATCATCAGAACCCATAATGTCATTACCGCTACCTGAGTAATCAGTTAAGCCAGCGTCAAACTCTAATTGATAGTTTGTACCACCAGATCCTAAATCAATAGATGGTGAAATCAACCATTCGAATTTATTTGTTGACCAAATATTCATTCGAGCTGAACCAGTTGTGCCATTGTTTAAAAATCCATCGGCTACCCACTGAGAAGATGAAGTATTTGTAAATACCGTTCCTGAACTTAATAATTGTCCAGTTGCTTCTTCCCAACAATTTGGAAGGTAAGTAGAGAAGTCTTCCATGTATGGAGGTGTGTATGAAGCACATGGCGTATTGAAAGCAGTTGGGCTAGTGTATAAACTAGTATCATTACTTCCACAAATTGCTCTAACACTCCAAGCATAAGCTGTAGCTGGGCTTAGTGAGCTTATGTTAAAGGTATCATTAGAAACAACCATATTATTTCTAGCAGTTCCTTTAGTGTAACCCAAAGTATCCCATTCAACTTGCCAAGAAGTTGCTGAACCTGCTTCAACCCAGGCTACATCTGTAGAAGTAGCTGTTGTATTGAAGGTAGTTAAGCTTGTAGGCTCAGGACATGATACAGTTTGTAACATGATGTTATCAAAATAAGCATTGTCACCACCACTAGCATTATTTGCTGCATCATACTTCATAGCAGATTGGAAAGTTAAGGTGAAGTTTGTTCCAGCATAAGCACTTAAGTCGATGCTTAAATTTGAACAAGGATCTGAGCCTTGAGTAGCTGGATGATAATCTGGAGATACTTGAACCCCATTAACTAATATTCTAGACCAGCTATATCCTGGGCCAAAAGACCAAGTTTGTTTTAAATCAAATGTTAATCCTAAACCTGCTGTTACACTGGTTGCGTCAACATTTAATGTAGCATCACTAATTTTAGTTGAATTTGTTACCCAAGCTTGTGTTGGAGTTGTTCCTCCTGCACTTGATCCACCGGACCATCCAGAAGATGTCCCACCTGTCATATGTAAAGTATTTGTTCCAGAACAAGTTGTATTTGCATCAATTCCTATACCTGCATCACCTCCAACCGTTGTTTGGAAATCAATTAAAGGGTTAGAACCTTCAAAATCTTGAGTATAAGGAACAGTTACAGCGTTTGGCAATGTTGTGAAGCTGTTCATAGAAGTCCATAAACTAGAATCAGCAATACCGCAAACAGATCTAACATACCAATCGTATTTAGTATTAGCATTTAAGCCCGAGAAAGTTGTGAAAGTATCCACTAAAACTTTAACAACATTACGACCAGTACCCAAAGTAAACCCTGAAGTATCCCACTCTACTTCCCATTCAGTAGCCGTACCATTTTCGATCCATCTTGCTAGAGCTGAATTGTTTGTAATATTTAAAGTAGTAGTAGAATCAGGTACCAAACAACTCGGAGCTGCTAAAACCATCAAGGTATAATCTTCAAATGAAGCATATGAACCAGTGTAGCATGCAGTAACAGGATTGTCCCCGCCTCCAATTCTCATTGTATATTGACCTAAAGCTGTACTAACAGGTACAGTAAATGTAGCATTAAGTACAGTAGGATTGTTGCTTGTTGAAGTTCCAACAAAAACAGTTTCTCCTGCATCATCAAAGTCTAAATCATTATTCCAGTCAACCCACACTTGAGTATCATAGGTATAACCAGTTGAGAAAGTAATGTTTAGATTTTCAGCAACACCTTGCTGAACATTAGCAGACATATTGGTATAGTCTCCATAATTTCCAGTTTCTGCTCCTGTAGTGTTGTTTAAGTTATTCAATGTTACATTGGTAATTCCTTGTCCGTCAACTGAAGTTGGGGCTGGAATACAATATCCAGTATAAATACGATTTAAACTTGTCCAAACACTTGAATCGGCTACACCACAAACTGCTCTAACATACCAATCGTAGTGTGATTTAGCTGTTAATCCAGTCAGAGTAGTAAAGGTATCAACCAATACTTGAACAACATTACGACCAGTACCTAAGGTAAATCCTGCAGTATCCCATTCAACTTCCCATTCGGCAGCAGAACCATTCTCAACCCAAGAAATACCTGCACTTGTACTTGTTAATCCATTTACCGCATTGGTAGTTGGAACAGGACAAGAAGGAGGAGTTCTTACTTTGAAATTATCTATAAATACATCATAATCTTGATTGCTAATGGTAGAAACACCATAAAATCCAATTTTTATTAAACCTGTATAAGCTGATAAATTAACTATAACTGTTTGACCTGAATTTGATGGAGGATTATTTACATCAAATATCCTTAAGGTATTCGCTTTTGACCAAGTTACTCCATTATCTGTTGAGATGACAACGGCGAGCGTATCGTCTATTCCCATCACATCAGGGCCAGAATTTCCCCAATCTGTTAATCCAGCATCAAATTCTAATTGATAATTGTGGGCTGCAGAGCCTAAGTCTATAGTAGGAGAAATGAACCATTCTTTTCTACTACTTCCATAAATATTCAAGCCAACAGCACCAGTAGAACCATTGTTTAACCAACCATCAGCATTCCAATTAGAAGTCGAGGTTGATGTAAAAACAGTGTTAGAAGTTAAAAAGCCTTGTGCTTCTTCCCAGCAATTTGGAAGGTAAGTTGTAAAGTCTTCATAGAAAGGAATACTAAATGTAGCACAAGCTGTAGTGAAGCTTGAAGCGATTGACCAACTAGAAGTATCATTTCTACCACAAATTGCAGCTACATACCAATCGTAATTTGTAGCAGGTGTTAAACCTGTTACAACTATAAAAGTATCCGCAAGAACGATAAATGAGGTACCAGAACCTGGGGTATATCCGCTAGGACCATATTCCACTTTATAATCTGTTGCTATTCCATTTTCTATCCATGAAAGCGTTGCATCAGTAGAAGTGATGCCAGTTGCAGTATTTGCACTTGGTTCAGGGCATAATGGAGTAGTTCTTACTTTAAAGTTATCTATATAAACATTATAATCAGCATTTGAAACCGTCGTGGTTGCATAAAATCCAATTTTAATGACACCTGAATAACTAGATAAATCGATGTACTCAGTTGCTCCTGTGTTTAATGGAGGGTTATTTACATCATATAGTTTTAACACTTTAGTAGATGACCAAGTAGCACCATTGTCTGTAGAAATTACTACAGATAAAGTATCATCAGGGCCCATAGTGCTAGGACCAGTTCCACTATATGCAGTCATTCCAGCATCATATTCTAAACGGTAAGTATGACCTAGTGCACCTAGATCAATACTTGGAGAGATTAACCATTCGAATTTACCTGTTGACCAAATATTGATAGAAGCAGAACCTGTTGTACCGTTATTCAACCAACCATCTGCATTCCATAAAGAACTTGTTGTTGATGTGAAAACTGTACTTGGTTTTAATTGACCTTTAGCTTCTTGCCAACAATTTGGTATGTAAGTAGTAAAATCCTGAGAATAAGGAGGTGTGTATGTAGCACAAGGAGTAGTAAAACTA
This sequence comes from Bacteroidota bacterium, assembly GCA_013112545.1. Taxonomy (GTDB): domain Bacteria; phylum Bacteroidota; class Bacteroidia; order Flavobacteriales_E; family Vicingaceae; genus BCD18. The sequence continues at coordinate 226,812 of JABFGJ010000002.1, forward strand.
CTAGGGCCAGTCCACGCGCTTGTATCATTTGATCCACAAATTGCTCTCACATACCAACTATAAGATGTAACTGGCGTTAAGCCACTTATCATTTTAAAGGTGTCAACATTTACGATAGAAGAGTTTCCGCTACCTAATGTAAAGTTTTGAGGACCATATTCAACTTCCCATTTTACAGCAGAGCCTCTTTCAACCCAAGAAAGGGTTGTTGATGAACCAGTTGAATTAGACGTGCTTAAAGCACTTGGAGAAATACAAGTTGGAGTTTCAATAATAGAAACATCATCAATGGCCATATCACCATAAAATACGCTTCCTCCACCTGGTTCGGCTCTAAATCTAATTTGAACTTGATTAGTATTAAAGATATAAGATGTTAGTGTAAAAGTAAACTCTTCCCATCCTGTAGTTCCTTGTTGTATCATGGAAACTAGGTTCCAGTTTGTACCATCAAAAGCTTCAACATTAAGTTGATTTAAAGGAGTGTATCCTACACCACACATAGTAAAGTAAAACTGTAAATAAGGAGCTGTTAAAGCAGATACATCAACTTGAGGCATTGTTAGAATAACACCAGCATCAGGAACTGAAAAGTCCATGGCTGCATATTTACCAGAATTTCCAGTATGGTCTAAAGGACTAGAACCGGGACAACCACTTGTATTCCAAGAGAAACCTGGACCTCCAAATGTCCATGGGCCACCTGAGGTAGCCGATTGAGTCCAGCAGTTAGGAATAGTAGTTGTATTAAATGATTCAGTAAATGGAGCCATAATAGCACCACAAGGAGTAGAAAAAGATTTTTTTGTAGTCCAAGCACTTGTGTCTGATGCACCAGGTCCACAAATAGCACGTACATACCAGTCATAAGTAGAACTAGCTGACAAGCCAGTAATTAATTTAAAAGTGTCTGTATTGACGATTGTTTTAATTCCAGTACCTAAAGTATGGCCAGCAGCTCCGTATTCAACTTGCCACTGTGTAGCAGTTCCTGTTTCTACCCATGATAAAGTAGCTGAGTTACCAGTAATTGCAGTAGCATTGTTGGCAATAGGGTCTGTACAAGATGGAGGAGTTGTGATAGCGACATTGTCAACGCCTAAGCCATAAGCCCAAGAACCCTTATCATCAAATCGAATAGCAAAAACAACCTTATCAAAACCAGCACCAGTCAAAGTGCTTATATCATACGTTTTCGTTGTCCATGCAGTAACCATAGGTAAAGTATCAAACGGTATAAATGTCAATCCGCTATCAATACTATAGGCTATAGAAGTCAATTCTGGGCTAAAACCACCATTATCATTAAAATAATCAAATGAAACTTGAGCAGCAGATAGTGCTGACAAATCAAATACAGGTGTAATCAATAAGTCGGCTGATTTATCACAGTTGCAAACATCATCATTTGTATAAGCGAAATTGGTGTGTGATGGGAAAGTTAAATAAGCCGATGAAGCTGATGTTGAATTTCCTGTTGACCAAATTCCATCACTAGAGAGTCCTGATTCAGACCATCCATTGGGCAGGTTTGTTGTTGCATTAGGCGTTCCCTCAAAGTTCTCTAGATAAGGAAACGTGCTAATTTGAGCGCTCAAAGCTAGGGGTAGCCATACACTCAAGAAAATAATAATTTTTCTCATAATATTAATGTATTGATTTATAATGCTTTAAATTAGACCTCATGGTTGAGGGTCAGAAATCAAATCTAATACTAATTTATGACATTAAAAACTATTCTTGGATTTTAACATATTGACTTTAATTATTTTTTTAATTTTTTGAGCAAAAATTTGATTATTCAAATATGTTTTTATCTTTATAACCGAGTTTTAAAATTAATGTCTCCTTTTTTATGAAAGCTAAATTTCCCTTTGTATTTCGTTTAATATTTATTGTTTTTTTAATTGCCTATAACCCTTGCTACATTTCAGCAGGGAATAATGTTCAAGAAGAAAACCAAGAAATCACAATTGAGAATGTTGACCATAAACACGATGGAGTTGAAGAACATGTTGCTGAACATGAAGGGGATCATAAAACTGATACTGCACCTTTGTTATTTATTATTTTATCCATCATAATAGGTGTTGCAACAAGACATTTTGTTAAAAAAAGCCCATTCCCATTTACAGTTTTATTATTAATAATAGGACTGGCATTAGGTTTATCTAATCGATTGGGGTATTTGGATTTATTGAGTGGAATTAGTGAAGCTGTCAATTTTGCAGCTCACATAGACCCACATATGTTACTTTTTATATTCTTACCCATTTTAATTTTTGAAGCATCTTATGCGATGGATTTACATACCTTCAAAAAAACATCAACAAATGCAATTTTATTAGCTGTTCCAGGAATTTTGATAGCATTGGGATTAACAGGTGCATTGGCTATAGGTTTAGGTTATGCTGGTGTTGGTTTGTTAGACTGGGATTGGCCATTAGCTTTAATGTTTGGCGCAATTATCAGTGCTACTGACCCTGTAGCTGTGGTTGCACTATTAAAGGAATTAGGCGCGAGTAAAAAGTTGGGAACTTTAATTGAGGGAGAGTCATTATTAAATGATGGAACCGCCATCGTACTTTTTATGGTTTTCTTTTTAGGAATAACAGGTGAAGCAAGTGGGAATAGCCCAATATTTGAATTTTTTAGAGTAGCATTTGGTGGTTTGTTAATTGGAGCGGTTTTCGGATACATTGTAATTTACTGGATTAAGCATGTTTTTAATGATGCCTTGGTGGAAACAAGTCTAGTGATTGCGTCTGCATATTTAACTTTTTATATTGCCGAACACACTTTTCATGTTTCAGGAGTATTGGGCTTGGTTGCACTTGGACTTATAATTGGGGGAGTAGGACGTTCAAGAATTAGTCCACAAGTTGAGCATTTTATGCATGAGTTTTGGGAATTAGCTGGGTTTATAGCCAATTGTTTAATTTTTCTAATTGTTGGTATAGTTGTAGCCGAAAGAAGTGTATTCAACTTAAATGACTTCTTGTTATTAGGTATATTTTATATCGGTATTCATATTGTTCGAGCTATTGTTATAGCCCTGCTATACCCATTAATGAAAAAAGCAGGATACGGCCTACCCAAAAAAGATGCAATTATAGTTTGGTATGGAGCCTTAAGAGGAGCTATTGGTCTTGCGTTAGCATTAATTGTAGCGGGTGTAGATGACCAATATATTCCTGCTCACATTAAAGATCAATTTTTATTTTTTACAGCAGGTATAGTTACCTTGACTTTATTGATTAATGCTTCAACCATCAAGTATTTAGTAAACTACCTCGGTTTAACTAAAATTAGCCCTGCAAAAGCGATGATGGTAAACAATGCAAGACAATATTTACATGAAAGTACAGAGAATCAGATAGAGCGTTTAAAATCAGATCGCTTTATCAAAAAGTCTAATTGGGAAACGGTTAGCAGGTATTTACCATCTGACCATCAAGAAGAAATTGCTGATGACGTTAAAGGTAAAGATGCTATTTACGAATTGAGAAAAAGATTTCTGGAGGCAGAAAAAAGTAGTTATTGGCATCAATTTAAAGATGGCCTACTCGGGCCTGTTGGAGTAAAGCTGCTGAGTGATAATATGAGTTATTTACTAGACGAAGGTGGAACTGTTCCTTTATCAGACAGAAAAGATTTGGAAGAAGATTGGAAAATACCTGAAATTTTAAATAAAGTTAGCCATTGGCCACTTGTTGGCAAATGGGCCAAAGATTGGTATTTAGACAGGATGATGTTAAGTTACGATTGTTGCGTTAGTTTCGTAATGGCTCAAGAAGAGTTGTTGAAGTTGCTTGAAAGCTTAATTCGAAGTGAAAAAGAAGATAAAAAGCTACTGAAGATAATAGAAAGTGAAATCAATGAAAATAGAATAGAAGGACAAACTTTTTTAAGAAACCTAAGGAAAAATTATTCTGGAGTTTATAAAGCAGTATCAACAACTCAAGCTATACGTTCTCTGTTAAATTATGAAAGTAAAACAATTGAAAGATTACAAAAGAGAGGACGCATAGATAGTGGAGAAGCATCTAGAATGATGAAAGCAATCGATCAAAGATTAAAACAATTGCAAAAATCACCTCCAGAAATTAAGGATGATGAAAGTAACACAAATTGAACACTTAAACTATAGGTTAGCTATTCAATCGTAACAATAAAGATAATTAACGTAAAATCTTTCTTACAAAGGCAACAGTAAAGTAAGACATAAGAAATACACCGGACCAACCCTCAACAGCAGAAAGCCACCTGACGTGGCCTGAAGGGTAAAAATCACCATAGCCTATTGTGAAAAAAGTGATAGCACTATGATAAAATGAACGCTGAACTAAATTTAATTGGTCAGCGTCGTCAACAGAAGAAACGATATCAGCATGCACAAAATTTGGTAAAATCATATACAATAATGAAAATGCAATTAAGGAAATAATCATACTAGTTAATACCCTCAATGGAGAAGTGGCGAATAAGCCTGCTTTGTCAAAAACCAACCATTCAAAACCAGTTTGAAAATAGCTCCAAATTAAACCTAATCCTCCCTTTTTTTTAGCTAGTTCGAGTTTTCCCTTTCGTTCATTTCTCTTAAAAGCAACATAAGCTTTGTCTTCAGATTCATAATCGCCATTAGCTCTAAAACTTTCTTTTAATAAGTTAAATTGCTCTGCTTTGTGATCAAAACTAGATTCTTGTTGAGAGTTTATTAGTTGAAAAGTATTGTTTTGTTCCCATGAAATAAACAATTTACCCATGTTTTTAATTCCAATAATCTTTAGACTTTTTAATTCCACATTCTCTTCTCCAGATTGTAAATCAATGATGTCTTTTATAATTGAATACGATAAATCAATTGTATTTCCTTTTTTTATTTTGAAATCACAGTGCCCACCTAATCTTGAATTTATAAAAGTAAGTTCATCAACTATAGAATCGTTGAAACTGAGGAATCCAGTGCCAAAAATGGAGTCGTTAAATGAAATAGAACCATGACCAAAATGAACTTTCTCGAAAAGCTTTTCTCCATTTCCAAATACGGCAGACCTGAAGTTTATTTTACCATCTTCAAATTCACACTCACTAAAATTTACATTTCCATTTCCAAAATGCACTTTTCGAAAATCCACTTTACCATGGCCAAACTCTACTTTTCTAAAGTCAATGTTTTCACCTTTAAAAATAGATCGATCAAAAGAGATGTTTCCCTTTTCGAACTTAGCATACTGAAAATTGCAATTAGTTTCATGAAATTCACATTGGCTAAAGCTGACATTGCCATCTCCAAAGTTTGTACTTACAAAAGTTAGGTCTATACAATCTATACCACAGGAACTAAAATCTACATTGCCGTGATTGTATTCGCTAAATCGAAAAGTAGCTCCTTCGGCATGAAAAATTGCATGCGAAAAGTTGAGCTCGGAATCGCATCTTGTATATTCAAAATTGACTATTCCTAAGTGAAAAGTGCTATATGCAAAGTTTGCTTTTTCGCCTGTAAAGTGAGCATTTGAGAAATCAGTTTCAGATTCACTCTCGAAGAAAGAATGCGAAGCATTAATCGAATTGACAATGATCAATTCATTGTCTTTTAAATTCCTTGAAGCTCTATATTTTTTTAATGAGAAATCTTTAAAATAGCAATGGCTCATGTTTATCGCTTCTTGCTTATCAATAGACTCATATATTTTTTCCTCAGGAATAATACCAAGTTTGAATGAAGAAAGTTTAGTTCGTTTTATCCACTTTTCGACTATAGCATATTGACTAAAATTTCTTCCATCTGGTAATGAAAAAGATTCATCAATAAGCGTTACATGATAGTCAATGGTAGAACTCGTCATCTTTAAATCACATTGTTATTATTAGAAATTAATATTACAAAAAAGGCCTTCAATAAAATGAAGGCCTTTAGTATTTTTTATCCAAGAATAGTTACCGGATTTTCTATGAAAGTTTTGAAACTTTGTAAGAATTCCGATCCACTTGCTCCATCTACAACTCGGTGGTCGCATGATAGCGTTACCTTCATCATATTGCCAACTACTATTTGGCCATCCTTAACAATTGGGGTTTGTCTGATTGTTCCAATTGCTAAAATACAAGCATTGGGCGGATTAACAATTGCAGTAAATTCCTCAATTCCAAACATGCCTAAATTGCTTATGGAAAAGGTACTTCCTTCCCAATCTTGTGGTTGCAGTTTTTTATCTTTTGCACGTTGTGCAAAATCTTTAACTTCCGAAGATATGTGAGACAATTGCTTGGTGTCAGCATATCTAACAACAGGAACTAAAAGCCCTTCATCTACAGCTACTGCAACACCTATATTTACGTGTTTGTTTGTTCTAATCTTATCTCCTAACCAAGAAGAATTAACATTTGGGTGCTTTTTTAAAGCAACAGCAGCAGCTTTAATCACCAGATCGTTAAATGATATTTTGACATCAGGTATAGCATTGATCGCCTTTCTAGCAGCAATTGCTTGCTCCATATTTATATCAATAGTGAGGTAGAAATGTGGTGCAGTAAATTTACTTTCACTTAATCGCTTAGCAATGGTCTTTCTCATTTGAGAAATAGGAAATTCTGTGTAATCTTCAACACCTATAGTACTAGCAGATGCAGTTGGAGTTGTTTTAGAACTAGGTTGATAATTTTCAATATCTCTTTTTATAATTCGTCCACCATCGCCTGTTCCTTGTATCGAGTTTATGTCAATGTTCTTTTCATTTGCTAATCGCAGTGCTAAAGGAGATATTTTTACTCTACCGCCAGAGTTGACCACATTTGATTTAACAGGCTCAGAACCAGAGTCAGCTTTTGTGCTTTCACTCTTGGCTACTTCTTCTGATTGAGCTTCTTCATCTACGTGGTTTACTTCTACTTGGTATGAATCAATCAAAGCTTGAAAATCTGCGTTCTTTTCTCCAATTATAGCTAAAATAGTGTCAACAGCTGCAGATTCTCCTTCTCCTAGTCCTTGGTATAATAAAATGCCATCTTCGAAAGATTCGAATTCCATAGTGGCTTTATCAGTTTCTATTTCGGCTAATATTTCACCTGATTCAACCTTGTCCCCAACTTTCTTAGTCCATTTAGCAACAGTACCTTCTTTCATGGTATCGCTTAACTTAGGCATTTTAATGATTTTTGCTGCAATCTTACTTGTATCAGCTTTTTTTGCAGCAACTGCATCATTCTTAGCTTCAGTTATTGGCTTTGTTTCTTCTTTTATGTTCTTTGAAGAATTGTTTATCATAGCAGAAATATCTTCTCCTTGTTTACCAACAATAGCTAAGATAGAGTCAACAGCGGCGGCTTCACCTTCTTTTACTCCATGATATAATATTACTCCTTCTTGAAATGATTCATATTCCATCGTAGCTTTATCGGTTTCAATTTCAGCCAACAATTCACCATCTTCAATTTTATCTCCAATATTTTTATGCCATTTTGCAACCACCCCTTCTTCCATGGTGTCACTTAATTTGGGCATTTTTATTATTTCAGCCATAATTCTTTAATAGATATTAATCAACAATAAAAGGATAATCTTCTTCAGTATATACGTCTGTATATAGCTCTGAAGCATCAGGATTAGGAGAGTTTTCAGAAAACTCAACTGATTCTGCTACTTGACTTTTTACCCTTTCTTGTATCGTTTCGATTTCACTCTGACTTGCGTATTTTTTTTCTTTAATTACCCTTAAAGCACTTTCAATTGGGTCTAGTGATTTATATTGCTCTAGTTCTTCTTTAGTTCTATATTTTGCAGGGTCTGACATAGAATGCCCTTTATATCGATAAGTCCTCATTTCTAATAAGGTTGGGCCTTCTCCAGCTCTTGCTCTTTTAACAGCTCTTTCAATCGCTTCATGCACAGTTTCGCATGTCATTCCATCAACTTGCTCGTTTGGCATGTTGTATCCATTAGCCATTTCATGTAAATTGGTAACATTAGAAACCCTGTCAACAGCAGTTCCCATTGCATAATAGTTATTTTCGATTATAAAAATTACTGGCAACCTCCAATTCATTGCCATGTTTAAGGCCTCATGAAATGCTCCTTGTCGCACAGCACCATCACCCATGTAGCATAAAGTAACATTGTCGTTTCCATTATACTTATCAGCAAAAGCAATACCTGCTCCTAAAGGAATTTGCCCACCAACAATTCCATGTCCTCCAAAAAAGTTTAACTTTCTGTCAAACATGTGCATCGAACCACCTTTTCCTTTGCTACAACCTGTAGCCTTTCCATACAACTCAGCCATTACATAGTTTGGATTCATTCCAAGCCCAATGGGGTGAGCATGATCTCTATATGCAGTAATCATATTGTCTGTTGGCTTTGTAGCTGAAATTGCTCCAGCAACTAAAGCTTCTTGACCAATGTATAAATGGCAAAAGCCTCTAATCTTTTGTTGAATGTATAATTGTCCCGCTTTCTCTTCGAATTTTCGCATCAATAGCATTGATTCATACCATTTTAAGTATGTTTCTTTAGAGAATTTTTCAGATTTAGCAGCAACCTTCTTTGTTGCTTTTTTAGTTTTTGTTGTAGCCATAGAACTCAAAAATAATAGGACACAAATTTATGATAAAACAATTATTAAAACGTGATATTTGCTTAATTAAGTGCTTTCAACTTAAAGGAAAAAGGGAGTAATGACTCAATGTCTTTAAATTCCCACACTACCTTTTCCGAATTCATCAGTAAAATTCGGATTGGTTTGTTTTGTTTATGCTCATATTCACTGATTACTTGTCGGCAAGAACCACAAGGCGAAATAACATGATTTGACCTTTTTGAATCTTTGGCATAAACAGCAATTGTTTCAACTTCTTGGTTAGGATAATTCGCTGAAGCAGCAAATATAGCAACCCTTTCAGCGCATAAACCTGAAGGATAAGCAGCATTTTCTTGATTAGATCCCTTGATAATAGTATTATTAGATAATCGAATTGCGGCCCCAACATGAAAATCAGAGTAGGGGGCATATGCACCTTCTGCTGCTGAAATAGCTATGGTTAGAATGTCTTGATCTTTTTTTGACAATTCCTCCATTCGCTCGTATTCGATATAATCAATGGAATGTTTCTTTTCTTTCATAAAAACGAATTTAAGAAACTAATATGTGAAATCTACTTTTTATAGATTAATACTGTTGCATAAGCCGACACCCCTTCTTGCCTTCCTTCAAATCCCAATTTTTCTGTTGTTGTAGCTTTAATGGAGATGGCATCCTCATCAATTTCCATACACATGGCTAAAACCCGTTTCATTTCTGGTATATGAGGATTAATTTTCGGTAGTTCTAGTGCAATCGTACTGTCAATATTGGATATATAATAGTCTTTTGTTTTAAGCAATGCGACAACGTCTTTTAATAGTATCTTGCTATCAATTCCTTTATAAGCATTATCACTGGGAGGAAAGTGAAAGCCTATATCTCGCATGTTGGCTGCTCCCAACAAGGCATCACAAATGGTGTGTATTAAAACATCAGCATCAGAATGACCTGTAGCTCCTTTTGTATGTGGGATTTTGATACCTCCGAGAAAAAATTCTGCACCTTCTGTGAGTTGATGTACATCAAACCCAAAACCGACCCTTATATTCATTTCTATTCCTCTTCGTTTTGTGAGCTAAAATCATCAAAGTTTAGTTTTATCGAAAATCTAAAGGTGTTGGCAAGTGGGTTTTGTTGAGCATTTCCAACTAAATATGATGCATCAAAGCCAAAAACAGACAATTTAAACCCAAACCCGAAAGTAAGGTATTGCCTATTTCCTTTAAGTGGGTTTTCGTAAAAATAGCCTAAACGAATTGCTAATTGTTTGTCATACCAATATTCTACCCCTGCGCTATAGGAAATTTCACTTAATTCTTCAGTCAGTACACTTCCCTTTTTTATACTTGCCTCACCTGATGGCCCAACACTTTCTACAATGCCTGGAGCATCTGTAAATGAACCTAAAATGCCACTCATAACACTTACGTTGGGATTTTGACCTGCCACGATTACAGGGTCTGCATTTGCATCTTTTACAACAGCACCATTTTCATCAGTTAAGTATATGGGTGGTGTGGGTACTAATAATTTATTGGCTTCCACAATAAAAGTGATTGCATTGTAATCGTCAAAATCAAGTGTTAATGCTGGACCAAGTCTAAGATTTGTAGGTAAGAAATCATTTTCGGCATTATCTGTATAAGACATTTTTGCTCCTATATTAGAAATGTTAATACCTGCTCTTAATGTTGTTTTATAGTCGCCAAGTCGTAATTCTTTATTTTGATAATACGCTGAAACATCGGCTGCAACAGACCTTCCAGGTCTAGTGTCAGTATTGTTTACAGTAATGCCGTTAGTTAAATTGGAATTGATATACCTTAAAGCCATACCAAAAGAAAATTGCCTAGAAAGTTGCATGCTATATGCTAAATCTAGCGCCCATTCATTGGGTTTGAATGTTCCTAATGATTGATTGTTGATGTCTGTAAAATTAATTTCTCCAAGGGAGAAATAACGTAGAGACATACCTAGAGTCGAGATTCTGTTTAGCCTTTTATATGCTGAAAGGTAAGATAGATTAATATCTCCTACTAAATTTTTTAACCAAGGAGAATATGTTAATGAAACACCACCTTCCTTTTCCATAAAAGCAAGTTTAGCTGGATTCCAGTGGATAGAATTAGCATCAGGTGAGGTGGAAACCCCAGCATCACCAAGTCCGCCGCCTCTAGAGTCAGGAGCTATTAGTAAAAATGGTACTGCAGTTGTTATCGTGTTTAATTGTAGCTCGCTTCTTATTGTGCTTGCGTTCGCTGTATTTTGTGCTTTTATTAGTTGACTGGTTGAAGCCATCAAAACAAGCAATACAATGCTTAATCCTTTCCTTTTTATCACTCTATTTTTTTTGGGTTTACAAATATAATAAAATAGCTATGAGCTACTCAAATGTTTTATTTTAAAGTATAACTAGCTTCTCAAACTTTTCGGTTGTTGTGCCATTTCTGGATCTCACTTTCAATTTATATACATAAACTCCCTTTCCAATTCGATCGCCATAGTCGTCTCTTCCATTCCAATAAATGTCTCTCGATAAATATCCTTCTGTAACTACTACTTGATCTATTGACTTAACTAATTTGCCCGAAACAGTAAAGATTTCAAGCTTAACATCCAAAGGGATACCAGGTTGATTGTGTTGAAATATAAATGATGTGTTTGTTGTAAATGGATTTGGATAGTTTAATACATTTTTAATCTCAATATCTTTGGAACTCACAACATTAAATTCAATTGTTTTTTCAGATGAATTGTTGGCATTATCCCAAGCTTTTAGGGTTAAGGTGTGCTTTCCTTCGCTTAAACCTTCTAATTGAAATCTAATTTCGCCCTTAGTATAATTATCGATTTCTGATTCATAATAATCATTTAAAATAATTGAATTGTCCGTGTTTTGATCAATTATAGCTACTAAATCGTGCCCTATTCCGTTGCCAACAGTATTAATTCCTTGTTCATCATATAATTTTGCATACAATAAAGGGTTCTCGTCTGTGATGCTACCATATATAAAAGAAGCATCATTTAAATACACTTCGATTTCAGGGCCTATTTCGTCAGTAAGTGAATTAGTACTACTGCCACCTATAATAAATTTTTCAGTATAACCATTTCCATCTTCTGTTCCATTTTCTGCATAATATGAGATTTTACCAGAACCAAAACTATATGATATATCTTTTGGAACTATAAAATCAAAAGTAAAATCACCGTTTGTAATGGTTGTTTTACCTTTAAAAATTTTGCTTTCTCTAGACTTATACTTGAAAATACCACCACCATCATTATTTAATGTGCTTTTTTCAGTCAATTTATCAAAAATTGTAGGGTATAAAACCCCATTAAAGTTTGTTATTTTCTGTCCGTTCTGATCTGCAATGTAGCCACTAACAGTAGCCTTTGAAAGGGCTCTTAATGTGTCTGTAGTAGTTAATGGCTTGCCATTAATACTGCTTGTTATTACTTTGTATTTGGGAATTGCTAATCGTAGTGCAGGGTCACCAAGCAAAGTAAAGTTTCTGGTATTACCTTGATCTGCATTTGCATTTTTTACCTCAAGCATAATATCCCCGAGTCTCTTGTGCTCTCCATTTGGCAGCAAGTCAAATACTTTACTATAAAAAGTCTGATTTAGAAAATAATTTGGACTTGAGTAAACTAAACGGGTTGTAGTTAATAAGCCAATTCCTCCACCATTAGGATTTAAAATTACCAATTCACCAGCTGAGGTTCTTAATGGATCATCAAATCGACTAAACTCACATGTTGCAGTAACAAACAAAGGCTGTCTATTTATGTTTTTCCATGCTGTGATGGTGCTTATATCTAAAATTCGTTCATGCGCCCACCCTGTTTCTCCACCATGTCCGGTGTAGTTGATTATTAAAGCCCCATTTTCAACACTTCTTCTTATGGCTTCATTTGCCGCAGGGTATCTGGCTCCTGAGGCAGTAGAGATTTGTTGAAAAGCATCTAGAAATAGTTTTTTTAGATTATAGACCTTGTTGTAATATTCTACAATGGCAGCTAATTGATTTGATTGTGACATGTGAGTTACTCCATCTTCATCATCTCCAACAAATACAATTTCATTTCGCCAGTCTCCAAAAGAGTTTTTGTTATAATACGCTTTAATTTTATTTACAATCCCTTGCGCTTCTTCTTGTGTTTGAACAGGAAACCTTCCCATGCTTATATCCATCTTGTCAGGGTTATTTCCACCTAGTTTCCAATCGCCTTCAGTGTCGTCTAAAAGGGCAAAATAATCATCTGAAACATAGGAGTCAACAGGGTCAAGTGAGTTTTTAGATTGATAAGAAATTACAAAGTTTGTATTTCCGTTAATTCTGTCTTTAAAGTCGTACGAAGCATCACCAATTATCAGAGCATATCGAGGAATGGTTCCGTTTTGTCCTGCACGGTCATAAAACATTTTTAAGAATGTTCGAATTGCAATTGGGTCTTGCGATGCACTTGAAAATTCATTGTAAATCTGTTGAGGTGTAACTATATGAACAGTCAACCCTTCATTTTGATGTATAGATTTTAATTCATTTGCTTGATTCAAAAATAAAGGATGACTAATAATAATCATATCTGCCTGATTTAAGCCATGTAAATTTTGGTTTAAAACACTTCCTTTTGCAAACACATTCGTTGTGTCATAACTATTAAATGCGACATACTCTCTTAAGATGCTTGCATCACTAATAAATGACTTTTGCTGTGAACCAGGTATTAAGGTTTTTTCTTCTATGTCAAAATGATTGCTGACATCCCAAACCCGAAAGTTATGAGTACTTGAAATATTGAATTGTGCTAAACTGTTTGAATTTAAAGATTCTATATCTCTGAATTGCAATTGACCTCCAGGGAAAACTAAATTTCTTCTTGCATTTATATCTATAAAATCAAGCCAGCCCTTTGCTACTGACTGGGGTTTATTGTATATGACCTTGACTTTTGTCAAGCTGTTAGTCGGATTAAAGGTTAATGCTTTTGATGAGTTTTTGGCATAGCCAACTTCATATCTGGTTAAAACCGTTGAAAATACATTCATGTCGGTAGATTGATTTCCAGCTTGAATGGTGTATTTGCTGTTTATCCCAGATCGAGCAGCAGCAGAAACAAACACTTTGGCTTGTCTTGACAAATCGATGTTGGGGAAATTAAAGGTGAATTCTCTTGAAAGCTGGTTTTCAAACACCTCTCCATACCATGTTTGGCCTGATTTTAATAAATTGATGTTGTCAGCTTCGTGAAAATCATAATCGTCAAATGAGTTTACCTGAGTTGCAGTGCCAGTTGGATTTGCAACTTTTTGAATTCTTTTACCAATACCTTGGTCAATACTTATAAAATAAAATGCTGTATCGGAATAGTTGTTCATTTGATGCCTAAATAAAAAATTACTCGAATCATAAAACCAGGTTGTTTGACCTTGTCCATAAAATAAGATATAATCAGTTTTATCAAATTTTCCATCATTTTCACCTTCAACAACAATAGCATTTTCAACTAAGTCATCTGGTCGTTCAATATTATTTTTTTGTGGTAAAGTGCCACCCCCATACCCAAACAGGCTAATATTTCTAGGGTCGATATTGTCTATGTCAATTCCTAACTGGGTTTTTAAGAAATTATAGTTCAATTTAAAAACTCCTGATTTGCTAATACCTATTTTATACCAAGTGCCGGTGCTTAATGCTGAATTAGAAGCGAAGGTTAAACTTTTTAATCGTTGATTTGGAGGATTTGAAGTATTTGTTGCAAGTTTAAAGTTTACTAATCTTTCTACTTGACCATTGTTGTTTACCCTCAATGGGAAAAGCTTTATATATGCTTTTCGCTCTTTTTTTATGTAAGCATGCTCTATGGTGTATTCAAACTGAGCACTTAGATTCTGTTTGTTAATCAATAATTCTTCTTCCGGGCTTAACAATTCTGTTTCCAACTCACTTAGTTGAATAGACTCTACCCATGCATTTTTTGCAGTCTCGAGTTCTTGATAGAAAAAAGGTAAGTTGTTTACTGAAAAATTATATTGAGCATTGTTAAAGTTAAGTGCAATTTGGTCTGAATTTCCATTAATACCATATTTAATTGGTGATTGCCAAGAAATATTTATATTTTTTTGACCGTAAGAATTGGCCGTAAAAATGATAAATAGAAATGGTATGGATAACAGTCTAACAAACTTAAACATAGTGGATTTTTGATAGTTAAAACTCATAAACGAAAGCTAAAAAATAATATTGTACAAAGGATGTTTTTAGGATAATAATTTTATCTTTTTTAAATAACAATTCAATAATAATGAAGTTTATTTATATTTGCGTTTATGCTGAAGATTTTGACGAGTGCTAAAACGATTTAAATATACTACATTCTTCTTTTTTCTCATTAGTTTTTGTTACGGTCAGGATCCTACCTTTTCGCAATTCTACGCTAATAGACTTTATTTAAACCCAGCCTTTGCTGGTACTGCAAAGTGCCCAAAACTGAGTTTGAATTATCGTAACCAGTGGCCGGGTATTGATAATAGCTTTATTACATATGCTGCTAGTTTCGATCAACAGATAGACGCAATTGATGGCGGTTTGGGTGTCCAATTCATGTCAGACCGTGCTGGGGAAGGTGTTTTAAAGTCAACTTCTGCTGCTATTATGTATTCATATGAAATTTCAGTGAATCGAAAATTCTCAATTAGAGCGGGTCTTCAAGGCACAGTAGTTCAAAAGTCCATCGATGTAACTAATTTGCGATTTGGAGACATGATTGACGCCCGTAGAGGGTTTATATACCAATCTCAAGAACAAATTAATGACGATCAAGTAATTTATCCCGATTTTTCTTTTGGGCTAATAGGATTTAGCAAAAAGACCTATTTTGGTTTTGCTATTCACCATCTCACTAACCCTAATGAGGGAATAATTGACTTTTCTTTATTACCTAGAAGATATACTGGTCATTTTGGGGCTGTTTTGCCAACAGGAATACGACACAAAGATATCACATGGTCACCAAACGTAATTTATCAAAGCCAAGGTGGAAATTCAGAAGTAAATTTAGGAGTTTATTTCACTAAAGGGCCTTTAGTTTTAGGAGTTTGGAATAGAGTAGGTGATGCATTTACTGGACTGCTTGGTTTAGAGACCGACGAATTTAAAATAGGTTATAGCTACGATATGACAACAAGCTTACTTTCTGACAAAACTGGGGGCTCTCATGAGATTTCTTTTAGTTATATTTTCCCATGCAGACCTAAAAAGGTGAAGTTCCAAACAATAAGTTGTCCTTCCTTTTAGTTTTATATATTTTAAAATTGTTATTTTTGGAAATTGTTAAAAACTCATTGAGTGATGAAAAACAGAACAAACATATATGCAATAGCCTTATTTGGAGCAATATTAGCTCTAGGGGCTTGTACTAAACCAGCTTCTACTACAACTGGTTGGGACTACAATGATTCTAAAAATGGTGGGTTTGAGAAAACTCCTTACTTAGAACAAGAAACTGGACCTGGCTTGGTTTTAATCGAAGGTGGTCGTTTTACCATGGGTAGAACCGAACAAGACATTTTCTATGATTGGAATAATGTTCAACGAACAGCAACCGTTTCTTCATTTTATATGGACGAAACTGAAGTTCGAAACATTGATTATAGAGAATATTTATACTGGTTAGAGCGAGTTTTTGGAGCTGATTACCCAGAAGTTGTTAAAAAAGCTTTACCAGATACTTTAGTTTGGAGAGAAAGATTGGCATTTAATGAGCCTTATGTAGAATATTACTTAAGACATCCAGCATACAATGATTATCCTGTTGTTGGTGTTAGTTGGTTGCAAGCTACTGATTACGCTTCTTGGCGTACTGATAGAGTTAATGAATTAATTCTCATTAGAGAAGGTTTATTTGATTATAACCCTAACCAATTTAATGAAGACAACTTCAATACTCAAGCTTATTTAAAAGGACAGTATGAAAGTGGTAAAAGAGTTGATGGTTTGATTGATTATGATCCAAACAAAGAAACTAGAAACGTTAAACTAGAAGATGGTATTCTTTTACCTGAATATAGACTTCCAACTGAGGCCGAGTGGGAATATGCTGCTTTAGGGTTAATAGGTAACTCTTATGGAGAATTAATTGTTGAAAGAAAGTTTTATCCTTGGAATGGACACGGAGTCAGAAATGCAGATGATGCTTATTTAGGTGAAATGCTTGCCAACTTTAAAAGAGGTAGAGGAGATAACATGGGAGTTGCAGGTCAATTAAATGATAATGCAGAAATTACAGCCCCAGTTTATTCTTACTGGCCTAATGATTATGGTTTATACAACATGGCTGGTAATGTTAGCGAATGGGTAATGGATGTTTACAGACCAATGTCATTAGAAGATGTCAATGATTTCAGACCATTTAGAGGAAACGTTTTTAAAACTCTAGTAAGGGATGAAGAAGGGTACATTGCTGAAAAAGATAGTTTAGGTAAGCTGAAGTACAGAGAAGTTAATCCTGAAGATGATAACTTAAGCGAAAGAAGAAATTATAAAAGAGCTGATGTTAGAAATTACCTAGATGGAGATTCTAAAACCTCTAAGCATTATAAAGATATTCCAACTTATGATGAAAAAGGTGGAACAAACTCGATGTACGATTTTGGTCAAACAACTTTAATCAACGATAGAGCTAGAGTTTACAAAGGTGGTTCATGGAATGATCGTGCTTATTGGATGACTCCTGGAACTAGAAGATTCCTTCAAGAAGACAAAGCCGCTAATGACTTAGGTTTTAGATGTGCTATGATTCGAGTAGGAAGCCCAGTTGGTTTAATTTACTAGCATGTAAAAATATTTTTCTAAAAAGCTCAGCAACTGCTGAGCTTTTTTTATTTTCGCTTTTATGGTATATACTACAATAGAAGAGCTGTATAAGATTTATCTTGCTCACCCTGTTTTAATTAAAGACACAAGACTAATTGAAGATTCTTGTATTTTCATTGCAATAAAAGGAGATAACTTTGATGCCAATGAATTTGCATCTGAAGCCATTGAAAAAGGAGCAGCTTATGCTTTAATTGACAATCCTTCTAAAAAATTGGACGAACGCTATTTGCTTGTAGAAAATACACTTGTCGCCTTGCAAGAATTAGCAAAATATCATCGAGCAAAACTTACCATTCCTGTTATTGGAATAACCGGAAGTAATGGCAAAACAACAACGAAAGAGTTAATATATTCTGTCTTGTCACAAAAAATGAAAGCCTTTGCTACTCGGGGAAATTACAATAATCACATTGGTGTTCCATTAAGCATACTTGAAATAAATGATACGCACGAAATTGCAATTATAGAAATGGGCGCAAGTGCTCAAGGTGAAATCGATTTTTTATGTACTATTAGCGACCCCGACTGTGGATTGATAACCAACATAGGCAAAGCACATTTAGAAGGCTTTGGTGGAATAGAAGGAGTGAAAAGTGGAAAGTCTGAGTTGTATAGACATCTTGAAAAGAAAGGTGGTTTGATTTTTTTGAATGGCGATGACGATACTTTAAAACAATTAATAAATACGGAGCGATTTTTAACTTATGGCAAGTTACCCAATTTGTATTGCTCTGGAAAATTAGAGCAAACTCATCCAACAATAATTGGAACATGGAAATGCAAGGGAGAAAGTGGTAAAATTGACTCTGCATTATATGGGGAGTATAATTTCTATAATATGTTAGCCGCAGTTTGTATTGGAAATCACTTTGAACTTACTGCAACTCAAATCAACCATGGAATTAATACTTATCAAGCTAAGAATAACCGTTCAGAACTTATAGAATATAAAGGAGCAAAAGTTTATTTGGATGCTTATAATGCCAATCCCAGCAGTATGGAGTTTTCTATTCAGAACTTTTCAAAAAACAAGAATCATAAAAAGATGGTCATTCTTGGAGACATGTTTGAGGTAGGAGAAACGAGTTTTGAAGAACATAAATTGCTGATGGAATCTGTTATACGATTAGGGTTTATTAGCTGTGTTTTTGTTGGTCAAAACTTCTATAAGCATCAAGTAACTAAAAAAGATGTTTATTTTTTTAAAAGCACTGAGGAGGCGAAGGTCTGGTTTCAAAATCAAGGACTAAATAATTTTGAGGTATTGATAAAAGGTTCTAGGGGAATGGCTTTAGAGAAATTGTTAAAATAAAAAAGGGGAAGTAAAACTTCCCCTTTTAATTAATAGTTTTCACTCATTATGCTAAAACAGCTCTTGAGATTACAATTTTTTGAACTTCCGTAGTTCCTTCATAAATCTGAGTGATTTTTGCATCTCTCATAAGTCTTTCTACGTGGTATTCTTTTACATAGCCATATCCACCGTGAACTTGAATTGCTTCAACTGTCACTTCCATAGCAACTCTTGAGGCAAATACTTTAGCCATTGCAGATTCTTTATCAAAGTTTTTCTTTTGATCTTTCAAGCAAGCTGCTTGTAAGCATAAAAGTCTAGCAGCTTCAATTTCTGTAGCCATGTCAGCTAATTTAAATGCGATTGCTTGGTGTTTATGAATAGGTTTTCCAAAAGCTTCTCTTTCTTTAGAGTAAGCGATTGCAAATTCCATAGCACCAGAAGCTATGCCTAAAGCTTGGGAAGCAATCCCAATTCTTCCGCCAGATAATACTTGCATTGCGAATTTAAATCCGAATCCATCTTCGCCGATTCTATTTTCTTTTGGAACTTTTACATCCGTAAACATAAGTGTATGCGTGTCTGAACCTCTAATACCTAATTTGTTTTCTTTTGCTCCCACAGTAAAGCCTTCCCATTCTTTTTCTACAATAAAAGCATTAATGCCTCTATGGCCCTTCTCTACATCTGTTTGTGCGATTACTATATAATATGATGCAGTACCGCCATTCGTAATCCAGTTTTTAGTACCGTTTAGTAAATAATGGTCGCCTTTATCAATAGCAGTGGTTCTTTGAGATGTTGCATCAGAACCTGCTTCAGGTTCAGAAAGACAAAATGCACCTATTTTTTGGCCACTTGCTAATGGCACTAAGTACTTTTGTTTTTGCTCTTCAGTTCCGTGTTTTTCAATTCCCCAGCAAACTAATGAGTTATTTACAGACATACATACAGAAGCGGAAGCATCAATTTTAGAGATTTCTTCCATTGCCAAAACATAAGAAACAGTATCCATACCGCCTCCACCATATTTAGGGTCAACCATCATGCCCATAAAACCAAGTTCTCCAAGTTGTTTGATTTCTTCGGCTGGAAATCGTTGATTTTCATCACGTTCTATAACCCCTGGCTTTAAAACGTTTTGAGCGAAATCTCTTGCTGCATCTCTTACTGCTAATTGTTCTTCAGTTAATTCTATATTCATAACTTTATTTTATATTAATCGCTTTTAGTGGCTACAAAAATAACTCATTTAGTGTTTTGAACAAACAAAAAAATACATACAAAATTTTAGGTCTAATGTCCGGAACATCTTTAGATGGTTTAGACTTATGTTACGCTCATTTTTATCGCAATACAGAATGGGAGTTTGATATAAAATATACTGATACAATTCCTTATTCAACAACATGGAAAAATAAATTATCAAAAGCACATGACTTAAATGGAGAATCGCTTGCATTGCTACATGTTGAATTTGGCCAATATATAGGTAAACAGTCTAAAGCGTTTATGATAGAAAATAATCTTAAACCGGAATTAATTGCTTCTCATGGGCATACTGTATTCCATCAACCCGATAAAAATTTCACATTGCAAATTGGGCATGGAGCTGAGATTGCAGCCATAACGGGAGTAAAGACTTGTTGTGACTTTAGAACAACTGACATGGCGTATCAAGGTCAGGGAGCCCCATTGGTTCCAATAGGAGATTTGCTATTGTTTAAAGACTTTCAGGCTTGTATAAATCTTGGTGGGTTTTGTAATGTTTCTATAAAAAGCGAACCGTTGATTGCTTATGATATCTGCCCTGCAAATATTGTATTAAATGAATTGGCTAATCAATTAAATCTCGAATTTGATTTTAATGGAGAAAATGCAAGTAAAGGAAACACATGTATTCAATTGTTAAATGAGCTAGACAGTTTAGCCTTTTTCGCTAAACAAGCACCAAAATCTTTGGGAAGGGAATGGCTTGAGAGCGAAGTGCTTCCTATTTTAAATAAAAGTATTGTTTCTACTGAAGATAAATTAAATACATTTTCGAAGCACATAGCAAATCAAATTGCACAATCATTAGCAAACCAACATGTAAAAAGCCCCATATTAATAACTGGGGGGGGCGCTAAGAATAATTTCTTAATGGACTGTATTAAGGAAAAAGGACTTAAAATAAACCGGCCTGATGTTGCTATAATCGATTATAAAGAAGCACTAATTTTTGGATTTTTAGGCTTACTTAGAAACCTTGAAACTAAGAATACTTTGAGTTCAGTTACTGGTGCAAAAAAGGACAGTATTGGAGGTTGTATCTTCTTACCTTAATTAATTGTTAATTATAACTTATAAGTGATAGTTTTTTATACTTTTGTGCCAAATTTTTTGGAATGGAAGAATTATTAAAGAAGTACGAAAATAAGCAACCAGAAATAGTTTTTGAATGGAAAGATTCTGAGACTGAAGCAGAAGGCTGGGTAGTGATAAACTCATTGAGAGGTGGAGCTGCAGGCGGAGGGACAAGAATGAGGAAAGGCTTAGATAAACACGAAGTAACTTCTTTAGCCAAAACCATGGAAGTAAAATTTACGGTATCAGGGCCAGAAATCGGTGGAGCTAAATCTGGCATAAACTTCGATCCGAAAGACCCTAGAAAGAAAGGAGTTTTAGAAAGATGGTTTAATGCAGTCACTCCTTTATTAAAAAGTTACTATGGAACTGGTGGTGATTTAAACGTCGATGAGATACATGAGGTTATTCCTATTACAGAAAGCACAGGAGTTTGGCACCCTCAAGAAGGAGTCTTAAACGGACACTTCAAACCGACTGAAGCAGGGAAAATTAGTCGAATTGGTCAACTTCGATATGGAGTTTTAAAAGCGATAGGTGACACTAAATATTCACCAGACCCAAATAGAAAATACGTTGTTGCAGATATGATTACTGGTTTTGGAGTAGCAGAATCTGTAAAACATTTTTATGATATCTATGGCGGAATTATAGAAGGTAAACGAGTTATCGTTCAAGGATGGGGCAATGTTGGTTCAGCTGGAGCGTATTACTTGTCACAAAGCGGAGCAAAGATTGTGGGAATAATAGACCGTGATGGAGGGTTGATGAATAAAGAAGGATTTAGCTTTAGTGAAATTAAAGAGTTGTTTTTAAAGAAAAAAGGAAATACTTTATATGCTGAAAACATGATTCCATTTGAAGAAATAAATTCTAAAATATGGGATATGAATGCAGAAGTATTCATTCCATGTGCGGCTTCTAGATTAATAACAAGAGATCAAGTTGACCGAATGGTAAAGTCAGGAATGGAAGTAATTGCTGCAGGTGCAAATGTGCCTTTTGCAGATCCTGAAATATTCTTTGGGCCAATTGCTGATTATACAGATAATAAAATTTCAGTTATTCCAGATTTTATTTCAAACTGCGGCATGGCTCGAGTATTTGCTTATTTGATGACAAATACAGTTTCAATGACTGATGAAGCAATTTTTTCTGATACTTCTAATGTGATTAAAAATGCATTAGTTGAAGTTCACTCAGCAAACTCTAATAAAACCGGCATTGCAAAAAATGCATTTAGTATTGCGCTTAAAAAACTTTTAAAATAAGAATATGTACACATTAATGGTTGTCATTTTTATTCTAGGTTATGTAATGATAGCCTTTGAACATCCTTTAAAAATTGACAAAGCAGCTCCGGCTCTTCTCATTGCAGTCCTTGGTTGGACTGCTTATGTTTTTGGAGCAGAGGAAATATTGGCAAATAATTCCAATTATTTAAAATACATAAGCGAGTTTCCTTCAGGAGATTACAATCATTTTATAGTGCATGAATTATCTCATCATTTAACTCATCATGCAGAAATTATATTTTTCCTTATTGGCGCAATGACCATAGTGGAACTAATTGATGCACATGAAGGTTTTGCGGTTATTACAGATCGAATTAAGACTAAGAATAAAGTTAAATTATTTTGGATTATCTGTTTTCTAACATTTTTCTTTTCAGCTGCTTTAGATAACCTTACAACTTCTATTGTGATGATATCATTACTTAGAAAACTAATTGCAGATAAAAAAGAACGTTGGTTTTTTGCAGGTATAGTGATAGTAGCTGCCAATGCAGGTGGAGCATGGTCGCCAATTGGAGATGTTACTACAACTATGCTTTGGATTGGGAAGCAAATAACAGCTGCTAACATAATTACAGAATTGTTTTTCCCAAGTTTGGTGTGTATTTTAGTTCCACTTTTGTATCTAACATTTACTCAAAAAGGAGATGTCCAAAGTCCTGAACCTAGCCAAGAAAATGAACATGTAATAAATAAAACAACTCCATTTGAACGTAATCTAATTTTCTTTTTGGGAGTTGGTTTGTTGTTATTTGTGCCTGTATTTAAAACCATAACACATTTACCTCCTTACATGGGCATGATGTTCGGATTAGGGGTTTTATGGGTGGTAACAGAAATTATACATAGAGCTAAAAACCATGAATTAAAATCTGAATTATCAGTAATTGGAGTATTGAGAAAAATTGATATTGTTAGTGTGTTATTTTTCTTAGGTATTTTAATTGCCATCTCTAGTTTGCAATCTGCTGGTCATTTAACAGCTATGGCTAAAATTCTTGAAGATAACATTGGTAATATTTATGTAGTGAATATAATTATTGGACTTACAAGTGCGGTAGTAGATAATGTGCCATTGGTTGCTGCTTCTATGGGAATGTACCCAATTGTTTCACCAGAAATGCTAGCTTCGTTTAGCCCTGAAGATGCAGAATATTACAGGCATTTTGTGGTTGATGGAAACTTTTGGGAATTTCTAGCTTATTGTGCCGGAACAGGAGGGAGTGCTCTAATTATTGGTTCAGCAGCAGGTGTTGCTGTTATGGGTATGGAGCGAATAGACTTTATCTGGTATTTAAAGAAAATTAGTCTATTAGCAATTCTAGGATACTTGGCAGGTGCGGCAGTTTTTATGCTTTTCTACGCCTAAAACCATTCAGACAATAAAAACTAACATTGAACTGTTTACAAGTTAGATAATTCTAAATTACATAGGCTTGCTTATGCTATAATTTAGTAAAATATTATCAAATAAAATATTTCATGTTAACATACGTATTTTCTCAAATAAATTTATCAGAACCAGCTGTTGATAGTTTGGCTAAAGCTAGCGATATTCCAGCCGAAAAAACACTATCAATCATAGAGTTAACAACTTCCGGTGGTGTTGGGGGCATTATTATAATGCTCAGTTTGTTTGTATTGTCTATCATTACAGTGTATATTTTTATTGAAAGGTATATCACAATTAAAAGAGCAGCACAAGAAGATTTAAACTTTATGAATGAGATAAAAGATTTTATTCATGACGGGAAACTTGAAGCAGCGAGGTCTTTATGTAAAAGCACTCCAACTCCTATTTCAAGAATGATAGAAAAGGGTGTAAATCGAATTGGAAAACCACTCAATGATATTGCTGCTGCAATAGAAAACACAGGTAAATTAGAGCTATTTAAACTAGAAAAGAACTTAGCTACTTTAGCAACGATATCAGGTGCCGCCCCAATGATTGGGTTTTTAGGTACTGTAATTGGAATGATACTCGCTTTTCATCAAATGGCTTCGGCAGGTGGAAATATTGATGTAGAAATGTTGTCTGAAGGGATATATACTGCAATGGTTACAACAGTTGCAGGTTTGATAGTTGGTATTGTTGCATTTATTGGTTATAACTTATTGGTAGCTAAAGTAGAAAAAGTAGTTTTTAAAATGGAAGCAAGAACTACTGAATTTTTAGATATCCTAAATGAACCTGTAAAATAATGGCACTACGTTCAAGAAATAAAGTAAGCCCTAATTTTAACATGTCGTCTATGACTGACATCGTTTTCTTACTGTTAATTTTTTTCATGCTTACATCAACTTTAGTTAGTCCAAATGCTTTGAAACTATTGCTTCCAAGTAGTTCAAGTCAAACTTTAGCAAGGCAAACGGTTTCGGTATCCATAACACCGGATCTAAAATATTATATAAACGATCAACAAATTGAGTTTGAATTTATGGAGCCTATGCTAATTAAAAAAATGGCTGGCAATCCTGATAATTCAATCGTCTTGCATGTTGACAAATCAATTGCTGTTGAAGAAGCAGTAAAAGTGATGGATATTGCAAGTAGAAATAAATTTAGAATGGTATTAGCGACAAACCCAAAATAAGGTGAATATTTTTAAGGAAAAAGAGAAACGAAAAGGATTGATAGTAACGGTAATAGTACATGTTACCCTATTAATTCTATTCAGCCTTTTTGGACTTAATTACATGGTTCCTCCACCTGAAGAGGAGGGCATTACCATCAATTTTGGAACCTCTGATGCGGGTATGAATGATATTCAGAATGAGACACCAGCAGAGAACAATGAAAATGCACCAACAGAGCAAGAAGTTGCTGAACAAGAACCTGTTGAGCAAGTAGAGGAAGAAATTATTACTCAAAATACAGAAGAAGCTCCTTCTATTGATAAGAAGAAAGAGAAACCTAAAGAAGAAGTAAAACCTATTGAAAAACCAAAGGATGAGCCCAAGCCAGATAAAAAAATGAGCGAAGCCTTGAATAAATGGAAGACCAATAAAAAAGAGCAAGGTGGGGGTGATGGCAATTCGAATCAAGTTGGCGATCAAGGAGCATTAGATGGAGATAAGAATAGTAAAAACTATGAAGGAGGTGGTTCTGGAGATGGAACGAGTTTTAATCTTTCTGGTAGGAGCATGCTAAGCCATCCAAAAATTCAAGACAATTCACAAGAAGAAGGGCGTGTAGTGGTTGATATTATTGTGGACCGATATGGGAAAGTTTTAAGGGCTACTCCTGGAGCTAGAGGTTCAAATACAACAAGCTCTGTTTTGTATAAAAAGGCAACTGAAGCCGCATTAAAAACTAAATTTAATGCTAACCCAGATGCAGCTGAAGAGCAAAAAGGTCAAATGACTTTTATTTTTATTCTAAATTAATGACTTATCAGGAGACGCTAGACTTTTTGTTTAAGCAGCTTCCAATGTATCAACGGGAAGGTAAGTCAGCATTTAAAAAAGACCTGACCAATATTATTGCAGTTTGCAATGAATTAGGCAATCCCGAAAAGAAGATAAAAACAGTACACATTGCTGGAACAAACGGAAAAGGTTCTACAGCGCACATGTTGAGCTCTATTTTTCAAGAAGCTGGATATAAAACTGGATTATACACGAGCCCACATCTCAAAGATTTTAGGGAAAGAATAAAGATAAATGGAGAATTGATTTCAGAAAATGAAGTCGTAAGCTTCGTTCAAAATTACACTCCATTGTTTGCCAAAATTCAACCTTCCTTTTTTGAATGGACTGTTGCATTAGCATTTCATTATTTTGAAAAAGAAAAAGTAGATGTCGCCATAATTGAAACTGGATTGGGTGGCCGATTAGATTCTACAAACATTATTAGCCCTGAACTTTCTATAATTACCAACATTAGTTTAGACCATGTTGACATGTTAGGGAATACTTTGGCTGAAATAGCTGCCGAAAAAGCAGGAATTATTAAAAAAGGTATTCCAGTTATTGTCGGCAATCATTCTGGCCAACGAAAAGTGTTCGAAACGAAGTCGAAAGCTTACAATTCTCCAATTTCATTTGTAAGTGAATTACAAGACAAAGAAAACTATCAATCGGATTTAAAAGGAAATTATCAAGTTGAAAACATAAAGACTGTACTTTATTCCATTCAAAAATTAAAGGAGTTGGATTGGAAAATTTCTGACAAAGCCATAGAATTAGGTCTGAGAAACGTAATTAAAAATACAAAGCTACAAGGTCGATGGCAAGTACTTCAAGTTAAACCTAAATTAATATTAGACACGGCACACAATGAAGATGGCTTTTCGCATACCATGAAGCAATTATTACAAGAAGAATATCAAACATTACATCTGGTAATTGGCTTTGTCAAAGATAAAGCAATCGATAAGTTGTTGGACTTATTACCAAAACCTGCTCAGTATTATTTTTGCCAAGCTCAAATTCCTCGGAGTTTAGATGCAAAAGAATTGGCCAATCAAGCACAAAATAAAGGGCTAATAGGATTGACTTATCCAACTGTTTTGGAAGCCTTAAATGCTGCAAAAAAGGCAGCAAATAAAAAAGATGTAATCTATGTTGGTGGGAGCAATTTTGTAGTGGCAGAAGCTTTATAAAATTTTTTTAAAAAAGATTGCAGGAATTAGGAATTCGTGTATATTTGCACACCTTAAAAAAGGGCGATTAGCTCAGTTGGTTCAGAGCACCTCGTTTACACCGAGGGGGTCGGGAGTTCGAATCTCTCATCGCCCACAAAACCTTGATAAATCTATCAAGGTTTTTTTATGCTCAAAAAAATAATGCATTGGTTTTTTTGATTTTATTTGCATGAGTATAATTATGGCATTAGCTTCCGCCTTAGGCGAGACAGGCAGTTCGCTAATGCCTAATAGAATTGAAGCATTAGCTTCCGCCTGAGGCGGGACAGGCACTTCGCTAATGCCTAATAGAATTGAGGCATTAGCTCAGTTGGTTCAGAGCACTACCTTGACAGGGTAGGGGTCACTGGTTCGAATCCAGTATGCCTCACAAACAAAAGCTAGACACGATAGTTTGATTTTTACATTTTAACCCGGATTATTAAAATGCATATCCAGGTTAAACATTAAACGCAGTCAATGAAAATGTAAGCCTGCTCTAATTAATCTTTATAACAATTTGATTTATGTTGTGTATTTCAAGTTGCTACGAATACTCGTATGGATTTGTAGTGGATTTGCATAGTAAATCGCGTTAGTGTTTAACTACTTTCTTTATTATGTTTTCTTTATTATTTAGAATTAATCGCACAAAGTATAATCCTTTTACACCTTCAATGTTTAAATTGAAATTAGATTTATTATCAAATTTAGAGCGAGAAACAATTGAACCACTTATGTTTAAAACATAAACTTCTATTGAGTGATATTCTTTATTTAATGAGAAATTCAATTCATTAGTTGTTGGATTAGGATAGATATCAACTGTTGGAACATCTAAATTGTCATTCTCAATACCTACCAAGCAATCGGCATATAAAGGAATTGCAGTTCTATTAGTCCTACAAACTTCTTCAGTTTTCCAATTGGCATTATAAGAAAATCTAGATGTAATTATCATACTGCTGTCATAATGAATCATTGGATTTACAGGATGGCTATAAGTATAAACATTTTTGATTGAACTTAACGACTTCATATAGGTTAGGGCGTACGAACCTGGCGAAAAACTTAAATCTAAAACTAATTCCTCCCATCGATCAGTTGGACTTGCTGGAAGGTTATAAACTTTATTAAATATTATATTATTTATTGAAAGATCAACAATTTGAATAACGCCTGTGCCCGCAGTGGCAGAATTATATTCCATTTCAATCGAATAAAATACTAAAGGGTTGTTAATCTGGAATCTAACCTCGTGATCACTATTTAAAATAACTTTAGAATGTATATTAGGGTTAATAGTATAGGAGCCAACTTTTATGTAGGATTTTAAAAGCCCTTCTACATAAATTGTATCGGTTGTATTCGAATTTACTGGACTATTCCTTTTCTTAAAAACGGTGTCGCCAACAAAAAATGGAGTTGTACTAGTTGGGCTATTATACCAGTATAAGCTATCCATCGAAGAATTTATAGGGTAAACCTTAAATTCAGCAGTATCCCCACAATTAACAACAATACTATCTCCAGCCAATTGGCTTAGACTTACCATTCCCGATATAAAAACTGAATCTGAAATAATTTGATTACATAAATTTGCACGATAAAATCCTTCGTTTTGAACTGATACAACCAATACTGTATCTGTTTCTCCCGATAAATCAATCCAAGTGCCATTTTGATAGAACTGCCATTGTGGTATTCCTATTACATCATGTAAGTATATATAAGCGTTTCTAGTATCACAATTATTATTTTGTTGTGTTTTTTTATAAGTAACAGATATGGAGCCTAGTCGATTTGGTTTAATTTTAAAAAACTGTGATTTATAATTATCAGAAGGGTTAAAGTCATTATTAATAAGGATAGTAGATGAAATAAAATAGTCTCCAGAAATATTCATGTTAATGGTATCAATTAAAACATCCATTGAATCTCCAGGTAATAAAGGTAAACCTTGATTGAATTGATTATTGGCTATCGTATCTAAATAATTTTGTGTAATTACCCCTGTAAGGTTTACTACCAAGCGACACATATTTTGAGTAAAATCAATTGTGTCTAACCCAACATTTTTTATATTCACAATTAGAGGGACACTGGTAGATTTGCAATTATTGGTAACAGGGCTTGTTAAATTACTTAAAGTTAAATCGTATTTAAATCCTTCATTAACACTCATATCATCAATAGAAATAGGGGAATGATCAACCATACCACTAAAACGAATAGAAACTACTTTGCCGATGAAACTAGTGTCTTTTAAAGAAATAACCTTTAGCTTCCAAGGTTCTTGATAAGAAGTTTGCAATCGATTTACAACTGAATCTACTCTTAAATGCCAATTTTGACCATCAAAAACATCAATATATAATTTTTCGTGGTTCGTTTTATGAACCCAAAAGCTTAAAAAAGGCTCTATTGAATTGGTTAAATCAACGCAGGGAAGAGTAAAACTAGAAGTAGATCTAGTACTAAAACTTGCTTGTGATAAAATTAAATATTTACCAAGGCTTGTTGAGGTTGTATGGTCAGTTGAAGGTCCTCTACCTCTCCGTACAATAGCGCCATTTGTGACATACCATCTTGAATTATTAGCGGCTTTTAAAGTAATACCCGATTTTAATGGAGTCTTAAGTTTATTATCATACCGATTGTATTCAAGAATCTCATTTTCAAAATCTTCAAAATAGTACAATCCATTCATTTCTAAAGAATCTGAAGTAATGGTGTCATTTGAAATTATACAATCTGAAAATAAATTTATGATTGCTTCTGCTTTAACCTTTGTTCCCGATGCTGGTTGAATTAGTAATTCGTATTGCAAGGTATCGTCAATACCTATTGAGTCTGGGATAGTTTCAGTTTGTAGTGCACCACCATTATAATTATAGCTGATGTTAATTGAATTTGAATTAATAGAGGCTGAGCCTTCATTTATAATAGTGGCTACAACTTTTGTAGGTTGATTAAAGCATAGTTTTTTTTGCTCAAGAGCAATTATACCAACATCTTGTTTGATTTTATCATAAACTTTAATGTGATCAAATACAAAAGCATAATTAGGTGTGATTGTTGGGTATTTAAACCTAATTTTTATATGCTTCAATTTAAATGAATCTAAATCATAAAGATATTCATTCCACTCTTCTTTAAATACATTGGTTTTGTAATTCATAATAGGTAAAGCTTGATGCCAAGTATTAGTTTCTAATACAAATATTTCGATTCTCAAATAATAAGAACTATTAGCATTCCCAAGGTTAAAAAACCAAAATGAAAGTTGTGGATTATCTAGATTCTTTAGATCAATGATTGGACTTGTTAATTCACCAGCTGTTGTAGATGAAGGGTATAAATATTTACCAACATTTCCAAATCCACCAAATAGCTTTGAGGTATAACTAAAGCTAGAAGTAAAGTTAAAGGATTTAATAGAGCCAAGTGTAAAACCGATTCTTGACCAACCGTTGGGAGCAGCGTTATCAAAAGTTGTTAAGAAAGGTATTTGTGTGTTACCATATATCGAGTTATCTATTTTGTAGTTATACAAGGTGTCATTTATCGTATTGTTGTCACCAACAGCATAAATCCAGAAGTCAAAAGAATTTATAGAATCTATTACTAAAGTATCACCTGTATTAAACGTATAATTTGCAAGCCCATTTGGAGAGATTGTCGTATTCATTGTTTCAATAATTGGGCTGCCACCATTTAATGAATATGAAACTTGAATCGTGTTTATTGCATTTCTACTGTTGTTTTTTATTGTTATTTCTGGGTTTGTAATGTAGTAGCCACAAAGGTTTTTTGCAACCCTATTGGGGTAATTAATTTTTACAAGCGAAACATCTGTATTTGAATTATCATTAATGCTTATTGCATCAATTCCTACACCAAAAGAATTTGCGGTAGTACCAGAAGTAAAAGCAAAACGGAAACGCACATTATTATTCCCCACAAGGTTACTTAATACAATACTTGCACGCTTCCATCCTTCTGAATTCCCTGTCCAAGCTGTGGAAGCAGAATTATTATACCAGTTATAAGTGTTGCTTGTGCCGTTTAAAATTTGCCAAGAAGTCCCTGAATTTGTAGTATATTCTATGCGAATAGTGTCATTAATGGATGATAAATCATAATTCAACAAAAATTCTAATACTGGAGTTCCTGAATAACTTGAAAAATCAAAACAAGGAGAGGTATAAAAAGAGGCCTCGTTTGTATTATAAAACCCATTTGGGTTGGTGTATAGAGCTAATGACCCAGCATTTGTTGCAAATTCATTGTTTGTTGAACTTCCAATCTGCCAAGAACTATTTATGCCTGAAGATCTCCAATCATTCGCGTTTGCTTCAAATGAAGTAGAATATGAACTAGAATTTAAATTGCTTTTCGTTATTGTTTCTCTAATGGTGTCATTTAAATTGTCAGAATCTCCTGCTAGGCTACAAAATGCTTTTAAATTATAATTTCCTAATGCTGACAAATTTATTAGTGGAGTAAACTGGTGATAAACAGAATCACCTGGGGCTATATATGGTATGGTTTCATTAACAACACTCTGTTGATCTAATTGATAGGAAACGCTAATGTTTTTAGCGGTATCTGCACCAGCATTTTTATACAGCACGCTCACTTGCTCCGAAGCATTTAGTCCACAGTCTGAATAAGGGGTTTCTATTTTGATACAAGCCATGTTATAAGCTACTTGTCCAAAAATTGTAACATTGTCAATTCCTACATACCAACCCCAGTCATTTCCATCAAAATAGGTAAATCGCACCTTACAATTTGCATTTTTGAAAGCTGATATATCAATATTAGCATGAGGAAAACGAACCAAACACATACCAGTAAGGTAGTTTCCACAATCATCTCTAGTAACACTTTTTACCAAATGCCAATTCGAACCATCAAAAACTTCCACTTTAAATGAATCGACTAGACCTGCGACATGTCTATAATTATAATCAAATTCTAGCGTTGATTTAAAA
Source organism: Bacteroidota bacterium (assembly GCA_013112545.1). Taxonomy (GTDB): domain Bacteria; phylum Bacteroidota; class Bacteroidia; order Flavobacteriales_E; family Vicingaceae; genus BCD18. The sequence continues at coordinate 258,848 of JABFGJ010000002.1, forward strand.
AACTGGGAATTATCAAAACTTGGGCTTGTTAAAACAGCTCTATTGTTGGTTGAAGTGCCTCCTAAAAAGTCATCATCAAAAAAAGCCATAGCTGTTCCATCGAGATTTTGACTGCCAGCATGAGTGCCTAAAGAACCATCTATACCAAAAGACCATGCATGTGAGCCAGAGACCGCATTGTTTGACCAGCCTGTTGGTAAAGTTGCTGCATTAAAATTTTCTTGAAATAAAATTTGCTGAGAGAAGAGTAAGCTAAATGAAAGCAAAAATAGGCCAGTGCTTAGGATTGATTTTTTCATTGATTTAATTTTGGTATAAGGTTCAAATTTAATAAACTATCTGAAAGTTTCGACTCTTCATTTATTTATTTCTTCCTTCTCGAATGTTTGATGTTCCAAATATAAATAAATACTTGATTTGTATATGTTGCCGCAGGGTTGCACTTGTTCGCCGATAGGAGGAAACCACTACGGAGCGTTTACTAATGAACATCCTTCGGTGCTAGTTATTATTTGCCGACGACCGAAGCCGGAACACTTATTTTCCTGATCCTTTCAATAATGATATCTACATTGAAGAACTCTTATTTGTCCTCCCTCCATTCGATAAACTAAACGATGTTCTAAAGTGATTCTTCTTGACCAATAACCTGATAATTGATGTTTCAGTGGTTCTGGAGAACCTGTTCCCTTAAATGGATCACGGTCAATGTCTTTCAGTAAATTATTTATTTTCTTTAAAATTTTCTTGTCGTGATTTTGCCAATATAAATAATCATCCCATGCTTGATCTAAAAATACTACCTCCATTAATCTAATAAATCTTTGACTTCTCCTTTGCCGGCTTTATCCATTTCAATGGCTTTTAATAAGCGTTCTGCATTTTTTGGACTACTCAATAAATGAAAGGTTTCTTGCATGCTGTTGTATTCACTTTTACTTATCAATACCATATCGTTTCCTTTTGGTCTTTTGATAAATAAAGGTTTTCTCATACGAAGTACTTGCTCAAAATAGGCTTTCATATTTTGCCTAAAGTCGGTTAGTGTTGTTATATCCATAACTATTTTTTTAAAACTCAGTTAAGCAAAGATAATCATAAATGTACAGGAGCTTGTACGTTTATTAATTTTAATCTTTACTATTCTTTCTAAAACGGATAAAACTCATCGGTATCTTTCTGTAAATCTTCTGTATTATTCACTAATCCCAATTTAACGTTTAAATGAGCTAAAAACAAGAAACAAAAAAACTCAGCTCAGCAGGGTTAAACATGTTAGCCGCTAGGAGGAAGCCGCTGCGAAGCTCACGGTATTTTATGAAACTTCAGAGTTGACATGTTGCCGCAGGGTTGAACTTGTCCGCCGTTAGGAGGAAACCACTGCGGAGCGTTTACTAATGAACATCCTTCGGTGCTAGTGAGCACATCCTACTTTTCAGAATAAAAGCGGTGTTCTATATGCTCTTGATAATCTACTTAGAGCTGCTAAACTTAAAATGATATAGAGTTGCCGCAGGGTTGCAAACCACTGCGGAGCTTTAAACTGAACATCCTGCGGAGCGCATAATCATAAATGTACAGGAGGTTGTACATTTATTAATTTTAATCTTTACTATTCTTTCTAAAACGGATAAAACTCATCGGTATCTTTCTGTAAATCTTCTGTATTATTCACTAATCCCAATTTAACGTTTAAAGAGCTAAAAACATGAAACAAAAAAACTCAGCTCAGCAGGGTTAAACATGTTAGCCGCTAGGAGGAAGCCGCTGCGAAGCTCATGGTATTTTAAGAAACTTCAGAGCTGACATATTGCCGCAGGGTTGAACTTGTCCGCCGCTAGGAGGAAACCACTGCGGAGCGTTTACTAATGAACATCCTTCGGTGCTGGTTGTAAACCACTGCGGAGCTTTAAACTGAACATCCTGCGGAGCGCAGTTGAACTTGTCCGCCGCAGGGTTAAACATGTTAGCCGCTAGGAGGAAGCCGCTGAGAAGCTCACGGTATTTTAAGAAACTTCAGAGCTGACATGTTGCCGCAGGGTTGAACTTGTCCGCCGATAGGAGGAAACCACTGCGGAGCGTTTACTAATGAACATCCTTCGGTGCTGGTTGTAAACCACTGCGGAGCTTTAAACTGAACATCCTGCGGAGCGCATGATATCCCCTCTGAAGTTTCTCTAAAAGAGGAATCTGCAATAGAACAAAACAGATTGTTTAATGAGTTGGACGAAGATGACCGACAAACGGTTCTAACGATCGTTGATAAAATGCTGACCAATAAAAAGTTTAGCAACTTCTTTCAGGAAAATATTGCGAAATGAAAAAGCCAACTCATTGCTGAATTGGCTTTTCGTTTATTCTGCCGCAGGATTGCAAATCACTGCGGAACTCACGGTATTTTTAAACCCTTCGGAGCTGAACTTTTTGCCACTTCTGAAGAACTCAAAGAAGTGAACTCACTCGATAAAACCATCATGGAAAAGGTTTCTTTGATTGAGCAGTTGAGCGAAGAAGAACGCCAAACACTTTACACCATGCTTGACGCTTTTGTAGGTAAGAAGAAGTTGAAAGACACTCTTTCAACTGTCCTAAATGATATGAAGTAAAACTTAAAACGATTTGATATGAATGCTACTGTAAGAACTATTGTTGACCAAAATGGAAAAGATTCAGGATCTATTATTCATGCTGACATTAGTCGGTCTACTACAGCTTTACAAAAAGCTCAGATTGAAGTTGACCTTATTGATTATGCTTTCTCAACTCTCTACCCAAGAGAAGGTTTAAGTATTTACAGCAACATTCATTCTGACACTCCTTCCATTACTGTAATCCGAGATATTAATAAGCTATCACAGCGAACAGTTGTTATCTAAATGAAAAAGCCCCACATTGCTGTGAGGCTTTGGATTTTTTAGAATTACAGCTTAATGTGATTAATCACGTAATTATCTTTATCAGAGATAAATTTCGCATCGTTTCTTGAGAACTTTATTTGTTCTAAGAAACCGAAATCTTTTGAAATACTTCTTGGCACAAAGGTCTCTAACACGACTTTCCCCTTATTCATAAAAATAAATAACGAGTATGATTCCGACCCAACAACACTTGTATTCGCTTCATCAGACCATTGAATCCCTAAACTTTCATTAATCTTATTACCTGAAGTATATGGTCGAAATATGAATAGCTCATCCCAATCAAAATCAGTTATTTCGGCAATATCAATTACAATCTCCTTCTCTGTTTGAGAACTTATGATTGACTTTAGCTTAGAATGGAATAATTTCTCTTCATTGCTTTCTTGTCCAAAACAAGAACTAAACATCAACACAGCTAAAAAAAACAAACATCTCATAATTAACCTCCTGTAACTACTCTAGTATTGTCTTGTTTGACTTCAGGTGAAGGAATGGATAGTGGCTTCAACGTTGGCATAGGCTTCATAAATTGAGTTCCTTTTGTTGGGTTTAAGCCTTTGGTATTATCACGAGGATTATCAAATGCTTTTAACTTTCCACTCATTAAAGCCCCTAAAACTTTTGTCTGAGTTGTCTCAAATGAAGCATCAGGATTGTTCTCACCTATATCATGACCAACAGCATTATTATGCTTATCCATTTCTATCTCTCCTTTAACCGCAGCTTTTTCTAATGGATCATCTATTGCTTCATGTGCATCACTTAATTCTTTCGCTAATTCTTTGCCTAGCGACTGAGTATTTAGGGCACCAGCTCCGCAGGGTTTGCAACCCTGCGGCACATTTACACTTTTACAATTTAAGTTCATTCATCGAATTTGTATGAAAATAGGAGTTAAGCATTCTACTTCTTTCAATAATATTATTTCTGTTTCAACATAATTTGAAGCTGATGAATATAACCACTCTTCTTGTTTTAAAACAAAGCCGTAATTACAAGCTCTATTAACTATCTACCATATCATGGGCTTCTTTAAAGCGGGCATATTTTTTTCTCCTAATGCTTTACCTATTTGTAATAATAATTCATATTCTTCAACTGTGCTTGGAGGCACAGCCTTAGCACATAGTGCAATAGGGGTTAAATTATCTCCAAGCCCTGGTCTTACGCCCGTAACTACCTCCGAATTGTAAGTGTGAATAGAAACTTTGGTTTGATTTACATTTACAGAATCTAAATGAATATGAAACTCGGCATTCATTTTTAACCGCCCCCACCAAGAATAATACATAGCTGATTTCCCGATAAACTCATAGGAATATAAATAAGCATCGTCTTCGTTTCCAGGTTCATATAAAACTTCACGTTTATATTCTTTATCTCTTATATCCAAAATCATCCCTCTAAATTGTCTATTACCTAAGCTATCAATAATCACTTTCCTAATATCTTGTGTTGATTCATTGAAAACATAGCTTGTTGGATTTACTTCCTTTAATCGCATAGCGAGTTTAAAACAACAACTATTTAAAAACAATATTATTATTAAAAAAACTATGAATAGTGATTTACTTATTAATTTGTCAATTATCATTTTCCGGTTCTAATTATTACTAATATTAACACGCTTTACTGTTCTTTTTTAGTAGTTGTATTTGCATCTTTTTTCGATTTCACTTTTTCATATTGTGTTCTCACTTTTTGAACAGCTTCATCAAATAATGCATTATATTCTTGTGGATCAATATTTTTCTGTTTTTCTCCAGCAGCGTGTTTAAATGGTTTATGATATTCCAAAGGAGTATAAGTTCCATCATCATTTTTCTTTCCGTGTGTAGGTGAATTTTCATCCATAGTTGGATGTAGTGCCATTCCTAAACTAATTAATCCCTTTATTTCGTTATCAGAATTAACATACTCATCCTCCTTCTCAGTGACAAAATCTTTTTTAAGTTGAATAGCCTGCTCTACAGTCTTATTTGATGGTTTCATAGAGTGCATAAATTGATTTTTGTTCCATTGATTTCCTCGAAATGGATTATCTGCTCTTTTACTTCCTTTAATGATTGCCTTTACTTGTTTTTCTGTCATTGCTCCAGACTTTAGCTCTGGTTCAAATGCTTTTCTTATAATTTGCTCATGTACTTTTGTTGGCCAATTTCCATCAACATCTACTTGTGAAATTGGGTTATTAAAAAATACTGAAAAAGGAGACCATTCGGGACCTTTTTTAAAGTCAGGATCAACATTCCATCTTCTACCTAACCTTGTGTCTAAACCATAATCTCCAAAAGAGTAATTATTTCCTGAACCACTTACTTCATCATTCCTCTCTTGTCCTTGGAAGCCATAGGTGTAAGCATTTAGGCAAAAAATTGACTCGATGTCATTCTTTTCTAGAGACTTACCAAAAAAATTGGCATTCACCTCTAAAGCTTCCTTTGGCTCGTAATATGTTAGTTTAAGGCATCCCATTTCTATGTGCAAGATACTAATTTTCTCACTTTACAATCTGTTTAATAATCTCAATTATTGAAATGTAATCTTTGTTGAAGTAACACATTGCCGTTATTAGTAGAACTATCATAACTTTCAAACTTGGCAACTTAAATTCTATTCCTTCAATTCTCTTAATTTTTATCATGTCTTTTATTTTCTCTTTATATACATTATGCCATTTTTTTCTCAGATTACCAAGGACTATTGATTTGCTTCCAAAGTTCCAATGAGTTCTTAAATGAAAATAGGACAAGAAAAAAGTTCTTTAATTCAGTTTAAATTAATATTAATTAGTAAGTTGATGAATAAAGTTAGATTAAAAGCGTTTGACATAAAAAGCTATACTTTTTGAATTCAATTACTTAGAAGGAATGTAAGTCGGACAGATTTTTACAAATCTTTTTTTGTCCTATATCGCTTATTTAAACAGTTCAATTTAAATGCCTTACAAAGGTTCAATATGACATTAATATAAAGTACCCACAGCCAACAAAACCCAAGTTGTTTGCTAAGGCAAAAAATCCTTTGTGTTTTCTTGGCTTCCGCTTATCTTCCCAAGGCTTTTTAAACCCCATTTTTTGAGCAACCCAATAACAGCACTTGATTACAAAAGCTGTTCCTTGTCCAAGAAAAATAAGGTTTAAAAAGCTGCCAAGCTAAGTAACATAATGTGCATTATAGAACTTCTCACGCCTTGTGATTTTTGATTTTGTTGTTCGGGTCAACTATAATGTACATTATGTAAAATAGCTCCCTTCTAACGCTCTTTTTTTAAGTGATATAAAATCTTAGAGACGATTATACTAAATTCCCTTTTGAAATGATCTGTATTATATGATTCTTCATTATCATGTGTAAGATTTTCCAACTTGACAAAGTAATGCTTAAACCAATCACTATCAACAACAAAGCTTAGTTCTTTATTCTTATTATCATCTAATATTTTAAATACTTCAAAAGCTGATTTATGATTCTCATTTCTTGCATGAGCTTCAATTTCATTAATAATTTCGTCAAGTTTCATAAAATATATTTATTTATCAATCTATTTCTGTGTGATAACTCGCTCCATTCCTTGCTCCAACGCATTGGCAACGCAAAAGCAAGTCATATCCGTCTCTGATTATCACACCCAAATAGATTCTTTTTTTTGATAGTCCAAATGAAAGAAAAAATGTTGACTACTGAAAAAAACGAACTCCATTTTAATGTAGAAGCTTGGGAAGTGCGTGGATTTGTGCGGATTCTATATTAAAATGGAGTAATCCAAACGTTGCACTTAATTCAATCGAAGCAAAACACTTAACAGAGTGCGGAAGGGTGCTCCGAACTCTCTTTTCTTTAAAAACGGATGTTCATTTTAAAACGAGATGCAAGGAAAAAGCGCCTGCGGCTAAAAAGGCTGGGCAGTGGCTGCAATGAGTGAAGTGCAACGGAACGGATTGCGGACATTGACCAAGCTTCAGCGAGCCGCCTGCGAGTGGAACAAGGGTGGGGCAAAAGAATAGATTTGCCAACAGCAAAGATATTTTTGCCGCTATGTAGGGGTTTAAAAAAACGGAGATACAATTAAACAATAAACAGGAGGATCGAGGCTTTTTTAAACCCCGGACGAGGCTAACCGCTTTAATCGCTAGAGCGAAGCGGAGGCAAATAAACAAGGTCAGCCGAAGCCCGCAGAGACCCGCAGGCTCGCTAAATTATGGGCAAACGGTGGGTTTTTAGCTTTTGCAATATCTTCGATTTGCAAGGGCTAAAAACACAGAGTAATTTGCCGTGACAACTGACCAAGGAACGCAATAAAAGTGACAAGCTGCGAAGTGCAACGAAGCACCCGAAGGGTTTTGCAGCTTATTTTTTTTACCTTTAAAAAGTCAACACTTTCAAAAAATGGGCTGCAAAAGCTTGGCGGTTTTATTTGCTGACGACCGAAGTTGGAACACCGATTTTCCTGATTCTATGATTTCAATAATTTAGATGCTCCTTCAGATAATGTTTCAAGAATGTAAGATGCTGTTTCTTTATTTATTACTTGGTCTATCGCCAAATCAATAACCTTTCCTTTTAAAAGCTGAATCCAAGTTTTTTTCTTCAATTTCCCTGACAATGACTTAAGCTCTTCGATCTCTTCAAAAATGATCTCTTGACCATATCCGAGTTTTTGTAGCTTTTCAATTACGATATCTACCTTTTCATTCAGTTCCTTCTCATGTTTCAGAGCTCTCTTTTTCTCTGTGGATTTCTTTTTTCTTTCAACATATGAAGCTCCTTTAACGGTAAGTTGTATCATTTGCTTTTTGTTGTATTCATCTGCAACTGCTACATAACCTTTTTTATAAAGACTTTCAGCTAATTCAAACGGTTCTTTATTCCGATAAGAAATGTCGCCTAATTCAAGCAAATATTCAATCGAATAAAAATGGTCGTTAAAAACAAGATAGAGTTTTGCTAAAATATAATCTGTTTTATCCTGAATTGTATTGATTTTATCTTGTGGTTTCTCATGATTGTTATTTAAAATCAAAAGATAATCCTGGAACCTTTGTAGTGATTGCAACTTGCTATTGATGATATCTTTGTACATTTCATCTTTATCATCCGTATTTTTTAACCAACCGTAGCTAAATTCAAGCCTATCACTCAAACGGGTTAATGAACTGTATTTAAAGTTATCTACTAAAAATTCTGGTATTGGCTTAAGGTGTTGTTTAATACATTTTTCTACTTTCTCTTCCCATTGATCAGTTAACTTAAAAATGTCATCTTCTGATTTTACATTGGGATATTTTAGAATGTCTCTACAATCAGACTTAAGCAACTCCAATTCCTTACAAATTGCTTCGTAACCTTGTGTAAACTGATACTTCATTGTTTACTCCTCGTTTTTTCGTTTGTAACCAATTGCCTCTCTATTTTTTTGATCTAATTCCTGTTGTTTAACAGCTTCCAATTGCTTCAAGTATTTAAAAATTAACTCAATGTCCTTGCTATTGCTTCCTGTTTCTTTTCTAATCTTTTCCAACTCAGATAAAATGTCCTTATGAGTTAAAAGCATTTCTCTCATTTTAGTAAAAGTCCTAACAATTCGAATATTCATTTCAATAGCTCGATCGCTATTTAAAACACATGAAAGCATTGTTAATCCTTGTTCAGTAAAACAAAAAGGAGCATATCTCAATCCTTTTCTATCTTCATTGGAGGTCACATTTTGTGATCTCCAATTTTCAAACTCTTCCTTATCCATTTCAAACATAAAGTCTTCTGGAAATCGTTTCATATTTCTTCGGACTGATTGTTTTAAAACTCTTGTTTCTACTTCGTAAAGCTCTGCTAAGTCTCTGTCAAGCATCACTTTTTGACCTCTTATTTCGTAGATTTTACTCAAAATAACTTCTTCTGGAATACTTACTTTACTCATAATATTTTATTGTGTTTGCTAAATTAATGTTATAAATTGGAGATTACATCCACTTCTAAAACGGATAAAACTGGTCTATATCTGCCTGCAAATCTTCTGTATGATTTACCAAATATCCTTCCGTTGAACTGACATATCGATGACCTGCAAAATATTGAACTTGCCTTAAATTAAATTGCTTCAACCAATGAGTAATGACAGAAGTCCGAACTTGTTTGAAGTTGATAAATTCTTTGTTTTGTTCTCTTATTTCTTGACTCAATCGCTTCCAAACCTCTTTACAATCTGTTCTTACATTGCATTTTCTACCAAATGGTGGTGAACTGATAAATAGGTTTTTAGTTTCTTCTTTGCAGAATTTCAACAGCTCATTTCTTGTTGTATATTGGTATTCCATCAACTCAATAATCTGGTTTGATTTCAATTCTAAAATTCGTTCATTGCTCTTTCTTCCTCCTCCAATAAATACTTTTCCCTCTTTCAATTTCAAATCATTTAGTTGCAAATTATTTACCTCAGGAGTTGTTAAACCTTGATTGATCATTAAACTTAAAATGGCTTTATTTCTCGCTTTTCCTATTCGATAACTTTCAAACCAATTTCGATTTGCTCGCTCATCTTTTTCATCAGGAACTTTGTAATCATTGTAGATTTTGTCCAACTGTTGTTTGTCTAAAATCGGATAAAGCTTTTTGGTTTTTGTTCCTCTAATTTTCAGATGTTGAACTGGATTTTCTGTTCGATGGCCACCATCAATTTGAAAGTTAAAAAACTGCTTGATTACATTCAATCTGATATTTCTGGTTTTATTCTCCTGTCCTCTTTTTTGTAAGTGGCCTAAATAACTCAAAACTTCTTTTGCTGTGGCATTTTCGATTGTAGTTCCATCTTTGTCCAACCAAGCTAAAAAATCAAGCGCATAAGTGTTGTAATGACTTACAGTTGACTTACTTTTTCCATGACTTTGCAAGTGTTCTTTAAAACTATTCGCCATTTTCTTTTGGAATTAAATGAGTATAAATTTGAGTTGATTCTAATGTTGAATGACCTAAAAACCGTTGAATTTTCTGCAATTCCATTCCATTCTGAAGTAAATGAGTAGCAATGGAATGCCGCAACGTATGTAAACCAACTTCTTTTTGCTGTAAACTGGTATTTTCAACCAATACAATCAATTTTTTTAATCTGCCATACAAGCTGGATCCTGCCATTGATTTTCCAAACATTCCAATAAACAAACTACTTTCTTTTTGACTTTTAATTAACTGAGGTCGATAATCATAAATATATTCCTGTAAAATTTTAGAACTCGATTTGCTGAACGGAACTAATCTTTCCTTGTAGTTTTTCCCTTTCCGAACATGTAAAATTCTTCTGTCAAAATTCAAATCATCTAAGATCAAACTGCTTCCTTCTGTTCTTCGTAATCCACAACCATAGAAGACGACCAACATGGCTTTATCTCTGGCGTTAAATGCTTCTTGTTTGGGATGTGGGGTTTCTTGGTTGGTCACTTCAAAAAGCTGTTTGATTTCTTCCTGAGTTAATACCGTAAAATTTCCCTTGTCTAGTTTGAGTTGTTTTAATGTTACTGGTGGAATTCCTCTTGTTCCTTTATGAATTAAAAACTCATAAAACTTTTCTAAAGCTTGAATTTGCTGATTGATGTAAACATTTCCTAAACCACCACCACGCCTTTGATTTGGTCTTGAACTGATGTGATTGAAGTAATTTTTATAATCTTGGGTTTGGATTTGATTGATTTGGTTGCAGTCCTGCTGCTCTAAAAAGTGTAGAAATTCCCTGATGTTGTGCGGCATATTGTAAACCGTTTGAGGATTATAACCCAAGATGTCTAACCACTCTGTAAAAGCAATTTGCAAATGTTCAAAGCTTGCGTTTTTGAGGACTAAAAATTTCATTTACGATACCTTTTTAGCTTCTTCTGTGAACTTGTCCTTTATTTTGCTGATTCTCTTTTTCTTAAGTGGTTCATTCTCATTTTGAACTACTGGCGAACCTGTGAACCTCTCCAACTTTTTAAGGTTTTCATCTAATACATTACTTACATGGTTCTTAAGCTCTTGAAACTCTTTATAACTAACAATCTGATAATTATAAGCTGTTCCCTTTTTGCCTTTCACTTTCTTAATGTAGAAATTACTTAACAGACTTAAATTGTATCTTTTCTGATTGCTTGGATTGACTTTAAACGCTCTTCTAATTTCTTGATTGGTAAACTCTTTTTTATTTTCTTGTTCCAAATAACTTTTAACAGCTTCTAAATAATCTCTGCAAGCTCCGCTCAATTCATCACTTTTTCTTAGCAGTATTATTTTCATCAATTTGTTGGCTTCTTCTACATCTTCCAAAGTGGTTTCTATAAATACTTCTCCTGTTTCTTCATCTACTTTTTGTATTCTTTGATGTTGATGGTAAAAGGTAATGGCTTCAATAAATTGTAAATAATGGTTGTTGCTTCTCCTTGGTTTCAAAACTTCATCAGGTATATTCAACAGCTCTGCAAATGGATTTACGATTGCAATGGGTTCTAGTATTCGTTGACAATTTTGCAATAATTCTTTAGCTTGATTTTCTGCTTCCTGGTTGATTTTTCTTGCACTAATTTTCCGCTGATAATCCATGATTCGTTTATCCTGTTCCTTGCTTTCATCGAGGTAAATTAAAAAGGATCTGTTGGCGTTATCTTCATAAATCTGTTCTTTCGTTGTACATCCACTAACACTTACTGGACCTTCTACCACTAAATGAATGGTTCTAGTTTCTCCTTTGGTGTTCTTATGTGCAATGGTTTTCGAGATTCGTTTTTTAGATTGTAATTCTCGTAATGGATAAAGTACATTTTCAGCTCCATCTAAATCTTCAATTAATATGAGTTTGTGTTTCAGTTCTCTTTGTCCGAAGTAGTAAAAAGCATTCTCGCTTAAAGTTGTAATTTCTATTCTATCTTCATCAGGCATCAACTCTCCAACTTTTTCTTGCAAATGTGTTTTTCCTGTTCCGCTACTTCCTAAACTCACAATATGCAAAGGTTGCTGTCTCTTTCTGCTCGTAAAAATTAAAAACATAATCAAGCGATTAATCTCTTCTCCAACAACGCCACTTTTTCCAATTAAATCATTTGTGTTTTCTAATAGTTTGGGAGTTTTTAAAAATACTTCTGCTGCTTTATGTTCCTCTGCTGTTAGCTTTGGACTTTCATATTGTTGGCTTTCAGTTTCCTTTATTTGTTTGATTCTGTATTCTTCTAATGTTCCTGTTAGTTCAGCAATACTTGCAGCAATTATACTTGTTCCAATCTCCAACTTTTCGGCTGTTCTTCTGATCAGTTTCTCACAAGCTAAATCATTGTATAAATCCAAATTATGGCGAACTGGTGGAACACTACTATCATTCAGCTCAATTTTTAATGTGCTTCGCATTCTGTCTAACCCATCCAATTTTATCCCACCCAAAACGGTTAGTTTTAAGATGTCGTTTTTGTAAATCAGATTTTCAGGATTATTGGTGTTGAAGTTTTTTGCTGTCATGTTGAAAAATATTTATATTCTCATATCTGTCCCAAAAGTAATTTATTTGAGATTAACAAGAAAGACTATTGAGAGATATTTTTAAAATTTATTCCCTAAATTTGTCCAACCAACCGCTTTTAGTAGGTTTTAACTGTTAATAATTCTCAAGTATGACTATTTCTGAACGTATTCGATTAAGTAGGCAACAAAAAAATATCTCTCAAAAAGATTTAGCTGAACTTGCCGATGTAAATCTTAAAAGCCTTTCTCGTTATGAATTGGGAACTAGTATCCCTCCGGCTGATGTGATTAAGAAATTGGCGGATGCCTTAAAGGTTTCTACTGATACACTGCTTTCTGATGATAAAGTAGATATTCAAGATATGGATTTATTGAAAAAGTTTGAAGTGATTCAAAACATGACTGGAGAAACGAAACAAACCGTCATCCATTTAATTGATCTAGCCATCAGAGATTTTAAAGCTAAACAAGCTTACGCTTCTTAAATATGTCTTGGTACAACGGAGAATTTACTCAGCATCTAAGTGTTTCTATTAAAGCTAACGATCATAGCACCTGTTTAAGAGCTGCTAACTTCATTAAAAAGCAATGTGATGTTTGGGCCTTTAATGTAAGGTATGATGAACATAAATCCGTTCGAAAAGGTCCTGTTCTATCTAGAGATATTATGATTTATCAAGAAGCTCATGCTTCTGATATTTTAATCTTCAAAGAGGCTTTGAGAAGAGTTTGTAATCATATGATATTTCATCGAGATGATGTAGAAGTAAAATTTAATGATAAAGGAGCTGTACCCGTAAACAACCTTAGAAATCAACCAAATTAAAAGCTAATTTCCAAACTCCTTTAAATAACACCCTTCAGAGCTGATTTATTATGGAAGTTGCACATCCATACTTTTAACACACTACCTAAAATTTAGTGGACAGCGAAGCGATAGTATTTCTTTTTTACCAACTCATACTCCCTTTTATATTGAGTTACCTCTCCCAAGGAATCTAAAGTATAAACTAACTTTAAATTCAAATGTTTGTATTTTCTTAGCTTCTTTTTAAAATTGTCACAGGTGTAAAAGTCTGTCAAACACGGAATTTCTTTTCCATCTTTATCACGACAATTCTTTGAAATTGCAGGAGTCATCGGACGAGATTTTTTTTCTAAAATTGTTCCATCGGGAAAACTCAATTCTTGTTTAATAAAATTCACTTCAGAAATAGTGTCTTTTATCCACGTTGGGGCATTATATTTTGATAAACCACCTATTTGCATCTCATTTCTATTTTGCGAAACCTTGACACTAATTGTGAACTGATTTTCCTTTAGTTCCATATATCTGTATGGCTTATTATTTTTACCATAATCATATTCATAGAAGACAGATACAGCACAGCTATTTAATAAAATAGTAATTAAAATGATTGAAAATATTTTAATAAAGAGCTGCATTTAACTTCCTTTTAGTGTTTTAGCTGCTTTATCAGTTGCTCCTTTAGACTTATCTTTATTCCCAAAAACATCACGCCATAAACTATGTCTTTTAGGGCTACCCATTTCTTTCGCAATCTTTTTATGTTTTCGTCCCTCTGCCCATTTTCCTCCCTCATGAGCTTCTGCATCTTGAATAGTATGTAAAGCAACTCCAATCTCTTGTTTTTGGTCTTGTGTTAAATCATCTTCCTTAATACCTGATAATCGTTTTATTACTTTGTTAGCACCTTCTATTGGTGTTTCCTTTTCATTTTCATCAGTAAAAACACCACCATTTAATGCTCTATCTACTGCCACATCTTCTGTAATGGTTTCAAAATAAGCCATCATTGAATGAATAGTAACTCCCGGGCCATTATCAGATTGAGATCCATCCATTTCACTATTTTGATATTTCTTTTCATTTTTAGAAAATTGTGAAGGACTATATCCATTAAACATTCCTACTATTTTAGAAGCACTTCTAATTAAAAAATTAGGATTGTCGGCATATGTTGAAGCATAGTATGCAATATCTTTAGCGGTTTCTTTTTTAAAACCTGCTTTCATTAAGGCTTTTCGAGTCATTTTATAATGAACCCAAACCGCCCATTCTCCATCAGGGTCAGAAAACGCAATTGGATTATTAAATGAATAACCATATGGTGAATACTGAGCCCCTCTTGCTGCTTGTGGGTCAACAGCAAACCATCTTCCTAAACGTGGGTCAAGCATTCTCGCCCCAAAATCATAGCTATTGCCCGAACCTTTGACTTCATCATCCCTTTCCATACCGTTAAACCCATAGGTGTAAGCCGCTTCATCTCTTTTTGCTAGTGCAACTTGTGTGTTTGGGTATTTTCTAATTACCTTTATTTTCACAATTTGCAAATCAGAAGAGTAAGGTGTTTTTACAGCTTTGTTAAATCGAATATCCAATTTCAATTTTCCATTTACTGTCAAAGTTTGTATGGCAGCTCCGGTATAATCTACAAATTCAAAATATTTATCCGATGCACTTCTTATTTGCCCACTAGTAGTTCCATTTAGGCTAAGTGGCTTCACAATAGCACCATCAAAATAAGCAGCGCAGCTTCTATATTGCGTATTGTCTATATGCACTTCTATGGTATAAATTCCGTTGGCATCTAAATTAGGCATAATTTCAGATAATGGAGCAAACATTTCTACTCTAAAATATTCATTCTCCGTTTGGTTTACAAAAAACTCATCCATGTAATTTTGACCATAAATGTAGCTTAACCCTTCCAAAGTTTCAAACTTTGGAAAGTTTGATTAAACATCTTTTTTCATCTTAAAAAAGGGATATTTTTGTTTTTAAATAAGCACTACTTTTACGAATAGATGATTAAGAAAATACTCAAAACTATTTTATTCCTCCTAGTTTCATTTTTTGTGTTCAGCGCACTTTGGGTGTTCGTGTACAAGTATTTTAATCCGCCAATTACAACCATGATGCTTTATAAATACTTTACTGAACAAGAATATAAAGTCAGCAAGAATTGGGTAGAGATAGAAGCTGTTAATCCCATGTTGCCATTAGCATTTATTGCATCTGAAGATCAGTTGTTTTTAGAACATTCTGGCTTTGATATCGTAGCGATAAAAAAGGCATTTGAGAAGAATAAAAAAAGCAAACGACAAGTGGGAGCAAGCACCATTAGTCAGCAAGTTGCCAAAAATGTTTTTTTAATTCCCAACAAGAGTTTTGTCAGAAAAGGAATTGAGGCCTATTTTACGGTCTTGATAGAAGCGATATGGGGCAAAAAAAGAATCATGGAGGTCTATATTAACATCGTAGAATTAGGTGATGGAATCTATGGTGTGGACGCCGCAGCGGAAAAGTTTTTTAAAAAACCAGGAAAAAAAATAAGCTTAAATGAAGCTGCTTTGATGGCAGTTGCTTTACCAAATCCCATCATTTACAACCTAGGCAAACCAAGCCCTTATATGTATCGTCGAAAAAATTGGATCATGCATCAAGTTAGTAATCTCGGTGGAGAACAATTAACTAAACAATGGTATGAGTAGGCTTTTGCTATTTATATTATTAACCATGTTCATCGATAATTTACATGCTCAAAAATTAAAAGACTTGGGTTGTGCAGAAAAAGTGTGGGTGCTAACTCATCCATTTTCGGCCAATAAAGCCAGAAAAACAAGCATAGAAACAAAACAATTGGTTGACAGTGTAGCCCAAACAAAAGATTGGTTGGCAATGGGCACAGGTGGCCAAAAAGATGCTTTCAGACATGGAATGTGGATGGCATTGTTGAGTTCAAGAATTGGACACAAACGGGCAATTTGGTTGGGCAAAGCACATGAGAAGAAAAACAAAAGAGACTTTAGAAAAGAACGATTAGAAGATGGTGCTTTACCAGATCAAGTGGCCATAGAAATGGACTTAATAAACAATAAAGTTGGTGCAGAGATTGGGAGAAATTGCAAAAAATGTTCAAGAGAAAACATCATAAATCAAGTATTGGATGCCCTAGATGCTGGGCAGCTTTCAATTATAAAGATGAATAAAAAGGGACAATTTTTGAATGAAGAAAATCAGATAATCCCTGAAGAAAATTGGCAAGGTAAATGGGAGAATGATCGAGTTTTAGCTCCTAGCAACAGTATTTAATACAAGCCAATGCCAAAGCCAACTCGAATAATTGGGTTAGTGTATGGCGATTCAGCAGAATCATTTAGATTAAATAAAACTAGAATACTCGCATAGGAATTCCCACCTAGGGAAGAACGATAACCTCCTCCGACAAAAAAACTGCTTAAATTAATTCGTTTATTGATGTTTATCGGGGAATCGAGGTTTAATAACTCATATTCAGCATGCGCTAAAAAATTTTCTAAAAAGAAGTATTGATTAAAAATTCCTCCTCCATAAATGTTTGTTTTGTAAATAAAGGCTGGAGCATAAGTTCGGTCTTCGTAATACATATAACGCGCACTAATACCAACAAGGTAATTGTCAGTCAGTAAGTAACCTACAGATGGTGCAACATCAATTAAGGTGACATTTCCAAATACTGCTCCCAAGCTTCCACCAATTACAAGATTATCTGGATCGAATTCAAATTTTGTGTTTTTTGGTGGTTTTGTTTTACTTGGGGGATTAAAATCTCTAGCTTGACTCAACAATGAGAAGCTGATTAAGCTCACAAGAATAAAACTGATTAATTTGTTGAAGTGCATTTTATTTTATTATTTTTTTCCTTTTGTAATTCCATTTTTCCTTTTGTGTAATTAGAAAAATGCAGCTTTCTATTCTTAGTACATTAGTAATTGAATAACTACAGTAGCATGAGTTGTTTTATGTTAAACAGTTTAAGAAGGAGGTTCCAGCCTCCTTCTTTTTTAGACTATAAAAATAATGAAGAATAAGATAACTCAACATGCTGCCTTTTGGTATTCTAATTTAGAATACTTTTATAGTTATTCTAATTTTAAAAATTGAATTTTAAATAAAAACTGAGAATGCTATCTAACTATACAAAACCAATCATGTCCAGGAGACGGCTTTATTGGACATCACAATTTGTTGGTTGGTCAATTTATGTAGCGTTATTAATTGTTTTAAATAAATTGGAAGAGTTTCCAATAAGCGTAAAATTCATTTTAAATTTAATAACTACATTCATTTTAGGCATCTTATCCACTCATCTTTATCGTGAGTTGATATTGCGATTAGATTGGTTAAGAATCAAGATAGTAGCCTTAATTCCTCGTCTAATAGGCGCATCGTTTGCATTTAGCACCATTTATATAGTCGTGCATCGAATTATTTCGGATCTAATCATAGATGATTTCGGAATTGATTTCACAATTTTAGAATTGCTTCAGAGCGCATTAAGTGTATGGGTGGTTTTTATGTTTTGGTCATTATTTTATTTTTTATTTCATTTCATTCAGAATTATAGAATAGAAGAAATCAAGAATTTGAAATGGCAAGCCATGAAAAATGAAATTGAGTTGAATAAACTAAAATCCCAGCTGAATCCCCATTTTATATTCAATTCGATGAATATTATTCGCGCTTTAGTTGAAGAAGATCCTAAAGTAGCCAAGGATTCAATCACCAGACTGTCTAATATCTTAAGAAGCTCGATGCTAATGGGTCGCAAACAAGTAATTACTTTATCTGAAGAATTGCAATTAGTTTATGATTATTTAAATTTAGAGAAAACTAGATTTGAAGAGCGTCTAGAATTAAGTTTTGATATTGCTGAAGATACCATGAACTATCATTTGCCGCCAATGTTATTACAAACATTAGTTGAAAACGGGATAAAACATGGGATTAGCAAATTGCAAGAGGGAGGAAAAATTCATGTAGAGGCAAAAACAAAAGACAATTTTTTATTATTAAAAATTATAAATAGTGGAACATTAGAGGCAGAAAAACAAGGAGATGAAGTGGGCTTTGGATTAATAAACACGAGACAAAGGCTGCAATTGCTTTACGGAGAAAAAGCAGAGTTTACAATCTCTAACCTTCCAAACAATCAAGTATTAGCCCAAGTAAAAATTCCCGATGAAACTTTAAAATATATTATTAAAGATGAAAGCACTAGTTATTGACGACGAAAGATTAGCGAGAAAAGAGCTAATGAATTTATTGGAAGCACATCCTGAAATTGAAGTAATAGGGGAGTGCAATAATGCCGATAATGCGATAAAGAAAATTGAGGTATTAAAACCTGATTTAATTTTTCTTGACATACAAATGCCGGGGAAAGATGGCTTTGGCTTGCTAGAAGAGATTTCATTTGTGCCTCATGTTATTTTCACAACCGCTTACGATGAATATGCCATAAAGGCATTTGAAGTGAACGCTTTTGATTATCTATTAAAACCGATTGAGCAAGAGCGCTTAGCAACAACGATTGACAAATTAAAACAGCTTAGAACAGAAGAAGAAGCTCAGATTGAACAACTAGAAAAACAAGACTCATTTGGAAGACTTGGAGAAATGGACCAAGTTTTTGTGAAAGATGGAGAAAAATGTTGGTTTGTTAAATTGAAAGATGTCAGCCTATTTGAATCTGAAGGGAATTATGTGCGAATCTATTTTAAAGATTATAAGCCATTGATATTAAAGTCTTTAAATAGCTTAGAGCAGCGTCTTGATTCTAAAGTATTCTTTAGAGCCAATCGAAAATTTATAATTAATTTAAATTGGGTAAATAAAATAGAAAACTGGTTTAATGGAGGCTTAAGAGTAAATCTTAATGATGGTAAGCAAGTTGAAATTTCGAGAAGGCAAGCAGCCAAATTAAAAGATATGATGAGTTTATAATTCACTTAATCGAAGGTTTTATTTCATTCATCTAAAAGCTAGTAAATAATGTATGAAACTTTTTATTTATTAACTCAATTAAGCTAACTTAGTTTAAAATTCAAGGTATGCAGCATATTGTTATAGAACCAACTTACAAATCTCCAAAAGTAGATTTCAACCCAAATAATGGTGTGTTTAAGTTGGAAGGAAAATCTATTCTAGTAGATGTGGAAGAATTTTATAGACCACTATTAAATTGGATGGATAATTTCGCCGAGTCAACTAAGCTTGATAAAATCGAATTTAGTTTTGACATAGAATATTTTAACTTGGCATCAACGAAACGTTTCATGTTTTTCTTAATTAAATTGAAAGATTTGCAAGAAAAAGGAACTCAGGTTAATGTAAAATGGGCATACCCATCTAATGATGCAAATGTGTTAGAAATGGGACAAGACTTGTCTCAATTGTTAAATTTACCTTTTACATTTATTGATTATGAGCGGGTTAAAGAACGGTTGTTTAATATTAACTAAGTTTATACTATAAACTTATACATGATAAAGCCCCAGGAAATGGGGCTTTTGTTTTTGTCATAACAGCAAACCATAACTGCATTTTCACCGATATGTTTTAATTTATTTTTAAGTTCAGAAAAAGTGATTAATTCATGTTCTTCACGAAAAGGAAAAATCCAATTTAGCCGATTAGGCATAATAGTAAAATAAGTAGCAAATTCGTTTAATTGACTTAAACCCTTTATTGGTATTGCCCAGTTGGTTTGGTTTAGCTGATTGTAATCAAAAATTTGACCTAAGACCAAAATTCGTTTTTGAAATTTAATTTTCTGAAACGCTAAAGGCAAAAGAGCCGTGTATTTATCGGTCAACTGAATTTGATGGTTTTTTAATTTCTTGATCTTGTTCAACCAATTGTCATTCATGTTAGGGCCTATATATGAAACAGTTTCATTTCTAACTATTTTTACATAATATTTTAATGCAAATTCTAAGTGAATGAAATCTTCTGAATTTGATTGAATTAGAAAGTCAATCTCTCCAATTGTTTTTTTCTCTTCAATTAACTGGATGTTTTTACCTATAATCTGCTTATTGTCTATCTGTTCTAGGTAAATCTCAATTAGCTGCTCGGCATATTTTCCTAGTCTTTGCTTCGTGTTTAAGTTGCTTATGCAAGTTATGGGAAGTTGATTGATTTGCTCAATTAAATTTGTTTGATTATTGAGTGGGTAGTGAAATTCAGGAAGGAACGCTTTAGATAAAGTTTCAGAACTTATAAGCCAATACAGATCCTGAAAAGCATTTTCCGTAATGGAATTACAAAGTGTAATTCTTTCTATTTGTTCGTCCTTCATTTCTCGTTTAATTATCGCAAATTTGTAGCCCAAAAAAAATGACAATTTACCATTATACAAATTGGGTTTAAAACAGTGTGAAT
This sequence comes from Bacteroidota bacterium, assembly GCA_013112545.1. Lineage (GTDB taxonomy): Bacteria > Bacteroidota > Bacteroidia > Flavobacteriales_E > Vicingaceae > BCD18. Next base: position 279,473 of record JABFGJ010000002.1, read on the forward strand.
TGCATGTGTTAAAGGGATATTAAAATTAAAGATTATGAAAAACGTACAGTGGGGAATCAACATCTTATTTGCTTTAATCATTGTTTATTTGTTAGTTGGGCAAACAAGCGGAGATACTCAAGAAATTGCAAAGGAAGAAAGCACAACAGCAGAAATGCCAAGGAATGAAAACAAAAGCAGTGATCAACTAGAAGTTAGATACATCAATAGTGATAGTATTTATACGCATTATAAGATGGTTGATGATTTGCGTAAGGATTTAGAGGCTCGACAAAAACAATTTAGCAAAAGCCTTGAGAATAGGGTTAAAAAGTTTGAAGAAGAAGTGGGTCTTTTTCAACAAAACGCACCTACAATGAGCCAATTTGAAGGTCAACAAAAACAAAAAGAGCTGTTGGAAAAAGAACAAGAATTGGGACAAATGCAACAAGAGTTAGCAGCACAATTAGCTGAAATGGAAAATGCTATGCAAATTAAAATTCGCAAAAACGTACTCGATCATATAGAAACTTACAAAAACAATGGAGTTGATTTAATTTTGGATTTTTCAAGCAATAGTAGTTTGTTAATGGCGCAAGATACTTTTGATATCACCCAAGAAGTAATCGAGTCTTTGAATAGTAAATACGCCAATAAAAAAGATTAAGATATGTTGATTGCCAAATTAAAAAAGGAGACAAATATCATTGAATATGTTTTGTACATGTTTCAAATTGAGGATATTGTAAGGTCTTTTAAATTTGATATGAATTTAATTAACCAGCATATTATTCAGCAATATGAGCAACCCGAGTCAGTTAAACTTGAAATAAAATCTTGGTATCAAAACTTGATAGATACCATGAAAGCTGAGCAAATTGAACAAAGTGGCCACATGCAACGATTGAGCGAAACTATATCTGGTTTAGATATATTACACAACACATTATTGACAACCATACAAGATAAAGAATATCAGAAATTGTATGAAATTGCAAAATCTCCCATGCAAGAACTTGTTCGGAAATCTGGAGGCAAGGGAACTAAGCACGAAATTGAAATTGCTTTAAATGGATTATATGGTCTATTGGTACTTCGATTAAAAAAAGAAACTATTGGCAGTGAAACAGAGAAAGAAATGGCAAAAATCACATCATTGTTGGCACATTTAAACCACCAATATTTTCAAATGAAAATGGGGAAATTATCTTTAAGCCAAGAAAAGCAGAACTAGGCGATTTTTCCTAAGTGGGTGTTTTTAAATCCATCGAAAAATTTAAGGCCATAACCAAAAATTCGGTCTAAGCTCGCATGGCCAAATAAGATTATTCCACACAAACTTACTATTGGGGCATTCGTTTGCCAGCCAATTATTAGAATAGCAATAGCCAATCCCCGATGATGAAAAATATTATAAGTAATAGCTCCTATTTTGGAGTTAACTAAATAAGCGATCATAGAAATATCGGGAGTGAAAATAAGTGCGATAAACCACCACCAAGCCAAATCTAGTTGGGTGAAGAGGAAAATTGAACCAATAAAAAATAGGATTTCTTCGAGTTGAATTAATTGTTTCATGAGCTTAGATTTTTTGAAAATTAAATGCATATTGTGATAGATACACCTATTTTTTAATTGTTTATTATTTCTTTAACTTTCATTTTTAGTTCATCTATTTCAGGTAAATAGAGTTGGTATTTAGAGACTATTAGCTTTGATTTGTCATTTAACATAGAGTATTCAACCATAATATCATCTTTTTCTTCAGATAAAATTATACCAATTGGTTTGTTATCCTTATCATCACTTATTTCTTTTTCGTAGTAGCCTAAGTACAATTTCATTTGCCCGATGTGCTCATATTCACCCCCCCCTATTTTCAAGTCAATAAGTACATAACACTTCAGCTTTGTATGATAAAACACTAAATCAACGTAATAATGTTTATTGTTGAGGGTAATTCTCTGTTGTTGGCCTATGAAAGCAAAGCCTTTACCCAGTTCTAATAAAAATTTTTGTAAATTATTTATAATTGCCGTTTCAACATCATTTTCTGAGTATTGCTTGTTTTCGGGAATACCAAGAAACTCAAATATATAAGGATCCTTCATTAAGCCTTTTTCAGATTTAACAAGGTGTCCTTTTATAGATAATTCAAGAACCGCTTCTTTGTTTTGACTTAATGCTAGTCTATGGAATAAACCAGTTTTTTTCTGACGTTTTAGTTCACGAACTGTCCAATTTTCAATTACTGCTTGGTTTTGATAGAACTCTCTTGCTAAGTCATCTTCAATTTTCAATAATTCATAATAATGTGACCAACCCAATTTGTGAGACACTGTCTCACAAATTGGATATTTAATGTAAAAAAGGCGCATATAACTTAGATTACTCCTGCTAAATCCTTTACCATATTTCAAGTTCAAATCTTTAGATAAGTTTTCTAGAAGTCTTTTGCCATAAGTAGCCTTTTGATCTCCGTTTTGCTCAAATTCTATAATGCCCTTACCTATATTCCAATAAGCATTTAACATTTCAACATTAACTGCAGAAGCTACATTCTGCCTTGCAGATGTATATGCAATACTTATGTTTTCTATTAGTTTTTGATACTTATCGTTTTCTGGTTATTTATTCATATCTAATAATTTGTGAGACACTGTTTCACATATTAAACCAAAGATAATTAAATTCTTAGGTTTAACTTTCTCCAAAAAAAATTGAAGCGGGAAACAGAATGCTTTCGAGAAAATAATAAACCTGTTTTACCCATTTTTTTGTTTTAGGTAGTAGCATGGAAATATCGAGATTAGTCGGAGCTTTCTATTCGATTGAGTTTTCCTTATTCTTTTTTTCTTTTTCTCGTTTGTTTTGTTCTTCTAAATATGTTGTGTCATTCAGTTTTATCAATATTTTCTGCAATCATTACTGCGTATAGCTTCTCAAGGTTTGATAAAACTACTAATTCATTGAAGCTTGAAAAATCTCTAATATTCATACTCTTTTTGGCGTGTTTTTTATTTGCTTCTCGCCAATCTTTAGCTGTACAATTGAACATTGCCATATTAAGTAAATCAGCCTCTTCTGCATAATCTAACCATTCTTTATCTTTTGAATAATTTTCTGTGGAATTATGTGTCCTTCGATGGCATCTGTTTGAATGTGATAATTTGTTTTACTCAAAATTCGTTTAACATTCCATTCAAGTTTGTATTGATTAGTTTCAATCTCCTTTAATCGGTGGAATTCTTTTATTAGAAGGAATTTAAACATTGGCTACAGTCCAAACACCAAATGCTTAAAAATCTTTATGAGCACAAGTTTCTCCATATCTTCCTGATATTGAAACAATACCAATATCATTGATTGCCTCAACCCATTTTTTAGGAATTAGATTGAAATTGTTAAGTCATGCTTTTATCTAAAGGTGTCGAATTCGACACCTTTAAAAATAGGGTTGTGCAAAGTTTTCCAAAGCCCCACAAATTCAATGTTATTCTCCGAAGATTTAATGTCAAAAGTTAACTCCCTTCAATGAAGAAAAAAGAGGTAAGTCATGTTATAGGCCCGCATTTTTAGTACGGCTATAAATTTTATTTATTTTCAATTAATAAAGCTTCTTGGCTGAAGCGAAGCGGAACTGAAGTCAAGTCAAAATTTGTCAGTAATATTAATAGCTGAAGTTTTCTGTTTAAACTGGACGGTCTTTTAAATGCTACATAACAATCGAATATGACTCAATCTCACGTCACTCCCTCGCTATATTCAGTCCAAATTGATCTTTCCTATTCAGCTTTTTTGTTTTTTGCAATGGTGTTTTTTAATTGAGGTAAAACAGTCAAGTCAAACCATTCGTTTTTTCTCAACCATATATTATTTCTAGGTGAAGGATGTGGCAAAACAAAATACTTTGGGAGGTATTCTTGAAAGGATTTAACGGTTTCTGTTAAGGTCTTTTTTTCTTTCCCTTGTAGGTAGTAGTGTTGTGCGTAGGCTCCAATCAGAATAATGGTTTGCAGTTTGGGCATTAAGTTGAATAGTTTGGAATGCCATGCAGGAGCACATTCTTTTCGCGGCGGTAAGTCTCCTGATTTCCCTTTCCCTGGATAACAAAATCCCATCGGAATGAGTGCAAAAAGGGCTGGGTCATAAAATTCATTTTTGCAAACTCCCAGCCAAGTTCTCAAACGCTCGCCGCTTTTGTCATCCCATGGAATTCCTGTTCTATCTACCACTTGGCCAGGTGCTTGTCCAACAATGGCAATCTTACTAGAAGCACTTGCCATTAGTATTGGGTTCGGTTGATTAGGTAAAAATTTTTCACAAATTCTACATGCTCTTATTTCTGCTAATAGCTTATCCACGTTTAATATTTGATTTCTATGTCTAATTGATTGCCAGCATGTGCAGCTTTTCGGTCAAGTTTTAATCCAACCAACAAGCCTACTATCATTCCAAAGGGCAAACCGATGGCAATTAAACCCATGTTCTTTGTCAACACCCCAAAGCTAGTACCTATAGGTACACCAATGGCTCCCATGCCTATCATCATCCAAGTATTTCGATAATAGTTCTTTGTTACCAAGTTGTTTTCTTTAATGAGTAATTTCAATAATTCGTTTTGATTTTTTCTAAGCTCAGCCTTCAATTTTTTATCGCTATCTTCTATTGCATTTATTTTATCAATATGTGTGTTGATTGATTGAACCACAGGTTCTGATAATTGCTTTTCTCGAATCAAATCGATAAAATGTACAAATTGAAGATAGTATTTAGATACACTCGTGTTTGCTTTTAAATCGGATCTCTTTTTTAAAACTGTTATTTCCATTTTTCTATAAATACATAATAATTGGGGTCAACTGAAATTTGATGTTTACCTGAGTTTAATTTGAAACTATTGAATTCTTGGTTTTTATTGAATTTTAAGGTCTGCTTTTCGCCATCTATTATAACTTGCAAAGGCATATCAAAATCCTTATTGCAATTGGTCCATTTATACAGCAATTGATTGTTATTTTCAATTTTATAAGTAAAAGTTGGAATTCTAATATCCCTTAAATATTGATTGAAAAATGAGTTCAAATCTAAACCTAGAAATTGGGCAATGTATTCTTCTACTTCTTTGCTGCTAACTGTTTTATGATAAAATTCAGAATTCAAATTTCTAAGCAGATTTCTCCACATTTCATCATTGTTAAGCCACTGTCTAAGGGTGTGCAACATGCTGCTGCCTTTGTTGTAAATATCGTTAGTTGGACTCTCATTTATTCCATAGTTGCTAATCATGGGCGATTTATTCTGTATGGTTTTTTGTTTGCCAATGATGTATGCTGCAGCCGCTTTTTTACCGTAAAAATATTCGAGAAATAAAGCTTCAGAATAACTTGTAAAAGATTCATGAAGCCACATGTCGGCAATGTCTTTATAAGTTATGTTATTGGCAAACCACTCGTGACCAGATTCGTGAATGATAATAAAATCAAATTTTTTGCCCCAGCCAGTTCCACTTAAATCTCTACCCAAATAACCATTTTGATAACCATTTCCGTAGGTTACAGAACTTTGATGTTCCATGCCTAAATAGGGGACTTCTACCAATTTATAACTGTCTTCGTAAAAAGGATATGGGCCAAACCAGTGTTCAAATGCTTCCATCATTCTTTTAGCATCTTTAAACTGAACTTTAGCTTGATTTAAGTTTTGTTTCAAAACCCAATATTCCATATCTAACTCGCCTTTCTCGCCTTGATATTTTTCGCCAAAATGCACATAGTTACCAATGTTGAGGTTTACACCGTAATTGTTGATAGGATTGACCACCTTCCAGGTGTAGGTGTTTGTTTTGTCGTTGATTAACGAGTCCACTAATCGACCATTGCTCACAGCCATTAATCTTTTGGGAATAGTAGCGTGAATTGTCATGCCATTATCTGGTTCATCATACATGTGATCTTTACATGGCCACCAAACACTTGCGCCCAATCCCTGACAAGAAGTGGCGATAAAATCGTTGTTTAATTCATCTTTTTTCCAAGAAAACCCACCATCCCAAGGAGCCATCCTAGCTTCTCTAGGTTTTCCATTATAGGTAATGTGTATTTGATTTATTTCGCCAAGCGTTTGCTTTTTTTTGAGTTTAACAAAATAGACGTTTCCTTCTCGATGGTACTTTAAGTTTTTTCCTTCTTGTGTTATTTTTTTAATTTTTAACGGTCTTTGCAAGTCAATTTGCATAAGAGTAGCCTCGGATATGACTTCATAAGTGATACTATTTCTACCTGAAATTGTTTTCTTAGTTGGATTTACCGAAACACTCAATTCATATTGCTTCAAATCCCACCAAGCCCTTTCTTTAGTGATGCTGCCTCTTAAAGTATCGGCTCTAGTCGTGTTTTTAGCATTCGGAAGGCTTTGCGTAAATGTAAAAAAGCTTAGCTGAATTAAAGTTAGGAGTATTAATAGTTGTTTCACCATATTCTTAAACGAAAATACTAAGGTAATACCGAAATGGAAACTTGATGGATTTTTTTTAAGAACGGTTTATAATAGGCTTTATTTAAAACATAATTGAGAAAAAATGAAGCATCCCTGATTTCAGGGATAAGCAAAAATCACGGAATTAGGCTAAGAAAACAGTTTTTAATGCGCTCATCTTTGGGGTGTTCAATTATTAAACAATTAAAAACAAAGATTATGAAAACTTTAGCATTAACCTTTTTATTAGCAATCAATTCCATTCAGTTCAGCTTTGCACAAAATGATCCTAATATAAACCAAGTTGTTGTTAGCTCAGTTTATGAAGATGGAATAACCATTATCAATTGGGAGTCGAACCGAGAAGTAAATACCAGCTACTATTTGATTGAAAAATCTATTGATGGGCAGAATTTTGAAATAATCGGCAAAACAAAAGCAGGTAGTTCAACTTATAAAACTAAATCATATGAATTTGAAGACGTTGACTCTTTAAGCCAAAGAGCAAGCTATAGAATTACGTTAGTTTTGATGGATGGTAGTACAATTGCTACCCTTTTAAACACTTCAAGTGAAATGAATGTTGCAAATTCCATTAATAAATAATATTTATGTTGTAGGTTTGAAACTCTACTAATCTAATAAAAACTACTATGTCAGAAATACAAGATGTCAGAACATTATTAATCAATCCAACGGGAAATAAGTCGATTAACTATTTTTTCTTTATGGTTGACTTGCCTTATTCCGATTCAATCGCAATAGAAAGCAGCAGTTGCATTGCACGCGAAGAAAATGAGAATGAATTTATTTTAACTATGGAATATGTTTTAGATGAAGCATCATTAGATTTAAATAAAACAAAAAGTTATTTGCTGCCCTATTTTGTGCAAGAGAATGCTTCGAAAATAGTTGAAGTTATATTGACAGGTGTAGTAAATAATGAGCCTATCGCAAAATCTGGAGACGTTAAAACACCAACTATTAAATCAAGAGATGAAAGTTCAGAAGAATTAGATCATCCACGAATACTGGTTGTGAAAAGTCAAACTCATAATGATAATTTATACGTCATAGTTATGATTAAAACCCTAAATACTCATTCTAAAACATTGACGATTGAGGCAATAACAGGAGAAACAAACACCGATTTAAAGTGCACATACAATCCTCAAGATAATGACCCTTCAAAAGCAAGTGGGGAATACATAGTAGCAGCGAATTGTATTGATTCTACAGGGATACAATTTCATAAAGCCTATAAAAAAACGGATGATAAAGTCTCAATAAAATATACAGATCCATCTCCAACAGTGATATAAATGCACAAAGCCAGACTAAGTTTTTTATTTTTATTTATATCAATTTTTGCTCTTGGCGAAAATCGAGACTCTGTCAGAATTGAGCGCATGGTTGATCTTGCTTTTCAATTGGAAGACCAATTCCCAGACTCAGCCTTCATTCTTTCTCGCCAAGTAATATTGGCAAGTAAAAAAATAGATTTTAAAATCGGCGAGAGTTATGGGTTTTTAAGATTAGGGTCTATTTATTATGGGAGAGGGACTTACGATTCTGCACTATATTATTCTAAAAAAGCGGCTCAGATAAGACAAGAAGAAAAAGATATAGTAGGCGCGTGTGGTGCACTAATTACGGTTAGTGATGTTTATCAAGCACAAGGAAAAATTGATTCTGCAATTTACACTATGCTCAATGCTTTGCAGTTGAGCTCTAAAGCTGATAATAATGCTTTAGAAATAAAGGTTTTGTTGCAGTTGGGTAACCTTTATCTGAAGTATAAACAAGAAAATGAGGCCTTAAAGTACTATTCGAAAGCAGAGAACAAGTTAACTGAAAGTTCAGCTGAAGACTTAAAATATTTAGTTAAGTCAGCATTTGGAGAGTTTTTTATTAGCAATAAAAAGTATGACGATGCCTTAAAAAAATACATCGAAGCACTGGAATACACAAATGAAAACCTAGTGTATAAATCAAGTATTTATAATAATATGGCGGTTTGTTTCGAGAATCTTTCGAAATTAAAATTAGCCCAAGAGTTTTATACTAAAGCATTAGAAATTCACAAACAATTGAATTTAGGGCCAGATATAGCACTCAGTTATTTTAATATTGGCAGTGTTTGCATCAATCGAGCTTTACCCGATAGTGCTATTTTGTTTTTAAATAAATCATTGGGAATTGCAAAAATGATTGGCGACATAAATCGAGAAGCAAAAGTATTTGAACATTTGTCGGATGCCTTTAAGCTAAAAAAAGATTATTTAACTGCATATAATATGCACGTTAGGTATGTTCAACTAGCTGATTCTTTATTAAATATCGAAAAAATTCAGAGTATCTCTGAAATGCAAACAAAATATGAAACGATACAAAAGGAGCAGCAAATCAAATTGTTAAATGAGCAAAATAAAACCAAAACGGCTCAACGGAATTTAATCATTGCAAGCTCTACAGTATTGTTTTTGATATTGATTTTACTGAGTATTTATTTTATACAACGAAGTAGAATTGCCCAAAAAAATCAGTTAATCGCACAACAGCAACTAGAAAACTTACTTGGAACTCAGGAAGCAAAAACATACAATGCCATGTTAGATGGACAAGCAGCCGAAAGAAATCGAATAGCAAATGATTTACACGATCGACTTGGCAGTATGTTGTCAACGATAAAGTTATTGTTTGGCTCTTTAGAAGAAAAAATTGATGCAGCTCAAGGCGAAAACAAAAATCAAATTTCAAGAGCGAACAATTTGATCGATGAAGCATGTGTAGAAGTAAGAAGAATTTCGCATAATTTAGGTTCAGGTATGGTTGCCGATTATGGCTTAGTTCACGCCTTAGACGATTTATGCATGAGTATTAATCAGACTAAAAAAATAAACTGTAAATTGCTGACATATAATGTTGAGGATGCTTTATCATTGAATATTGAAGTTGAATTATATCGAATAGTTCAAGAGGTTTTGAACAATGCATTAAAGCATGCTGAAGCCAAAAACATTACCGTGCAATTGAATCGATTGGATGAAGAATTAAGTTTGACAATAGAGGATGATGGAAAAGGCTTTGATGTTAAAAGTAAAATGAAAAGTGGAGGAATGGGATTAGCAAATATTGAAATGAGAAGCAAAAAAATTAATGGCACTTTGCACATTGATTCTGCATTGGGCAAAGGAACCACTACCATAATTGAAGTACCTTTAAATAACTCTCATGATTAGAATTGTAATAGTTGATGATCATCAGATATTTATTGATGGCGTAAAAGAATTGATGAATTCAATAGATGAAATTGAAGTTGTAGGAATAGCAAACAATGGTATCGACCTGATTGATTTATTAACTAAACAGGAGGCGGATGTTATTTTAATGGATGTAAACATGCCAAAAATGGATGGTATAGAAGCCACAAAATACGTTGTGAAGCATTACCCAGAAACGAAAGTTTTAATGCTAACCATGCACGACTCTAGAATGTTTATCGAAAAGCTAATTCGCATTGGCGCGCATGGCTATGTTTTAAAAAATACTGGAAAGGCAGAACTAAAATTAGCCATTGAAACCGTTCAAAATGGCAAGAATTATTATAGCACAGAAGTAACACAACGCATTATTGAAGGCATGCAAATGAAAGAAAAAGCAATTAAAAAAACTGGGAATGTTGAGTTAACTGAACGCGAGAAAGATGTTTTGAAATTAATTGCCCAAGAGCTAACAAGCAATGAAATCGCTGAAAAGCTATTTATAAGCCACCATACGGTTGAATCTCATCGAAAAAACTTAATAGCAAAATTGGGCGTAAGAAGTGTAGCTGGCTTGGTAAAATACGCAGTGCAAATAGGTTTAATTTAAAGCGTAAATTCTTTCTTATGTAACTTCGTTTACAAAACAATAAGCATAAGTAATTTACTTTTGCCAAAAAATATACATCATGTTTGATAATTTGAAATCAATGTTTGGAATGGGTACGCCTGTTGATTATAAAACATTAGTAAAAGAAGGAGCCATAATAATAGACGTACGCTCACCAATGGAGTTTCAATGTGGACACATAAAAGGGTCTAAGAATATACCATTAGATCAATTAGAAAGAAAGTTGGCAACATTAAAAAATAAAAATCAAGTTGTGATAACTTGTTGTGCTTCAGGTATGCGAAGTGCATCTGCAAAAGGCATTTTAAAATCAAAAGGATATGCAGTTGTACACAATGGCGGTGGCTGGTCTAGCCTGAACAACAAGATATAAAGTTTAAGCAACTTAGCTTTAAATAATAGGTAAAATAGAAAATCTTCTCAGGTATATTAGATGCTGATATTCTAGAAACTGATTGAATTATGAGGTTTAGATTTGATCTAGATTGTTAATATAATCATCAACCATTGCAACAGAAATGGCATCAAATACTTCATGATAAGATTCACGATGAATGTATCCTCTTTCTAAAAGGTCTTTAGCTGTAAAATAAGCTTCTTTTGCAAGTTTAGGAAACCCCAATTTTTGATATGTTAGCCCTTTATAAAAGTAAGCCATAGAACAATTAGGGTATATCTTAATTGCAACATCAAAATCTTCGATGGCCATTTTGTAGTTCTCTAATCTTAAATGGCTAATGCCTCTATATACGTAGCCATAAACATCTACATGCTCACCTTCATAGTTAATTAAAGTATTAAATTCATTGATGGCATTGTCGTAATCCTTCATTTGTTTATAGCACAGTCCTTTCAAAAAGTTAATGTGTTCTCCCCAGCAAAAGTCTGGTTCATTTGGGGTTAAATCGTCATATTCATTTAAGCGAGCAATTGCTCGTTCGTAATCTCGATAATAATACAATAAAAGCCATCCATAGTAATATCCAATTTCTTTTTTGTCTAAGGAGTATGCTTTTTCAAGCAATGGGAAAGCGATGTGATAGTCACCAATTTTGGTATGCGCCATGGATTTACCTTGATAATACTCCGCATTTGTAGAATCAATCGAAATTAATTTGTCGCTGTATTCTTGACGATATCTAGAGCCTTGATAATAAGATTTACGCTGAGTTAAGAGCGTATTTTCATCCGCTTCTTGTTCTATTTTCTCAGCCTTTTTACAGTTAGAAAATAAAATGCATAAAAGTAAAATACTACTAAGGGAATATTTCAACAACTTGTCCATGCTTTATTCTAAAAGTTAAAAATCGATACGTGTCTATCGCTTCTTTTTTGTCGTTTTGTCCTGCATTCCAATCTTTTAAGGATTTGGTGAATTCAAATATTTGCTCGGATATTTCAGTAGAAAATTCTTTAAGTTGATAATCTTCATCGAATTGCATCATCGAAAATCGACCTGGAATTCCTTGGCAATTGACAATAAACTCTATTTTAATTAATCCTGATTCTTTAGCGTTAAGAGGAACTTTATAAAACTGATTTAGCAACTTGTTAATTGTATAAATCCCTCCTTTATAAAAAGTGCCCTTATAATAATACCGATGCAAAGGATTGCCTCTATATAGGTAGGGATTGCATAGTTGAAAATCTTCTGATAAAAAATCAGAAGTAGTGCTTTTAACTTTATTATAAGTGATGGTTTTCCATGAATCATTTTGCCAACGCTTAACTTTAAACTGGGTTTCATCAGTTGAAATAACTAATTCAGGAAACCTATAATTTCCTGTGCAATCAATGTGGTTTCCTTTTTTGATTAAGAAAGTATGACCTTCAGCTAATGTTATTCCCCAACAAGCTTTTTCAATATATCCCGTTTGTTTATTTTTAATGATGACATCTGTGTCTGATTTAAATTCAATTTGGTCGAATTCACTTTCCCAAGTATTTTGAATTAAATGTTGCTCGAATTGTTTAATGTCTATTGGTTTTGCTTGTGCTAAGCGCTGAAAAAACGCTTTGAAGGGGCCATTAAATGTAAAAGATTCTTGATCAAAGGAATAAAAGGCAGAATCAAACTTCGTAGTATCTATTTGTAATGTTTTGTTTTTAATTTCCCAATTAGTCCAATTCGAATCAGCTTGGTCAATCGTGTAAGCATTGAAGCTGCCATCTTTATTTGCTATCATTAATCGAGGAATAGGTACATAAACCTCTTTGTCCATTTCATAGGCATTTCCAAGCCAAATGCCTTCAAAACTGGGTTCGTTTTGACATGCTACAAAGAGAATAATAAGAAAAAAGGGAAATATTTTTTTCATCTATAGAGCAATGATAACTAAAAAAATAATTGTAGTTTGTCAAAAAAGGTTAAAACAGAGACTGATAGCTTCTTATAAAAGAATTGTCGAACTTTTTAAATATCCAGTATGTTTTAAAACACATGCTTGCTAATGTGCTAAAGGTATTCTTTGGATTTATATAACGAAATATTTAGTTTTCACTGTTTTTCCTGCTTTTTTAACTTGAATGATGTAATTTCCTTTTTTTAAACTTAAACCATTAAGAATTTCGGTTTCGAAGCTTTTATTATCTAAACCCATGTGAATTTTTCTGTTTAGAATTACTTTACCTGATAAATCGATAAGTTCGATTAAATAATCGCCAGATGCGAAGTTTTCAAACAACAAGAAAATTAATTTCCCATCTCCTGGATTGGGAAAAATACTCAACGATTCAGTTGTAGAATAATTTGTCGATTTGTTTATTAAAACAGGATCAAAAGTCCGGCAACTTCCATCAAAATCAGTTTGTTTTAATCGATAATAACTTATGTCAGGATAAGGAGATTCGTCAATTGAGAAATATTTTAATGGTTTCGCAGAATTGCCAGCACCTTTGATTTCAGCAACAATTTTCCAATCTATACAATCTAATGATTTCTCAATGGTAAAGAAATGGTTGTTTATTTCAGACATGGTTTCCCAAGTTAATTCAACATGCTTGCTACTATTGAGTTCAGCGTTAAAGTGTTTGAGAATTATAGGTAAAGGTGTGTCGTCTTTGTCAGTAGAGCCAATACTTAGGCCTTGGCTATTAAAAATTGAAACTCCAGTCCATTGAAAAATTTTACCGGATAAATTTACTGCTCCAGAAATGATTGATGTTCCAGGCTCATCATTAAATTCTCCATCCCCATCTGCATCTATTAACAACCGAAGGTCAGCTGCATCTATCGATCCACCTATATTTGTCATGTCTATAATTATAGTCACAGTGCCTACATCTCCTGTTTCACTAAATCGCCATCTTCTTTCAACTCTAGATTCAATTCCAGTAGGTAAGTCAGTAACTAGATATGAATCAAGAGCCCCATTATCATGCCCCCAAAACAAATATTCATTATTCCCTAAATTAGAGGGAGATTTTATCCGAATAATTCCAGTTCCTTGAGCGTCTTCATGTTTGCTACCATCTGCCGCTTGTCCAATTCCTGCAACATCGTAATCATAATCCCCATTTGCAGGGTTGTCTTCATCATATAAATCAGAATTTATACTTATACTTCCATATTTGGAACTCAAATAATTATCTACAATGTTTATTTGAGCAGCATTTAATTTATTTTCAAATAAAATCACTTCCATAATATCGCCACTTGCTTCATCTACAGTAGTTGAGTTTTCTCCTATTCGATCGTAGGGAATACCTGCAGCACTAGAGCCAACTCCAACATTGCTTTGTCCATTATTTACTCGTATAGTAATGTTGCTTGAGGCACTTGTTTTGTGAAAACTATACAATGCTACACTTCCAAAAATGCTGCTGAGGCTAGAGGTGTAATCTGCAATGCCATATCTTGTGAAGCCAACTAGCCCAGTATTCGAATATTGTTCTATTCTTAAAGAGTAAGTTGGATTGTCAAAAAGTAAGGCGTTTTGTCCCGGATCAACTGCTTTTGTAACAAAAAAAGCACTAGCATCTGAATAACTGCCAGAAGATGCACCAATTAAATATTCAGCATTTGCAGAGGCCGCATTAAATTTAACAGCTTTATAAGTTCCTGAAGAATTATACGTTGGTCTGTTATTCCCTGTGTTGGTATAATTATTAGAATTACCACTATAATCAGCCCAAGTTGAAACCCTAGAATTGTTAGCTGGATTATCTGTAAAATCATTATCTGCATCTAAGTCATCGGCTCTAAGCCACACTTTTAAATCTCCTGTTCCATCAATATCTCCAACACCCCCTGGTCCTAAATGTCCATTTGGAATTGGAGTTCCTTGGACTAGAATGTTGTCGAAAATAAGGCGTTCATTTCCAGAGTTATTTAATAATTTTACAACAATTATAAGACTTGTAGCATTTAGATTAGTTATTGAATTAGTCACGGCATTAAAGTTTCCATCGCCATTTCCAGCTCCAAATTCTACATTTCCACTGCCGATATTATAATAAGTTTCAATATAGTCTCCTGCTTCACAGTTTACTTCTTTTAAACTTATAGAAATAGAAACATTTGTGTAGCCAGAAATTGTTATCGTTTCTGAAGTCCAAGTCATTATTCCATTTGTATTTCTACCTGACATGGAGTAGTTTCCAGAAAGCACGTTATCAGACTCTACGCGCCACCAATTAGATGGGCTACCAGTTTTAGTCCAATCTGCACCGCTGGGTAAATTGTTGTCTTGTGCGGTTTCATCATTATCAGAATACCCAGTTTCAAAATTCTCACTCCAGATTGTCGTTTGAGCTAAAAAATTTGAAATAAATAAAAGGTTGAAAAAAAGTAGAAAGATATATTGTAAAGGTAATTTCATTATATCATTGAAAATATAAGTCAATTAAATACATATCTATTTGATAAGTAGGCTTGCTTATTAAACTCCAAAATTATGTAATTATCTTCACATTTTATTCTATTCAATTTCTTCTACCTCATTGATTTCTATGTCATTTTTTCCTGTTTTGCATTTAGAAAGTTCAGCACTGACATTTAATAATTGAGCTTCTGTAGCTTCCAATTTTATTTTCATAGCTTCTATTTCTTTAGAGCTATCTTTAGTGCATTTATCTTTGCAATTGCTACTACATGACATTAATAATGCAATAGCTGGTAAAATTATAAGGTGCTTTTTCATTGGAGTAATTCTTTTAATTTGTCTTCAACTTCTTTGTTTTGTGGCATTTGAATGCTAGAGAAAATGAGTCTTTTTTCTTTTGCAGTCAGGTGCCAACTTAATGAGATATTCTGTTTTTTGCTTTTGTTTAACTGATAATTCAAAATTTCTACTGGGCCATTATACCAAGAAGTGGTGTATTCTAATAATTCATCATTATTGTAATCTTGAATTTGGAATAAATTACCATACAAACTTCCAAAAGGAGAAAGCATCTCACTAGCAATAGAGCGTTTAGTGTTGGTGTGTGCTATAGTGATGTCTTTCAAACCATCTCTTATTTGAAGGATGATGATTCCTGAAGTATTGATTTCTAACCAATCTTTCAATTCGTAAATAAATTTTACTGTTGTTTTTATTCCATAGTTATCTCTCATCCCTGAATCAAATATTTCAAGTTTTGGATCAGTTGGCAAACTAACCGTTGGCATGATATAAGGGAAAGAAGCATTTGCTCGTAATACACTTAAAAATCGAATATTCTCAGCTTGGTTTTTTTCAAATAAACTCAAATACTCAACATTTTCAGTGTCAAATATTTTGCTATGAGCAGCTTGGCAGATGTATGAAATTCGCTGAGAAGATATTAACATTCTTCTACCATCATTGATGATTGAAGGTGAAAAAATCATCATGGGAATAAGTCCCTCGCTTACTGGTTTATTATAATAACTAAGTGGCTTGTCTAATAATTTATTTGTGATTTGATTTAAGCTATTTTCAAAGGCATAACCTCGATCTTTCCAGTAAGTATCTGAGTTGTAATCAAACCTACCAGTTCTTATCAACATGTCGTTTACGGCTAGTGTAAAAAACACAGGATTCAGTAAATCTCGCTCCATATTGGCAGCATATTTTTTTTGAAATCTATCTTGAGTTCCATTGATTTTATCTTGTAGTGCTAACTCTCGATAATACGCTGAACCAATCATACCTCCTGAAGAACCAGTGTTTAATAATGTGTGATTGTAAAGTTTTCCGGATGTGATGCTGTCTAAATGTTGCAACGCAATCATTGACCATAACATAGCTCTAGAACCACCGCCACTAGTAGCAATAAATACAGCTTTAGGCTTTTTGTCTTTTGATTTTTTCCAATTACTAAGTTGTTTTTTAGTGCTTTTAATATCTTGCTTAACTGCTTCATCAGAAACGATCAATTGCTCATTATCATAAGTCACAGGATTATCATATTTTAATCCATATAGTCGGTTTTCAAAATAATAAGAGTCGTATTTAGATAATTGATTTAAACCTACAAAAAATACAAGAATCACTAAAAGCGTCCAACCTCTTAACCACGACCTTAAAGCGCTGCTTGCCATTAAAGCCATTGTAATGACCATAATAATGGTTGAGCCTGCAGGAATAATAAAAGCATCAACCTCTCTAAACCAACCCAAGGCTAGTATAGAAATAATAACAGCTATTTCAAAAAAAGAAGCGTTTACATGATTTTGACGAAACACTTTGGTCAACATTTCATAGTCGTAATGTGAAAAAGGACGAGTAGCTTTTAAGCGGAACCTTGAACCAATGTAGGATTCAACTCGCCATGTTTTTTCAAGAACTTCCTTGTTATACCAGTTTCTTTCTTTTTTATGTAGCAAAAGCCTTGCTGGTTCTTCTCCATCGGTATCAGAGCCCATTACTTTGGCCAATTCTTTTCCAAATAACTTTTCTAAATCTTTGTTGGTAGCCATAAAGTATAGCATGGATATAGAAACAAAAATGATGTAACCAGCAATAAATCCAGCCAAAAATTTAATTATTTCAGTTCTTGAATAACTTTCATATTGATCTAAGAAATTATAGGTGCAATACAAATATGTAAGAATAAATAAAAGTGGCAAAAAGGAATTGTTGATGCAGTACTTAAAAAATGGTTTTGATAATGTGGCTAAAAATGGAAACCGAAAACCATTCATGATATAACTCGAGATATTGAAAGCCATTACAAAACTGCCCAATGCAAAACCGACAATTCCATAACTCCAAATGCTAAGCTCTCCTAGATATTCAGGCTCTAAGAAAAGCAAAGGGACTCCGTATTTATTGCCAATTTGCTGAAAAATGGTTAGAAATAAAAGCAACCAAAACAAGAGTAATTGTTGGTTTTTTTTGAAGTGAACAAAAAGTAATTGTAGGGGAAAAAAATAGACCACCTTTAACAAGAAAGATTTAGTAAGGGGTCTTTTTTTCATTTGTTTTAATCGTTAATTGCAAGTTCCAAGATACGTTTTTTCATGTCAAATTCTTCTAAACTAGCTAAACCAAGTTTTTGTATTGCATTTTTTAATATTTCTTCTTCACTAGCTTTATTTTCAGGCCAGTAGAAATGCCCTGCTTCTAATAAGGTTCGTTTTGGTATCAAACCGATTAGCTCCGAACCCCTAAGTTCTAGCTTATAATTTAGGGCAATTTCTCTTGTTGTTTCATATACAACATGTATGGGCGTTATTTTATAATCAACTAAATTGATAGAGACCTGGGCTAAATCAAATTCGGGAATGAACCAACCCAAAGCTTTTACTGCTTTTAGTTTTCCTGGTTTATAGATTGTTTTGCCATTTTCTTTACCAATCGGCCTACCGAGTTCACGAAGGTCATAGGCTATCTCTTGCGCTAATTTTGGGTCTTTGGTATTGAGGTTTATGTTGTAAGCAACCAATAAGTCTCTTGCTCCAGTAACTAATGCTCCAAATTTTGGATTGAATGTTTTGCCATAATCAGGAATTGATTTTTGGGTTAACATACGCTCTTCTAGTTTTTCGTAATTGCCAATTCGGTGGAACGCTAAATTTTTCCGCTTTGGACTTGATGCTGACTTTTCATATAAGTAAACTGGAATATCTAAAGTCTTATTGATTCTTTCAGCAAACTTTTTTGTTTCTTCAATCAATTCTTCCATGCTTATTCCAGAAATAGGCACAAAAGGACAAACATCACAAGCGCCAATTCGAGGGTGTGTTCCCTTTTGGGTTCGCATGTCTATTAGCTGTTGAGCAACTTTGATAGCTTGAAATGCAGCTTCAAAAACCACCTCTAATTCTCCAATAAATGTAAATACAGTTCTATTGGCTGAAACTCCAGTACTTTGATGCAATAATTTTACTCCATGAATAGAAGAGATGCTAGCTGCAATGGCCTTTAATGTCGCATTGTTTTGCCCCTCACTAAAATTCGGAATACATTCGATTATTTTCATTTTTTGCTTCGATCACTAGTACTACAAATATGCGCAAATCTTTGTTGTTTTTTTAGTTTTATTCCCTTCATCGCCGTTAAACTCCCGTAAATCTTAAGAGAGATATTTCGTATTCTTTCTGCGCTAATCAGCGTAATCTGCCGGAGAAATTTTATGAGTTGAATAATTCCCGCTAATCTCGCAAATCTTCGCGGATATTAAGAGTGATATTTCGTATTCTATCTGCGCTAATCAGTGCAATCTGCGGGAGAAATTTATGAGTTGAATAATTCCCGCTAATCTCGCAAATCTTCGCAGATATTAAGGGAGATTAATTTTGTATTCTTTCCGTGTATATCAGCGTAATCTGCGGGAGAAATTTTATGAGTTGAATAATTCCCGCTAATCTCACAAACCTTCGCGGATATTAAGAGTGATATTTCGTATTCTTTCTGCGCTAATCAGCGTAATCTGCCGGAGAAATTTTATGAGTTGAATAATTCCCGCTAATCTCGCAAATCTTCGCAGATATTAAGGGAGATTAATTTTATATTCTTTCCGTGTATATCAGCGTAATCTGCGGAAAAAATATTTATGGGCTTTATAATTCCAGAGTTGATTAATTCCCGCTGATCTCACAAATCTTCGCAGATATTAAGGGAGATTAATTTTGTATTCTTTCTGCGCTAATCAGTGCAATCTGCGGGAGAAATTTTATGAGTTGATTAATTCCCGCTAATCTTGCAAATTTACGCAGATATTAAGAGAGATATTTCGTATTCTATCTGCGTTAATCAGTGCAATCTGCGGGAGAAATACTTTGAGTCTTATTTCTGCGGTGAATCTTAGGAATTTGAGTTTGTTTATTTTCTTGCTTTTATAAAATCACTAACTAAATAGGCCAATAACTTCCCTGCTTGCTCGGCTGATCCATCAACTAAACTAGGTGCTGCTTCTGGTAAATGCAAATAAATCGCATTTTTTGAACTCGCTAAATGATGCACAAAATACCTTGCTTGTTGAGTTGTTGTACCACTTGGACTTTGTGCTGATGAAGGGAAGTTTTCGATGCTATCTAAATCCAATTCAATACCATAATCGGCATCTAAAACAAAGGCAAAACTTTCGGAAACAGCATCGTTGAAACTGATTTCTTCACGTATAAAAATACGCTCAAAGGTATTAAAATGAACCCCATCTTGCTCCAATCTAGCCATCATTTCGGCAGAGTTATAATTTTCATGCAAACCCAAAATGCTGTATTTGTTTAAATATCCTTCTGCTTTGGCATAGGAAAAGCCATTGCCAGAATGCCTGCCTTCCAAACTTCTATAATCGGCATGAGGATCTAAGTTGCACACATTAATTTTTTGTGCTTTTGCTTTTGAAATTCCTTTGATAATACCATAACAGTTATTATGGCCACCGCCTATTACAATGGGGGTTTTTTCTGCTTTAACAACTTTTTCTATTAAATTGGAAACTAATTCATCCAATTGATTTACTAAATTTCTCAAGGTGTCTAGGTCATTTGAATTGTAACTAGCTGTGCTATTGAAGTCAAATGCTCCGAGTAACAAAATATCTTTTCCCTTGATGTGAGGTGTTTCTTGAATGTTTAAAAACTTGCCTAAAAAAGGAAGCCAAGCTGAGTCGGCGCCACCTCTGCCACAGTTAGCTCTTGGGCCAATATCTTCAGGAATTCCTATCAAAACAAAGGCTGCGGGACAATTGCTTAAATCGGCTAGATAATCACTGCCTGCTAAAATAGATTCACCTATTTTAACTTCGTTTGCACGCACACTCGTCAGTTTCTTAATCTCTTTTGCTTGAAATGCTTGAAATTCCATTTTACATTCGTTTTCCGTTAATGATTATCTCTTCAATTTGGTCAGAACCAAAAGAATATGGGATGAATCCATAGCTGTCTATTTCTTTAGAAATTATGAGGTTGGCTTTTTTGCCTACGGTAATGCTTCCCATTTCATCTTGCATCTCTAATGCAAAAGCTCCATTAATTGTAGCGGCGTTTATGGCTTCTTCTGGTGTCATTTTTAATTTTATACAAGCTAAAGATAAAACAAAACTCATTCTTCCAGAAGGGGTAGAACCAGGGTTATAATCGCTCGCTAAAGCAACTGGAATTCCAGCATCTATAATCTCTCTAGCAGGTTGGTAAGGGTCGTTTAGAAAAAACGGAGCTGAAGGCAACAGTGTCGCAATGGTGTTAGAGTTTTTCAAACAGTCAATTTCATCTTGATTTATGACTTCTAAATGGTCAACAGAAATGGCATTGTTGGCAACACTGACTTCAATTCCACCCATGCAATTAAATTGATTGGTATGTATTTTTGCTTTTAATCCGTGCTTTATTCCAGCTTTTATAATTCGATCTGTTTCTTCAGCCGAAAAGGCCACTTTTTCACAAAAAGCATCAATGTAATCTGCTAAATTCTCTTTGGAAATTATGGGTAGCATTTCATCGATAATTAGGCTAATGTAGCCTTCGTGGTTTTGTTTGTATTCTTTTGGATAAAAATGAGCACCCAAAAAACTAGCCTTAATTGGAATGGGACTGTACGCTTTCAGTTTTTGAATCACACGGAGCATTTTAATTTCGGCTTCTACCGTAAGTCCATAACCACTTTTTATTTCAATGGCGCCTGTGCCCATAGAAATAACCTCATGCAAGCGCTTTTTTGCAGTCTCAAAAAGCTCTTCTTCAGTTTTTGATTGCAATTTCTTGGCAGAATTCAAAATTCCACCTCCTGCTTCGGCAATTTCTTCATACGATTTACCATGTAATCGCATCACAAATTCTTCTTCTCGGCTTCCGGCAAACACTAAATGCGTGTGTGAATCAACAAAACTTGGCATTACTATGCGGTTTTTTACATCGATGATTTCTTCATCATCCACTGTTTTTAAATCGGCCATTAAGCCAAAAGAGTGAATACGATCTTTTTTTATTTTCAACCAAGCGCTTTCTAGGATTGGGAGTTCAGCAAGGTTTTTACCAGCAAGGGCTTTTTCTAATTTTGATTCTCTGATTTGTAAAAGTTGACGAATATTTATTAAGAGCATAATTCTAAATATAATGAAGAATCAAACTTACAAAATGAAACATAGCTCTCAATACAAAAAGCCAAATTGATACAAAGGAATTTGATTTTGATAAGCTGAGGTAATGTCGTCCTTGGCTAAAATTACTTTTGGAAGGTCTTTATAATTGCTCATTTTTTTATTTTGTCCGCCAATTTCAAAAATGGTATCTTCAATTAAAAAATCACCTTTTAGCGGAATGCTAATTTCTTTTTGAGTGCTGACCTGCGATACAAAAAAAGTTTCTCTCACATTTCCTATATCGCTGTTTTGTTCACCTACTAAGGTGTAAATCAGGCTTGTGTTATCTAAATAAACTTTTTCAGGTTTCGCTAAACCTTGAATTCCTTTGGCCGAAGAGGTCAATTGTTTTATTAATCCTGCTCTTTCCAAATAATTGAAATATTCCACCATTAGATTTCTCGAAATATTTGTTTTTTCGGCCAACTTACTGATGTTGGGCTTGAAAGGTACACTTGCCGAAATTAGTTGAAGTAACTTTTTTAATTTGATGATGGTAGAAGGTTTTAAATCTAAATAATGTACCAGATCCACTTCCATAATTGCATTAATTACTTGGTGCATTTTCAACTCAAAGGACTTTTCTTTGTAAAAAGGATAGTAGCCTTTTTCTAAATAATTTTTAAAGTGAAAAAGCGGTTTCTCAATCTCAAGATTAAATTTTCCTTCGCAAATCGTTTTGAAATCAACTTGTGGTAAATTCAATTTCAATTCAAAGTTTAAGTATTCTCTGAATGATAAACCATGTAAAATATAAGGCACAGCTCGGCGACTTATATCACCGTAGCCTTTCAAAATATCTAAAATAGAACTACCAGTGAACAAAACGTTAAGCTTTGGAATGCTATCGTAAATGTGTTTTATTTCTCCTGACCAGTTTTCGTATTTGTGGATTTCGTCGATGTATAAATATTCACCACCATTTTCATAGTGGTTAAGCGCAACTTCATGCAATTTTAAATTGTAAATAAACAAGCTATCTGCCGATACGTACAAATATTTTCCTGACGCTCTGTTTTCTTTAACTTTTTGTAAGAGCATTGTTGTTTTGCCAGTTCCTCGTTGTCCTGTAATTGCAATTAATTGTTGCTCAAAGTCCAAACTGTCAAATAAGTACCTTTTTTGATTTAAGGATGTTGATTCTAATATTCTGTCTTGGGCATTGATTAATCGTTGCATGGTTTTATTTATTAATAGTACAAATATAATAAAATGGTAAGTGTGCTGTGCATAAAGTAATAAAAATTGATAAGTTGACTTATCATTTTTCGAATTATAATGATAAGTTGACTTGTCAAAATGTAGTAAGGCTTATTATTAGACCAATCAAAATGAAACCTTTTGGAAAAGTTTAAAACCCGTTCAAAAAAACTATTTTTGTTTCTATGGCGGGTAATAGTTTTGGCACTCTTTTTAAACTGACTAGTTATGGGGAATCTCATGGGGTTTCTATAGGCGGAATTATTGAGGGTTGCCCAGCAGGCTTGAAAATTGATTTTGATTTTATTCAATTGCAATTAGATAGGAGAAAGCCCGGACAATCAAACATTACAACCCAAAGAAAAGAAACCGATCAAGTAGTTTTTCTTTCAGGCATATTTGAAGGGAAAACCACTGGTACTCCAATTGCTTTTCAGATTATAAACGAAGACCATAAATCGAAAGATTATAGCCACATTCAAGATAAGTATAGACCCTCACATGCAGATTATGTTTACCAAGAAAAATATGGTAACCGAGATTATCGTGGAGGTGGTCGATCCTCAGCTAGAGAAACAGCTTGTAGGGTTGTGGCAGGAGCCATTGCTCAATTGCTGCTAAAACTAGAAGGCGTAGAAATTCATTCGTATGTTCAGCAAGTGGGAAAAATAGTGTTAGAACAACCTTACCAAGAATTGGATTTAAGCCAAGTTTTTGCAAATAAGGTAAGGTGCCCAGATGAGCTTATGGCTCAAAAAATGATTGCTGAAATTGAGCAAGTAAAAAAAGAAGGCGATACCATTGGAGGAGTAGTTCAGGGAATGGCATTTAATGTGCCGGTTGGATTAGGAGAGCCAGTTTTTGATAAATTGCATGCCGATTTAGCGAAAGCCATGTTGAGCATAAATGCAGTTAAAGGTTTTGAATACGGCTCAGGATTTAATGCAGCAAATATGCGAGGTTCCGAACACAACGATGCGTTTATTATAAAAGAAGGAAAGGTTAGAACAGAAAGTAATTTTTCAGGAGGAATTCAAGGGGGAATAAGTAATGGAGAAACGATTTACTTTCGAGTTGCTTTTAAGCCTGTTGCGACCTTAATTCAAGATCAAAAAAGTATAAATAAAAAAGGGGAAGAGGTTGTAATAGAAGGAAAAGGGAGACATGATCCTTGTGTAGTGCCGAGAGCAGTGCCAATAGTAACAGCAATGACAGCCTTGGTTTTAGCTGACCATTTTTTGCGAAATAAAATTTCAACTTTAAGCTAAAGCGAAGAATTGTAAAAATTATAAATAGGGAAAAAGAAATAATAATTAGAGTTTAATCAGCGGAAATCAGCGCAATTTGCGGGAGGAATTAAAAGTTTTATAGTTAATTGCCCGCAGAAAACGCAGAACAACGCAGATAAAGAGATTTAATTAAAGGAGGAATAGGTAGAAATATATAGAGTTAGTATAAAGAGAGATTAGAACATGAAAAAACTAGCATTACACTGGCAAATAATAATAGGATTATTTTTAGGCTTAATCTACGGATTAATTGCCGCAAACTCAGGTTGGCAAGAGTTTACCGCAGACTGGATAGCACCATGGGGAAAAATCTTCATCAGCATGTTAAAAATGATTGCTGTTCCATTGGTGCTTATTTCTTTAATAAATGGTGTATCGGGGCTGAAAGACATTTCACAACTTTCTTCTATGGGAGGAAAAACCATTGGTATTTATTTAATTACAACAGTGATGGCTGTTACAATTGGATTGTTAGCAGTGAACCTAATAAAACCTGGAAAATCATTTTCCGAAGAAATTCGCCAAGAAATGGTTCAACAAAATGAAGCTAAAGTGAAATCGACAGAAGAGCAAGCGAATGCACAGAAAAGCTCTGGGCCTTTGCAATTTATTGTTGACATGGTGCCCGATAACTTTTTCTTTTCAGCAAGTGATAACCGAAACATGCTGCAGATTATCTTTTTCGCATTAATGTTTGGAATTGCTTTAATTTTAGTTCCAGATCAAACCAAGGTTGACCCCATAAAGCACTTTTTTGACGGGGCTAATGAAGTCATACTAAAAATGGTTGACCTCATTATGTATTTCGCACCAATTGGTGTTTTCGCCCTTTTGGGAAACATTATGGTTGAACTAGCAGGCGATGACCCAACGGCAGCATTAGAAATCTTAAAAGGTCTGGCTGTGTATTCTTTAACAGTATTGTTAGGTTTGTTGATTATGGTTGCTATTGTTTATCCGATGGCGCTGAAATTATTAGCCAATTATTCCTACAAGCGTTTCTTTAAAGGATTAGCTCCAGCACAATTGTTGGCATTTTCAACAAGTTCATCTGCTGCAACACTTCCTTTAACCATGGAGCGCTGCGAAGAAAAGCTAGGCGTTTCGAATAAAGTAGCTTCATTTGTTTTGCCACTTGGAGCAACCATAAACATGGATGGTACAAGTTGTTATCAAGCCGTTGCAGCTGTTTTTATTGCACAAGTTTATGGCATGGATTTGGGTTTGTCCGAGCAGCTTACAATCGTGCTTACAGCCACTTTAGCTTCCATTGGCTCAGCGGCAGTTCCAGGAGCAGGCATCATCATGTTGGCAATTGTTTTGGGTTCTGTTGGTGTTCCTCTTGAAGGAATTAGTTTGATATTTGCAGTTGACAGACCATTAGATATGTGTAGAACTGTAGTGAACGTTACTGGAGATGCAACAGTTGCCACAATTGTTGCTTATACAGAAGGTGAGTTAATTGCTCATCCGGTTGAGAAATAATAAATTTGACTTTAAATAATTAGGAATATGAAAACGATTTTAAAAATTCTAGGAGGCTTAGTTCTTTTGGTAATACTCGCTTTAATATTAATTCCAATCATCTTTAAAGATGACATTGTTAAAATGGTTAAAGATGAAACAAACGCTGCCTTAAATGCCACTGTTGATTTTGGTGATTTTGACCTTAGCCTTATTAAGAGTTTTCCTAATTTTTATTTTACCATAGAAAATGTAAAAGTTACAGGAATTGGTGACTTTGAAGGTTTAGAATTGGCAGCCATTAAAGAGTTAAACTTAACGGTTGATTTAATGTCTGTAATTAACGGAGAAACCATTAATGTAAAAAACATCACCATTTTAGAACCCAACATTCATGCCAAAGTATTAGCTGACGGAAAAGCGAACTATGACATAGTAAAAGAGTCGGAAGAATCAGAAGTTGAAACAATTGAAGAAACTACAGAAGCAAGCGCCTTCAAAATGCAGCTTACAAAAGTTGAAATAATAAAAGGAGGAGTAATTTATGACGATGCAACTTTCCCAATGTATATGTCAATTGCTGACTTGAATTTAAACCTCTCTGGAGATTTAACTGAAGCTGTAACCACGATTAAAGCTTTAGGAGGAGTCGGAGCGCTTAACCTTACTTATGATGGTGTAAAGTTCATGAACGCCGCTAAAATCACTTTGGATGCAGCTATGGAAGCAGATATAGACAATTTTAAATTCACTTTTCATGAAAATGAAGTTAAAGTCAATGAATTGGGCTTAGGTTTTGACGGTTGGCTTGCAATGCCTAACGATCCGATTGATATGGATATCACATTTTTAGCAAAGAAAGCAGACTTTAAAGAAATACTTTCCTTAGTGCCGGCAGAGTTCGCAAAAGATTTAGAAGGAGTGAAAACTTCAGGTTCTATGGCTTTAAACGGATACGCAAAAGGCACTTATGTTGATTCTACTTATCCGGCTTTTGGAATTTCATTAGAGGTTTTAGATGCCATGTTTAGCTATCCAGATTTACCTAAATCGGTAGAGAATATTCAAATAAACGCAAGTGTTGAAAGTAAAGATGGCAATTTAGATCACACCATTGTTGATGTACCTAAGTTTCACCTTTCTATTGCAGACAATCCTTTTGATTTAAACTTTTACTTAGCTACTCCAATGTCTGACCCATTTATTAGAGCAGGGCTAAATGGCAAAGTTGTTTTAGATAATTTAAAAGATGTTATTCCTTTGGAAAAAAGCGATAAATTAAATGGAACGATTACTTCAAACATTTCTATAGAAGGACATCTTTCAACATTGGAAAATGAGCAATACGAAGCATTTAAAGCAAACGGAACATTGTTGGTCGAAGGGATGCACTTTGAATCAGATTCTTTGGACTACCCAGTTGACTTATCAAGAGCCAGAATGACCTTCAGTCCAAAGTTTGTAGAATTAAATGAAATGAACATGCAATTGGGCAAAAGTGATTTAGATGCTCAAGGAAGATTAGAAAACTTTATAGCTTATGCTCTAAAAGATAAACAAACGCTTAAAGGGGTCTTGAATGTTCAATCAAATTTGTTAGATATAAATGAATTAGCTGGCATCGATCCAAATGCAGCAGAGGAAGAAGCAAGTGCTGAAGCTTCTAGTGATTCTTCAGCAGCGCCTATGGAAGTCGTTTTGTTACCTAAATACATTGATTTTACAACAACTGCAAACATTAAAAAATTAAGGTTTGACAATATCAACATCGAAGAAATTAACGGCGCGATTTTATTGAAAAACGAAAAAGTTAGTTTAGACAAAACGAGTATGAAAATGTTGGGTGGCAAAATGACCTTAGATGGATTTTATGAAACAACAGATTCGCTTAAACCGAGCTATAGTTTTGATATGAATATTATTGAATTTGATGTTCAGCAAACCGTTACAACTTTTAATAGTGTTGAGAAATTAGTGCCTATTGCCATGAAAACTGAAGGCGCATATTCTACAGGTATGAGTATAAAAGGTGCTTTAGATTCAAAGATGGAGCCCATTTATGAAACCATGTTTGGACAAGGAAAACTTAAAACCAAAAACATACAAATTCGAGATTATAAGCCATTGAAAAAAGTAGCAGATGCCATAAAATACGACAAACTAAATCCAATGGCGATAAATAACGTTGACATTAGTTTTAAAATAACTGAAGGAAAAGTATTTGTAGAACCATTCACCAATAAAATTGGAAATTCAACGGTAACAATTGCTGGTAGTAATTCATTTGACCAAACGATAGACTATATTTTCAGTTTCGCAATTCCACGTTCTGAATTTGGGGGCGCTGCAAATACCGCAATTGATGGTTTATTGGCTCAAGCTGCTGGCAAAGGTGTTGATTTAAAATTAGCCGAAACGATAAATATAGATGTGCGTTTATCAGGGCCAGCTACAGATCCTAAAATAACAACCGATTTTAAGAAAGCAAAAAGTGACGCCACGAACGCCATTAAAGAAAAGGCCAAGGAAGAGTTTAATAAAGCAAAAGAAGAATTAGAAGCTAAAGCAAGAGAAGAGCTCGAGAAAAAGAAAGCAGAAGCTGAAGCAGAAGCGAAACGAATAATTGAGGAGCAAAAGCAAAAAGCGAAAGAAGAGCTTGAAAAACAAAAAGAGGAAGCAAAAAAGAAGCTAGAAGAAGAAGCAAAGAAAAAGTTGAAAGGATTGTTCGGGAAATAAATTCAAATGGGTTTATTTGTTGAACTAAAGAGGAGTATTAAAAGGAGTTGAAGAATCAAATATATCATATCTTAAAAAGTAGCATGGCTGTCATGCTACTTTTTGTATTTACAATTTCTGTAGCTCAGGAAGAGGATTGGGGGTGCAGCAAACCAAACAAAAAGGCAAAGAAAGAGTTTGATAAAGCCTATCAATTGCATTTTAAGGGTTCAGCATCATATAAATTTTTGATTGATGCAGTTAATATAGATCCCGAATTTGTTGAAGCTTTATCGGCATTAGCATACATCAATAGTCAAAGAGACCAGAATAATGTGGAGTTTAAAAACAGGGCAATTTCATATTATGAAAAAACTCGAAATGCTTGTGCAGCATATCGGAACTATGAAGCGAGTTTTTATTTGGCTAAAGTATATTACGAACAAAAGAAATACGATGCTTGTGAATCTATGCTTCAAGAATATATAGCTAATGCCAAAACCATTAGAGGAAATAAAATTCAAGAAGCAAAAGAATTGAAAGAGCAAATAGATCAATATCAAAAATTGTTTGAAAATAAAATGCCATTCAATCCTAAGAAAGTGGAAGGTGCTTCTACTAGCTTCGATGAGTATTTGCCAATGCTTTCGCCAGACAATCAATATTTATTTTTCACTCGAAAAGCTGAAGTTGACTCTAGGTCTGTGATGGGAACACAAGAAAAGGAACTTTTTATACAAAGTAGAAGACAATATAATGGAAAGTATTCAGAGGGAATTCCAATGCCAACGCCGTTTAATCAGGGAGCTTATCAGGGTGGAGCCAGCATTTCGATAGACAACCGCTTGTTGTTTATAACCATAGTTGATCAAGTGGTAACGAGAGATGGGCGTGGTTTTTCGAATGGCGACATTTATTATTCAGAATTTGAAGGAGGCAAATGGGGCATGTTAAAAAGCATTGGCGATCATATTAATGGCAGGTTTACTTGGGAAGGACAACCTTCAATTTCGGCAGATAACAAAACCCTATATTTTGCTAGTGCAAGAGGTGAAGATAATTTTGGTGGAATGGACTTATATAAAACAGAGCGTCAGACCGATGGTTCTTGGGGGCCTCCAATAAATCTAGGACCTAAGATAAATACGAAAGGCAATGAAAAGTCTCCTTTCATGCACTCTGATTCTTATACCTTGTATTTTTCTTCAGACGGCCATCCAGGTGTTGGCGGGCAAGATATCTTTTTTGCAAGAACCAATAAGTTTGGGACTTTTGAAGCTCCTGTAAATCTAGGGGTTCCAATAAACACCGAAGAGGACGAGCATGGATTTATGGTAAGTACCGATGGTCATTATGGTTATTTTTCTTCAAACATGGGAGAGAAAGGTTTAGATATTTTTTACTTTGAATTGCCAGAAGAATTTAGGCCAAAAGAAATTGTGTTTTTAAAAGGTAGTATTGCCAGTAAAGACCCAAACGCCGCAAAAGGTATGTCTATAGAGCTGAAAAATACAACTACCAATGAAGTGGTACAAGGAGTTGTTGATGAAGAAAATGGAGAATATGTTGCAGTAATTTCAGCAACTGAAGAGCAAGACGTCATGATGATGGCTAAGAAAAATGGCTATGCTTTTACAAGTCAATACATAAAGTCAAAAAAGGATGTTGTGGGGAAACCAATGCGTACAGAACCTGTTGCATTTAATCCGATAGAAGAAGGTGAAACCTATGAAATTAACAACATCAATTTTGAAACCGACTCCTATGAATTAAATGAACAAGTAATAAATATATTAAGTGAATTCATTGTTTTTCTTCAAGAAAACCCTTCGATTAAAATCGCAATTAATGGACATACGGATAATGTTGGAGATCCAAAATCGAATCTAGACTTATCGACAAATCGTGCCAATGCGGTAAAGAATTTTTTAATTCTCGAAGGTATTTCTCCAGCTCGATTAAGTGCTAAAGGCTATGGTGAATCTAGTCCTATATCTTCGAATAGCACCGCAGAAGGAAGGGCAAAAAATAGACGTACTGAATTTGTAATTCTCTCAAAATAACAAACCTGCATTTATTTTTAAAATTTAAATATATTTGCAAAAATTTATAAAATGAAAAAAAGCTATTTATTAATCGCAATTGCAGGATTTACATTTTCTTGCAGTCAACCTGCTAAAGAAGTTGAGGCAGAGCCTGTTGAAGAAATACAAGAACAAGTTGAAGCTACTGTGGAGATGGCAGCTGAAGGAGATAGCACTCACTTTGGTGCCTTAATCAATGATGAAGGTGCTGTATCTACAGATGAGTTTTTAGCCATGATGGAAGGTAAAGACTCTTTAGAAATAAAATTAGCGGCTGTTGCAACAGAAGTTTGTCAAAAGAAAGGCTGCTGGATGAAGGTTGAAACTGCTGAGGGTGAAACCATGAGAATTAGATTTAAGGATTATGGCTTTTTTGTACCAAAAGACCTTGCTGGAAAAGAGGTTGTATTTAGCGGAAAAGCTTATAAAGAAACTGTATCTGTAGAAGATTTAAAACATTATGCTGAAGATGGCGGTGAGTCAGAAGAAGAAATTGCAGCGATTACAGAGCCTGAAACAAGCATTACCTTTATGGCTGACGGTGTTTTGATTAGATAAAACACCATCATAAAAGAATTGAAAACCTCGAGTATTGCTCGGGGTTTTTTTATACCATTTTTTGATAAAGTGCTATGTACCTTGATATGCATTTTTCCCAATTAAACCCTTGGGCATAGTTCTTCGTCTCTTTTGAAAAATTGGGATTTTTTTCAACTTCCTTCAATTTAGTTTGAATCAATTCTGCCATTTTTTCGGCTTCAAAACTTTCAAAATAAAACGCTTGTTTGCCACCAATCTCTGGCAGTGAGGTTTCTTGACTAAGAAAAACAGGTTTGCCCGCCATCATGGCTTCTATAGGAGGTATTCCAAAACCTTCGGCTAATGATGGAAACAAAAAGGCTTCACAATTAGCATATAGGCTGAGTTTTTCAGTTTCACTTACTTTACCTAGCAAATGAACCCGACTTTCTAAATGATGCCGCTTAATCTCTTTTTTTACAAATTCGCCATAAGCTGTTTCGTGATTTCCTGCAAGCACCAATTGAGTTTCTGGAAAGAAGTTTAAAACTGGAATTAGGCTGTGGAAATTCTTTTTAAAGTTGAAAATTCCGATCGAAAAGAAGTATTTCTTTCCATTAAGAAAAGCAGGTTTATTGAGAACTTGGTCAAAATTGGCTTCAACTCCATTATAAATAACTTCAATTTTTTTATTTCCTAAATCAAAATTTTGCTCAACCATTGTTTTGGTGAATTTTGAAATACAAGTTATTGCATCAGCTCTCCGAATATTTTTTTGCAAGCGATTGCGATATTTTGTTTTCTTAATATCATTTTTCTCAATTAAAAAATTAAGGTCGTGAATGGTCAGTATTTGTTTGCAGTTTTTAGGTGGTAGATGCGAGGGAAACTGATGCAAGCTATGCCATAAATCAAACTTGTTAGGATAGTTTGATATAAATCTCCTAAGAGTATTGGCCTTGTGAAACTGAAAATTATCAGCGTTTAAATCAAATTCAGCGGATTGTTTATACAGTAAATGGATAGAAATATCCTGTGGATTTCGCTCTAAAATTGCTTTGGCAAAATTCAAGGAAAATTGACCTAATCCTGAATAAAGATTATTCGTTTTGTATATGTCAATGAGGATATTTCTCATGCTGATTATAAGAATCTAAATTAAATCATTTATCTGTTGTTGCTTCTTCAAAGAGCAAGTTATTCTTCAACAGGTATTGATATACCTGCAAGTTGGCTTTGCCATAATTTTCCATTTCTTGCACTTTTTCTTTTTGCTCATTTGCGTAGTTTGTTTTGTCAAGCTTTGCATAGTTAAAAAGTAAAGGCTCTGAATTTTTTTCTTGCCTTAAAATCAGGAGCATGCTGGTATCTAATACACCTAACTTATCGTCGCCATTGATAAAAATATAAGGGCGCTTTTCTTTGTTTAAATCTATTCCTAAGGTATTGTTGATGTAGCTCAAATTCAATTTACCCATAATGCTTGGGAATACATCTATTTGTCCGCCAATGTTGCTGTTTATGCTCGCGCTCGTATCTCCAGGTTGAAAGAAAATTAGTGGACTGTGAAAGTAATTTAAGGGGATTTCATAAGAGACATTCATGGATGCACCATGGTCGGCTATTAAAACAAACAAGGTGTTTTTGTACCAATTGGTTTTAGCAGCCATCTTAAAAAACTTTTGAATCGACCAATCGGCATACTCCACAATTTGGTCTTTAATGTCTTCATTTTTTGCCTTAAAATAGTCGGGAATATAATATGGGCCGTGGTCGCTTGCGGTCATTATGGTAGCGAAAAACGGCCCTTTTTTACTTTTTTCATTGAGAATTGGAATTGCAAATTCGAACATAAAATCATCGGGTACACCTAAAGTCGTTTTTACGGCAGATAAGGGATAATCTTTTTGAGAAATAACATCTTGAAAATCATTAGCCATTAAAAAGCCACCGACATTGTCAAATTGTTCATCATGGGTACAGAAATATATGTTGTGATAGCCGTGTTTTTTCAATTCGGAACTGATGCCATTGTGATGTTGAATTTGCTTCATAGCATGTCTTCGATAAAGCGCAGGAAATGAAAACAGTGTGCTGAATATTCCATTGAAGGTATGAGTGCCAGCCGTATAAATGTGATTGAAATACTGTGCGTTCTGCGATAAACTATCTAAAAACGGAGTGAGGTTCTTCTGGTTGCCATGCCTTGTCATTTTTGCAGCACTCATGCTTTCCATAAGGATTAAAACCACATTTTGTTTGGGTTTTGAAATGCTGTCTGCTTCTATAAGTCGAGCTATCGGTGACTTAAAAGTGCTTTCAGGAACATTCAAGGATTTTTTGACTAGGTCAATTGCCTTATTTTCGTCCATTAAATTCAGCGTTTTGTTGCTCTCTTTCTGGCTATCTAAATAACTTCGCAATAGGGTGAAAACTGGATTCAAGCCCAATTGGTTGAGAAAAGCATCATTCGAAAAATAAGCTGTACCGACTCGGATGGGAGATTTTGTGCTAAAGCGGCCTCTAATCCCAAAAAAGATAAGCGTCAAACAAAGCAAGTAAACAATGCCTTTCAGATAGACTGGAAAGGTTTTTTCAATTTCTTTAAGGTTTAATATGTGCTTTAATATTCTGTAGAATAGATAGATGAGAATAATGAAAGGAATAAGAATGCCTATGTATTTGGGTTCCTGTAGTATCATACTAAATACAAAACTGGCATTGTCGAGCCATTCAAAAGCCGTGATTGAAAAACGTGTGAAGAATTGTCCGAAGTAGGGGATGTCGGCTGCAGCAATTAAATAAGCCAAGGTGAAAAGGATGAAAATCCAATAGAAAAGGAAGGTTTTGAGTTTTCTTTTATTGAGATTAAAACTATCGAATACAAACAAAAGCAAGGCAGGAAGAGCCAATAGATAACTCGAAATCACCAAATCGAAACGCAAGCCCATCAATAATGCGCTAAAAATATCACTGGTTTGTACTTCATTGAAATTGATTCGAGAACGCTCTACAAAAAGTAAAACCAATCTAAAAGCAGTGAATAGGCTTAAAACAAGCAAATAGATTTGGATGAGAATTTTAAGAACCGAAAACCGTTGCATGTTTTAAATTAAAGAGTTTGTATCGCTATGCGATTGAGGTTTTACGCTTGAATTATTGTTTATCCTATGTTTTGAATTTACAACATTAAAGTGAAATTGTTATACTTCTTTATCTAATTTATTCGGATGTTGCCGACTGTCAAAAATTGTGATAATATTTATTCGTTTAGAATTAAAGCGATAATATAGACTAGTCTGTTTTGTAATTACACATTTTCTTAAACCTTTTCCTTTTTTTGACTCGGGGAAGATTTCAGGTTGATTTTTAATTATTTCTATTGATGATTCTAGTTTTACTACAAAATCTTTTTTTACACCAATAGACCAATTTTGGATTAGATAATCAAAAAGATTATCTAATTTCTTTTCAGCTGTTTTTGAAATAACAACAATTCTATTCAACTATCTGTGTTTTTGGATAAAAGTCTCATAGTCTGTTACTTCTTGGTTTTCTATTTCAATAGAAGCTTTTTCAATTTCTTGTTTTTGTTGCATGGTTAAATCATCCCAAAAATCAGCTGTTTTTTCTCTTTTGAAAATATTTTTAATGGATTCGATAATTCTTGGGTTTTCAGTATCCAAAAGCATTTTTACCAATTCTATTTTTTCAGCTTGAATATTCATCGAATTTTATTTAGTATCAAAAATAATAAATTAAGCTTAAAACAAGCAAATAGATTTGGATGAGAATTTTAAGAACCGAAAACTGTTGCATGTTTTAAATTAAAGAGTTTGTATCTTGAGCAAGGTAATCTTCTAACATTTCTAATTTATAAATGGTTTCTGATTGAATACAAGCATCTCGCATGTTTAAACTATGTGTTTTTGCTACTAATGGTAGTTTGTTGCCAAAGGTTTCCCACTTTTCTCTATTTGGCCATTGGGCATAAGCGATGTAGATGTTTTTTTCTTGGTGGTGTAATCGAGAGCCTAGACTTCCTTCATACTTATAAATTAATTTTGTCATTTCTGACCAAGCATGAATGAATTTTTGATCGCAATTCTCTTTGACTTCAAAACGGTAAATGACTGCAAACATTGAGTTTTATAATAAAATCGTTAAAAAATTGAGGCCATGAACTTATATCAAATTCATGGCCTCAATTTAGTTAAATCTGAATTAATATGCAGCCTCTACAATTTTTAAAACATCTTCAGGTTTTACAATACCTCGTTCTCCAATTGCAGTTTGGCCTCTACTAACTAGTCGCCTTTTAACTTCTTCAGCAGTTCCTTTATAATCTGGAGTGTATTCTGAGAGTTTTGTTTTGATTCCTAAACTATGGAAAAACGCTACAGTTTTTTCTATCCCTTTTTTTGCTTTTTCATCCAAACTTCCTTCTTGCACATTCCAAACTCGAGTGGCGTATTGGGCTAATTTATCTTTCTTTGCTTCAAAATTATGACTGTAATGGCTTCCAGTTAAAATGGCTAGAGTTCTAGCGTGGTCTATGCCGTATAGAGCAGTTAATTCATGTCCCATAACATGAATCGCCCAGTCCGAAGGGACACCCTTTTGGATGAGTCCATTTAAAGCCATGGTGCAATTCCACATAAAGTTGGCCGCTGCATTATAATTGCTTGGATCTTTTAGTATTATCGGAGCTATTTCAACGATGCTTTGCATAATACCTTCGGCAATTCTGTCTTGCAATAATGCACCAACGGGATAGGTCATGTACTGTTCTAATACATGCGTAAAAGAATCTGCAAGTCCATTGGCGATTTGTCTTGGTGGAATCGAATGAACAACCTGTGGATCTAAAATCGAGAATTGAGGAAATAAACCTGGGCCACCCATGCCTAATTTTTCTTTTGTTTCTGCTCTGGTTACAACAGCGCTAGAATTCATTTCCGAACCAGTTGCAGGTAAAGTAAGTACCGTTCCAAAAGGCATCCCTTTATAAGTCCGGATGTGTTGAGTTAAAATATCCCAAGGTTCTTTACCTGTGAATAAAGCAGCTGAAGACAAAAACTTTGTTCCATCAATGACAGAACCACCGCCAACTGCTAACAAAAAGGTGATGTTTTCTTTTTTTATCAGCTCAAGAGCATCCATCAATATGGCATATTCTGGGTTTGCTGGAATTCCTCCAAACTCGATAAGTTCAAAATCGGCTAATGCATTTTTAACCTGATCGTAAACACCGTTTTTCTTAATACTTCCACCGCCGTAAAGCAATAAAACTTTTGCGCCAGATGGTATTTCTGTAGTTAATTTCTGGATGCTGTCTTTTCCAAAAATAATTTTTGTTGGATTGTGAAATTCGAAGTTGTTCATGGGTTTTATTTATCTAGCAGAATAACGATTGAAGGCTTGGTTTTGTTTAGGTTTTGATTCACTTTAAAAGCTCCTAGATGCTATTACTATGGTCATTTTCTTCACTCCTCCTTTTAATGATAGCTAAGATATTTTCTTGAATGTCTTTCATTATCAGTTTACTCCAAAACCCGCTATAAAAATTAAAACTTGTAGAGAGCCTAAATTGGGATGTTAAATGTAAAACCACTTTCTTTTCATTTATTTTTTCAATTACATACTTTCCTTCTAATACATCAAAGTATTTCCCTCCAACTAATACGTGTTCGTCTAATGCTTTTGGAGGAATCGATTCTGGATCAGCAATAATGTTAAATGCCAATATTCTATTAATCTGCATTTGGGTAATTGTTTCTGTAAAAAAAAGTCCTCTATCAAAGATTGCTTTTCTAACCCCTCCGATTGCAATTGTATCAAGTTGTGCTTCAATCGGCCTGGGAAAGCCCATAAACTGGAATAGAGTATTGTTGTTTTCAAACTCAGAAATTTCCTTTACTCTTGTAATATTATCCCAAACAGTCTTGTCTGAAGCGTTTATTTCAACTGTAGTATGTTCTGTAAATATTTTATCAGTTAGTCCAATTAAGTTCTCTATTGGTGCAAATAGGAATGGGAGTAATATAAAAAATGAGACATACAGTTTGTTATTGGGTTTATTTCTTTTAAAAATCCGAACTCCTATAAAACCACCAAGTAATGCCATGAATAAGAATACTGGCAAAGCCATTAATGCACAAATAATTCCCTCTTTTCCTGATAAGACCGAAATACTAATCAAACCCAAAATAGCAAAAAATGGCATAGTAATAAATACTATTTTCCTAGAGCTTGTAATTTTGTCGTTATGGTATGCTGTTATCAACCCAATAACAAAAGGAACTATGAACATAAATGACATTGTCATCAAACCATAGGTAGGAAACAATGCATTACCTCTAAAATCTTCTAATGCAAATATTGATCGAGAAACAAGGCCATAGGTAGTTCCATACAATAGACCTTTCCATTTTTCTATGTTCATTTGTTTGTTATCAATTTAAATGTTTCAACCCCTACTTAATATACCTAAAATCATGGCCATCTTCTATTTTTAACAAACAAGCATAAATCAATCGGATAACATTTTCTACATCTACTTTGTGCACCATTTCTACAGTGGTGTGCATATACCTCAAGGGTAAAGAAATTAAAGCCGAAGCAACTCCGCCAGTGGCATAAGCAAAGGCATCGGTATCAGTGCCTGTTATTCTAGATGCTGCATAACGTTGAAACTCGATTTTCTCCTTCTCAGCAGTTTCGATGATTAATTCTCTTAAATTATTTTGCACCGCTGGGCCATAAGCAATTACAGGGCCTTTCCCAGCCGTAAAATCTCCTTGCTCAATCTTATTTATCATCGGGGTTTGTGTGTCGTGACAAACATCGGTTACTATGGCTACGTCTGGTTTTATTTTTTCTACAATCATTTCAGCACCACGCAAGCCAACTTCTTCTTGCACAGCATTGGTAATGTATAAACCAAAAGGCAATTTTTGTTTGTTTTCTTTTAACAAACGGGCAACTTCTGCAATCATAAAGCCACCAATGCGATTATCTAAAGCACGACCAACATAGTATTTTTTGTTCATGCACATTAATTCATCGGGATAGGTAATGACACAACCCACATGAACACCCAATTTTTCTACTTCTTCTTTGCTTGTGCAACCGCAGTCTAAAAAGATATTATTCATCTTTGGAGTTTCTTCAGCTTTGCCCGATATACTATTTCGAGTATGTATCGCCGGCCATCCAAAAACGGCAGGTACTATCCCTTTTTTGGTGTGTATATTTACCCTTTTCGAAGGTGCAATCATGTGGTCTGAGCCACCATTTCTACGCACATAAATAAATCCATCTTTGGTTATATAATGCACATACCAGCTAATTTCATCGGCATGTGCTTCAATAACTACTTTGTATTTTGCTTTAGGATTGATAACTGCTACAGCTGTTCCATAAGTATCAACAAAGGTTTCGTCCACATAAGGCTTTATGTGTTTTAACCATATTTTTTGGCCTTCACTTTCATAACCTGTTGGCGAAGCATTGTTGAGGTATTGATATAAAAATTTTTCGGATTCTTTGGTAATTATTGTTTTTTTCTTCGCCATAGGGATTGTAAAGTTTAGTGTTTATTATGATGAATAAACGTAGGATTTTTTTTAAAGAACTAAAAATTCAAAAAAAGTATTCAAATTCAAATTTTGCTTTTCAAAACTTTAATACGCTTAGGCTGTTTTAATACCGAAATGAACAAATATTCAGTCTAATTTTGGCTGAATCTTCATTGAACAGTTAATTGTATTCAACAGCATATACCACTGTATGAATACAAATTTTAGACTATTTTTTTATTCACATTGGTATAATTTGCGAATCAGTACATCAATTATATAAAATTGAATCTAATTTCGCCTTGCTTTCTAAATTGATTGCCCATTAATATGACATTTTTTAATAAACTTTTTCAAGAAATACTTGGCTGCAACAAGAAATCCAATTTTGAGGATAAAGGATTATTATTAAAAGAAAATATAAAACACAGCCAAATCTTTTTAAATAACTATAATGAATGGTTAGGAAAAGAAATGCACCATGATATATTGCAATATTTTTATCAATTGTGGGCGCAAAAGTTGAAACATAAAGCAGCAGAGGTGAACTTGTATTTACATGAGTCTAACCTTTCAAATGGTTTCTATTTTAGAGCGGAAACACGTTGGAATTCTGAGGATTATTGTTTTTTTATTCATTATATAACAGAGAAATTACAAGCTAGAAACTATACCTTAAATCATGCAACAAGAGAGGTAATAGAAGAGGGAGGCTTACTGAAAACAATTGAACTATTTTATCTAAAACCAAGTTTAGAATTTCGCAAAACAGCTCCATTTGAACAGTTTTTTGGAAATATAGAAATTCAACATCGTATGGTAAATGGTGAAACTACCATTGTAAAGTTAGTAGCAAATACCTATTCTGACCGTCGATATAAGAAAGCTTATGATTTTGAAGATTTAATGAATTTTATTTTCGTACTTTGAGTATATGAATGATATTTCGAAAAAGAAGA
This sequence comes from Bacteroidota bacterium, assembly GCA_013112545.1. Classification (GTDB taxonomy): domain Bacteria; phylum Bacteroidota; class Bacteroidia; order Flavobacteriales_E; family Vicingaceae; genus BCD18. Next base: position 319,123 of record JABFGJ010000002.1, read on the forward strand.
ATTATTACAAGATTGGGACTGAACTTAGAAAATACCTCAAGCGCTATTCTCGTGAATTTGATTTACCTATAAGCTATAGCGATTTAAATCATTATGAAAATTCAGTTTCCTTGTACGACAAAGCTGGGAAAGATACTTTATGGGAAACGGTCTTTTATACCCAAACGGAGATGGAGGAGATTAACAATAGCTTATGTTATGTATATGCCTTGTTGAAAACAGAAGGAGACATGACCGTTATGGAACACCTTTATGTAAACCGTATTGACTATTGCCCTTTTGGAAATTCAAAACCATTTAGAATAAGAATTACTAATAAGTTTAACGACAACTATGATTATTTCTACGTAAAAACAGCCGATGCTTCGCGCATATATGGCTTGGAATTAGAACATATTTTATCGCCCAATCGAATCTCTTACATTGTGGATGGCTCTACGATTATAGAAGAGCATATAGCAGGAATTCCTGGAGATGTTTTTATTAAAGATTGGTTAGATACGGACATTACCTTGAATAGAACACGTTTAGCAAAGGAATTTGTAAAATTTAATGAGCGCTGTTTTGTACGGCTTTTAGGCGATATGCGTTCCTATAACTATGTGATTGATGTAACACCCGATTTCGATGATGTGCAGTATCGAATCAAAGCCATTGACTTTGACCAACAAACCTATGAAGGACGAAAAACCATGTATTTACCTCAATATTTTAAAGACAACAATCCCATTGTGGAGTTTTGCTCTAACTTTTTAAACACTGAAACCATACGACAATATCAAAAAGAAGAGCGCACGATGATTGCCAACCGAGTTAAAGTTTCTAGGTATAGACTGAAAGATTTAGGAGACTGCATGGAAAACGACACGATAAGTACTCCCGAAAAAATAGACCAATTAAAACACGAACTCGCGGAGCATTTTGATGAACCTGCTTTTTTAGATTGCAAAAATATGGGGGAAATTTTAAAAACCAGGCTGTATATTTTAATCTATGCCAACAAACAGGTTTTTACGGCTTAGTTGATTTTACTTAAAAATATCCGCTTTTTTTCTAGGTCTCAAATGAATTAACCACTTAAACCCTTTGTAATCGAACCCTTCCAAAGTTTCAAACTTTGGAAGGGTTGAGCTACAATTAGTAATTAACACATTAGAAATTGTTAATTCTTTAAAATCATTCTTTCACCATCTTAAAACTCGCTTGCTCTTTTCCATCAATTACTTGCAACCAATACATGCCTTTAGGAATATCTTTAGGTTGAATCAAATAATTGTTTCCTTGCTTTTGTAATCTAAAATCTATTTGCTGGCCTAAACTGTTGTATAAACTAAATTGTAATGTTTGATTTTGTTTAGAACGAATTATAAAATAGTGTACAAACGGATTCGGATAAACACTCAATTTGCTTTGTAAACTATGCGTTTTAATGCCTATTAAACTATCGGGCAAACTATCGCAATGGCTTAACCATACATCATCGATGTAGTAATAACTTGCTTCCATCCAATATTGATCGCCACCTCCTGGAACAAAAGTAGTGTCTATATAGTTAGTATCATTAAAATTCCCAATCGTTATGTATTCTTCTCCTCCCAATGCTTTGTATTGCATATTCACTTCTACCCAATTTTGTCTATCGGTAATAAAGGTGTTTGGAGAAAGGGTAATTTGCGGGGTATATGGCAAATAATTAGTATTATTCGCTCCTATAGCATTAGCTGAGAAATAAACACCTAACATATTCTTAGAAGCAAATTGAATAGAATCGGCTAAACTCATAAAAAGCTGAAAACAATAGGTGGAGTCAAATTTTAATACCCTTTTCAATTTAACTTGCATATATTCACGTCTTGGGTTCCTCTGAATATTCCATAAATTATATAAGTTTATACCTGCATAAGATTGACCTGTTTTTGCTTTTTGATACCCACCTATATTGCTTGGTGCAGTCCAATCAGGCGCAAATTTATTATAAGGTGTAAAATAATTCCATCCTTCATTAGTAGGAGCATCCCAATATTTTGGTAAATACAACGGCGTATCTTTTACATCAACTGTATCCTCAAAACTGTAATTAGGTACTAAATTTTGCCCAATGAAAATCATCGGGCAAAAAAGTAATAATATGATTTGCAGTATTCTCATCTATTGAATAACCAGTTTTCCATCTTTAATTGAATTTCCTTCTTTAATTAGACGATAAAAGAAAATACCTGAATGCATGGCGTCTATTTTTATTCGATGTTTCTTAGTTAAATATATCTGCTTTCTTTCTAGGCCTTAAATGATTAAGCCATTGAAACCCTTTGTATCTTAACTCAGTTTTAGGGTCTAATTCGTCCATGGGATACATGGTTGCTGTCGGCATGTTGATATAAGTAATGGTGTTGATTGCATTATCTTTCAAGGTAATGTCTAATCCGCTGCTTTCTGCCACATTCACACCAATAAACTTTCCTTCTTCATCTTGCCCAAAATAGGTGGTTTCTCCGTTTCCTCTCACTTTAATTTTGCTGAGTTTAGAGTCTTTAAAAAAGCCAGTCATTTCTTTCCCTTTGATTTGATTGTATTTTACGGAGTCAACTTCAGAAATAATAAAGGCATCTTCATCTAAAAAAATAGAATGAATTTGTTTGTTTTTCATTTTTAAGTCAATACGTATGGCAGTCAGTTGATTGCTATCTGACCACAAAATGGGATCGCGATGCAACTCAATGGTAGAATCAGATAAGGCATACGCAATGGAGTCGCATTTGCCTTGTAAGTCAGATTTGAAGATTTTTACATGGTGATATGCAAACAGATATCGTTTTAAACTAGAATCGCTAAAAAACTTGAAGGTATCGGCGTGCATAAACAAAGAATCTCCATCTATAATTTGAGTTAAAACTGGGTCTTTACTAACCACTGCACTGTCTTTATGCTCATAAATTTCACCGTGATTTCCGGCAATTAAAATTAAGTTGGCTGTGTCCGTTATTAGCATGTTTCCATTTGCTTGCCCAAAACCCAGTTTACGATCATAGTACAAGGTGTCGCCTTCTAATTTTCTACCGTCAGTTATAATATAAGCATTATCAAAATACCTTGATTGGTCTTTCTTAGTGTTGTACCAACCTGTTTCACAATAAATTAAATTTGAATCTCCGGTAATGGTTGTCGGGCCTAAAAAATTAACCATTTCTGTATTCGAAAAATACTTCAAGGTATCTGAATGCATGATGAAATTAGGATTGGTCAACACCACATTTTTTTTAAACGTGAATAATTGTGTATTGGTAAAATAATGACCAATCTTACTGACTAAAACATTACTGTCGTTTTTGCTTTCTATAATAGCACCAGTGTAATAATCAGCAGTATTGTTTTTTCTGTCGAATATCAGCTTGTCGGTCAGTAAATTAAAATTGGGATTAACCAATCTAACTTCTTTTCCAGTAACAGTTGCAACCTTTGTATTTCCATCGTAATTCAGAAAATCACCATATAAATTTAGGGTGTCTCCTTGGTTTATACGAACATTTCCAAAAGCTTCAATCGAATTCTTTTTTCGATAGAAATAAGCACTATCACAAAACATTAAAGCCTCCTGATGTTTAAATCGAGCATTGCCTATTAATTTCTGAACATCTTCGCCATTAATTTTGGTGCCACGTAAATCATCTGCTCCTAAAATTTCAATTTGTGATTTGTTTTGTGCAAAGGCAAATTGACAAAATCCCAATAAAGAAATTAAAAAAACAAAACTGGAATGCTTTATTGCAGGTATGAATTTATGCCAATTCACTTTTTCGCATCAAAGTTTGTTTTCGATCAGGGCCAATAGAAACAATCGTAATGGGAGTTTCTAATTGCTTTTCTAGGTATTCAATGTAATTGTTTAATGAACTTGGAATTTGATCAATAGAACTTAAATTAGTCAAGTCTTCTTTCCATCCTGGTAGTTCTTCATAAACTGGCTTCATATCATCTGATAAAACATCAAACGGTAGATAGTCGATTTCTTCTCCGCGGTGTATGTATTTAGTGCACACTTTGATATTTCCAAACTCACTTAAAACATCGGCCTTAGTCATAATTAATTGAGTAACTCCGTTAATCATAATGGCATATTTAAGAGCTGGGATATCAATCCATCCGCATCTTCTTGGTCTTCCAGTGGTAGCACCAAACTCATTGCCAGCTTTTCGCATTCTATCGCCAACTTCATCGTGCAACTCTGATGGGAATGGCCCAGAGCCAACTCGAGTACAGTAAGCTTTGAAAATGCCATATACTTCACCTATTTGATTTGGCGCAACACCTAAACCAGTGCAAGCACCCGCAGTAATTGTGTTCGATGAAGTTACAAAAGGATAAGAACCAAAATCAATATCTAATAATGTTCCTTGAGCTCCTTCTGCAAGAATTTTTTTGCCCGCTTTTCTCTCATTGTTGATTAAATGTTCGCTGTCGATTAAGCTGAACTGTTTCAATCGCTCAATGCAAGCTAACCACTCGGTTTCCATTTCTGTCAAATCGTATTCAAAATCAAATTGAGCTAAAATTTGTTCGTGCTTGCGTTTAAGATTATCATATTTGGTTTTAAAATCTGGAGTTTCTATATCGCCAACTCGCAAACCATTTCTTCCGGTTTTATCCATGTAAGTTGGACCAATTCCTTTTAAAGTAGAACCGATTTTTTGCTTACCCTTTGCTTGTTCAGAAGCTGCATCTAATAAACGGTGGCTTGGTAAAATCAAGTGTGCTTTTCTAGAAATAACCAAACGATCGTTGATGTTGTCAACCATTTTAACCAAAGCGTCAATTTCTTTCATAAAAATAATGGGGTCTATAACCACACCATTTCCAACAACATTTAGTTTGTTGCTGTGAAAAATTCCTGAAGGAATTGTGTGCAAAACGTGTTTAATGCCATCGAATTCTAGCGTATGTCCTGCATTTGGCCCACCTTGAAAACGAGCAATAACATCATATTTTGGCGTTAATACATCAACAACTTTTCCTTTTCCTTCGTCTCCCCATTGAAGACCAAGTAATACATCTACTTTCATCTTTTAATTTTTCTATGATTGAATTTTTTTGATTGCTTCTTTTAAACTTCCTTCAATTTTAAGTATATTTTCTAGCTTACAAGTTAATATAAGTTTGTGTACTTTTTCTGATACATTGCATAAGCAAAAACGACCATTATTTTCTTTCGTTTTGTTTAAAAGTGAAATCAAAACGCTTAATCCCGAGCTATTTATATAATCGATTTTATTAAAATCTAGAATAAAACGATTTTCTCCATCCATCATTAAGCCATCAATTTCATTTTGCAAAGTATTGGCTTCACTCTTATCAAGAATCGTCCCATCAAAAAGAATGATGGTGCAGTTTTCAATTTTATTTAATTGATAGCTAAACTTCATTGTTTTTTGTTTTTTAGTTCTATGTTTTCACAAGAACTGCAAATTCCGTATAAATTTAATGAATGGTGCAAAATTTTAAAGTCGAGCAATTCACCAACAGTTGATTTTATGTTTTGAATACGTGGATCACAGAATTCGATGACTTTGTTGCATTTGGTACAAACCAAATGGTCGTGTTGCTTAAATTCATACGACCGTTCAAATTGTGCAATGTTGTTTCCAAATTGATGCTTACGCACTAAATTGCAGGCCAATAATAAATCGATGGTATTGTATAAGGTAGCACGGCTAACTCGATACTTCTTATTTTTCATAGAAACATACAAGCCTTCAATGTCAAAATGACTTTTTTGGCTGTAAATTTCATTGAGTATGGCGAAGCGTTCAGGAGTTTTTCTGTGACCGTTCTTTTCTAAATAGGTAGAAAAGATCTCGTTTACTTTTTCAATTGTTTCAGGACTTGAAGCCATGTTTTTCTTAAATGACAAAGATATATTAAATTAAGAATTAAGACAACTTGTTTTAGCCATCAATTCGAATAACATTTATTACGCCTTCAACTGATTTTAGCTTAGCCATCAATTTAGTTAAATGTTTTGTGTCATGCACATATACCATGATTTTTCCTTCGAAAATACCATCGTCAGAATCAAAGCTAATGGATCGCATGTTGACATTTAGTTCACCAGAAATTAGCATGGTGATTTTATTTACCAATCCCACTTCATCAATTCCAGTCACTTTTATGCCAGCCAAAAAGGCGATTTCATGTTGGCTTGTCCACCTGGCCTTTACAATTCTATAAGCGTAATGCGACATTAAATCAACTGCATTTGGACAGTTAATTTTATGAATTTTTATTCCGTCGCTAATGGTGATAAAACCGAAAACTTCATCTCCTGGTATGGGGTTGCAGCAAGGCGATATTTTATAATCAAAGTGATCCATTTTTTCACCAATAACTAGCATCTCCTCTGATTTACCTCGTTTTTTTAAGGTTTCTTCAAGTTTGTTGTTGGCTTTCTTTTCTTTAGCCTTGCCAATGATTTTTCCGCCTTCAATTTTTAAATTTTTAATGCGGTCAAGGTTTAATCGCTCTAATTCAAACTTAATATATAGTTCATGTGGTGATGCTTCGCGATACAAAGCCTGAATGTGTTTTAAATTTTCTTCCGTGTTTTTTAAACCAATTTTTTTAAGCCATTTCTCAAATTTAATTTGGCCTTCCTCAGCTAATAATTTTTTATCTTCTCTTAATGCAGCTTTTATTTTAGACTTGGCTTTTCCTGTAATGACATAATCAAGCCAGCTTTCATTTGGCTTTTGTTTTTTAGAAGTGATGATTTCAACTTGGTCGCCACTTTTTAGTTCGGTACTTAGTGGAACTAACTTATGATTCACTTTTGCTCCCATGCAATGAGAACCTACCTCAGAATGAATTTCAAAAGCAAAGTCCAATGCTGATGAACCCTTAGGCAAATTTCTAATTTCACCTTTTGGTGTAAAAATGAAAATCTCTTCTGAAAATAAATTCAATTTAAAATCATCAATAAAATCGATTGCGTCAGAATCTGGATTTTCTAATAAGTCTCTGATTTTATTAATCCAAGCGTCAAAGTGCGACTCTTCACCTCCTTCTTTATATTTCCAATGAGCGGCATAACCTTTTTCAGCAATATCATCCATTCGTTTTGATCGAATTTGAACTTCAACCCATTTTCCTCCTGGACTCATTACGGTTGTGTGCAAGGATTCATATCCATTTGCTCGAGGAGTTGACAACCAATCGCGCAAACGATCGGGATTAGGTTGATAAAAATCAGTAACAATAGAGTAGGTGTTCCAACATTCTGTTTTCTCTCTTTCAGGCTTAGTATCTAAAATAATTCGAATAGCAAATACATCATAAACCTCTTCAAAGGTGACATTCTTATTTTTGATTTTATTGTAAATCGAATAAATGGACTTGGTTCTTGCTTTAACTTCAAACTTTAAACCTTGTCGTTCCAATTCTTGTTTTATCGGAATTGAAAACTGGTTGACAAATCGAGTTCTAACTGCCTGTGTTTTTTTTAGTTTCGCTGTAATTTCATCATAAATTTGTGGTTCAGTATATTTTAATGATAGGTCTTCTAGTTCAGTTTTAAGTGCATACAATCCCAATCGATGAGCCAATGGAGCGTATAAAAATAGTGTTTCCGAAGCTATTTTTAATTGCTTATCTCTACTCATGGCATTGAGCGTCCGCATATTGTGTAAACGATCTGCGAGTTTTATTATAATAACGCGAACATCGTCAGAAAGAGTCAATAATATTTTTCTGAAGTTCTCAGCTTGCATAGAAGCTGTGTAATCAACAACTTCAGAAATTTTAGTTAGTCCATCGATGATTATGCGCTCTTTATGACTAAACATTCTTTCGATGTCATCCAAGTTGAGGTCGGTGTCCTCTACTGTGTCGTGAAGCAAAGCACAAATAATAGAAGTAGTGCCTAAACCTATTTCTTCTGCAACTATTCTAGCGACTTCAATCGGATGATAAATGTAAGGCTCACCGCTTTTTCGACGCATGTGTTTATGTGCATCTACAGCAACATCAAACGCCTTTCTAACTTTAGCTTTGTCGGCTTTGCTTTTTACTTTAGTGCTGACCTTTAGTAAATTGCGATATCGTCTGGCTAGTTCTTTTTTTTCTGCTTCTTCGTCTATCAATTTTATTCTATTTTGAACTAAAAGTACTAATTGTCCTTTGAATTATTTCCGAAATATAAGATAGAATGTAGTATTTTCGTAGCTTACAATAAAATTTAATATGAATTTAGAAGAATTATTGTTGTCAGACTTTCCTCGAGTTTCGGATGAGAAATGGAAAGATGTAGTAATTAAAGACTTACGAGGTAAGGACTTTGAAGAAACCTTAGTTTGGAAAGATGAAAATGGCATTGACCATCACCCTTATTATCGCAAATCGGACACCTTTGACTCTAGCTTAATTGTAGCCATTCAAAATGCTCAAAGAACAGATAATGATTGGATTATTTTAGAGCATAAACCAAAAATGAATGATGAGATAACACAATTTGTAAATCAAAATAAAGTTGAGAAGATAAACAATTTAGATGGCAATATAAAGCTAGATTTAAGCATCTATAAAAGTAAAGGAGCAAACACAGTTCATGAATTAGCTTTGGCTTTGCACCATGTTTTAGAATATATGGATGTGCTAACAAAAAATGGATATTCCGCTGCAAAAGCGAGCCAAAAACTAGTTTATGTTTTGGCTTTTGGTAATTCATATTTTACTGAAATCGCCAAAGGAAGAGCATTCCGCTATCTGTTAAGTCAACTGTTTTTAGCGTATGATATTCAACCCGAACTAAAAATTATCGGTTTAGGAAGCGATTATTATCTAGCACATCAAGATGCGCATACCAATTTATTGCGAACCACAACTCAAGCCATGTCTGCTGTGTTGGCAGGCTGCGATGAGATTTATATTCCTGCTTTTGATGAAAATGCTAATACTTCAGAATTGGGTAAAAGAATGGCTCGAAATATCCAATTGATTTTAAAGGAAGAGTCACATTTTGGAAAAATTACAGATGCTGCTTCAGGTTCGTATTATATAGAATCCTTGACGAAAACCCTATCTGAAAAAGCTTGGGATTTGTTTCTTGAAATAGAAAGTAAAGGAGGTTTATTCCAACTCATAGCAAATGGAGAATTGAAAGAAATGTTGCATAAGGATAAAACCGAAAGAATTGCAAAATACAAATCTGGAGAACGTCTTATTTTGGGTGTAAATCGATATAAAAACCCAGAAGGGCTTGATTTAGAATTAAAAGAAGGAATAGAAATGCTAGCAAAGGAGGTAGAAAAATGAGACCAAAATTTGAGAAAATAGCAGCAAATACGGAGAAGAATAAATCCATAAAAGCGCAAGAAAATTGGATAACTGCTGAGCAAATTAAATTACAATCGGCCTATTTTGAAATCGACACAGCTCATTTAGTTCAAGTTGATTATGCCGCAGGAATACCACCTTATTTAAGAGGGCCTTATTCTACTATGTATGTAATGCGCCCTTGGACAATTCGGCAATATGCTGGTTTTTCAACAGCCCAAGAATCAAATGCTTTTTATAGAAGAAACTTAAAAGCCGGCCAAAAAGGGTTGTCCGTAGCTTTCGATTTAGCAACTCATCGAGGTTATGATTCTGATCATCCGCGTGTAGTTGGCGATGTTGGAAAAGCTGGTGTAGCAATAGATTCTGTGGAAGACATGAAAATACTATTCGACCAAATCCCTTTGGATCAAATGTCTGTTTCTATGACAATGAATGGCGCTGTGATACCAATTTTGGCATTTTATATTGTAGCTGCAGAAGAACAAGGCGTAAAACCGGAGCAGTTGAGCGGAACCATACAAAATGATATTTTAAAAGAGTTTATGGTGCGGAATACATACATTTATCCGCCTCAGCCATCCATGCGAATCATTGCAGATATCTTTAAATATACTTCTGCCAATATGCCGAAATACAACTCCATAAGTATTTCAGGTTATCACATGCACGAAGCAGGAGCAAGTGCCGATATAGAACTTGCTTATACCTTAGCCGATGGATTAGAGTATTTAAAAACTGGAATAGCTACAGGCTTAGATATTGATGATTTTGCACCTCGTTTGTCCTTCTTTTGGGGAATTGGAATGAATCATTTTATGGAAATTGCCAAAATGCGAGCAGCTAGAATGTTGTGGGCAAAAATTGTGAAAAGATTTAATCCAAAGAATGAAAAATCGATGGCATTAAGAACGCATAGCCAAACCTCTGGTTACAGCTTAACAGAGCAAGATCCTTTTAATAATGTTGCTAGAACAACCATTGAAGCAATGGCTGCAGCCTTAGGAGGTACACAATCTTTACACACCAATGCCTTGGATGAAGCCATCGCTTTACCAACAGATTTTTCTGCTAGAATTGCTAGAAATACGCAACTGTATTTGCAAGAAGAAACAGACATCACCAAAGTGGTTGACCCTTGGGCAGGTTCTTATTATGTGGAATACCTGACCAATGAAATAGCTTTGAAAGCTTGGAAACTGATTGAAGAAGTGGAAGAATTAGGCGGCATGGCTAAAGCGATAGAAGAAGGTTTGCCCAAATTGAGAATAGAGGAATCCGCCGCTAGAAAACAAGCACGTATTGATGCAGGGAAAGACATTATAGTTGGGGTAAATGATTATCTATCAGACGAAAAGGCAGATATAGATGTGTTGGACATTGATAATGTAAAGGTGCGCAAAGAGCAGATTGAAAGGCTGCAAGATATTCGTGAAAAAAGAGATTCCAATAAAGTAAAATCCGCATTAGAAGAGTTAACAAAAGCTGCCGCAAACCAAACAGGGAATTTATTAGAATTGGCTGTGATAGCTGCAAGAGAAAGAGCAACTTTGGGAGAAATTTCAGATGCGATGGAAGCTAGTTTTGGAAGGTATCAAGCTAAGATTAGATCAATTTCTGGTGTATATTCGCAAGAAGCTATGGAAGATAAAGACTTTTTAGAATCGATAAGATTGGCAGATACATTTGCCGCCAAAGAGGGTAGAAGGCCTCGTATTATGGTAGTAAAAATGGGTCAAGATGGCCATGATCGTGGAGCTAAAGTAATTGCTACATCTTTTGCCGATATAGGTTTTGATGTTGATATTGGGCCTTTGTTTCAAACTCCAGAAGAAGCGGCAAAACAAGCGATTGAAAATGATGTACACATCGTAGGTGTTTCTTCTTTAGCCGCAGGGCATAAAACTTTAGTGCCTCAAGTGATGGAAGCTTTAAAAAACTATGGCAGAGAAGATATTCTCGTTGTTGTTGGCGGTGTAATTCCAGAACAAGACTATGATTACTTATGGAACATAGGAGTAGCAGGGATTTTCGGTCCAGGAACTAAAATATCTAAAGCAGCACAGGATATTTTGAAGATTATGTTAGAGGATTAAAAAGGCAACACTTCCCCTTCTTTTTTGGTTAATGCCGCATAATACTGTTGCATTTGTTCAAGCATAGATTGTCCAAATTTATTCTCTACTTTTCGTTGGTCAATGGTATGAACTCGCGTTAGTTCTCCCATTGTTCCAGAAGTAAAAACTTCATCGGCATTGTACAATTCACTTACAGAAATATTGCGTTCTATGATTGTTATGTTGTTTTCTTTAGCCAAGCGGATGATGTTCATTCTGGTAACCCCAGGCAAGCAAGCATCGGCATGAGGCGTAAATAATTTCCCATTTTTAAAATGAAAAATATTGGTAGCATTGGTTTCTGAAACAAAACCATAGTTATCGAGCATAATGGCATCATCAGCACCAGCTAAATTGCCTTCTATTTTTGCCAAAATATTATTAATAAGGTTGTTGTGGTGTATTTTAGAATCTAAGTTTTGAGGAGAGTTTCTCCGAGTACTTGCAGTTGCCAAAGAAATTCCTTCAATAGGATAAATGGGTGGTTTCCATTCTGCAACAACAATTAAAGTACAACCAAATTGATTTAATCGAGGGTCCATACCTGAAGTGGTTTTTAATCCTCTGGTTAATGTTAATCGTATGTGGGTTTCGTCTTTTTGCCCATTTGCTTCCAAGGTTTTGAATATGGCAGCCCTAACTTCTTCTTTACTGGGCACATTTTCAAAAAACATGGTTTTTGCCGATTCTTGCATGCGGTTTAAATGTTCTTCTAAACAGAATATTTTACCATCATAAACTCGAATGCCTTCCCAAACTCCGTCACCACCTTGAACAATGGAATCGAAAACCGAGACTTTCGCTTCAGCTCTTGGATATAATCGATCTCCTACATAAATTTGAATGTTGTCGTTTCTTTTGTCGTATTGTTGCATAAAAAATTGCGTTTATTTATCAAATAAAGTTAAATTTTATTATTATTACTTTATGAGGCTATATTATTTAATATGGTGTTTTTTGTTTCCAAGTTTATTGTTTAGTCAAGGTGTTGAAGATAAATTAATTAGGCATCAAGTTTTACCAGGATTTGGATTTGTTTTGCCTGTTGGAAAATTTAGTCAAATAGATCCTGAGAGCAATAAATCGGGTTATGCTACTTTAGGTGCCACGTTTTCACTTAAATATCGATATCTATTAAATGAGAATTATGGACTTAGTGCTGAGGTAGGGGCAAATCTTATCCTGCGTAGATCATCAGAAAAATATAAATCTATTGATGGTTCTATTCTTGAATTTGAAACTTTTGGTTCAGGTATTAATAGTGAAATGTTTTCTTTTTTAGTTGGTTTTTTAAGGCACTTTCATCATAATCAATTTACTTTTACTGTTGAACCTAAGCTAGGTGTTTGTAAGCTAAATACAAGAGAATTTGAAATATACCATCAGGCCTATTATAATTTTGAATGGCAACAATTTGGGCCTTATGATTCTGAATTAGCATTTATTTCAGGACTAGATTTAAGTGCAGATTACAATATAATAGAAAACCTAAAGGGAGGTGTTCGCTTATTTTATTTGTATTCTGTAGTTGATTTGAATCCAGAAGTAACCATATATAAAAATAGGAAGTTAGTATTTGATGATCGAATGCATCGAAAACAACCTGTTGCACTAATTGGGCTAAACATACAAGTAGCCTTTAAATTCTAATTAATTACAATGGTGTCTTGTGCTGGAATGCAGTAAGAGTCACTTTTAAACTCGACAATTCCATTTTGCGAATTATAGTTATGAGTAGAAGTTAATTCAAAATTAGCTCTGTTTAAACCCCAATTAAAATTGTATTTGATGTATTTATTTCGACCCTGAAAGTAAGGGGTATTTAGCGAATCTTTTGGTATTAAACTAATCTTAATTTCCTGATTGGTAGTAAATGGTCCAGGAATTAAAGTTTCCTTAAACAGGTATGAATGACCAAAAAACAAAGTGTCAAGTTCGGTAAAAGGAGTGCTTGGTTTTATAATTACACTAAGCGATTGGGTTTTATCTTGAAAAAATTTCACTTGTAATTTGGTATCGAAACCATAACGATATTTATTTAATTTCTCATCTAAGATTATAATAGACTCATATAATTTTTTTGTATCATAATTTAAAAAGAAATGACCCGATTCATCTGTTAGTGCATTACCATGAAAATACATATCAGAGCTTTTGAATACTGTAGATCCTGTATATCCATATATCGAAAATTGTTTGTTTTTAATTGGGGCTTGACTGCAATTCTCAAGCAAATAACCTTCAACAACACCTGATTCTGATTTGTAGCAAGAAACCAGAAGGATAGTTAAAAATAGGAGGTAATACTTTTTCATTGATGTAAATATAACCCATTAAAAAAAAGAATTTTAGCAATCACTTAAGCTTTTTCTTTTATCTTCTCATAATAGAATAGACATTCTTGATATAAGTCTTCAAACCTTTCTTCTAAAACTTCTTTTCTTTTCTGATAGGGACTAAAACCTGTTGATTGATGTACATTGTTATACCAATGTGGCGACCACACACCATCTTCTGGTCGCTTGCCTGCTTTCCATTGCAGCATCTTTTCATCAAATGGAATAGCTAGCTTTTCACAAACTAAGCTCAATACTTTTTTAGGGTTTTTAAGCAATTCATTGGAATCAATAACAATTGGGCTTTGACCTTTATCGATTAAATATTGAAAAATCTCATAGCTTTGTTTGATACCCAAATCGTTCAATTTCGGTGAATCAATTACTTTGGAAAAGCTAATGATCATTTCTTTCGGTTCTCGAATTAAAATAATGTTTTTGCAGTCGAGCAAGAAATCTTTGGGATGACTTAACAAATGATGGCTCATTTGTTTGAAAAATACATTCTCAGAAGGATAAGTTCTTTGAATAACCTCTTTTAAAACAGCATTGAATTTCTGATTCTGAGAAGCCAAAATTTCATCCTGTCCTGGATGAATTATTCCCGTTGATTTTAAATAAGCTGCATAAAAAGGTTCATCTATAACTATAGTGTCTTTCCGCTGAGCGAAAGAGTACATTATAGCTGTGCTGATGTTTCTAGGGCTTGCCCACAGATTGATTTTGTTTGTTTTCATAATAAAAAAATGCCTGCTTTAAATTTAAAACAGGCATTAAAATTAAGCTAAATCTAATTTATTTTATCGGATAAAAAACTTGAGTCTCTAGAGATTCAGGGTTTACTTCTGATGCATTATTCATATAGACTTCCCAGCAAGGGCCAATATATTCTATATCGCTTTCCGTCATGTATTTTTCAATTGCTTCATGAATATCTCCTGAAGTTTCATAGCTTCCATAATGAATTCCTTTTATAACCTTACCAGAAGGAGTTTGTTTGACTACAACTCTACCGTCATTTTTTGCCTTTCCACTATATGGAATAGCGGCTTCTAAAATTACTTTGTCAGGAGAATAAAAGTGATAAAGAGCCAATTCCTTTCCATTAGCTTTTACATCTTTATGCATTTCTAAATAGATAGATAGTTCGGTGTATAATTCCATTAGTTTCTTAGAAATTTGCCCTGCGGTTGTAGAGTCTTTAATTGAAAGTATGTTTTGTGGTTCAACCTCTACAATTTCTAAATTTTTTGGGTTTTCAACAACCGTTTCTAAACTTTCCATATAAGATTTCATATTTACCAAACCATCCTTATAGTTTTGGGCTAACATCGTTTCAATAAATCCATTGGTGAAGTTTAAATAAAAAGGAGTTTCACTACCTTCATAAGTCCAAGTAACTGTAGTTACACCTTCTTGTTCTTTTAAAATAAATTCGGCATATTTAGTTCCAGGCCAATCTGCAAAATTCATTTGTAGTTTCATGTATTCATTCTCTCTTAATTCTACAACTTCTTGTTTTCCTGAACCAACATTTGGGTTTTCACTTGTCCATTCACTTGAAGATCCAACTTCTCCCATTTTTTCTGAATAAACATTTTTCATATCGGGATCCATTTTAGACCAAACTGACCAGTTTCCCCAGTTTGGAAAGTTAACGAGTTCTTGGTAAATAACTTTGGCGGGTTTATTTATTTCTATTGACTCACTGACAATGGCCTTGTTAGGCTGAGTAGAAGAATAAACCAAAAAGATTGCAATAATTGCAACTAGGACAATAAGTATCCATTTTAAAATTTTCATAATGTGTTGTTTTTGTGCGTTTTGTGTAAATTTTGATGCTAAGGTAGTACATTTTTTTGTTTCTATATATTTGTAATAGAAAAATTATAATATGAATGCACACGAAATTGATTATCGAATATTTGGCGATGATTTACAATGCGTCGAAATTGAATTGGATACTCAAGAAACAGTAATTGCCGAAGCAGGCGGTATGATGATGATGGAAAACTCCATTGAAATGAATACAATTTTTGGTGATGGTTCTAAGAATGATTCAGGGATTGTGAATAAATTATTTTCTGCCGGAAAACGAGTATTGACAGGCGAAAGCTTGTTTATGACAACATTCACTCATTTGGGTATGGGAAAAGCAAAAGTAACTTTTGCAGCACCTTATCCGGGGAAAATTATTCCCCTGGATTTATCGCTAATGGGCGGAAGAATGATATGTCAAAAAGAAGCTTTCTTATGCGCAGCAAAAGGAGTTGAGATTGGCATTGCATTTCAAAAGCGACTGGGAGTTGGTTTTTTTGGTGGCGAAGGATTTATTATGCAGAAACTTGAAGGCGATGGCATGGCTTTTCTGCATGCTGGTGGAACTGTTGTTAGAAAGTCATTGCAAGCTGGTGAAGTGTTGAATGTTGACACAGGATGCTTAGTTGCAATGACAGCAAATGTAGATTACAACATTCGATTGCAAAAAGGAATTAAGAATTCGCTTTTTGGTGGAGAAGGATTGTTCATTGCGACCCTAACAGGTCCAGGAGAAGTTTGGATTCAATCCATGCCATTGAGTAGGTTGGCCGATCGAATTTATGCACATTCGCCAAAAGCAGGCGGGAAAAGAAAAGGGGAAGGAAGCATCCTTGGTGGTATTGGTGATTTATTAGACGGTGATCGTTTTTAAGAAATTTGATTGAGAATATTTAAATCCATATTGTTTTTATTTGCTTTACTGAGTTTTCAGTATTCATTTGCTGGAGGCGTCAAGAAAGATACTGTTCAAGCGCTTGTAGTTTCTCAGTCGAGTGCTGAAAACACCATTGACTTGACCAACCTTTCAGGTGGGCAAATTATAGGTTTAATCGATTCGCTACTAGACTTAGAAGCTGTGCCTACCGACTTAGTGAAAGAAATAAACGACTATGCCGAAAGTAAGTTGCTCAAACATGATTTTTACATATCATTAACTGGCTTTTACGATAATTCGATGTATCCCTCAAATTCCATGTATAAAAAATGGGATACCTATAATTTATACCCTTATGAAGAAGCTCTTAGATCAAAAGATGATGAGATTAATCTAATACTTCAAGACACTTTAAATTTTTGCAATTTTGTTCCACCTATCAAAGGACTAATCACTTCTAACTTTGGCTATAGAGACGGAAGAAATCATAACGGAATGGATATAGATTTACAAGTTTGGGACCCTGTTAAATCTTCATTTGATGGCATGGTTCGTATTTCTAGAATGCATCCTGGTTATGGGCGTGTAGTGGTAATACGACATTATAATGGCTTAGAAACTTTGTATGCTCATTTACATCGATTAAAAGTGAAACCAGGCGACATTGTAGAAGCTGGTCAAGTTATTGGCTTAGGAGGTAGTTCAGGCAGGTCAACTGGAAGCCATTTGCATTTTGAAGTTAGGTTTAAAGGAAAACCAATAAATCCAAGAAGTTTAATTGACTTTAATAATAATAAATTGGTAAGTGACTCATTGAAGTTAATTAAGAATAAATGGTCTTATACTGCTGTTCCTTTGGGAATAGAATATCATACAGTAAAGCCTGGGGAGCATCTTTTTGGTATAGCTAGAAAATACGGCACTAGCATTTCTCACCTGTGCGAATTAAACGGAATTCGAAGAAATAAACCATTAAGGGTTGGCCAAAAATTAAGAATTGGAGCCTGATGATTTTTGTAAATATTAACGAACACCCAACCAAAAGCAATATAAAGGTCTTCTATTACAAGGATATAGAGCACGCAAATTATTTTGAAAACCTTTTGAAAACATCAAAAGTTAATTATGAAAAACAGATTGACGAAGATGGAGATCAGACAATATATTTTGGAATTAATAAAAGTGATTTTGAGCAAGTAAAAAGATTAAATTACCTAACAATCGGGCACTTTAGAAAACCTTTTATACCAGATGTTTATTTGAGATATTTTGTTATTTTTTTGTCCATAATTATATTGACAATTGCTTTTATTGGAGCTTGGTTAAGCAAGTGATTTAATAGTATTTTTGCCGCATGTGGGCTAAAAGATATATTTTACTTTTTATAATTAGTTTTCTAGTTCAGGAGGTTATTGCTCAAAAAGGAGTTACCACATTTGGCTTGCAAATAAAACCCATAATTAGTTCAGAAATCATAAATACTGGTCCCGAAACAATTAAAGAAGGAGCAATAAACTTCACTTTAGAGCCTAATCAGGGTTATAGTTTTGGAATGGTTATTCGCAGAGGAATAACTGATCAGATTTCATTTGAATCTGGGATAAATTATACTAAGCGTCATTATAATTTAAATATTACAAATGACACTTTAAACTTTGATGGTAAATCAAACTTTTCTTATGTGATATATGAGATACCTGCTTTGGCATTAATCTATGTACAGCTCGGTCAAAAATTATATCTAAATACAGCATTTGGTGCCTCATTAAACTTCTTGCCCTCAAGTTGGGATTCTTATGATACTTATTTTACACACTTTTCGAAACGGAAATCTTGGATAGTACCAAGTTTGTTAGCAAATGTTGGGTTCGAATATAGAACAAGAAAAGATGGAATCTTTTATCTGGGGTTTTCATACCATAGGCCATTTTCAAAAATAACAACTGCTGGGGTTGGATATGTAGAAGATAGAATTCAAAAAGAAGCAGCTTTTTTCGATGTAACAGGAAATTATTTAACAATAGATTTAAGGTATTTTTTCCATGAAGAACCTTTGTGGAAACAAAAAAGAGAAAGAGAATGATGAAGTTTTTAAGGCAGTGGCTGATTGATAAGTTTTTAGGTTTTGGAGTTAATGAGTTTTATAGTGAATTTATAACGGTTGCTATTTTACTAATTGGAGTTTTAATAACTGGAATAATTGTAGATAAAATTGCTCGAGAGATCTTGTTAAGCACTTTTATTCGAATAGCTAAAAAGAGTAAAACAAAGCTCGATGATATATTAGTAGAGAAGAAAGTATTTGCAGCAATAGCCCATTTAGCTCCAGTAATTTTTATCTTTTATTTCATTCCTGGCATTTTTGATCATCATGAAGTCATAATAGATTATTCTAGTAGATTGAGTGGAGTGATTATTATTATAGCCACAATGGTGATAATTTTTAGAGTTTTAGATTCATTACGAACCGTTTTAGAGTTTATACCTAGCTTTAAAGATAAACCGCTTAGGAGTTATTTTCAGCTAGCCAAAATTGTCATTGGAATAATTTTAGGAATTTTAATATTATCCATTATTGCCAACAAGTCTATCATTTACTTTTTTAGTGCATTTGGGGCAATGACGGCTGTTGTTTTATTGGTATTTAAAGATACCTTGTTGGGCTTTATTGCAAGTATTCAATTGTCAGCCAACGACATGATACGAGTAGGGGATTGGGTGCAAATGGACAAATATGGTGCAGATGGAGATGTAATTGAGATAAACCTTACAACAGTCAAAGTAAGAAATTGGGACAAAACGATTTCAACAGTTCCGACCTATTCATTTATTTCAGATTCATTTAAAAACTGGCGAGGTATGGAAGAAACAGGAGCAAGACGTATTGCTCGATCTGTTTATATTAACCAAAATTCGGTTAGATTCTGTACTGATGAAATGATAAATAGATTCAAAAAAATTCACATTCTTAAGCATTATGTAGAAGAACGACAAGCTGAAATAAAGATATATAATGAGGTAAATAAGATAAATACAGAGGAAGTTTCTAATGGCAGAAGAATGACTAATTTAGGTACATTCAGAGCGTATTTGTTAGAGTATATCAAGCGGCACCCAAAAATAAATAAGGACTTAACAATTTTGGTTAGGCAATTAGCTCCCACAGAAAAGGGAATACCAATTCAGATATATGCTTTTTGTTCAGACATTGCATGGGTTAACTATGAAGCAGTACAATCTGATATTTTTGATCATACCTTGGCTGTGATTTCTCAATTTGATTTAGAAATATTCCAAAGTCCTAGTGGTGGTGACTTTAAACAGTTGTTAAAGTAAGGGTGAAGTATTTTTAGTTAAGTATTATTTTTGTATTATTATAAATATTTTAAAAATCAAACCATTTTTAAATGAGTTTTTGCCAACCAGTACTAATCATAATGAAAGATGGAATTCAAGTAAATAAGGTTACAGTTGTTTTAAATAAAGTAAACTTAAACATAGACTTTCCTCCTAGTAGCTTTAAAATGGTTCGTTTTGAGCAATTTAATGCGTATAAGCAAATAAAGTTTTTGCTGATTATTTTGCTTGCATTATGTTTTTTAGATGTAAAATCACAGGAATGGAAGTCGAAAGCCACAAATAATACAGCCGCTAGGGCTGGGGCACTCTCATTTTCAATGAATGGGAAGGGTTATGTAGGGTGTGGAACAAATGGAACTATACTAAAGGATATGTGGGAATATAATTCCACTACAAATTCATGGTCACAAGTTGCGAATTTTATGGGATCCCCTCGAACAGGAGTAAATGGTTTTGTAATAGGAAACTTTTTTTATGGGGGACTTGGTTGGGATTTAAATATAAATAATTCTTTATATGATATGTATAGATATAATCCTGCAACAAACTCATGGACATCGATTGCAAATTATCCTGGCTATGGGGCAAGGGTTAGTTTTGCAACTAGCACACCAACAAGGGGGTATGTAGGGGGAGGGATTAAAGGTACAACTACTCCATATGCAAATGATTTTTGGGAATACAACCCTACTACAAACTCATGGAGTTCACTAGGGTTTATACCATTAGGCCCAAGAGCTAGCGGAATAGCTTTTTCTTATAATGGTTATGTTTATTTTGGTTTGGGGCATAATAATAGTGTCGATTTTAATGATTTGTGGAGATATAACCCAGCTAACAATTCATGGTTACAAATGGCTAGTTTTCCTGGTACAGGAAGGTTAGGCTCTTTAGTTTTTGAGTTAAATGGGAAGGTTATTGTTGGTGGTGGTCATCGATTAGGTGTTGGAGTACCACTTAGTGATTATTATGAATATGATATAGTTTCTAACACTTGGAAGCCGATTTGTGGCTTTCAAGTTGGGAATAGAACTGGTTCAAGTAGCTTTGTAATTGGAAATAAAGGATATGTGACAACTGGCAGAATGGGTTCAGGAAGTTCACAATCTTTTTTATTCGATCTTTGGGAGTTTAATCCTAACCCATATTATGTTAACGATACATTATTATGTAGCGGGGACTCAATTACGTTTAACGTAGCTAGTGCAGGTGCTACTTATCTTTGGCATGACGGCTCAAGTCTCCCTACATATAAGACAAAAAATGCTGGAATATTTTGGGTTAATGTTACACAAAATAACTGTACAGTAACTGATACATTTAAGGTAAGGACCAATTCAAGTTTTAACCTTGATTTAGGCCCTGATAGTACATTGTGTTTTAGTGACACAATAAGCTTTGACATTACAAATATTGGAGCAAGTTATTTATGGGAAGACAATTCTACAAATCCAAAACGAAAAGTATTTCAAACAGGGCTATACTGGGCAGAAGTTACGATAGGTAATTGCACAATACGCGACTCTATTTTTGTCACCGTTCTTCCGGATATTACATTAGATTTAGGCCCTGATAGCACATTGTGTTTTAGTGACACAATAAGCTTTGACATTACAAATATTGGAGCAAGTTATTTATGGGAAGACAATTCTACAAATCCTAAACGAAAAGTATTTCAAACAGGACTATACTGGGCCGAAGTTACGATAGGTAATTGCACAAAACGCGACTCTATATTTGTAACTGTTCTTCCGGATATTACATTAGATTTAGGCCCTGATAGCACATTGTGTTTTAGTGACACAATAAGCCTTGACATAACAAATACTGGAGCAAGTTATTTGTGGGAAGATAATTCTACAAATCCAAAACGAAAAGTATTTCAAACTGGTCTATACTGGGCAGAAATAACAAATGGATATTGTAAGCGAAGAGATTCATTAATCGTTACAGTATTACCAGAATTGACATTTAGTTTAGGTAAAGACACAGTATTTTGTGGAACAGTTAATTTAACAATCGATATTACTACACCCGGAGCTAGCTACTTATGGGAAGATAATTCAATTAGTCCACTAAGAACTATAACTCAACCTGGTTTGTATTGGGTTGAACTTTCAAAAGATGGGTGTAAGAAGCGAGACTCGATTAGAATAACAAAAAGTAATACATTAAACCTTTTTATTGGAAATGACACGACTATCTGCTATAATGAATCAATTTTACTAGATCCCAAAATAACTAGTGGAAGTTTTTTATGGCAAGATGGTAGCGTAAATCAGACTTATACCGCAAAGTTTTCTGGATTGTATTGGGTAGAAGTAAACTCTATGGGCTGCATGAGTAGAGATTCTATTCAAGTTACTGTAAACCCAAAAATTGATTTAGAATTAGGCAATGACACCGGATTGTGTGTAGGTGATAATATATTGCTTAGTAATCAATTAGCAAGCACAGGTACTTTTCTTTGGAATGATGGGTCTAATGGTATCAGTTTATTAGCTTCTAATCCTGGTCTGTATTATGTGCAATTAAATCAAGGGGATTGTTATGAACGAGACTCTATTAATATTATAGAATATCAATCGCCTCAAATAAACTTACCAATTGATACTTTTATTTGCTTAGATGAAAGTTTTGTTTTGGATGCTTTTTTCGAAGGAGCAAGTTACCTCTGGAATACAGGCTCTATTAGCTCTAAGCTAGTTGTTTTAGATTCAGGACTGTATTCTGTTTCAGTTACAAATGCTTGCGGAACCATTAAGGATAGCATTTATATTGATGGAAAAGATTGCAACTGTAGGATTTACTTGCCAAATGTAATTACACCTAATAATGATGGATTAAACGATGAGTTTATTCCTGTTTACCAATGTGAAATTGCTGAATATGAATTATTAATTTTTAATCGCTGGGGCAATTTGCTCTTTACTTCAACAAATGTAGATTTAGGGTGGGACGGTAGGTTTCAAGGTGAAAATGCATCGCTAGGCTCTTATGTATATACTATAAAGTTTAAAGTAGAATCAGAAAATAAATACCGCAGATACTTGGGTTCTTTTACCATTCTAAAATAAATAAACTAAAGTTGGTTAGATTATTTAATCGCTCCTTAAAAACATCATAACCATTTATTTATTAATGAACAATACCAGTACGAATGTATCTAATCATTACATTCTAGATACTCAGGATTCGGATTTACTTATCAATATTAGTGGATATACCTCGGGTATTTATTCTGTTTCACTTGTCGTAGATGGAGTTTACAGAGATTTTAAGACATTTACGATTTATTAAACTTGTTTATTATGAAAAAAATAACACTTCTTTTTTTAGTTTTAATTAGTATTGGTCAAATCAGAGCTCAGCAAATAACGAATACCTTCCCTGATTCAATTCATATTCAAACAAATATGGAATTTGAAATTCTGACAACCTTTCCATGGAATGTAGGTCCTCCGCCTCATTTTTGTGGAGATATTTTTGGAGTAAGCGATAGCTTAATAGGGAATACGATTATTTATGATTTTTATTTTGAGATTTCTGGAGTAAAAAGTTTCGGGTCTTCATGCGCTAGATGGGATACAATTAATCATGGAGTATTAAGTCCGGGTAATTATACTTTAATTGGATTTTGGAATTATCGTGACTCAATTGTTTCTCCTGATACTACTTTTAGGTATGCATCAGACACCATAAGTATTTATGTATCTAACACTACTTCTATAGAAAAGAAAGCAAGAAATTCCCTCTCTATATCTCCTAACCCGATTAAATATAAATTTAAAATTTGGAATAAGGATGACCAGCGAATAGAGAAAATAGAAATTTGGGATTTAACAGGAAAACTTATTAAAAGCATACCCTATGACTTAAATGAAATAGATGTTTCTATTCTACCGAACGGGATTTATGTATTAAAAATAATTTCTACTGATGGAAGCATCACAATTTAAAAAATTGTGAAATCGAATTAAATAAAAAAATGGCATTAGAGTTTAAATAAATTTCTAAGGCCATTTTCGATGTTAAACAATTGCATAATAAAACAGTAGTATTTCTGCCTTTTTCTTATCTACTTAGTCAACCTTTAAAAAGTATTTACTCTACAGTGATGTTTTCTAAATTTATACGTGAAAGCTCTTGAAGCTGATTTGATTCAAGGTCGTGACCGAGTGACTCTAACGGTGAATTCTTTTCAACAGGCTCGTAATTGATATAATCTACAAATCGAATTCCACCCACAAAACGTTCGTTTATTGCCTTGCGAAACCGAAGTCCACCATCATTTACTTGAAAAGAGTATGCTAGATAATCTATACTAAAATCATTGGTATCAAACCAATAAATATATTTGTCTTGATAGTCTTCACCTCCTCCTTCTTTCTTAAAGCTAATCCTTAGCTTATGGTATGCATGACCTTCAATTTCCTCTTCACCTAAATATTCTTTTATCACTGCTTCGTCATTGAGCTTGTATGGTAATAATGCAAAATAAAATACGGAGTTTATTGATTCTATGTATTTAAAAGCCATACTGTCTTCCACAGGAAAGTGATTGTTATTTACTAATCTTTCAAATCCGTTGTTCGTATATATGTCTTCTATTTCTTGTTCTTTATCAATGAATAAACGACTCATTTTCCAGCTATCTTTTTTGCGAATAACTTCATAGTGTTTATCTCTAAAATCAAAAGTGATTTTCGCATTATTATACTTGCCATTTCCCGAATACCTTATGGATTCTTCAATGATTTTATCTGCGTCTGGTTTGCTTGTGCAGGAAACTAGTGTTATGCTTAAAAAGCAAATAGAAATAAATTTTAACATTGTGAGAATAATAAAAAAAAGTCCCGAAACTCGGGACTTTAAAATAATTGATAATTTGCTTAATAACAATATTTATTTTCTGCTATCATCTTTTCTGCAATTTTTCTTCTTGCTTCTTTGGTGTTATATGGGTCCACTTTTGAGAATCGTTTTATTCCCATTAACATGGCTCTTTGTTCATCTCCCTCAGCAAATGAATTAATTGCTTCCTTTCCCCAAATAAAAACTCGATCTGCAGCATCATATAAGTAACACTCAAGCATTTCTTTTTGCAAGGAATATTCTTTGTTTAGAATTTTCATCTTTTCTATACGAAGTAACATCGACTCACAAATATATGCTTCCATAGCAATATCGGCGACATTCATTAAAATTTCTTGCTCTTTGGCTAATGAAGTAGTAAATTCTTTTGCAGCTGCCCCAGCAGTCAATAAAACCGCTTTTTTCATATTCTCAACCGTTCTTTTGGCTTTAGAAAACTCTGTGCTATCGTCAAAGTCGAAGTCAGGAATTTCTAACAATGATTCACCAACTGCTTGTGCCGGACCTAAAATATCTAGTTCTCCTTGCATGGCTCTTTTTAGGATAATATCAACCGTTAGCATACGGTTAATTTCATTTGTCCCTTCAAAAATCCGATTAATTCTAGCATCTCGATAAGCTCTTTCCATATCGGCTTCAGCTGAATAACCCATGCCGCCATATACCTGAACTCCTTCGTCAACTACATAATCTAATGTTTCAGAACCATGAACTTTTAAGATAGCGCATTCTGCTGCATATTCTCTCAACCCTCCTAGTGTTGCCTCTTGTTTATCTTTCCCCTCCGCAATTAAGGCATTGATTTTATCATCTATATTTTGACTCAAACGGTATAGAGCAGATTCAGTTGCAAAACATTTTATAGCTTGCTCAGCCAACTTGTATTTAATAGCGCCATACTTTGAGATAGGTCGTCCAAACTGCTCTCTTTCGTTGGCATAATTGACTGTTCTTGAGGTAGCTGCTTTAGAAGCACCTAGAGCTGCTCCAGCTAATTTCGCTCTACCAATATTTAAGATGTTTAATGCAATTTTAAAACCCTCGTTTCTTTTTCCCAATAAATTTTCGACTGGAACTTTTACATCATTAAAAAAGATTTGACGTGTGGAAGATCCTTTAATACCCATTTTAGCTTCTTCTGGATTCATTGTAATTCCAGGCATATCGGCTTCTAAAATAAAAGCGCTTAAATTTTCATCATCTCCAATTTTTGCAAATACCGTTAAAACATGGGCAAATCCACCATTGGTAATCCACATTTTCTGACCATTTAAGATGTAATGCTTGCCGTCTTCAGTAAGTATTGCTTTAGTTTTTCCTGAGTTAGCATCAGAACCTGAGCCTGGCTCTGTTAAACAATAACATCCTTTCCACTCACCACTTGCTAATTTTGGAATAAATTTTTGCTTTTGCGCCTCAGTTCCATAATACAAGATTGGTAGCGTTCCAATGCCTGTGTGTGCTGAAAGTGCAACGGCAAAAGAATATCCTGCACCTGTTACTTCTGCGGTAAGCATAGAAGTAACAAAGTTCTTCCCAAAGCCACCGTATTCCTCTGGTATAGAAATTCCACAAAGTCCTAATTCACCAGCTTTAGTGATCAACCCTGGCATTAAACCTTCTTCCATTTTGTCGATTCTATCGATAACTGGATACACTTCTTGGTCTAAAAAATCTTGACAGCTTTGAGCAATCATTCTTTGCTCTTCGTCAAATTGCTCTGGAATGAAAATGTCATTCGCGTCAGTTTCTATTATTAAAAACTCACCACCTTTAATTGATTTACTCATATTCTTATTTTTTATAACATTTCAAAAATTCCGGCTGCACCTTGTCCTGTTCCAACACACATGGTTACCATACCGTATTTTTTATTTCTTCTTTTTAATTCATTAAACAGTTGAACAGATAATTTTGCTCCTGTGCATCCAAGTGGATGCCCCAGAGATATAGCTCCACCGTTTACGTTTACTATCTCAGGATTTAAGCCCAACTCTCTAATAACGGCTAAAGATTGTGAAGCAAAGGCTTCATTCAATTCGATGAGGTCGATATCGGATAACTTCATTCCTGCTTGTTTTAAAGCTTTTGGAATCGCTTTCACAGGGGCAATTCCCATTACTCTAGGGTCAACACCTGTTGCCGCATAAGTAATTAGTCTAGCGATGGGCTTTAAATTGTACTTTTTAACCATTTCTTCTGAAGCAACCATAACAAAGGCAGCACCATCTGATGTTTGTGAAGAATTTCCAGCAGTTACAGAACCCCCTTCTGCAAATACAGGGCGTAATCTGGCTAAAGCTTCTACAGAAGTTCCTTTTCTAGGACCCTCGTCCACAGTGAACATCGATTCGCTTGTTTTCTTTTTACCATCTTCATCCAAGTAATTTCTTTTGACTAGAATTGGTGCGATATCATCTTTAAAAGTTCCATTTTCTATCGCTTTTAAAGATCTCATGTGCGAATTGTATGAAAACTCATCCTGATCTTCTCTGCTAACCTTGTAGTCTTTTGCAACAGCTTCTGCTGTAAGACCCATTCCCCAGTAATAAGTTGGATTTTTTTTGGCAACATCAGCGTGTGGAACAATTCTCCAGCCTCCCATTGCCATGGTTGACATGGATTCAATTCCACCGGCAAGTATTAAACTACCCATGCCGTTTTTGATTTTAGAATCGGCGATAGCAATTGTTTCTAGTCCAGAAGAACAATATCGATTGACTGTCATTCCAGGTACATTAATTTCGTTTAAAGCCATTAAGGCAACTAAACGCCCGACATTTAAGCCCTGTTCCGCCTCAGGAGTTGCATTTCCTACAATGACATCATCAATTTCTTTAGGATCTATTTGCGAAACATCTTTCATTAGGTGTTGTATCACTTGAGCTCCAATTTCATCTGGTCTTGTAAATCTCAAAGCTCCTCTTCCTGCTTTTGCAACAGCTGAGCGATACCCTGCTACTATATATGTGTCCATTTTCTTCATGCTTTTAATTTCTTAATATTTTTCCCTTAGTTACCATGCTTTGCAAACGCTCTAAAGTTTTTCTAGTAGCGCACAATTCAACAAAGGCTTTTCGTTCTAATTCCAACAAGTAGCTTTCTGAAACTTCAGTGATTTCTGATAAATCTCCACCTGCTAATACATAACCCAGCTTTTCAGAAATCAATTGGTCATGTTCTGAAATGTAATTTCCAGATTGCATCGAATTTGCTCCGACATAAACAAGGCCTAATGCTTCCTTACCCAATACTTTGATGTCTTTTCGTTCTATGGGTTGAGTATAACCTTTGTCAGCCAAGGCAATCGCTGCTGCCTTAGCTCTCGTCAATTGCAACTCTCTACTTATCACAACTTCATCTATTCCTTCTCTTAGATAGCCTAACTCAAAAGCTTCAAAAGCTGAAGTTGCAACTTTCGCTTGTCCTATTGTTAAAAAGCTTTCTCTAAATGCATTGGTTCTAATGTCTCCATCTCTCAAGCTATCAGAAAGCCTAAGTGCAAATTCTTTGCTACCGCCACCGCCTGGAATAACTCCAACACCAAATTCAACTAAACCCATATAGGTCTCAGCATGTGCAATAACTTTATCGGAGTGCATGGACATTTCGCAACCTCCGCCTAATGCCATTTGATGTGTTGCCACTACAACAGGTATTGCAGAATATCGAATACGCATCATGGTTTTTTGAAACTGCTGTATTGCAAAATACAATTCGTCATACTCCTGTTCTACAGCCATCATAAAGATCATTCCTACATTGGCTCCGGCCGAAAAATTTTGGCCATTATTATAAATGACTAAACCTTTATATGATTCTTCGGCCAAATCAATGGCTTTGTTAATGGCAACAATCGTGTCACCTCCAATTGTATTCATTTTAGAATGAAACTCCAAGTTGATAATACCATCACCTAAATCAACTATTGTAGCAGCTTTGTTTTTCCAAACCGTATTTTTTTCTCTGAGGTTTTCTAATACGACTAAGTCTTCGGTACCTGGAATTGTTTTGTATCCTTTACTAGCTATGTCGTAGAATTGTTTAACTCCACCTTTAATCTGATAAAAAGAATTTATCCCATTGTTTAGCATTTCCTCAACCCATGGAGCAGGAGAGTGGCCTGCTTTTTTCATCGCCTCGAAGGTTTCTTTTACACCAACTGCATCCCATGTTTCAAAAGGTGCTAATTGCCATCCAAAACCTGCCTTCATTCCATCGTCAATTTTATAGAGCTCTTCAGCAATTTCAGGAATACGATTCGAGATATAGTTAAATAAAGCATAAAAAGTTTTGCGATAAAACTCGCCGCCCTTATCTTGAAAATTGATTAATATTTTTGTTCTTTCTTTTAAATCTTCAATTTCTCTACCCTTACCAATGGATGAAAATCGGACTTGATCTTGTGATGTATATTCTAAAGTATTGAGGTCTAAAGAAAGAATCTCGCTTTTTCCGTCTTTTCCTTTCACTTTTTTATAAAAACCTTGACCTGTTTTTGAGCCTAGCCAATTTTCTTCTACCATTTTATTGATATATGAAGGAATCTCAAATTTTGACCTTTCTTCATCTTTTGGACAGTTCTCTCTAACACCATTGGCTACATGTACCAATGTATCAAGACCAACTACATCACAAGTTCTAAAAGTTGCAGACTTTGGACGACCCAAAACTGGTCCAGTTAATTTATCCACCTCCTCAACTGTCAGTCCCATTTCTTTTACGGCGTGAAAAAGCGACATGATTGAAAACACACCAATTCGATTAGCAATAAATGCTGGAGTGTCTTTACACAAAACGGTTTTCTTTCCTAAATACTTTCTACCATAATCCATAAGAAATTCAATTAAACTTGAATCTGTTTTTGGAGTAGGTATAATCTCTAATAATTCTAAATACCTAGGTGGATTAAAAAAGTGAGTTCCTAAAAAGTGTCGCTGGAAGTCCTCAGATCGTCCATCAATCATTTTGTGAATAGGGATTCCTGAAGTATTAGAAGAAATAATCGTTCCTGGTTTTCGATGTTTCTCGATATTAGCAAAAACTTGCTGTTTAATGTCCAGTCTTTCTATAACAACCTCTATAATCCAATCGGCATCGGCTACCAAGTGAAGGTCATCATCAATATTTCCAGTAGTAATTCTTTTTGCAAAGTTCTTACTGTACAAAGGAGCGGGCTTCATTTTAATAGCTGCATTCAGTGCATCATTAACAATTCGGTTTCTAACCGATTTATTATCAAGGCCTAGTCCACTTGCTTTTTCTTTTTCAGATAATTCTCTTGGAACGATATCTAAAAGCAAGGCTTCAACGCCTATATTAGCAAAATGACAAGCAATTTGCGACCCCATTACTCCTGAGCCAATTACGGCTACTTTTCTAATTCTTCTTGTTCCCATTAGGATAATTTTTTAATACTATATTCTTCAGTTAGCCGAAGTAGGTCTCCCATAACTTCTCGGTAACAATCAATTTTTTTTGGATCAATTCGAGCAATTATATATTCGTTAAATTCTCGAACAACTTTTTTTGATATTTTTTGCTTTTGAACACCTAGCTCAGTTAAATAAATTTTAACTAAGCGACCATCACTATGGTCTTTTTTTCTACAGATTAAACCGTCGATTTCCATGTTTTTTAAAATCCTACTTAATGAAGTAGCTTTCATTCCCATTAAAGGAGCAATGCTTGTAGCAGGAGAACCATTTTTATCAATATGTAAAAGCACATATCCAATTGCTTGGGTTAAATTGTATTTCAATGCAATTTGATTGTATAAATTAACAATTGAATGCCATGTAATTTTAATGTGGTAATCTACAGTTTCTTGAGCTTTCATATTTATTATTCGTGCATAACAAATATAGTTAAAATTATTTCAAAAATTATGCGTGCATAATAAAAATTCGTATATTTGTGCACACAAGAGGTAGTAGACTTGTAGATTGGTTAGTAATTGAAGAAAAGCCCGTTCAGATTCTGAACGGGCTTTTTGATTTTAAAGCAACTTTATTAAAATGGAGCGTCTATTAAAAAAAACACCCATGAAAACACGAATTACTACACTGCTTAATTTTTTTGAATTTAATAGTTAATGCCACAGCAGATTATGGAGGACAAATCTCTTATAAACATCTTGGAGGGAATAATTTTGAGTTTGAATATCGACAATTCTATGACAGCCAGGGAGTTGTTCCTAATACAGTTAGTTTAAATTTTATTTCTCCAAACTGCTCAATTAGTAATGCTACTCTAAATAAGGTGAGTGCTCAAGCAAATTCTAATAATTGTGGACCTAATTTAGCTGGAGTTGCTATCTATAGAGGAATTAAGACTATTCCAAGTACATGTTCTAATTTCCAAATAACATATTCAACGGGTAGAGGAAACATGTTTAGCAATTTAAATGACGGCCATCTTGGAAAAGTGCAGTTAAATATATATGATTCTATTGGTGGTAATTCTTCTCCTGTATTTACGAGCACACCAATTATTAATATTTTTACAGGAGAAACCGCTATATTAAATTTTTCTGCAACAGAGGATGATGGAGATTCTTTGTTTTATCGTTTCTCAACAGTTCCCGGATCATCGTTTAAGTCTGGTTTTTCATCTATAAGCCAGTTTGGAAACTTTCCTAGTAGTTTAAATAATTTTACAGGAGCATTAAGTGTAACAGCACCAAATACTCAGGGTTTATATTTAATTGCAATAGAAGTAATGGAGTATAGAGGGAATGTGTTGAAGAGCACCTCACAGCGACAAATAGCAATTTGGGTAAATACTAATACACAAAATAATCATAACCCTACAATTACTGGAATAAATGCTACTTCAAATTTTAATACATCGCTCTGCCATGGAGCAGTATTGAATTTTTATGCTGTCATTAATGATGTAGACAATGACCCAATCATTGCGAGTCTATCATCACCTTCATTTGGTACTACAATGACTAGGTCGAATGATACTCTCTATTTTAGAAGGGTAATAGATTCTTCATTCGCAAATGTAAAAAATCTGTCTTTAGGAGTTAAACTAGATGACGGAAACTGTGGAATTATAAATCAGGTGTTCTCAGTTAAAATAAACCCTTGTATTGCTACAGGAATTATAGAGAACAAAGAACAAGAATTGGCTGTTTACCCTAATCCTGCAAATTCTTTCCTTTTACTTGAACATACAGCAAGTAATGTAGATGTTCATGTTCTTGATATTACTGGAAAAATTTTAATTAAATCACTTCACTATACATCAAAAGATAAAATTAATCTAATTAATATTCCAAATGGTATTTACTTTTTAACGATTTTGAATACCAAAAACAATCAGCGAATTACAAAGAAATTTGTTGTAGCTAGATAAGCAAACTTAACCTCTGTAGCAGCTTTCGATTTGATCCTTGTAGTTTTCCATAACAACACGTCGCTTAATTTTCATTGTTGGTGTCATTTCTCCACTATCAACACTCCAAACAGTTGGAGTTAGAATAATTTTCTTAACTTGTTCATAGTGTGCAAACCCCTCATTGTACTTGTTGATGTCTTTCATTATTCGATCAATAATGCGTTGGTTTTTTATCATTTCCGCATCACTTGTATAAGGAATGTTTTTTCGATTACACCATTCTTTTAAGAAGTCAAAAGCTGGTTGTATTATGGCTGATGGATGTTTTTCTCCTTCACCAATAACCATAATTTGTTCTACAAAATTGGATTCCTTCATTTTGTTTTCCAATAGTTGAGGGGCAATGTATTTTCCTCCAGAGGTTTTGAAGGTTTCTTTTTTTCTACCTGTTATTTTTAAAAAATCACCATCTACAATTTCTCCAATATCCCCTGTTTTAAACCAACCATCTTCTGTGAAAACCTCTTTTGTTGCTTCTGGGTTTTTATAATAACCCATCATTACATTAGGCCCTGTTACTTCTATTTCTCCATCACTTGCAATTCGAATCTTTACGTCCTTTATTGGCCTGCCTACAGTACCTATTCTAACACCATCATTCTCTTGTTCATTGACACAAATAACTGGTGATGTTTCGGTTAAACCATATCCTTCCATAATTGGAATTTGGGCAGCAAGAAAAACCCTTGCTAACCTCGGCTGAAGAGCAGCGGCACCAGATGCAACTGCTTTAGCATTTCCTCCTAAAGCTTCGCGCCATTTATTAAAAATAATTTTATTGGCTAATTTGAGTTGAAATTCATACCATGCGCCATTTTTGCCATTTAACTCGTAACGATGCCCGAGTGCTAATGCCCAAAAGAAAAGAGCTTTTTTAACTCCAGTCAATTCAGATCCTTTTGCAACTATTTTATCATATACTTTTTCTAACAATCTAGGTACTGCAGTAAAAACGTCAGGTTTAACTTCTTTTAAATTATCGCCTATGGTTTCTAATGACTCTGCATAATAAATTGAAGTGCCAACATAGATATACATATATGTTACCATACGCTCATAGACATGACAGAGCGGTAAAAAGCTCAATGATTTTGAGTTGCTTGTAACTGGCAGTCGATCTCTGGAGGTTACAGAATTAGATACTAGGTTTTTATGGCTCAACATAACTCCTTTAGGTCTCCCAGTAGTACCTGAAGTATAAATGAGAGTGGCTAAATCTGTTTCTTTAATACCATCCATTATGGTGTCTAAAGTTTTTTTATCCTTGTCTTTCCCTAAATCTTTAATTGAAGTCCAATGTTCACGATTGGGTAATTTGTCAATGCTATAAATATTAGAAAGTGAAGATACTTGATCAATTATTGAATTTACTTTTTGAAACAATTCGTCATCGGCTACAAAACAAAGTTTTGCTTCTGAATCATTTAATATATAGCGATAGTCTTCTTCTGTTATAGTTGGGTATATGGGTACGTTAATCATGCCGGCCATGGCAATCCCCAAATCGATGATGTGCCATTCAGGTCGATTGTTTGAAATTAAGGCTACTTTATCGCCTGGGTTTAAACCTTTTTCTAACAAACCAAGTCCAAATTGATAAGCTTGGTCAATAAATGATTCTGTTGAAGTGGGAACCCACTCGCCATTAATTTTGGCTGTTAAAGCATCTTTTTTTGGGTAGTTTTTTAACTGATGAAAATGTAAATCAAATATTCTGGTAACCATAATGGATAGATTTTTTGTATTAAAAACTAAAAATAAACAATCTTTATGATGAAACCATAAAATATGACTTGAGGAATTAGAAAGATTTTAAGAAAACTTAAATGTGTTTAGATTCTCTACTAATAGGGTGATGATAATGTGTGAAATAGCTGTTTCTGCATTTTTATAAATTATAATTCAAAGATTTGTATGGGTTATTTCGAATTGTATTTATTAATAATAATGACCGCCGAAACTACTTCTTAAATCAATCATTAATAATATCGAATAAATGGTTATATTTCAGTTTTAAAACAAGGCCTATTTTTCCACATGTCAACATATTAGATTCTAATTCTGAAATAAAGTTCAGCGACACTGCGCTTACTTATTTAGGTAATTTAGGTCATGCTGAATCAAATGTTGTTTTGAATAAAATTCTTTCAATTCTGGAAAATCAACTGAACGTAAATAATAAATCAGTTCTAAAGAGAAGTTTTATTTGCATCACGGAATTAGTGCAAAATATAGCTGAATATAACATTATTAAAAGCACAAGTTTTCCAAACACAAGCATAGAACTTAAAGTTGAAAGTGAAAAAATATTAATTTCTTGCTGGAATAAAATTGAGAAAGGTGATGAAATGAGCCTAACAACAATTTTTAATGAATTAGACTCTTTAAGTCGTAATGAATTAGAAATAAGATATAAAAAGGGATTGTTTAGTCGAAAGAGCTTAGGCTTGTTGATGATAAAACTGCTTGAAAACTCTATTTTTACTTGGAAGATTGAAACCGTAGCCAATGAAAATGAGTATAATTGGTTAAAACTTGAATTAATAATAAACTATGGAGTTATTGCACATTGAACCATTTTTACAAACACCAGAGGTTAATTTCGACCCTGAAAGTGGAAGACTTGAGTTAATTGGTAAATCTTATCCGGAAGATGCGGTAGAGTTTTATGAACCAATTATAACTTGGTGCGATAAATACATTGAGACTCCAGCTGCGAATACTGTCCTATTTTGTGAAGTAGAATATTTGAATTCAGCTTCACAAAAGCAACTAGTAGATTTAATAGCATGCTTTAAACCACTTCATGATGCTGGTAAAAAATTCATTGTACACTGGAGGTATGAAGAAGGTGACGACGATATCTTGTCTGTAGGTCAGCTAATTGAACACGAATTAGAATTGCCATTTAAATTTGAAGAATTCAGCTGATTTTTTATTTTGATTTAAAAACCAACTCACCGTTTACATAAGTGCTTATAACTTTAGTTTCTAAAATATTGGCTTCAGGGATTTTCATAATGTCTTGATTTAGAATTATGAAATCCGCGGCCTTTCCAACTTCAATACTTCCTTTTTGTTCCTCTTCGAAATTAGAAATAGCAGCCCAAATGGTTATCCCTCTTAGTGTTTCTTCTCTTGTCAAAGCATTTTCTTTTTGATAGCCATCAGTAGGGAAGTTCTCTTTATCTTTTCTTACCACAGCCGCATAAAAAGTTTTTAAAGGGTCTATGTCTTCTATAGGGAAATCAGTTCCTAAGGCAACAATACCATTTTGTTTAAGCAAGTCTTTATATGCGTAAGCAGTTTTAACTCTGTCTTCCCCAAGTCTATCTTCAGCCCAGTACATATCTGAAGTAGCATGTGTAGGCTGAATAGATGGAATAATGGTATAAGTTTTGAATTTTTCTAAGTCATTAGCGTTTACAACCTGGCAGTGTTCGATTCTCCAACGTTTATCGTTAGTTGTTTTTAATGTATTGCCATAAATATTTAGCATCATTCTATTGGCTGCATCACCAATGCAATGTGTGTTCATTTGAAAACCATTTTTGTAAAGAGCTTCGGCTTCTTTCGCAAAATAAGTGCTATCATTTAAAAACAATCCAGTATTATGAATGTCATCCGCATAAGGCTCTATCAATTTTGCACCTCTGGAGCCCAAGGCACCATCTGCAAAATATTTAAACGAACGAATACTTAGCATCTCCGTTAAATAAGGACCTTTTGATAAAAACTCTTTTTTGTTTTCTTCTGTTGGCATTAGCATACCATATACCTTCATTTTTAGCTCACCAGATTTCTGCAATTCATCAATGGTGTGCACCATTTCATTTTCGAGCATAGCATCATCTACTGTGGTTAGGCCTTTAGCAAAGCACATTTCTTGAGCCTTCAACAAGGCTCTTTTCATTTGTACTTGACTCAATTTGGGCACAGCTTTTTGAACCGTGTCTATCGCGTTGTCTATTAACAAACCAGTCAGTTTTGATTCAATTTGCTTGTAGATTCCACCATCAATTTTCGTATCTATGGTAATTCCGGCCAAGTCTAAGGCTTTTTGATTGGCAATAGCGGCATGTCCATCAATTCTTCTTAGCAATACTGCCCTGTCGGGAAACAAGCTGTCCAGTTTAGCTTTAGTTGGAAATTCTTTGACTTTCCAATCGTTTTGATCCCAACCTCTTCCTTTAATCCACAAATCGGTGTTGGTTTTAGAGAAAGCAATAGTTTTTTCTATGACTTCATCCCAACTTTTTGTTCCCACTAAATCAACTTCAAAAAAAGTATTTCCATACCAAAGAAAATGGCAATGAGCATCGATAAACCCAGGATAGATTGGCCGCATTTTAGCATCAATTTCCACCTTAGCATTGTAGCGGTTTTTCAGCTCGTTATTTGGCCCAACGTCAATTATTTTACCATCTTTTATGGCCATAGCCTCAGTGATTGTAAAGTTATCATCTACAGTATAAATACTCGCATTGTGGATTAATATATCTGCTTCTTCGGTGTAATAACATGAGCTCATAAACAGCGATAATAGTGGGATAAATAAATAGAATCGTTTCA
Source organism: Bacteroidota bacterium (assembly GCA_013112545.1). Lineage (GTDB taxonomy): Bacteria > Bacteroidota > Bacteroidia > Flavobacteriales_E > Vicingaceae > BCD18. The sequence goes on from JABFGJ010000002.1 coordinate 355,806, forward strand.
TATAATTTTTTGGATATACGGAATCCGTTTAAAGTCAACAAAAGTAAGTACAGAGATAAGGTAAAATGGTAGGATTGGAATTTTATATCGAACAATAGCACCCAAAACTGGAGTAGTTAAACCAATGACTATTCCGAGGATAAAAACAAAAGTAAGGCTAAACAAAACCAAGGTAAGTGCTTTGGGATTGGGTTTTCGAAAGTAGAAAATCGGCAACAGTAAAATTCCCAATAGAATGACGTTTTCTAATGAAGAAATGAATGTGAAAACGCCTGAAACCTCCCAAATTCCAGGTCGAAAAAGGGTAGTAAAAAAAGCATTTGGCAAATCCATTAGCATGGCTTTATAGGTGTGATAGGTACTTGTATCGACTAGGCTTCTAGCATTTGAATCTATCGCCAATTGTATAAAATCATTTCTTTTTTGGCTGATAATTTCAAATACTTTTTGATGATAATTACTTAAAAACAAGATTGCAATTCCGATGTTTAAAATTAAAAATGCAAGAATTTTGTTTTTCCAATTGAATAGGAAGTTTAATCTAAGAAATAATAAACCAGGGATTAAACCTACGAGTATGTAGGTTTTGATGTGAAACAATAAAAAAGCAAAAACGACAAAAGCAAATAAGTGGGTTATTTTGAATTGCTGCATTAAGTTTTGGAAAAACAATAAAAAGAAACCCAGACAAAAGAACAGCCAAGCTTCTTTTAATACCCCTGAATTCCAGAAGATAATTGAGGGGATTAAAAATAAAATAGCAAAAAGTACTTTGGGAGAAATAGCGCTAAATTGCTTGATAAATTTAAAAAGTGCTACTGACCCTAGAAAAGATAAAAACGAAAAAATTAGGGTGTGTATATGAAACAAACCATTGGAAAAGAGTAAAATAAACAGGTTTAGCCGAATGATGACTGGGTTGTCATTAAAGGGTTCGGAAACATTTCTATACCAATGTTGAGTTTGATCCAAAACGGCATGATAATTTTCATCTTGAAAAACAAATCCACTTAAGAACTGAAATCTCAATAGCCAATTCTCTTTAGTTAAATCAAATATGATAATAGCATCATCGTAGTATTTATAGATATCTGCTGCAGTCCTATCGGTGTAATAATAGGTGTATATAAACCATAAACCAATGCCCATTAAAAACTTAATGGAAAAGCCAAAAACAAGCCACTTTGAATTTAAGCTTTCGAGCTGTAGAAAGCGCCATTTGTATATCAAAGCAATGAAAAAGGCGAAGAGAATTGCAAATATAAAATATGATAAAACCATCTGCAGCCAAAAGTACATCATTCGTGTAAAACTCTTGTGATAAATTGCTAAATTGAGGAAAGAAAACAGTTGAAAAGTTTTACTTTTGCAACACATTAATTTAGCCCCTTATCGAGCATGGAAAAAATCCAAAAATCTGAAGAAGTTACTGTTGAAACAGCTAAAGAATTAGGCTTATTGGCCGAAGAGTTTGAGAAGATAAAAGAAATTTTAGGCCGCACTCCCAATTTTACGGAATTAAGTATCTATTCTGTGATGTGGTCGGAGCATTGCTCGTATAAAAACTCGATTAAATGGCTAAAAACCTTACCCAAAGAAGGACCACACATGTTGGCTGAAGCTGGAGAAGAGAATGCTGGGTTAGTTGATATTGGTGACGGCTTAGCTTGCTGTTTTAAAATTGAATCGCACAACCATCCATCAGCACTAGAGCCTTATCAAGGTGCTGCAACTGGAGTTGGTGGAATTAACAGAGATATTTTTACCATGGGAGCAAGACCTATAGCTCAGTTAAATTCATTGCGCTTTGGTGATATAAGTTTAGATCGAACAAAGTGGTTGGTTAAAGGGGTTGTAAAAGGGATTGGTAATTATGGGAACTCTTTTGGGATTCCTGTAGTTGGAGGAGAGGTTTTCTTCGATGAATGTTACAACACAAATCCTTTGGTAAATGCGATGTCAGCTGGAATTATGGATTCTGGAAAAATGATTTCAGCAACTTCTTATGGTGTTGGAAATCCAGTGTTTATAGTAGGCTCATCTACAGGTAAAGATGGAATACACGGTGCCGCATTTGCATCGAAAGACATAAGTGAAGATTCTATGGAAGATTTACCAGCTGTACAAGTTGGAGATCCTTTTCAAGAGAAATTATTATTAGAAGCTTCTTTAGAGTTGGCTGAAACAGATGCCATCATTGGAATGCAAGATATGGGTGCTGCTGGCATTACCTGTTCTACTTCTGAAATGTCAGGAAAAGAAGGTTTTGGGATGATTATCAATTTAGATGAAGTTCCTACCAGACAAGAAGGAATGCTGCCTTTTGAGATTTTATTATCAGAGTCTCAAGAAAGAATGTTGGTTGTAGTAAAAAAAGGAAGAGAAGCTGAGGTTGAGGCCATTTTTGATAAATGGGATTTGAATTGCAAGCAAATTGGAGAAGTTACCGAAGGGGGAAGACTGGAATACTTTATGGGTGGCGAAAAAGTGGCCGATGTTCCTGCTGAGTCTTTGATACTTGGAGGTGGAGCACCGGTTTACGAAAGAGAATACAAAGAGCCAGCTTATTATGCAGATAATAAAAAGTTTAAGATCGATCAAATTAAAGAACCTACTGATTTAAAAGCAGTGGCAAAGTTTTTAATTAATCATCCAAATATTGCATCTAAAAAATGGATTATCGAACAATACGATACCATGGTTGGTACTGTAAACATGAGCACTAACAAACCAACTGATGCAGGTGTTGTTAATCTGAAAGGTTTGAATAAAGCATTGGCTTTTACAGTAGATTGTAATGCGAGATATGTACACGCAGACCCTGAAGTTGGATGCGCCATTGCTGTTGCTGAAGCAGCTCGAAATATCGTTTGCTCAGGTGGAGAACCTTCGGCAATTACGAATTGTCTGAATTTTGGAAACCCATACAACCCGGAAGTTTATTGGCAGTTTGTTGGAGCAATAAAAGGAATGAGCACAGCTTGTAGAAAGTTTGAAACTCCCGTCACTGGTGGAAATGTTAGTTTCTACAACCAGAGTATGCAAGAAGGTGTTGATGTACCTGTTTTCCCTACTCCTACTATTGGTATGATGGGAATCGTTCAAGATAAAAAGAACATTACTTCTTTAGCATTCCAAAACGAAGGAGATGCGATTTACATGATTGGTGCAGCACAAAATGACATTAACTCTTCTGAATATTTATATGCTTATCACAAGGTGAAGCAGTCGCCAGTGCCACATTTTAATTTAGAAGAAGAATTTGCCTTGCAAACAACCATTAAAAGTTTAATAAAAGAAGACTTAATCGAATCGGCACATGATTGCGCCGATGGAGGTTTGTTTATTACTTTGTTTGAAGCGGGAATGGCCAATGGATTTGGTTTTGAAATTGATACGGATTCTGATTTTAGAAAAGATGCCTATTTATTTGGTGAAGCACAAAGTAGAGTAGTGGTAAGCGTTTCGGCTGAGCAGCAAGAAGCTTTTGTAGAAGCCATGACAGCATCTAATGTTCCTTTTACGATGCTTGGAGAAGTGAAAGGCAAAAACATGATTATAGATGGCGAAGATTTTGGAACTATTTTGGAATCTAAAGCCCAATTTGATTCTGCTTTAGAGAATTATTTGATGAAATAAGAGCGTTTGAATTAGAAAAAAAACCGCTAGTTTTTGCTAGCGGTTTTTTTGTTTGCAATAATCCCTCAGAGCGTTTTAAACGCACTGAGGGTTAGATATCATATAATGATTATACAAATCAATCAACAATAATTTTCGCTGAACTACTTCCAATACGAACAAAATAGATTCCAGAATTCCATTTCGTGGAATTGACCGTCAAGTGCTTGTTTATTTTACTTTGAAAAACCAATTGACCTGTGTTGTTATAAATTGATACTACATTGTTGTTTGTTGATGATTTAGAAAGCTCAATAGTAAATGATTCATTAGCAGGATTTGGATAAAGTCCAAATTGAATGGATTGATTATGAATGGTTTCGATGCCTGTATTTATAATATTCTTAGAAGCGAAAGTTGGATACATCCTTTGGAAGTTTCCAGTTCCATTTGGGTAACGCCCTAAAGATGAATCTGTCACTTGTGTAGTAAAATTGACAGAGTCAATTATTGTCATGGCCGAATTCGTTAAATAAATTGATTCTCCACTTGCAGACAATTTAAAGTTTGCATGAAAACCAGTTTGAGTTGTATCTCCATCAGCCCAAACTACAATAAAACTATCAGCCATTAAATTTGTGCCAATTGGAAAGGTAAAGGCTTTTAGATTATTAATGTCATCAGATAATGAATAGTTATCTAAACTAACAGTAGTATTTCCTTTATTAAATAATTCTATCCAATCATCAAATTCACCATTTTGATCCGCTACTGTTGATGAATTTGAAGCTAAAAACTCATTAATTACTATGTCACCAGTTACTATACTGTGTATCACATTAGCAGAATTAAAAGTTGGATTCATGGTTTGAAAACTTCCAGTTCCATTTGGATATCTGCCATATGAAGTATCTGTTGATTGACTCGTAAAGCTAATTGAATCAAGAATAGTTAACGAGGAGTCTGTAAGGTAAATGGTTTCTCCACTAGCAGAGAGTTTAAAGTTTGCGTGAAATCCTGCTTGACTAACATCTTTATCTGCCCATATTACAATGTAATCGTTTGCATTTAAAACTGTTCCAGCAGGAAAGGAAAATAAATTAAAATTTGATTTATCATCAGATAACCGGAAGCCATCTAAAGAAATGGGAGTAGTTCCATAATTATAGAGTTCAATCCAATCATCAAACTCACCGTCTTGGTCAGCTTGTGTTGAGCCATTAGAAGCTAAAAATTCATTGATGGCAATATCATAGCTTACTAAACCCGTTAATGAATTTCTTGCACCAATGGTATGAGGCATATCAACGAAATTACCTGTTCCGTTTGGTAATCTGCCAAAAGAGGTATCTGTAATTTGACTGCCATAAGTGATAGAATCAATTATGACTAAATTGGAATCTGTCAACAAGATTGTTTCACCACCAGCAGATAATTTAAAATTAGCATGGAAACCAGCTTGTGTCAGATTTTTATCCGCCCAAACTACTAGGTATTCGTTGGGGTTAATTGTTGTACCTAAAGGAAATGAAAACAGACTAAAGTCAGATGCATCATCTGTCAATCTGTAATTGCTTAGATTAACGGCTGAAGTTCCATTATTGTAAATTTCTATCCAATCATCATATTCCCCATTTTGATCTGTGACTGCAGTATTATTTGAAGCCATAAACTCATTGATGACAATATTCCCTAAAGCTTTAGTACGAGAAAATACTGTGTAGAACTCATGCTCTGCATTAGTGGGTGAGAATTTTCCAATGTTACTATTTTCAGCATAAATATAATATTCCAAAAAACCGCCATCAATCTTAACTTCAGCCCCGTAAACATTATCGTTTGCAGCCCCGTCTTGATGTAATCCATCATCAAACATCGTTACTTTTTCAAAAGAAATTCCACCTAATTTTGTTCTGAATCTTAACAAAACGGTTGTTTCGTTTGTAATTGTTGCATTAATGATAAGGGTATCTCCAACTGTAGGCATAGAATCAGAAACGGTTACATTGGATATAATTGGTTCAGCAGCAGTGAAGTCACTTTGACTCATTAAATAAGAATACCTTCCGTTCATTAAATTAGTGATTCCAGGCTTTGTTCTTGGAGGTCCTCCAGGTCCGCCGCCACCAGTTGATACATCATTTGTTAAGTTAGAAGTAAAGTTTGCGTAGGTATAAAATTTATTCTGATCTGCTTGAACATGAGATGCGATGGTTGTTTGCATGGCTTGAGCTTGGGTGTAATAAGGGCCGTTGTTGGTGAAATTGTCTTGCAACATGGTTTTTACATGAGCCAAATACATTTTTTTGTAAGTTGGAACAGCAAGTAATTTACTTATCAATGGATACGCTGCATCATTCTGATGTAACAAATGTGTTAGTTGTTGAGCAGCGGTTGTATTATTTAAATTTCCTGAGCCAGTCATAGTGAATGAACCAAAAGATTCATTTAAATCCCATACTATTGGAATAAAACGGCCATCATTTCCTCTGTATAATTAATAATTTTGTGCAAATTCACCAGAGTAACTATCGAGGTTAACCAACACATTATTGAAAGCTAACATCCAAAGAGCTCTATCAACGTCTAGTATTTTTTCAATAGCTGTTGTGTGGTTATTTAGGGTGTCACACAAATGAATCAATTCATCCCAGCCAAAATCAGATTTTAATTCATATTTCGCATAATAGTTTGTACTGTCAGTTCCTAAGTAAACTAAATTAGGATAATCGCTACTGCCTGGTCCTGCACCTGCCGGAGGATTACATTTTATATAAGTGTTGTCTTTAGATCCAAATCGGCTGTTTGCAAATTTCTTAGAAACAGATTCTGAATTGCTGTATAGCCCTATTAAAGTTCCATTTACATAAACATTGGCATAATTTGAAAGCGGAGTATCCATGTAATTTCGAAGTACTTTGTAGCTCAATACTTCTCTAACAAAAGAAGGGTCATTATAAACATTCGATAATTTAATATCAGTATAGTTCTCGTGTTTGTGATCTTTATAGGTGTCCAATTCAATGTGCCAAGGGTTTTTTACTTGGTTAGCATTATAAGTGCTATTTCCTTTGTATTTTACACCTACACTATCATATACAACTCCATTAATGGAAACTGATGTTGCCATTATGTAATTTTCTGTTGTTGCCTTTTCGGCATCTAATAAGGCATCCCAATTGTTTTGTGCAAAAGTTATTCTAATATCTTGCACTGTCGATTCATCATAAAAGCTTTGTGAGAAAGTGAGTAAGGAGAAAAGGAATGTGATTGCCGTAAAAGCTGTTTTTTTCATAATTATAAGATTTATATGAAATCTTAGACGACAACTTATTTAATTTCTTTTACAAGAATTTATTTAGTTTAATTTCCTTTCATAATATGCTTTCAATTTTAGATATCTCGAAGAATTAGGAAATATTTTACACATCAATTCGGCATGTGTTTGAGCTTCATTACACGCTTGTTTTTTGAATTTACACATTCTAAAATAGGCCCTTGCTAAATAATAGTTTGCTGTGGAATCTGTTTGATTGTAACGTAGTGCATTTTTAAAATTTCCGATTGCCAGAAAGTACTTCTTCTGTTCAAATTGAGAAATTCCACGAATCATTTTTTCTTCAAAATTTCTTTTGTTTTCCAATTCAATTGATTCATAATTAATTTCTTTGTCGGTTTGGATAAAATATTCTTGAATAAAAGTAAAGTTGTTATAACTGTAATTTATTAGCACTAAAAAACAAAGCGTAAATATCCAAGTACTCACTATTCGATAAAAATTAAATCTTTTTCGTTCCTTAATTAATTGAGCTCTAATTACTTTTAATTGTTCTTTTGTTGGTGTTTTGCCTTTCGAAATTGGAGAGGCAGAATCTTTATAATACTCTCTTAGTTCAGCATAAGACATCTCTTTTCTAAAAAATTTCCTCCTTCCCCTTAACAACATTTTATTGTTTTTAAGGGTCTGAATCATAGCTAAGACAGAACCACCATAGCCACCCATTTATATTGACTTATAGTTTAAAATCTCGGGTTTTTTACCACGCACATAAATTAGTTCTATGTTGAGCTTGTCTCCTCTTTTTTTATTGGAAATGGGAATTTCAAACACAGATTGATTGATTTCTGATTGTATAATTTCTCCATTTACTTTCACTTCTTTTGTAGCTAAACCTGCAACTCCCTTAGAAGAATGAAATTGATTTCTGAAAAAAATATTTTTGCCATTGTAGTTTGTTTCTATAAGTAAGGTATCATATTGTGATGATGGCTCTTTAGCGATTGCAAAAAAAGAACAGCAGATGAGTAATACTAGAAATATTTGTTTCATGATGGTTTGTTTTTTCAGTCTTAAAATTAATGTATTTTAAAAGCAATAGCTAAAAATAGGTTTTCACAGCAAATTCAAATTGTTCAATTAACTATTTTTTTCATGGCCGATATGTTGTCTCTTTCTTAAAAATTGAGCTACAAATCTATTCAAGCTTAAATTCATGCTCAAAAGAGCTTAAAATTATGAATTTTGAGCTGTATTTTTTATATCTTTAATCTCTAATGAATTACGAAAAACGACTAAACATAAAATCTTGGGCTGAGGAAGATCGACCACGAGAAAAATTGGCAAGTAAAGGTGCTCGAATGCTCAGTGATGCCGAATTAATAGCCATTTTAATTGGCTCTGGAAACAGAGAAGAAACTGCAGTGGAGCTTGCAAAACGAATACTTGCTTTTGTTAATTACAACTTGAATGAACTTGGCAAGATGGATATCAATGAGCTTAAAAAATTCAAAGGAATTGGTGAAGCGAAGGCAATATCAATAGTAGCAGCAATGGAGTTGGGGAGAAGAAGAACAGATTCAGGCTCGGAGATGAAACGAAAAATTACTTCCAGCAATGATGCATTTCTTGAAATTTCTCCCGTGTTAAGTGACTTGAATCACGAGGAATTCTGGGTAATAATTATGGATCGAGCAAATCAAGTGATTGAAAAAAGAAACATCAGTAAAGGAGGTGTAAGTGGAACGGTTGCCGATGCTAGAATGATTTTTAAACCTGCGATTGAACGTTTGGCTTCCTCTATAATTTTATGCCACAATCACCCCTCTGGAAATATGAAAGCGAGTAATGCCGATATACAACTCACTAAAAAAATGGTAGAAGCTGGAAAAAGTTTGGATATTTCTGTGTTCGACCATATAATCGTTGGAAATAATGTGTACTATAGCCTAGCCGATGAAGGTTTGATGTAATATGCTACTGATTTATATTCCCAAAATAACTCCAAGAAATAGATATACCATTAAAACGGTATTTAATCATTTGTTGCAATTGTCTGAATTTCAATTAACATCAGATGTTGACCGTTTTTCAGAATATGTAGGAGAAAAATTAACTTATGCCAAAAAACCTCTAGGCGATGAATTGTTTATCTATGCATCAGGACTTCTAGAGAAAAAAGGTATTGACGAACAAAAGATTGAATTTGGAGAATTCGATGGATTAATTACTTTGTTTGCCAACAAAACAAAATCGGCTTTGCCTTATGATATTTTTTCTGCGGTTTTTTATATGCTTTCTAGGTATGAAGAATATTTGCCTCATCGCCGCGATCATTATGACCGATTTATTGCAAAAGAATCCTTGGCTTACAAAATGGGCTTTTTGCAAACAGCTGTTGTCGATCGTTGGGCTTTACAACTCAAGAAAGTGATACTAGCCAAATTCCCGAATACGGCATTCAAACCACGTACATACAGTTATATCCCTACTATCGACATTGATAATGCTTTTGCTTATAAAGAAAAAGGACTCATTAGAACAATGGGTGGTTTTTTCAAAAATTTAATGAAACTTAATTTCAGGCAAATAAAGGATCAAATATTGGTGCTTTTAGATAGAAAATCAGACCCTTATGATACGTATAATTATCAGAGGAATATTCAGAAAAAATACAATTTACACCCCATTTATTTTATTTTACTGGGCGATTATGGATTTAATGACAAAAATATTTCTTACGAGAAAAGGAACTTTCAGTCTCTTATAAAAAACTTGGCGGATTATGCCCAAATTGGTATTCACCCTTCATTTGGCTCAAATCAAAAAACAGAGAACTTGCATAAAGAAATTTTAAGGCTAGAAGAAATTGTTAAAAGGGACATTACCAAAAGCAGACAACATTTTTTAAAATTGAGCATGCCAGAAACCTATCGTAACTTGGTGAAAGAAGATATTTTAGAAGATTACACCATGGGTTTTGCCAATGAGTTGGGTTTTCGGGCAGGAACATGCAGCCCATATCCATTTTATGATTTAGATGAAGAAGTAGAATGCAAATTGACTGTTTTTCCATTTCAAGTGATGGAATCGACTTTGAGGTATTATCAAAATATTGGAATCACTGAAAGCATTCGGGCAATAAAAGCAATTATTGATGAAGTGAAAGCAGTTGATGGAACATTTATAAGTCTTTGGCACAATGAGAGTTTGGGAGAGAATTCCGATTGGATAGGTTGGACAAAAGTGTATGAAGAAATGATTGCTTATGCATTAATTAAATGATTTTTTCTACCTGAATAAAACAATTAAATTTGACCTTTAAAATTCACTACTATGAGCCGTGTTCGCATTTTAACTGAAGAGACTAATTCTGTTTTTAATCAATTTATTGCAGAAATAAGAGATCACAAAATTCAAAAAGATCGATTGCGTTTCAGACGAAATTTAGAACGAACAGGTGAGCTTTTTGCTTATGAAATTTCTAAAACATTACCCTTTGTCAAAACTGAAATAACGACTCCCTTGGGTGTGTCAGAAGATCAATTAATAAAGGAGCAGCCTGTATTGATTACCATTTTAAGGGCGGGTTTGCCTTTGCATCAAGGATTGTTAAATTATTTAGATAAGGCTGATAATGGGTACATATCTGCTTATAGAAAGCATCATAAAGATGGTAGTTTTGATATTGAATTGGAGTATTTGGCTTGTCCAACACTAGAAGGAAGAATAGTGATTTTGTCAGACCCTATGTTGGCTACTGGCTCATCTATGATATTGGCTTATAAGGCATTGTTGTCAAAAGGAAAGCCTAAACATTGTCATATCGTGTCTTTAATTGGAAGTCATGAAGGTTTGGAATATGCTAAGAAAAATTTGCCGACCAACACAACCATTTGGCTTGGCGCAGTTGATCAAGAAATGACTGCTCAATCGTATATCGTTCCTGGTTTGGGCGATGCAGGTGACTTGGCTTTTGGAACTAAAGAATAAGTATGGAAGAAATTTGGCAAATTGCCGGTTTGTTTCTTTTTAGTGCTGTCCGGTTTTTTTTGGCACCTCCCGCCGCTGTTATTGCAGGTTATGGTTTTTTGTCAACGGTTATTATCACGTTTAGCGGAGGGTCAATTGGTTTTGTGCTTTATTACAAATTTTGGCAGATTTTAAAAACCAGTTTTGCAAAGCTTTTCAAATTCAAGAAAAAAGGAAATAAGAAGACCTTTAGCAAAAAAAACAAATTGATTGTTAAGGCTAAATTAAACTATGGTATGATTGGTATAGCACTGTTAACTCCAATTTTGCTAAGCATTCCATTTGGTGCTATCTTGGCTGCTAACTATTATCCAAATAATAAAAAAGTTATTCCTGTATTTCTAAGTTCTATCTTAATTTGGTCAATCGGATTGACATACATTTCTCTATATATTAAATTGCCTTGAAAAAATATAAACACCTCTTCTTTGACTTAGACAGAACTTTGTGGGATTTTGAAAGAAATTCTACAGAAACAATTACTGATTTACTCGAGAGTTTAGACTTAAAAAACAAGAACATAGGGAATGCGCATGATTTTTTAAATGTGTATAAATCAAAAAATCAAGAATTGTGGCTTGCATATAGGCAAGGGAAAATTTCTAAAGATAAACTTAGGCAAGAGCGTTTTCATCAAGCTTTTTTGCATTTTGAATTAAATGATCCAGAACTAGCTCTACATTTTAATGATAAATATGTAGAAATATGTTCTTCAAAACCGCATTTATTACCTAATGCTAAGGAAGTACTTCGCTACTTAGACGAGCATTACATGATGCACATTATCACCAATGGATTTGTGGAAGCACAATATGTGAAAATTAAAAACACTGGTTTAGAGAACTATTTTAAGCAGGTGGTTGTTTCTGATGGGCTTGGCTATCGCAAGCCGGATAAACGTATTTTTCACCATGCCATGAAACTTGCAGGAGCAAGTCAAAAGGATAGTTTGATGATAGGCGATGATTACGATGCAGACATTGTTGGAGCTCGAGCAATTGGTATAGATCAGGTGTATTTTAAGCCCATGCATGAGAAGCCAAAGGAAGCAACTTTCGAGATTACTGATTTAAAAGAATTACTTGAATTTCTATAATGGTACAAGAATTAAGCACAGCAGACGAAACCTTGTGGTTAGGCAATAAAAAGCCCTATTACTTTTTTGGGCCATGTAGTGCCGAATCTCGCGAGCAAGTCATGGAAACAGCTAAAGGAATTGCTGCAAATTTCGATCAAGTGATTTTTAGAGCAGGAATTTGGAAACCGAGAACTCGCCCTGGCACATTTGAAGGAGTAGGAGTGAAAGGATTGGACTGGTTAAAAGAAGTGAAAGAAACTTTTGGATTTAAAATTACAACAGAAGTGGCTACTGCCAAACACCTTGAAGCTTGTTTAAAAGCCGAAATGGATGTAGTTTGGATAGGGGCGAGAACAACGGTAAATCCTTTTTCTGTTCAAGAAATTGCCGATGCATTGGAAGGGGTGCAAATTCCAGTTTTTGTTAAAAATCCGATTTATCCTGACTTGTCTTTGTGGTTAGGTGCAATAGAACGAATTCAGAAAGCAGGAATAAAGCAAGTGGGCGTCATTCATCGTGGATTTCAATTGCAAGACAATGGCCCTTATCGCAACAATCCATTCTGGGATTTAGCGATACGTTTACGCTCAAAATATCCCAATATTCCAATGATTTGTGATGTTAGCCACATTTCGGGAACGCCAGATTTATTAGAGCATGTGGCACAAAAAGCCATTGATTTAGACATGGATGGTTTGATGATAGAAACCCATGTATTCCCAGAGAAAGCATTAAGTGATAGTCAGCAACAAGTCAACCCCGAGCTATTGAATCAGATAGTGGCTCAGCTAACTCCTAAAAATAAAGTATCTACAAATGCTGCATTTAAAACCAATTTAGAGCGTTTAAGAGAGCAAATTGATTTAGTTGACGATGAGTTGTTGGAGAAATTGGCTGTTCGAATGCAACTCGCTAAACAAATAGGAATTGACAAAAAGCAGAACAATGTTACCATTCTACAAATAGAACGATGGAAACGCACCCTGGAGCGCAGTTTAAAAAATGGCACTTCATTGGGTTTAAGCACAAAATTTTTAGAAGGAATGTTGCATTTGATTCACGACGAATCCATACGAAAACAAACAGATAGCTTAGAATGAACGAATTTGCAAATACACCCAAACCGCCTTATTATGCGGTTATTTTTTCTTCTACTTTAAAAGTGAATACAAAAGAATACCAAGAAGTTTCCATTCAAATGGAAGAACTAGCGCTAGAAAATGAAGGGTTTTTAGGTTATGAAGCGGCTCGTGATGGCTTTGGTATTTTTATCTCCTTTTGGAAAGATTTAGATTCTATAAAAAAGTGGAAAGCCGAAAGCGAACACCAAATAGCCCAAAAGCGTGGACGAGCAGAATGGTATAAGCGCTTTAAAGTTCGAATAGCTAAAGTAGAACGCGATTATGGCTTTGAATCAGAATAGGATTTAGAATCACTGGTGTCCGATAAAACTTTTCTTATAATTTTCACACAAGCATAATATACTGTATAAATTATTTAAAATTAACAATATACAATAATGTGTTCTGTATTCAACTTGATGTTTTTATTTTGGGACTGCTTTTTGATAAGGGCTGAGTTTTTTGTTTTACTTTTTGCTCATCAAAAAGTAAACTAAAACCCAATAGAACATCAAGATTAGAAGTTTGTCGGACAATAATGATTTAGAATATCTTTCCAAGTAAAAAAATCTATTTTTAGTTGATATCCATAAATGAACCCTCCTTACGAAATAACTCCAGAAATTCTAAAGTTAATTAGTTCTATTTCAGAGAAAATTGGGGAAATAAATGCGCTGTTTTTAAACAGGCCTTCTCCAAAAAGGGGAGTATTTATTTTGCCATAGCCATAAGGCCTATACCTTTTTTAAAATCTACACACTTAATGGGATACTCTCAGTTTGCTTTAAGCTTGTTTAGTTCTCATTCTGGTAAATATAGCGTTTAGTCTTTCCTCCTATATTTAAAAGTCTTTGAAGGTCGATCTTCCACCGAATCCTTATTTACTACTGGTTTAGGCTTCTTTTTTTCTTCTGCTCTTTTTTGGGCAACAGAAGTTGGTTTTTCATCCATTGGTCCTCGCTTATGAATGATAAGTCCATTCAAGAAATTCCGTAGAATTTGATCTTGCAAAGGCATGTATTTTTCATGGTCTTCTTTTCTGAAAAAAGCACCCAACTCACTTTTGCTAATATCATAATCTACCAATTTTAATATTTCGACAATATCCTCATCTTTTAAGCTAAGTGCAACGCGTAATTTTTTAATGATATCGTTATTGTTTAAAGGCATAGGATTAGAATTTAGAGGGTAAGATACATTAAATAAAACAAAAGAATTTTGTGCAAACCAAAATTAATATATCAACAGCCTTCCTTCTGTCATTTCATCCATGGCGTAAGTCAAGCCTTCACGACCCAAACCAGAGTCTTTTACTCCACCGTAAGGCATGTTGTCAATTCTAAATCCTGGAATATTATTGATCATCACTCCTCCAACTTCTAGTTCTTCAAAAGCCATTTTAAAATGATCTAATCGGTTAGTGAAAACACCTACTTGCAAACCAAATTTTGAATCGTTATTCATGGCAATGGCTTCTTCGAAAGTTGAAAATTTTTCTAGAACAGCTACAGGCCCAAATACTTCTTCGCAAGACACTTTCATTGTTGCATCGGTATTGGTTAATAGAGTGGGTTCAAAAAGATTGTGTTCCTTGCTTGCTATTTTTCCGCCTGTTAAAACAATTGCTCCTGCATTTTTAGCTTCGTTTACCCAAGTTTCAATTCGACCTAAATGTCCTGCATCTATGATTGGCCCTACCAAAGTATCCCCATCTTGAGGATTTCCAACCTTAAGATTTTGAATGGATTGGATTAGCGCCTTTTCAAAACGTTCGTAAACTGCTTGATGTACAAAAATTCGTTGCGTAGAAATACAAATCTGTCCGGCGTATAAATAAGCGCCTTTTGCAACTAAATCTGAAATGGCTTCCACATCCACATCTTCATCTATAATAACGGAGGCATTTCCACCTAATTCTAAGGTTACTTTCTTTTTGCCGCAAATGCTTTTTAAATACCAGCCCACTTTGTCGCTACCAGTAAAAGACAGTTTTGCAACACGATTATCACGAACTAATTTCTCAGCAACAGGAATGTCGCAAACCAATACATTGATCACCCCTGCTGGATAGCCCACCTCTTGCATTAATTCGGCAAATGCCAAGCAAGACATAGGAGCTTGAGGAGCAGGTTTGATAATGCAAGTACAACCAACTGCTAGGGCTGGGGCAACCTTATGCATCACCAAGTTTAATGGAAAGTTAAAAGGAGTGATGCATGCAATTACTCCAATGGGATGCCTTTTTGTGAAAGCTGTTTTGCCGGCTCCTGCTGCAAAATCCATAGGAACTACTTCTCCGCCAAATCGAGTTGCTTCTTCATAAGCCAGCTGCAAAGTAGTTAAGCATCTATCGATTTCATTAGTAGCATAAGAACGGGGTTTTCCACCTTCATTGATAATGATGTTGATGAATTTTTCCTTTTGCTCTTCTAGTTTAGTGTGCAACTTTCTCATCATGTCGGCACGTTTGCCAGCCGACCATTTCTTTGTAATTTGAAATGCTGCATTAGCTCCAACTATAGCGCTTTCCATTTGCGTTTCACTCGCTTGAGGAATTTTGCCAATTTCTTCACCAGTGTATTTATCTAAGATGCTTAAGTATGAACCACTTCCAGTAGAAAGCCATTCGTTGTTAACAAAATTTTTAGACTCATAATTCTTCATGGTGCCTGCGTTTTAGATTATAAATTAGAATTCAAATTACTGTGTAAAATTCAGAAATTTAAAGGCATTACTAAGTATTTTGTAGAAGTATTTTTATGGTAGAATTTAAGTCAATTCATCTGAATTATTTTACTTTTCTACCATTGGGAACTAGTCGTTCAGTTTGTAAAAGGACTATATCATCTGCATCATCTTCAATGCCTAAGACCAAACATTCGGACATAAAATCGGCGATTTGTTTAGGTGGAAAATTGACAACAGCCAATATTTGTTTGCCAATTAAGTCTTTTGCGCTATAGTTAGTCTTTATTTGGGCACTAGACTTCTTGATACCAAGCTCACCAAAATCGATGATTAGTTTCCATGCAGGCTTTTTGGCCTTTGGAAAATCATGGACTTCTAATATAGTTCCAGTACGGATATCAACATTTTCAAAATCATTCCAAGTAATCATGCATTTAAATATTTCTGTTGAATAACATCCATGTGGTGAATTTCATGGCCGATGATGATGTGCATAATTTGTCCAACACTTAATTCATTGCCATTTGCTTGGCCTTTTTTTTCTAACATGTCAACGCTGAAACTGTTAAAAAGGTCAATGGTGCTTAATCGAAGGCGTTTAAATTCTTCCAAAAGATTTTTAAGGCTTCTATTTTTTGCATTCGCATTTATTACATACGCATTGTGATCATAGCCTAAAAGTTCGTTTGTTTCTCCTCTGGCAAAACTCAAAGCTCTAAAACAAAAAATTCGTTCGGTATCGATTAAATGCTGTATAATGTCTTTGATACTCCATTTACCTTCGACATAAGACCAGTTTGCTTTTTCTTCATTAACCATTACCAGGGTTTTAATGCTTTCTTTCAAATTTAATTCGAGCAATAAAATCGGGTCGCCTTTTGGCACTTTTTCAAAATATTGTTGGTAATAAACTGGTAATGAGGACATAATTAAAAGTTTTTTTAAAGAAATGGAATATAAAATCGGTTAAATATCGAAAAAAAAATTATCTTGTATGCAAAACCAACTAATAAAAACACAAACATGAAATGCTTTTACTTAACCTTTTTGTCCATTTTAAGCTTATCATTATTTAGTTATAATGATGAAAGTTTAAGTCTTATTAAAGA
This sequence comes from Bacteroidota bacterium, assembly GCA_013112545.1. GTDB lineage: Bacteria > Bacteroidota > Bacteroidia > Flavobacteriales_E > Vicingaceae > BCD18. Next base: position 372,729 of record JABFGJ010000002.1, read on the forward strand.
CTCATCAAAAAGTGCAGTAAAAGACACCATTTATTTTGGTTACGATCCTGATTGGAAACCTTTTCAATTTATAGATGATTTTGGAAATCACAGAGGAATTATTGAAAAAGTGCTTAAAAAAGTAGAGCAAAGATCAAATTTTGAATTCGTTGCTTTTAAAGGGCTAAACTGGAGTGAGTCGATAGCCGCTTTAAAAAGCGGTAAGGTAAAGTTAATCCCAATTATAAACGCGACTGATAAGCGAAAAAAATGGATGTATTTTTCCAAATTTGGTTCAAAATTTCCTGCTGTTATTGTTAGTAGAAAGGAAGATGAATTTATAGAATCTATAGAGGAATTAAAAGGCAAAAATATAGCCTTATCACATGATTATGCTATTACAGAGGAGATAGAAACTCGGTACCCTGAAATTAATATAATTTACACCAATACTTTTCAAGAGTCTTTATTGTTGTTAAATGCTAAAAAAGTAGAAGCAACAATAGAAGCACTGCCTGTTGCAGGTTATTATTTAAGCATAAACGGTTACAAAACTTTAAGAATCAATGGGGATATTCCTGATATAACAATAGACTTAAAAACAGCAAGCTTAATTGAAGACAGCTTATTAATTCAGAAAATCGATTCTATTTTTGAGACGATACCAAATCATGAATATTCGGCATTGTTTAATGAATGGATAGATGTAAAATATGAACATGGTGTGAACCAACAGAAAGTATTCCGAATTGCTATAATTTCCATCATAATTGTCGTTTTAATTTTATTGACTGGAATCTATAAGAATAGAGCTCTTATGAGAGAAATATTTAGAAGAAAAATTATAGAGAACTATCTGAAGACCCAAAACCAAGAGGTTAATCTAGAAAATGAATTGATTAATGCTAAGAAAACTGAGATTTTAGATTCAATATCATACGCAAAACGAATTCAGAACGCTATTTTACCACGAATACAAGAAGTACAAAAGAAATTTAAAAAATCATTTATACTCTATAAACCTAAAGACATAGTTGCCGGTGATTTTTACTGGTACAACCATAAATTCAATACAAATTTTAAATGTTTGGCAGCTGCCGACTGCACAGGTCATGGTGTGCCAGGTGCCATGATTTCGGTGATTTGTAATTCTGCATTAAATAGGGCAGTTAATGAATTCGACCTAATAGAGCCTGGAGAAATTTTGACCAAAACTCGAGAACTTGTTGTTCGTGAATTTGAAAAATCAGTTGAAAAAGTTAATGATGGAATGGACATCGCTTTATGTACTTTAAATGGTAAAACTTTAAAATACGCAGGCGCTAACAATCCGCTTTGGATTATTCGGAGTGGAGGAAATGAAATAGAAGAAATAAAAGCTCATAAGCAGTCAATTAGTTTGGTAGATAATCCAGTTCCATTTCCTACCCATAAAATCAAGGTGGATAAAGGGGATACCTTTTATATTTTTACGGATGGATATGTCGATCAGTTCGGTGGGCCAAAAGGCAAGAAATTCATGGCTCCTAGGTTTAAAAACTTATTGTTAAATATTCAAGACAAAAACATGTGGGAACAAATGAAAATTCTCAACAATGCATTTGAATCGTGGAGAGGAAATGAAGACCAATTAGATGATGTTTGTGTAATTGGAGTACGAGTATAATCTAAAGCTAGTTTATTTTATGCAAACTCAGCAATTACGGTTTCTCCACCGGTTACTTTTTGTTCTAAGTTCACAATGATTTTTGCATCTAAGGGTAAAAATAAATCAACTCTAGAACCAAATTTAATAAACCCACACTCTTGAGTTTGTTTTACCGCTTCACCTTCTTTTCCGTAAAATACAATTCGACGAGCCAAAGCTCCTGCAATTTGTCTAAATAGTACACTTCTACCTTTTGAGTCTTCAACTACAGCGGTTGTTCTTTCATTTTCTGTTGATGATTTTGGATGCCAAGCAACCAAATATTTACCAGGGTGATATTTGAAATATTTCAATATTCCACCAATAGGATAGAGGTTGTTGTGTACATTTATTGGAGACATAAAAATAGAAATCTGTCTTCTTTTTTCGTTGAGGTATTCTGTTTCAAGCACTTCTTCAATCACAACCACTTTGCCATCACAAGGGCTAATGATTTGATTTTCGTTTATCACAAAGTTCTTTTTGGGGCTTCTAAAAAATTGCAATATCACAATTAATAAAAATGCAGACACCGCATAGCCTAGATAGACAATGATAGGATAATCAGATAAAAAATAACAAGTTAGTAGATTTAAAACAATTCCGAAAGCAACAACGAGTGCTAAACTTGGATATCCTTCTTTATGAAATTTCATAGTTTTTGAATTTGCTCAAAAATAGCAATATTGTTACTGCTTTTTTGTTTGAATCATTTAAAATGATTTTTAAGTATTAACTTGTAATAAATTCAAGCAGCTTTAGGAAAGTGTAAACCATAGGCGCAGAGATGAAAATACCGTCAAATCGATCTAAAACTCCACCATGACCTGGGAGTAATTTTCCTGAGTCTTTTATGTTTAAGCTTCTTTTAAATAGCGATTCAACTAAATCGCCTAGAGAGCCAAACACAACTATGATTATTGCAATTCCTAGCCAAACAATTAAACTAATTTCTGGGAATAATAGAAAGTTTACATAACCGACAATTAAGCCGAATACAGCTCCACCAATGGAACCTTCCCAGGTTTTTTTAGGAGAAATTCGTTCAAACAATTTGGTTTTTCCAATTTTTCTACCCACCAAATAAGCTCCGGTATCATTAGCCCACAGCACAAAGAAATAACCAATTAGGATGTTGTAATTGTAAGTATTACCAAATTTATAATTGGCAAAATAGGCTATTTCATGTAAGAGTGTAAAAGGTATGGCAACATATATAATTCCTAAAATAGTATATCCAATGTTGGGGATTGGCTGTGGTCTATTCCGAAACAATTCGATAATAAAAATGCCAAATACAATTGGAATAATTAGAAAAAGGGTGTTGATGTTTAGCTTAGCTTGCGATGCTAAAACGGAAATTGTAAAGTATGCCAAACCTCCAACTATACCAACCTTCATTTGAGGTTTTATGTCAGTAGGTTTAAAAAAATTGTAAAACTCTCTTTGGCTTAACAAGATTATGGCAAAGAATAATATAGATGAGGCAAACTCACTTAATATGATTGAACCTAAAAGCGTAATCACAAAAAGAATGCTGGTCAAAAGTCTTTCTTGAAAATTTGTCACAATTCGTTTTTATCAATTAAATGTTTAGCGCGAATTACATCGTCGGGATGCACATAAAGTTCTACTTGTCCGTTAAATAAATGTACGTGTGAGGAATCTCGCTTGTTGAGTATTACACTCGAAACATTCTCTTCTTCTAAAGCATATTTTATCAATTCTGCTAAATAAGAAACATCGGTGCTATATACTTTAACCCAATCTTCGGCCATGACTTAATTATGTGAATTACAAAGCATAAGCCTAGGCTTTATTTAGTTTTTCTTCTTCTAAAGATTCTTTTGATTGATCCGTAGTATTATTTCCTTCCACTGAATTTCCTTCTTCAATTTTGGTCTCTACATTCTCCTCATCAACTTGATTAGCTAAAATCTCTTTTTCCAGTAGATCTTTTGCCTTTCCACTTACATTGGCATCTACTTTTTCTGATTCTTTAAATGCTCTTTTACCAAAAACTCGCTCTAAGTCATCTTTAAAGATTACTTCTTTTTCAAGTAATAATTCAGCTAGTTGAGTTAATTTATCTTTATTCTCTTCTAGAATATTTTTTGTTTTGATGTAAGCTGCTTCAACCATCTTACTAACTTCTTCATCTATCAACTGGCCAGTTTTTTCGCTATAAGGTTTGTGAAAGCCATATTCATTTTGGCCACTAGAATCATAAAAGCTAATGTTGCCAACTTTTTCATTTAAGCCATAAACTGAAACCATGGCGTAAGCTTGTTTTGTTATTTTTTCCAGATCGCTTAAGGCTCCTGTAGAGATTTCCCCAAACATCACTTCCTCGGCAGCTCTACCACCTAAAGCAGCACACATTTCATCAAGCATTTGTTCTTTCGTGGTGATTTGCCTTTCTTCTGGTAAATACCAAGCAGCTCCTAGAGACCTACCTCTAGGTACAATAGTAACCTTTACTAATGGAGAAGCATGTTCTACTAGCCAACTAACGGCAGCATGCCCAGCTTCGTGATAAGCTATCACTTTTTTCTCATCTGCGGTTATTATTTTATTCTTCTTTTCCAATCCACCTATTACTCGGTCAACTGCATCTAAAAAGTCTTGATGTGTAATGCTTTTCTTTTTCTTTCTTGCAGCAATTAGCGCAGACTCATTACAAATGTTTGCAATATCAGCCCCAGAAAAACCAGGAGTTTGCTTACCTAAGAAATTGATATCAACTGTATGATCAATCTTTAAAGGTTTTACGTGAACTTTAAAAATGGCAATTCGTTCTGGTAAGTCTGGTAAATCAACATGAATTTGTCGATCAAAACGACCAGGTCTTAATAAGGCTCTATCCAAAACTTCAGCTCTATTGGTAGCTGCCAATAGAATAACACCGCTGTTAGTTCCAAAACCATCCATTTCAGTTAATAATTGGTTCAAAGTATTTTCTCTTTCGTCGTTTCCGCCTTGAGCCATGCCTTTTCCTCTAGCTCTACCAACTGCATCAATTTCATCTATAAATACAATTGCAGGTGCTTTTTCTTTGGCTTGTTTAAATAAATCTCTAACCCTAGAAGCACCTACACCTACAAACATTTCAACAAAGTCAGATCCTGATAGACTAAAGAATGGTACTTGAGCTTCTCCAGCAACTGCTTTCGCAAGTAAAGTTTTACCAGTTCCAGGAGGGCCAACCAACAATGCACCTTTAGGAATTTTTGCTCCTAATTCAGTATATCTTTTTGGGTTTTTTAAAAACTCAACAATTTCTTCAATTTCCTCTTTTGCTTCAGCTAAACCAGCTACATCATCAAAAGATATGCTTACGTTTTTTTCTTTGTCAAATAGGGTGGCTTTGGATTTACCAATATTAAAAATTTGACCACCAGGGCCTCCTGCTCCACCAGTCATTCGTTTCATGATAAACATCCAAAATGCGATAATGATGATTATTGGCAGCAACCAGCCTAACAAATCACCAGTATAGTTCTGACGAGTCTCATATTCAGGGTGAATTTTTTGCTCTTCTGGCAGCCCATCTAGCACTCGATTGTAATCGGAGTTAAACTGATCGATAGTTCCAATTTTAAGGTAGTATTGAGGACTAGAAGATCCACTAGCTCCCAAACTTTCATTGCGAACATCTGCATATTTTTCTTGTTGTAAAGCTTCTTTTTTAATGTAAATTTCTGCTTTAGACTCAGAGCCCATAGTCACTACTACAATGCGTTCAACCTCGTTGGTTTTCAGCATTTCATTTACAAATTTATTCCAAGTAGTTTTCTTCTCTCCACCACTAAATTGAAACAATTGTGTTCCAATTAGCAAGACACCAATTATAGCATAAATCCAATAAAAATTAAACTGTTTTTTTGGATTATTCTTATTCCCAGAGGTCTCTTTCCTCTTGTATGCCTGTTTCTTTTTCTCTTCTGCCATTCTTTCTAATTAATTAGCTGCTTTTATATCTTTTCTTTTTGCGTCGGCCCACAAACCTTCTAAATTAAAAAAATCTCTTTTTTCAGGATTTAATATATGAGCGACTACATTCACATAATCTAATAACACCCATTCACCGTTTTGTGTTCCCTCAATGTGCCAAGGTTTTTCTCCTAATTTTTTTTGAACTTCTACTTCTATCGAATCCTTTATCGCATTTATTTGTGTTGAGGAGTTTGCTTGACAGATTATAAAGTAGTCTGTAACCGCGCCATCTAGACCTTGAAGGTTTAATTGCACGATGTGTTCCCCTTTTTTTTCTTGAATTCCTTCTATGATTGCCGCTGCCAAAACGTCGGATGTAACTGGTTTTATTTTGTTTGCCATATAATTTTTTAGCGAATTTTTACAAAAGTAAGGATTTTCATTGTCTAAAATCAGTTCCTTTGTGAGTCCTGAAGCCTTTTAAAATAATGATTTCAAGCAAATTTAATTTTCAAATTTTTAATTTATCTAATCTAGAGTCAACCAATAGTTATGCCCTTGAATTACTGAAGACAAAAAAGGTAAAAGAAGGCAGTGTTTTTAGATCCGATTTTCAATCAAATGGCAAAGGCCAACAAGGTAAAAGCTGGGAGTCGGAGCAAGGTAAAAATCTGTTATTCAGCTTGGTAATTAGTCCAGGCTTATTGATTGAAAATCAATTTCTAATCAGCCAATGCGTAGCCTTGGGATTAAAGAACTATTTAGACAGTTTGGCAGTTGGTAAAGTGGAAGTAAAATGGCCTAATGATATTTTGATTAATCGCAGAAAAGTAGCAGGGATTTTAATTGAAAACACTGTAGAGGGCAAACTTATTTCTAATTCTATTATCGGAATAGGATTAAATGTTAATCAAACCCAATTTGAAACTTATGAAAGAGCAGCAATCTCTTTAAAACAATTGAGTTTAGCAGATTTTAATTTGGATTTAGAATTGGCAAATTTATTATCGTTTATTAAATCGACTTTTCGCGAATACAATATTTACGGCAAAAGTTATATTCAAACTCATTACTTGGAAAGTTTGTATGGATTTCATCAAGCTGTTTTGCTAGAAGATAAATTGGGAACATTCAAAGGCAAAATAGCCCAAGTAGCCAATCATGGTATTATCCAAGTATGGAGAAATGGAAAGCTTTGTTCTTATGATTTGAAAGAACTGAAATTTATAGCTTAATCTCGCTTGCTTTTGTTACTAGCATATTGAAGAAATTGGTCAATGGTTTAACCACCATCATTTTCATAAATGGATTAATATCTCCTTCAAAAACCATGTAAGCTTCTGCACCATTATTTGGTTTTTCAGCTATGTGAATATCGAGATTAAAGCTAAATGGCACTTTTCCGAAAGAAGAGATTTTTATAAGCTCATGTTCTGTTTGAGATTCTTTTTTCAAACCTATTCTAGCCATTCCTTTTATGGTAAACTCGCATTGATTTTCGCCAGAAGACCATTTTTCAATTTTATCTTGGGGCATCAATTTCTCAAAATTGTTTAAATCTGTTAGAAAGTCAAACAATTGCTTTTGGCTATTTGAGGTGATTTTGTGATCTGTTTCTATTCTTGTCATAATACTGCGTTCCAGTTTGCTGGGTTCTCTCTCCAGTTTTTTAGTGATTCTATATCTTCTGCATTTATATAGCCATGTTCAACGGCGGTTTCAATTAAGCTGTTGTAGTCGCTCAAAGTATATAATGGGCATTTGTAAGCATCGAAATTATCTTTGGCAACTTGAAAGTTATAAGTGAAAATTGCGACCATACCAACAACGTGGCAACCGGCATTTCTCAATGCTTCAACAGCTTTTAAACTGCTCATGCCTGTAGAAATTAAGTCTTCAATTACAACAACACGTTGTCCCTCTTGCACGTCTCCTTCTATTAGGTTTTGCAAGCCGTGACCTTTTGAAGCCGAACGAACATAAATAAAGGGCAATTCCATGTCTTGAGCTATTAACGCTCCTTGTGCAATTCCACCAGTTGCAACTCCTGCAATCACATCTACTTGGCCAAAGTTTTCGAGTATGCTGTTGACGTATTCTTGACGAATATAGGTTCTTACTTTAGGGTAAGAAAGCGTTTTGCGGTTGTCGCAATAAATTGGAGATTGCCAGCCTGAAGCCCACTGAAATGGGGTGGTTCGGCTAAGTTTGATTGCTTTTATTTGCAATAAAAATTCGGCTACTTTATGTGCCGTATCTTTGTTAATTTTCATGTATGCAAAGGTATAAAGTTTTTATCAATGAGCACTCCATATTATTTAGCTCGAACCTAGAAAAATCAACAATTGTTGATAATTTATTGACACTTCATAATCCTAATTCCGAAAGCATGAAATTAGTAGTTGAATGGCTTTTGGTTGAGAATGTTAAGACTGTTGTTTGTTTTGAAAGTCAAGATTTGGAAAATTTATGGAGCTCATTTTACTACTTATTTGAAATTGTGGAAGCAGCAGGTGGTAAAGTAAAAAACCAGCATGGGGAAATTCTTTTTATTTATCGTTTAGGGAAATGGGATTTGCCCAAAGGAAAAATTGAAGTAGGTGAAGATCGAAATTCTGCAGCAGTTAGAGAAGTGGAGGAGGAGTGCGGAATTTCTAAATTGAAAATTACAAGAGCTTTAGAAACAACTTATCACATGTATCATATGGGGGAACGTTTAATTTTAAAACCGACCTATTGGTTTGAAATGTTCTGTGCAGATGAATCTGAATTAATACCTCAAAAAGAAGAAGCCATTGAAAAAGCGAAATGGGTAAATGAAGCTGATTTGAGCGAGCAATTGAATAATACTTATGCGAGTCTTAAAAAGATAATTACGAATTAATAATTACGAATTAATAATTACGAATTAATAATTGCCAAGTGTCATTTTTAACATTAATCAACGCTTGATTCGCATAATTAACAGATTAGTCACTTGCTATTTCATCTCATGAAAACGCTTGTCCATATCAGCGGGTCCTGGTGAGAAGGCTTGCAGCATTTTCCCGTTTTCATCAATTAAAAAATAGCTGGGAACAGCTTTTACTTCAAAACGCTCTCTCAATTCAAAATCTTCACCGCCGTATAGTATAGTCCAAGGAAAATTAAATTGATTTTGTGCCTTAAGCATGCTCGATTTGTTTTCATCTAAATTAATGCTCACAAAATAGATTTTATCTGCATATTTTTCATAAAGCATTTTAATAACCTGCATTTCTCTAAGGCTTGGAATCGACCAATTAGCCCAGAAGTTTAAGTAAACCACTTTTCCTTTAAAATCAGCCATAGTATAGCTTTTACCTTCATTACTTTGTAAGTTGAAATCGGGTGCAATCTGTTTAAAACCAAACAGTTTTAACTTGTTTTTAAGGTTTTTTGCCAATATTTTATTTTGGACTGATTGTCCATTCTTCTCAATCTGTGCAATAAGGTTTAAGCTCGCATCTTGATTAACTCTTTTTATATGAAACACATCAAATAGGCCATACAAAAGATACAATTCCGCCAACTCATCTTGTTCTATTTTCTTAATCGATTTTATAGCTTCAATACTCTTCGCTAAGCTTTTATCGAAGGTGATTGTTTTCAAAATCGCTTGGCCATTTTTACCGATTGTTAATTTATCAAAGTCCGACTTATAAAACTGGACAAAGAAATTCATGTATTCTTTGTTTCGATATAAGATGGGTTTGTTGTTTAAGTAGTTGTTAAATAGTTCATTGTCAGAAACGTTGTTGATGTCTTTTAAGTTAGCTATTGCGTATTTCACATAATCACGAACAAAAGGTTTTGATTGGTATTGTGGCTTATTTTCAATTTTTTTAATAAAGGCATTCGTCTCTTTATAAGCTTGCTTAATCGCGAATTTTTGATAATTGTCTGCAAAGAAATTTTGATATGCTGTGTTGAAACTTTTAATTAAACTATTAGTTTCATTGGGTTTTGGAAATAAGAAGTGAATGTTTAGAAACTTATCAAAGGCTTTTCCTTGATTTGCTATAGCATCATAATCTAAGCCGATGTTGTATGTTTCTGCTGGTTCAGCAAACAAACTTGTGCTCTTATCTTCAATTTTCAATACTATTTGTTCAACTTCATTTAAATTGAAAGTCAATTGAAACTCTCCATTTTTAATGGTAGTAGTATTTAGTTTCTTAAGATTAAAAGTGATGTAATCTTCATAAATATTGGCCGAGATTTCTTTTCCTTCGAAACCTTTTATACCACCTTTGATAATTACATTTTCACCAAAAGCAGTTAGGGTAAATAATAAGAATGCAATTAAAGTTAACCTCATTTAATTTGAATGTTTGAAGGTAGAAATTGATGGGCATCTCCTCCGTTTCGAATGATATCACGTACAACTGTCGAATTTATTGCAGAATATTCAACCTCAGTAAAAAGAAAAATGGTTTCAATCTCATCATTTAGCTTCTTATTCATTTGTGCAATGGTTCGTTCAAATTCAAAATCTTGTTGATTTCTCAGGCCTCTCAAGATGTATTTCGATTGTTTTTTTTCGCAATAATCAACTGTTAAACCATGGTAAATATCAACTGAAATTTTTGATTCTTTTTTAAAAGCACCTTTAATCCATGTCTCTCTTTGTTTTAAGTCGAACATGTATTTTTTTTCTGCATTATTGCCAATTGCTACTATTATTTCATCAAACAGAGGAATCGCTCTTTTGATTACAGAAACATGACCTAATGTGATGGGGTCGAATGAACCTGGGAAAATGGCTATTTTTTTCATGACAGTATTTATGAGAATAGGGTAAAGTTAACATTTCCATATCTTCTAGTAAACAAAAGTCGCTCATGGTTTTCAAAGGAATGCTCTTTGCCGTGTTCTAAAACCAACAGTCCTTCATCTTTCAATAATCCTTTTTCAAATATCAGCCTAGGTAAACTAGTTAATAATTCAAGGTCATAAGGTGGATCGGCAAAGATTAAATCATATTGGCCATAGCCTTTTTTGATAAACTTAAAAACATCGTCTCTTAATATTCGCCAGTTTTTTAATTCAAAATCTTTGCTTGTTTTTTGCATAAACTTTATACAGCCAGTATTTTGGTCAACCGATAAACAGGATTTAGCCCCTCTAGAGATAAATTCTAAGCTTAAATTTCCTGTTCCTGCAAACAAATCTAAAACGTCAATTTCTTCAATGTCTATTTTATTTCTCAGTAAATTAAAAAGAGCTTCTTTAGCAAAATCAGTTGTTGGTCTAACAGGTAAGTTTTTGGGGGCGAGAATTTTTCTCCCTTTTAAAGTTCCACTAATTATTCGCACAAGTATTGATTAAATAAAGAGTAATGATATTGTTCTGGAATGCTATTTAATACTATGCTATAGTTTGCATGATTTGGCCTTTTTAAAAGCTCTACATTCCGAATGTATTTAAAAATTGTTTCGTAGATCGATGAAGTTTCTACAAATTCTCCGCAAAGTTTAATTGGACAGGTTTCACGATTAAGGGTCAATTGCTCCATAACATACAACAAGAAATAAATAAAATCTTCAGTTGTTTTGTATTCGAAAGAATTGAAAAAATGCAATTTCTGAGATTTTATATAACATACATCAAAACGTTTATCTTGAATGTGGATGAATAAATTCTCATCATTATCTGTTTTTTCAAGGCTTAGTGCATTCACCAAAATCTTTGCAAAATGATTGGTTTTTATACCAGGAAAAGCATGCTTGAGACTGCTTAAATAAGGATTTGATAAAGCATAAACCAAAACTGTATTGTGCGATTCTATTAATTCGCTATTTAACTCAGAGTCTATATAACCTTGATTAAAATGGAGGTAAGTTGATTCTTTGTCCTCTTGAAATAGGCCTTTAGGCACTAAGGTATATAGATTATTTACAAGACTTAAACTTGTTGATTGGAAGGGCTTGTCGATAGTGTTTAAATCTTTTAGAAAAACTTCTAAATCAGCAATAGTACTTAAATCTAATTGCTGAAAAGCAAAATAGGTTTTGCTGGGAATATCAAACCAAGCAAGTTTCAGTTGAGTGGTACTCAATTGTAAACTCAAATGCTGGTTATGCGCTTTATTGATAAAAGATTTGTCAAAAAGGTTATTCTCAACAAGTGGGGAAGTTGCCATTTTGATTTGGCTTACCAGTTACCAGTTGTAATGGGTTCTGTCATTGATCCTACCTTTAAAACATCGTTTAAATCAATGTTTTCATTTTTGGTATTTAGCCCATTATAAACATCTTCTAATTTAGCAGAAGCTTCAAAAACGTTCACATTTACTTTGTTTTTTTCAATAACCCCAGCTTTCATTTTAAACTCGTTGCCATTGCTGAAAGGTATTATTCTAAGTGAATCAATTGGAAATCCAGCATTAAAAATTGTATTGGCAGGAACTAAGGCTGTATCTCTAATTACAATTCCACGCTCAACTGCTTGCGCTTCGGTTAGAGTGTCAGGCACATTGCCAATTGCCTTAATAATCGTCAATGAATCATTATTCAAAAAATCGAGGAGTTCATTGAAATTAGCTGCATATCTACCTCTTTCACCTCTAAACGTTTTTTGAGCGGTTACAATGTGTGTCAACCTTTCTTGAACGACTTCTCTTCTATCTTCAGCTTTTTCTTGAAAGATAATTTTGTCTTGAATACCAGTGTAGATAAAATAAGCTAAAACGACTGCAACGATTGCAAGTCCAAGTTGAATGGCAATTTTCATTGTCTATTTTTTAAGTTCTTTTCAATGTTCACAAATCTACAATTTTTTTATAAGCCTGATTAAACTATTCAAAAATTGATTTTATCATTCGTTCAATTTAAATTGAGGTGATTTAAAGCCTCTAATTTGGTTAAATTTGGATTCCTTGTAAATGAATATGCTTTCGAAGTTTCAACAAAAAATTTATAGTTTTTTCCCCGATAAGCCTACCAAAGATCAAATTGATTTGGTAGAACGAATGGAGCGATTCCTTTTTTTAAACCACGAAAGGGCAGCGTTTATTATACGCGGATATGCCGGAACTGGAAAAACGACTTCGGTAGCAGCTATGGTTAAAACCTTTCCTTCTTTTCAATTAAAGTCTGTTTTATTGGCTCCTACTGGTCGGGCAGCAAAAGTGATGGCTAAATTTTCGGGCAAACCTGCTTTTACCATTCATAAAAAAATATATCAGAGCAAACGAGGCACAGATGGACAGACTAAGTTTAGTTTAGCGGCCAACCTGCATAGCAATACTATTTTTATTGTCGATGAAGCTTCCATGATTTCAGACGGTGGTGGTTTAAATGCCACCCACAACTATCAATCGAGGAGTTTATTAGACGACTTGATAGAATACGTCTATTCTGGTCAAAACTGCCGCTTGATTTTTATTGGAGATATTGCTCAATTACCACCAGTTGGTCGAGATATTAGTCCAGCATTGGATTCAAAATATTTGCAACGCGAATATCATTTGAGCCTGAAAGGAGTAGAGCTAAAGCAAGTATTAAGGCAGGCAGAAGATTCAGGGATATTGTATAACGCTACTTTATTAAGAGAGCAAACACAAGTTAAAGAACCCACAATTTTATTTCAGAAAAAGGAATTTGACGACATCCATTTTATCGATGGTTACGAACTGGAAGATGAGTTGGATAGTTGTATCGGTAAATATGGAACCGATGAAACCATTGTAATTACACGGTCGAATAAGCGCGCCAATGAATTTAATCAGCAAATTCGAGTTAGAATTAAGGATTTGGATGAAGAAGTTGCAACTGGAGATTACATCATGATAGTCAAGAACAATTATTTTTGGTTGGATGAAAATTCACCCATCGGTTTTATTGCCAATGGAGATATTGCCGAAATTATGCGGATGGGAAACATCGAAAACTTGTATGGCTTTCGGTTTTTAAACGCGACCATACGATTAGTCGATTATCCGAAACTAGAACCAGTAGAAGCAAAGCTCTTATTGGATTCTATCATGTCAGAAGCGCCTGCATTGAGCCCTGAAGAGAACCAACGTCTTTTTGAAACGGTTTTAGAAGATTATGCTGATGAACCCAACCGAAGAAAGAAATATGAAGCCTTGAAAAAGAATCCTTATTTCAATGCTTTGCAAATAAAATTTGCCTATGCCGTTACTTGTCATAAATCGCAGGGTGGGCAATGGAAAGCCGTTTTTGTTGATCAAGGATACTTAACAGATGAAATGGTCAATGTGGAATATGCTAGATGGCTATATACCGCAATCACAAGGGCTACTGAGCAGCTTTACCTCGTGAATTTTAATCCAAAATTTTTGAGTTAATTAAATCAATTCAGAAATTACCTTCACTTCCGAGTGTAGCGTTTTATGCACAGGACATCGATCTGCAATTTCCATCAGCCTAGCCTTTTGCTCCCCGTCCAATTTTCCAATCAATTCAATTTTTCGATAAAAATGGTCTATTTTAGCTTTCGAATCTTCACAATTTTCACAGTCTTTTACATGGTTTTTATTGTGTTCTACATGAACTATCGCATCTTGCAAATCCCATTTTTTTCTTTTGGCGTACATCTGCAAAGTCATTGAGGTGCAAGCAGCTAAGCCAGAAGATACTAAATCGTATGGACTTGGACCTAAGTCATGCCCTCCAACAGATTCGGGTTCATCGGCTAAAAATTGATGATTGCCAGCTTTGATTTCAGTAGTAAAATCTTCATTTCCTGTTTTGGAAATAACTTTACTAGCTCCTTTTAATTCTTTTTTCTTTGGTAAGTCTATGTACCTTACAACCCAAGCGGCTATCATCTCACCTGCATAAATAGAATCTACTTTTTTACTTAACAAATGATCGGCGCCATCTAAAGTTATAAAGCTTTTTGGGTGATGTGCCGCAGTGTATATTTTTGCAGCATTTCCAATTCCAACGGTATTGTCTTGTGGAGAGTGCATGATTAAAAGTGGCTTTCTAAGTTCTTTGGCAACTAGTTCTGAATTTTTAGATTCTAAATCTTCTAAAAAGTGTTTTGAGATGGTAAAGGGCCTGCCGCCAATATTAATTTTAGCTTTTCCTTTTTCTCTTATTTCCTCTATTCCATCAGCTAATAAGCGAGTTACATGATGTGGGTCAAAAGGAGCACCAATGGTTACAACCGCTTTTATGTTTGCCAATTGACCTGCGGTATAAAGTGCTGCTGCACCGCCTAAAGAATGACCGATTAAAATTTCAGGAGCTTGGAATTTTTCTGCTAAGAAATTGGATGCTGCTATTAAGTCTTGGATGTTGGATGAAAACGAGGTGTCTTCAAATTCGCCATGGCTAGAACCCAAACCTGTAAAATCAAATAAAAGCACCGCAAAACCTTTGGATGTAAGTGCTCGACTAATATTTCTAACCGCATTTAGATTTTTGTTGCAAGTAAAACAGTGGGCAAAAAGGGCGTAAGCAATCGGCTTTTTATCTACTGGAAAATCAATTCTTGCACTTAATTCAATACCTTCTAGGTTTGTAAAGCTAAGTTGTTTTGATTTCATGATTTTAAATTTTTTCTAAAATAAGATTAAAGTATTGCTTAAAAAAGGCTGCATTTTGTATTAATTTCGATGCTATATTAGAACAGAAATTAGAATTCATTGTTCAATAGATAAAAACGATAAAAATGAGTAATATTAAATTTAAAGGAAACCCAGTTCAAGTGAGTGGTACTATTCCAGGAGTTGGAGAAAAAATAGAAGATTTTACTTTTGTAAAAGTAGATTTAAGCGAAGGAAGTTTGGCTGATTATGCTGACAAAGTTAAGGTGCTTATGGCTGTACCGAGTTTAGATACAGGGATTTGCCAAAAAGAAGCAAGAGCTTTCAACGAATTGATAGGCAAAATGGAAGGTGTGATAGGTTTAACGGTTTCAAAAGATTTACCTTTTGCTATGAACCGTTTTTGTTCAGCTGAAGGCATAGAAGATATTATTTCTGCATCTGATTTTAGATACAACGATTTTGGTAGCCAAAACGGCATAGAAATGACAGATGGCCCATTAAAGGGATTGTTTGCCAGAGTGGTATTTGTATTGGATAAAGACAACAAAATTACCTACAAAGAAGAAGTGGATGATATTACTCACGAACCAAATTACGAAGCGGCAGTTGCTGCAGTGAAAGCATTGGTTTAGAAAAAGATTTCTGAGCGATAGCCCTTGAAAGTAAAATACTTTCAAGGGCTTTTTTGTGGGTTGATGTTTAGTTAATTAGTTTAAATTTATTTATCAATAAACTTGGAGATAAGTCCAATTTAACTGAAAGATATCTAATTATATCTATGGTTCGTTTTCTTTTTTTGTTCAATGTCTTATAAACACACCTTATATCTCATCCAATTAATTCTAGCCCAAATTAATAAAATCCATTGGATTTTGGTTTTGTGTGTTTAGTTTTAGGACTAGCATTCATTCAAAAGAAAAATTAATAAATCTCGACAACTACTAGTCCAAAATGGTTACCGCTATTCATAGAAATTGGAGATTCACCAAGGTTTTCAATATGTAACAGGTTTCCTTTTTCCAATACATAGTTTACTTGCATAAGCTTCAAATAAATGGTTCCAGAAGTAGCGTATAAAAACAAATTATTACATGCTTTTTTTGGTTTTAGCTTATAATTGCTAGCTGAAGACATCGCTAAATGATAGAGCTCACTTTGCAAGCTAGCCGAGCACATCACATTAAAATCGGTGCAGGTTCCAATAGAAGTGGTTTTCCAATCTCCACTAAAACAATCGACTTCAAAAGGTTTGAGTTGCTTATTGTATTGATCTTCATGTATGATGCTAATTTCACCTTCCAAAATCATAAGCTTGCGATTATAACCTGGCAAAGAAGTAAAAGTTGACTCCTTCATTTCTACTTTAGCGGTGCTTATTCTTAATTCAAAGTTCCGTTTTGCATAGGAGGCATTGGTGGGGAATATATAAAGTTGTGTTGTGCTTCCACCTGACCATTGACTGGTAAGAAAATGCTGAGGACTGAGAATTTTAGTTTTCAAAAGCGAAGAGTATAAGATTTGTTATTTACGAATCAATAAACTAAGATGACACAGCCCAAATTAATCAAAAGCATTGAAGTTATTGATAGATGAGGTGATTTTTATTGACAGCTTATTTGCTTGCAGTTTTTTTATTTACCTAAATATACTTACACCTTGCTCACTCAATTCTTTTATTTTTTGAGCCCATAACTTCAATACTTTTTGTTGGTTTTCAAAATCATCTGCAAAGGGGCCGCAAAGAATTTTAAGCGTTGTGGTTTTTGTATTGTCATCCTGTAGTAGCAAAAACTTTTCGGAATAAGAAAGCTGTTTATAGTCATTTTGAATATAGAAATTGCCAAATAATTTATTAGCATACTTCGCTGTTGAGGCTCCTGTATTGCTATAAAAATAATTGAGATTGGTTGATTTTCTCCAATTCGTTTTTAAAAGATTATCTGCATCAAATGTTTTGGCTAATGCATTAGAATTTTCTTCATTTCTCATGACTTCCCATACAACATCCTGACTAGCTTTAATTTTTAAATCAATGGCAACAAACTTAGATGTCGGAATTTGGTTGATTTCATCATCAGTTAAGAAACGCACTTCATTTAACCTTGCACTTCCATTTCCTCCATTTAAAAATCGATAGCCAACGATAGAATCATTGTTAATATGAATAGCTTGAATCACAATAATTAAATCTACTCTATCGGTCGATTGATTGTAAACCTTTGCCAATTTAGGTAATCTCATGTCTAGTGGTTTAGCATTGGGATACTTATTTACATCAACATGAATTAATGAGGTTCCATTTTGAGTTTCCTCTTTAGTGGGCATTCTACCATTTACTACTGCTACTTCTTTCCAATCAGCAATATTTACAGCTGGAAATCCAGTTAAATTGTCGGGGCAATACCATCCTCCGTAATTATGAGGAACTACATCTGTCGTTTCCGAAGAGCTTATACTTTTAGTTTCTTCTACATTTTTAATAGAGGGTGTTTCTTGTGTGCATGCAGTTATTGAACTTAGGATTAAGACACTGAGCAATTGGAACATTTTGTTTTTCATGATTATATTTTTATGATTACTCTCGTAAAATTAGAAGTAGGGCTATTTAACTAGGTTTAATAAGTGTAAAATAGTGTAAATTTTGTGTAATTTATATCAAATTCAACGCAATTCAGCTTATTATCGGATAAATTTGTTGCATGTTATCCAAGCAATTATTTAGAGTATATTTTACATGTTTAATTATCACACTTACCTTTAATCGTGCTGGTGCTCAGACCATCGACCAACATTTAAAAGTTGAGCTCAGGCAAATAGGACATGAGTTTTTGTTGGCGTTGAACGACAGTACATCTAGGGTTTTAGCCATCGAAAAAAACAATGGGAGATATGCTATCCAATTTGAAAAAGAGTTTTCATTTGAACCAGAATTACTCGTTGAAACTACTTTTAAGGTATTGAAAACTAGTCAACTTCAACATGATTTTATTGTTGAAGTGCAGGGTTGTGAGTCAGATGAGGTGTTGCATAGTTTTAAAACCCAAAAGGATAAAGTTGATGAAAAGATTGCATGCAAGGGACGGCTTTTACCTTTTGCTTGTTATGTTTTTTATTTTACTCCAATTCAAAATCAAAAATTAGGCATTACAAATCCCCTTACTACTGAATCAAATATTAAATTCGGATATGCTATCCTCGGGTTGATCATGGGAATTGCGCTAATTTTTTATCTTGTTAAACGACGCTTAACAGTTCAATCAATCAATGACTTTATTCAGATTGGGCAATACCAATTTGACCAAAAAAGTTTAATGCTTACTTTAAACACACAGTCAGTAGAACTATCAACCAAAGAAGCAGATTTACTTTATTTATTATATACAAATGAAAATAAGGTATTGGAAAGGGATTATATTTTAAACGAAGTTTGGGGTGATGTCGGGGATTATGTCGGGAGGACTTTAGATGTTTTTGTTTCCAAATTACGCAAAAAATTAAGCGCAGACGAACAGCTTAAAATCATCAATGTTAGAGGGGTAGGTTATAAATTCGTAATGACTTGATAGTTAAATTTCGAAATTCCTAAAAATGGGGAGCTTATACTGATAACTTTATTTTTTAGTCATTTTTAATAGTAGTCGAATACCCAATAAAATTCCAATTCCAAACGAAATGGATGTCAGACCGAAATCACTTAATTGCTGATATTTTATTAAAGTTCCGACTATCATACTTAGTCCTGAGGTCAGGAAGAAAAATGCACCAAATTGGAATAAGCTCAATGGCCTTTTCAAAGATAAAGGATTGTCATTCCATGTAGGTCTTTCAATTATTTGTCCGAAAAGTGCAGTATTTATTTTTGTGATAAATGGAATTGCGACTATCCCGAAAATAAATGGAGCAAGAAGCATAACAATACTCATGTCAGGTTGAGCTCCAATTGGTTTGATTATGTTCGGAAGGAAAAGTATTCCAAGTATTACAGCTTTTATCTTACCTGTTTTATTCCAATCTTTCATTTTTGTTTTTTTGTGGTTTGCCTTGAATGGTAAATATAAATAAGCTTTTTTAAAAAGTCACTTAGGTTATTTTCATAAAAGCTATTAAAACGAACAGTCACAAATACTTACCGAACCTTCACTTCAAAAACAATCAAGAAAATCGTTTTTCCCCCTAGGTATTTAATCGTCAAACCTCCTGCCGGCGGTCAGGCAGAGTATTCATTTTTGGCCTATCGGCAAAACGAATACTTAGTTATTAGCGGGTCGTTCTTTTATTTTTCTTCAAACCAATTAGGTGCTCCATATTTAAATTCATATTCAATAAAATTGAATTCCTTAGCTTTACTGAGATAATAACGTTTTTTAGTTTTCTTAAAATTATATCTTCCTTCAAGTTTTAGAAAACTGTGTTTTTCATTGAACCCACTTTTTTTAATTACTTTTTTTGGATGAAAATGAATTGTATTACTATCTAGCACAGTCAGTGTTCCATTAACTTTCTGAAAATAATCTTCATAAATATATTTAGAACTGTCTATTATTAGATTAGCACTATGGTTAGACATTTTATTATTATAGTTATCAGGAGTTTTTGGTATGTAACCTCGTTCAGTTGATTTTAAAATTGAATTATAATTACCATGATAATTGCCATTATATAACAATTGGGAACTATCAGCATCATATCTTGTGGTTTCCACTTTAAACTTTTCAAAATCTCTTTTCCTTCTTTTCTTATTTGGCTCATAATAGAAATAACCTTTTTTAATTTTTTTGCCAAAAGCTGTTGGTGATTGATAATAGTAAGAGTAAGGATTATTTTTATAATTCTTAGAATAGTCAAGCTCTTCCCAACTTGTTCCTGATTTTCCAAAGATTATAAAGTTGTTCATTAAACTCCCGTTTTTGAAAGTCAAACTATGTGTAATATTATTGACAGTTTCAATTTTTAATAATCCATTTACCGGAAGAATAGTGTCCTTTTTTATTTTTGGTCTACTAAGAAATGTGACTTCATTTAGTGCTTTTTTATCGATAAAATCGTCAATGTAACCACGGAAGGTTTCTCCATGATGAATCATCTTATAATAGTACCAAATTGCTTTTGAGGTATCAGTTACTTGATTTAAATTAGAGTCAACGTACATTTTCCAATATCCGTGCTTTTTACCATTTTTATCGAACGAATTAAATTCAACTTTTCTGTTTTGGCTTTGAGTACCGAAACAGTAAATCAAGCTTGCAAAAATTAATACAGTTTTTAAATAATTCATGGATTTTTCAATGCCCGCTAACGTTTAATATAAACCATCGTTTTAATGTGGTTTATATGGTGTGTGTGCCTTGAATGGTAAATATAAATAAGTTCTTTTAAATATTGAATTTAATCCAAAGGGTGTAAGTCCCTTATACGCCCCGAGTAACGTTGGGGAAGTATTAGTAAGACGCAAGCTTGTTAAG